>JAZRYF010000001.1:0-24470 GCA_045600625.1 Saccharofermentans sp.
CATAACTTCCATTTTTGCTATAGTTTGACTGTAGATTTATAATATTTTTCACACAATTATTCTACCATTAATGGGCTCTTCGGAGCTCATTTTTGTTTGCATGAAAAAGGAGCTATCTCAATTTACTTTTGAGACAGCCCCGTGAAAATTAACGATTATCGACCTTCTCAAGGTACAGGTCGTGCGTACTAAGACGTGTCCAAGCCACCTCTTCCCACTTGGTACCTGCCTTACCATAATTACAGTAAGGATCAATAGAGATTCCACCTCTTGGTAGGAACTTACCCCATACTTCAATATACTTAGGATCCATAAGCTTAATCAGATCCTTCATAATTATATTTACGCAGTCCTCGTGGAAATCGCCGTGGTTTCTAAAGGAGAACAGATAAAGCTTCAAGCTCTTACTCTCGACCATCTTTTCTGATGGAACATAAGAGATATAGATTGTAGCAAAGTCTGGCTGACCTGTAATAGGACAAAGGCTTGTAAACTCAGGACAATTGAACTTAACAAAGTAATCATTATCCGGATGCTTATTGATAAATGTCTCTAATACGCTTGGATCATAATCCATAGAGTAGCTTGTACCCTGGTTGCCAAGTTTTGTTAATCCTTCGTTCTCGCGCATAAATTACCCCTTTAAGATGTGATACTTAATATTGTAATCGTAAGTATCGATTCCTTCCACATTCTTAAGCTTCTTAACAACTACATAAGTAACTGGAGTTAGAATTACCTCGTAAATTACCTTGAACAGATACTGGAATAAGATCATCTGAAGAACTGTCTTGTTATCCATTGTTCCCCAGAAAGAAATTGTAACGAAGATAACAGAGTCAAATCCCTCACCTACAACTGTAGAGAGAATTGTTCTAAGCCAAAGCTTTTTACCTTCAGTCTTAACCTTAAGCTTACTTAATACCATAGAGTTAGAAAACTCACCGAATAAATAACCAACAAATGAAGCACAGGCAACTCTTGGTGTTGTGCCCATTACAACAGCATATGCATCCTGATTCTCCCAAAAGCCTGGGTGAGGAAGCGCGATTGTAATAAGGTAGACCGCAACTGCGAAGAAGCTCATTCCAAATCCAAGCCAGATAATAGTTCTAGCCTTCTTAAATCCATATACTTCAGTAAAAATATCGCCAAAGATATAAGTAATTGGGAACAAAATTACCGCGGCTGGTAATGTGACTGAAGATGTGAATGCCCACATCTTACCTGCGATGATGTTCGACAACAAAAGGCATGTTACGTAAATAACAGCTATTATCATGAACACCTTAGATACGTTCTTTTCATCTTTCATGATGCAAAGCCTCCAAATAAAAAATGTAGCTTTACAAAACTCGAAAGCTACATCTCATTATTCGAAATATAGTCCAGGTTTTGCTTAACGACAGGAAGGTACAAATGAACTGTCGGCTCTTATTAAGAGCAAAGTGATTATAACATTATTGTTTGGATATGCAACGGTTAATCTGCTTCCTTATTAAGTTGTAAGCAAACTGCAAAAGGACCGCGATTACTATAACAAGAATTGTGGAAGCTATATTAGTCAGAATCTTACTTTGAGTTTTGGTAAAAATGAAGTTAGCCATCTTATAGCCAAACACCATCTGCACACCATACATCTCCAGAGTCGACTTACCAATCCACTCAATTACTTTAACCTTGGGAATATAGGATATAAGCATAATTAGACCTATCGCAGACGGAATTCCAAGCACATAGAAAAAATCCACCATCGGCACACTAAGTCTCGTCTTAAATCCAGTCAGGTAGAATAGCACGCCTCCGATTAGTATGAGTGCTATTCCGGCACTTAGCCTCACCCAGCCCTTCGAAAGGCATCTCTCCCACAACTTGTACTTCGCTGCATAAAATCCTAACAAGAACACTGGAAGTCTCATCCAGAAGATAAATATTGCCTTATACGATGTTAAGTATGTTATTAATACACCTGCTGTGGACCAAATAAGAGTTGTTAGTATCAAAGTCAAACGTGGCCTTTTGCTATCCGCCTTACGATATAGTGGGAACAGCAAATAGCAAATCATAATAGCTGGAATAAACCACAGGAATGATCCGCCACCTTTTTTGAAGAACTCTATAGCAAAGACTACTTCTATTAATCGTGTAAACTTCCAATTTGAATAAAATAACGCTACAACTGCAAATAAAATGAACTTAATGTAGACTGATGTAAATCTTGATTTTACGAAGCCCCAGTAACTTCCCGTCTCTCTTCCACCAAGTGAGAATCCTGATAAAAAGAAGAAAATATCGACGCCAACAAAGGCACTTGTTCTTAAAAACATCTCCACAGGATTTCCAGGAAACAGATTAATCCACAAGTGATAAAGCAGAATCTGAAGGCCCGAGAAGGCCATTACTGATCTTCTGTTAGGCATTATTCAAATGAATATGGAGCCATTACGAAATAAACGTAATTACCTTCTATTGCAACTATTGCTTCATCAGCCTGAGTGCAGATATTCCAATCAAGCATAGCCTGGTTGTTAAGAGCATCAGCGAGTGCCTCTGGATCATCAGACTCGAAGATATAACCGACGAATGGGATAGTACCAATCATTGGAGCAAACATGATTCCGTCGTTAAAACCTGTTACATCACCATCAAAGCCATTAAGGAAGCCTTCTGATACTGGCATAGTTGTCATAGAAACGCCTTCTAAAGCATCATTACCACATAAAGCATTAGCCATTACTTCGATATCATTATTAATTCGCATCTCTGAAAGGAACTGGAGACAAAGAGCTGCAGCAATTGAATTTACTTCTTCATCTTCAGGTATAACTATCTGTATAGTCTCATCTACGAGATCGTCAATTTTGGTTTCTTCAATCTCTTCATTCTCGATATCGTCAGAGTCGTTATCCTTCTTATCGCTGCAGGCTGTAAAAGCACCAGTCATAAGTATTGATGCAGCTAATAACATAGCAATTTTCTTTTTCATACGAATATACCCCCTATTTGTATGTCGGCTCTATTATACCATTTGCGTCAGGTGCCTTTGTGGTAATAGATAGTTTGATAATGAACTAAAAAAACGAAAAAGTGACGAAATTCTACAGAAATTCGTTCATTTTTTGTCTTTTGCTCATAAATTCTTCAAATTAACGAAAAAGTGACGAAAAAATCGAATTTCTCGTCACTTTTTTGATACTTACCTAATATAATTCACTCAGCGAGGCAAGCGAATCGCGAATTACTGCTGTCCGTTACGGTTGTAGTTAATAAGACAACCTGCCTTAACAATCTTACGCTCGTTCTCAGTCATTGGCTGAATGTAGAGCTCAATCTCAGTAGCAGTACCATTCTTAATTACATAAGCTGGGATTGAATCAAGCTTATTATCGTCTAAGAACTTACGGATACCAGGAACATAGATTAAGTCATCTACCTCAAACATTGTTGGCTCACCCTTAAGATGGAATGGAACCATACCCCAGTTCATACAATTAGATCTGTAACGCTTTGTAGCATACTCCTGTGTGATATTTGCAAGAGCACCAAGAACTCCCTGACAGGAAGCAGCCTGCTCCCGGGCAGTCCCGTCACCTGGCTTGTTAGCATATACAACAGAACCAATCTCAACATCCTCTGCCTTAACATCAGATTGACCCTCAATTGTGTTAATTACCTTAAATGCCTCAGCGATAGAAGGATCAACCTCACCCTTCAATCTCTTATCCTCGAGATCACGAACTGCCTTGGACTTAGCAACATAGTCTGGGTCTCTTCTGGAGAGTGTGAACTCTGCAAGTCCGAGAGGATTAGATCTGTAAGAAGATGTCTCACCAGATGGGATAAGCTCATCTGTTGTTGTAACTTCGTCCTCAATCTTGGATGCAACCTTAAGGAGGATGTTATCAGCAAGTGCCTCCATCTCTGGCCAGTCCTTAATGTTAGGACCAAATCTTAAGTCTGCATCAAGGTTAGCAGAACCGTAGCCATTATATACACGAGACTTGTAGGAACGATCGTCGAACTCGTACTCAGGAATATCACCCCAGCAATCGAGCTCCTCAGCGGATGTAAGAACACCACCATTTGCTGCTGTAGCAGCGATAGAACGAGCGTCCATCAATGCAACTGCTGCAAGCTGACCATTACCAGGCTTAGAACCTTCTCGATTAGGGAAGTTACGTGTTGTATGACGAATAGAAAGTGCATTGTTTGCAGGTGTATCACCAGCACCGAAGCATGGTCCACAGAATGCTGTTCTGATAATTGCACCAGCATCCATAAGATCAGCAAGCATACCCTTACGATCGAGGTTAGTAAATACAGGCTGTGAAGATGGGTAAACAGAGAGATAGAACTCACCATTACCGATAGACTTACCCTTAATAGCACGTGTAGCTTCTACGATATTTGTGTAAGAACCACCAGCGCATCCGCCGATTACACCCTGCTGTACCATGAGCTTACCATCAACAACCTTGTCGAGGAGCTTAAATTCAGCTCTGCCACCAGCAACAGCCTCAGCAGCCTTCTCTGTCTCACGGAGGATATCCTCGAGATTGTCATAGAGCTCAGAAATTGTATAAGCATTAGATGGGTGGAATGGAAGTGCAATCATTGGCTTAATTGTAGAGAGGTCAATCTCCAGGCAGCCATCATAGTATGCAACAGGAGCTGGATCGAGCTGCTTATAATCATTAGCTCTTCCGTGAACTGTGAGATAAGACTTAACGTCGTCATCTGTTCTCCAGATAGAGGACAGGCAAGTTGTCTCTGTTGTCATTACATCGATACCGATTCTGTAGTCTGTTGTCATGGAAGATACACCAGGACCTACGAACTCCATTACCTTGTTCTTAACGTAACCGTTCTTAAATACTTCCTTGATGATTGCAAGAGCAATATCGTGTGGACCTACAGCAGGACTTGGCTTACCTGTTAAGTAGATAGCTACAACACCTGGATAAGCTACGTCATATGTCTGCTTCAAAAGCTGCTTGGAAAGCTCACCGCCACCTTCACCGATAGCCATTGTACCGAGTGCACCGTAACGTGTGTGTGAGTCAGAACCAAGAATCATCTTGCCACATCCAGCAAACATCTCACGGATGTACTGGTGAATAACTGCGATATGAGGTGGAACATAGATACCACCGTACTTCTTAGCTGCGGAAAGACCAAAGAGATGGTCGTCATCATTGATAGTACCACCTACTGCACAAAGTGAGTTGTGGCAGCATGTGAGAACATAAGGAAGTGGGAACTGCTCCATACCAGATGCTCTAGAAGTCTGGATGATACCAACATATGTGATATCGTGAGATGCCATTGCATCGAACTTAATCTTCAAAGCATCCATATTGTCGTTAGTATTGTGAGCCTCGAGAATACCGTAAGCGATAGTACCCTTCTTAGCCTCTGCCTTATTAGCAGACTTACCCGTTAAAGCCTCTACCTTAGCTGCTTCTGCCTCAGGTACAATCTCGTTACCATTTACGAGATATACACCAGAATCGTATAACTTCATAGCAGATCCTCCGTCTGAATAAAAAATTACGTCTTTAAACCACGTATAGTTTAATGGACAAGTATCAATCTTTCAATATTTATATTAATATAAAAAGAAAAACTACATCTGCTGAGGAATATAAAGATGAAAATCGAGAAAAAATACATTGATGAATTAATGTCATATCTGCTGATTATAGTAGGAGGACTTATCGCGAGTTTCTCTGTTGCCTGCATTTTGCTTCCTAACTCAGCAATCGACTATGGAACTGCAGGAATTGCCATCATCATTAATAAACTTACTGGATTTACACTCTCTATAGCAGTAATTCTAACCTTCATTCCATTCCTTATAGCTGGGTATTTCATCCTGGGTAAGCGTTTTACTCTAAAAGCCTTCATAGGCTCACTGGCATACACTTTGGGTCTTGAATTCTTCGAAGATATTCAATTTGAACTTAATATTGAGCACTTCCTTGCTGTAAGCTTTGGTGGAGCTATTCTAGGTCTTGGATTATCCTTAATTCTCAAAAATGGTGGCTGTATCGATGGCTCGGAGATTCTTGCTAACATCATCCTTAAAAAGCTGTCTGATAAGACAGGCCGTAACTACAGCATGTCCACGATTCTTATCGTCTTTAATATGTGCGTTTATCTTGCCGTTTTCCTCTTAATAAACAGAAATACAGCTCTTATGAGTCTTCTTGTATACTTCGTAGCGACTATAGTAATCGACCACTTTACTGAAAGATTCGAGGCGGTTAAGCAGGTTACAATCATCACCAAAAGTCCTGATGCTATTGTAAAGAGCATCAAGACTGAGATGAATAAGACATGCACGATTATTGAATCTAAGGGTGCTATCGCTGGTAAAAATACGACTTTGATCTGCTACGTAAACTATTTCGAGCTGCAGCAGATACATGCGATTATTTCCAAAAACAAAGGCTCGTTCTCTACAGTATCAACGATAGACGAGATCTTACATTAATCGAAGATCTCCTCTACCTTAATAGTCTGCTCCTCCAATACGTCGAGGAGCACTTTTACTGTGTCAAGAGAAGTAAACATAGTGATGTTATTCTCGATAGCGCACTTACGGATAGCCTCACCGTCGATGTAGTGAACGCCTGATAGAATTGCACGAGTATTAATAACGTAGCTTACGTAGCCAGCACGAAGTGCCTCCAGGATTTCCTCACTGCCCTCACTTAACTTACGAAGGATACGGCATCTGATGCCATGCTCCTTAAGGTAATCAGCAGTACCGATTGTAGCCTCAATGTTAAAGCCCATCTCGTAGAATCTCTTGATGAGTGGGAAAGCTTCTTCCTTATCCTCATCGGCAAGAGTTGCAACTACTGTACCGTAGTTCTGAAGCTTAATTCCAGAAGCAACCAAAGCCTTATACATAGCTCTGTGTAAAGTATAGTCGTAACCGATAGCCTCACCTGTAGACTTCATTTCAGGTGAGAGATAAGTATCCATACCCTTAAGCTTGGAGAATGAGAAGGCTGGAGCCTTAACATACCACTTCTTTCTCTCCTCTGGGTAGAGGCACATAATTCCCTGCTCCTTCAAAGTAACACCAAGAATACAAAGTGTAGCGATATCAGCTAGAGAATATCCTGTAGCCTTGGAAAGAAATGGAACTGTACGTGAAGATCTAGGGTTAACTTCGATAATAAATACATTATCGTCGTCATCTACGATGAACTGGATGTTGAACAGACCTACGATACCGATACCAAGGCCAAGCTTCTTAGCATAGCGAAGAATTGTACCCTTAACCTTATCTGAGATAGAGAATGGTGGATATACGCTGATGGAGTCACCACTATGTACACCAGTTCTCTCTACGAGTTCCATGATACCTGGAACGAATACATCAATACCGTCGCAGATAGCATCAACCTCTACCTCGCGGCCCTTAATATAACGGTCAACAAGTACAGGCTTATCTACATCAACTTCAACGGCAGTTCTTAAATAGTTTCTAAGGTCAGCTTCCTTGGATACTATCTGCATAGCACGTCCACCAAGAACGAAGCTTGGACGAACGAGAACTGGATAACCAATCTCAGCCGCAGCCTTAACACCATCCTCAATATTAGTAACGGCAGTACCCTTAGGCTGTGGAATCTCGAGTTCCTCTAGGAGGTGCTCGAACTGATCTCTATCCTCTGCCTTATCGATAGCAGCGCAGTCTGTACCGATAATCTTAACGCCATACTCACGAAGTGGGTCAGCAAGGTTAATAGCAGTCTGTCCACCTAAGATAGCGATTACGCCCTCTGGCTTTTCAAGCTCGATGATATTCATTACATCTTCAACACAAAGCGGCTCGAAATAAAGCTTGTCAGAAGTTGTATAGTCTGTTGATACAGTCTCAGGGTTATTGTTGATGATAATGGCCTCATAGCCTGCATCCTTAATAGTCTTAACCGCATGAACTGTTGAGTAGTCGAACTCGACACCCTGACCGATACGAATAGGTCCAGTACCTAAAACGATAATCTTCTTTTTGTTAGTCTGAATGGACTCATTTTCTGTCTCATATGTAGAGTAGAAATATGGGATATAAGACTCAAATTCAGAAGCACAGGTATCGATCATCTTATAAACTGGGAAGATGCCGTGTTCCTTACGAATATCGTAAATCTGATGAGCTGTCTTACCACCCCAGAGAACACCGATTTCTCTATCAGAGAAGCCCATTTTCTTAGCATTATAAAGTGTAGCGATATCTCCTTCGTTTTGCTTAAGAGTATCTTCCATCTCGATAATCTTCAGAAGCTTCCTCAAGAAGAACATATCGATGCCAGTAATTCTGGCCATATCCTCCAATGGAGTACCACGACGAATAAGCTCAGCTATGGCATAGATACGATCGTCAGTTCCCTTAGGAATATAAGCTAGAAGATCCTCTGTAGTCTCTTCATCAAACTTTGCATTATGGAGATGATAAACGCCAATTTCCAGAGAACGAACAGCCTTAAGTAGGCTCTCCTCGAATGTTCTACCAACGCTCATTACTTCACCTGTGGCCTTCATCTGAGTACCAAGTGAGTTATTAGCATCACTGAACTTATCAAATGGGAAACGAGGCATCTTAGTTACTACATAGTCAAGAGATGGCTCAAAGCTTGCCAGAGTATTAGCGATATTAATCTCGTCCAAGCGTAGTCCAACTGCAATCTTTGCAGATACTCGGGCGATAGGATAACCACTGGCCTTAGAAGCCAAAGCAGAAGAACGTGATACTCGTGGGTTTACTTCGATTAGGTAATAGTTAAAGCTCTTAGGGTCTAGAGCGAACTGTACGTTACATCCACCCTTGATATCTAGCGCACGGATAATCTTAAGTGCACTATCACGGAGCATGTGATATTCCTTATTTGTAAGTGTCTGTGAAGGACATACTACAATAGAGTCTCCAGTGTGAATACCTACTGGGTCTAAGTTCTCCATATTACAAATAGTAATCGCAGTATCGTTAGCGTCACGCATTACCTCATACTCGATTTCCTTATAGCCCTTAACAGACTTCTCGATAAGAACCTGGTGAACTGGAGATAATACAAAAGCATTTTTCAGGATATCGTGAAGTTCTGTCTCGTTATCAGCAAAACCACCACCTGTACCACCGAGGGTAAATGCAGGTCTTACTACTACTGGATAACCAATCTCATTTGCAGCATTAACGCCCTCTTCCATTGTCTCAGCAATAAGAGATGGGAGAACTGGCTCTCCTAACTCGATACAGAGATCCTTAAACATCTCACGATCCTCAGCTCGCTCGATTGATGTAAAGTCAGTACCAAGAAGCTCTACCTGACACTCCTTAAGTACACCCTTCTTCTCAAGCTGCATAGCGAGATTAAGACCAGTCTGGCCTCCGATACCTGGCAAAATAGCGTCAGGTCTTTCCTTACGAATAATCTTAGCGATGAACTCGAGTGTTAACGGTTCCATATAAACCTTATCTGCGATACTTTGATCAGTCATGATTGTCGCAGGGTTGGAGTTACAAAGAACTACCTCATAGCCTTCCTCACGAAGCGCAAGACACGCCTGTGTACCAGCGTAGTCGAACTCAGCAGCCTGACCGATGACGATAGGGCCAGAACCGATTACCAAAATCTTATGTAAATCTGTTCTCTTAGGCATATTATGCGCCCTCCTTCCATGTACTCATCATGTCAATAAAGTCATCAAACAAATAGCTGCTATCCTGAGGTCCAGGTGCACTCTCTGGGTGATACTGAACGGACTTAACAAAATCCTTTTCACATCTTACACCTTCTACTGTGTTATCCAGGAGGTTAATGTGAGTAATTGTAAGCGGAGTATCCTTAACAGACTCTACATCAACTGCATAAGAGTGATTCTGAGATGTAATCTCGAGCTTATCCGTCTCCAAATTTTTAACTGGATGGTTACCACCTCTGTGACCAAACTTAAGCTTATATGTCTTAGCACCATAAGCAAGGGAGATAATCTGGTGTCCAAGGCAGATACCAAAGATTGGCTTCTTGCCAATAAGGGATTTAACAGTGTTAATTGTGTCCTTAACATCAGTTGGGTCGCCAGGACCGTTACTAATGAACACGCCATCAGGATTCATGGCAAGAATCTCATCTGCTGGGGTATTCCATGGAACTACTGTTACATCTAAGCCCTTGTTATTCATGGATCTTACGATATTAGCCTTCATTCCGCAGTCAATTGCTACTACCTTAAACTTTGAATCAACACCCTGTGTCTCGTAGATTTCCTTAGTACTTACTCTGGATACAGCGTCTGTTGGAGCAATATAAGCCTTAAGCTTAGCTACAGCGTCATCAACACTAATATCAGAATCAGTAATCAAAGCCTTCATGCTACCGAAGTCTCTTATATGCCTTGTAATTTGTCTTGTATCAACACCAGTCAAGCCGACCATGCCGTACTTCTTCATGATTTCCTGCAAAGAAGATGAACTTCTGAAGTTAGAAGGTTCGTCGTTATAGTCTCTTACGATAAAACCGGACATGGATGGAACCAAAGTCTCATAGTCATCGTCGTTCATACCGTAGTTACCAATAAGTGGATAAGTCATAACTACTGCCTGATCCGTATAAGATGGGTCAGAAAGTATTTCCTGGTAACCTACCATGGAAGTGTTAAAGACAAGCTCTACGATAGTATCTTTACTATCACCAAAGCCTTCGCCCTTAAATTCACTTCCATCTTCAAGAATTAATCGTCTCATAGTGTTCACTCCTTACACTGGATAATTATTATCAAAGCATGCTTTACATATTGGCAAATCTCCTACCATGGATTGGAAATCCTCGATTTCCATGTATCCAAGAGAATCTGCACCAATCATCTTACAAATCTCATCAACACTCATGTCGTTCGCAATAAGCTGGGATGAATCCGGAACATCCGTACCATAGTAGCATGGATACAGAAAAGGCGGCGCACTGATTCTTACATGAACTTCGAGCGCCCCGTTATTACGAAGCATATGGATAAGATTCTTAATTGTCGTTCCTCTTACAATTGAGTCATCGATAAGAACTATTCGCTTTCCTTTGACTACACTCTCGAGCACATTAAGCTTGGCGCTTACGGCATTTGCTCGCTCTTCCTGTGTAGGCTTAATAAAAGTTCTGCCTACGTAACTATTTTTATGGAACGCGAGCTCGAAAGGTATTCCCGACTCCTTCGCGTAGCCGACTGCAGCAACGAGGCCCGAATCCGGAACTCCAGTTACGACATCCGCATCAACAGGGAATCGTCTTGCCAAAGCACGACCTCCTCGCTCTCTGGCATCATAAACGCTGATACCATCAATCTTCGAGTCAAGTCTTGCAAAATAGATATATTCAAAAATACAGTGAGCTTTCTTAGGGTACTCAAGTCTTGGGCCTGCGGAGATACCATCCTTGGAGATAACAAGCATTTCGCCAGGCTCGATGTCTCTTACGTACTCGCCACCTACTGATGTGATGGCACAGCTTTCCGAAGTTACAATATAAGCATCACCCTTACGGCCTAAGCAAAGAGGCTTAAGGCCAAGCGGATCACGAACTACAACAAGTTTACGTGGGCTTAATACGAGTAGCGCAAATCCACCCTTCAAGAGCTTGGCAGTGTTATAGACTGCCTGCTCAATAGAATCAACTCTCACACGCTCGCGCGCAATTTTGTACGCGATTGTTTCAGAGTCTGCAGTGCCATTAAAAAAGGCTCCTTCACACTCGAGTTCATGACGGAGTTCATCAGCATTTGTGATGTTGCCGTTATGCGCGAGAGCCAGGGTGCCCTTCAGATAGTTAAGAACGATAGGCTGAGCGTTAGCAAGAGTGCTGCCGCCGGCTGTCGAATAACGAACATGACCTATACCTATATTACCGTGAAGCTTGCTGACTACGTCCTGATGAAAAATCTCACTTACGAGTCCCATATCTTTGTGAGAGCAAATAGAGCCGAACGGGCCTTCTGTATCACAGACCACAATTCCGGCTGACTCCTGCCCCCTGTGCTGAAGGGCAAGCAGGCCCTGATATATAGAATAAGCTACATCCTTACGCTCTGGCTCCCAAATGCCAAAAACGCCGCACTCCTCATGTAATTTATCTTCAATCATATATGACCTCCGCCATATGCTTCCATAAAAAAGGCGTTCGAACATCACTGTTCGAAACGCCCTTGTTTCCGCAAATCATTGTAGGCTTACGTATTTATAAAGTCAAGATATTACTTAAAGTATCTCTTAAGCATTCCCTCTAAAGCCTTACCGTGTCTAGCCTCATCGCGAGCCATCTCGTGGATTGTGTCGTGCAATGCATCGAGATTATTCTTCTTGCAGCGAAGAGCCAAGTCGAACTTACCCTGTGTAGCACCATACTCGCAGTCAACTCTCCATGAGAGATTATCCTTAGTTGTAGCCTTCATATTAGGCTCTAAGTCCTCACCAAGAAGCTCTGCGAACTTTGCAGCGTGCTCAGCTTCCTCATATGCTGCCTTTTCCCAGTACAAACCAATCTCTGGATAACCCTCTCTGTGAGCGATACGAGCCATGCACAGATACATACCTACCTCAGAGCACTCACCCTTGAAGTTGGCCATAAGCTGATCGAAGATATACTTCTTATCCTCATCTGAGATATCTGGATTATTCTTAACTGTCTTGGCATAAACACCATACTCATGCTCTGCAGCAAGCTTCATATTCTCATCCATCTTCTTCCATGTAGCGCCCTTAACATGGCATACTGGACACTCCTCTGGTGCCTCTGGACCCTCATGTACATAACCGCATACTGGACATACCCACTTTGTCATTGTTGTTTCCTCCGATTTATTAATAATTTCTTCTTTTTTAGCTTCCATAGCTGAAGTAGCTGGCAAGATTTTCTCAAAATCAGCAACTGTGTGCTTACAAATAGGACAGATAAAGTCATCTGGGATTTCTTCACCTACATACTCATATCCGCAAATCTTACAGCGCCAGATTGTCTGACCATCAGCAGTTTTACCGACTGGCTCTGGCTTAGGCTTAATGTTATTCATATAGTATTCGTATGTAGCGGATGAATCGTCAGACAAAACTTCCATATCTGTAATCTCACCTACAAACATTGTATGAGATCCAAGATCCTCTGTCTTGTCGACCTTAACTGAGATGTAAGCATTAGTACCTTCAGTAATATAGAAAATACCATTACTTCCACGAGCACAATTAGTAGTATCCGCGAACTTATTTACATCTCTTCCTGACTGAAACCCGAAGTGTTTGAACAAATCAAACTTAGCACTTTGACTGATAACAGATACAGTGAATTCTCTGGTATTCATTATCATGTTATGCGTAAAATTTGCTTTGTTAACACAAATGCTAAGCTGATTAGGCGTAGATGCTGCCTGAATAGCAGTATTTATGATACAGCCATTATCCTTATCGCCTTCTCTGGCTGTTAATACAAACAGGCCATAGCTTAGCTTATACATAGCTTTTTTATCCATGCTAATCCTCCTTCTGTTCAATTTACACGCATATTATAGCAGTAGCCTGTAAGTCATTTGTGGCATTTTTTTGTTTATTGTAGTATGGTTTTTGTATTAAAAGGGGGCTCTTATGCGCGTTATTAAAGGTTTAATTTTTTGGATTTACAGAATTATAGCTGGAATCATCACTCTTCCATTTTGGATTTTTATTTTTGTTACTGCTTTTACAGTCAGCAAGAAAAAAGAGTACGACAAGACATCAATGTTTTATAACAAACTCTTCGCAGCTGGTTACAGATTATGTGCCTGGTTTGCTGGTGCACGTGTAACTGTAGTTGGAAAAGAGAAATTACCTGGACCTGATGGCGAGCGCTTCCTTATGGTAGGTAACCACACATCAAATCTCGACCCATTTATTATGGGTGGATGGATGTCAGAATACCCTATGGCTTTTATTTCCAAGCCTTCTATCTTTGATGTGCCTTTCGCTGGAAGATATATGTGGAGACTTCGCTACATGGCTATCGACCGTAAGAACAACCGCCAGGGCATCATGGTAATCCGTAAGGCAGCAGATATCATCTCTTCTGGAGATGCATGCGTATCAGTTTATCCTGAAGGTACACGTAACTTTAATAAGGGCACACTTAAGAAGTTCCACGATGGTTCTTTGAAGTCCGCTTTGTGGGCTAAGTCACCTATCGTAGTTTGCGTAATGCATAATAACCACGACATCGCAGAAAACTGGAAGTTCTGGACAACAAAAATCACAATGGAGATTGTCGATGTTCTTCCTTATGAAAAGATTAAGGATTTGAAGACAAACGAGATTGCAGACATGATTAAGGACATGATGCAGGCAAGACTCGACGCAGCGAATAAGTAATACAATTACAGCTCAATCAAAACAGCTCTGCAAGGAGCACCATCAGCGCCGCCCAGGTTAATTGGAGCGGCGTTTATCATGTAAACACCTTCTGGGACTTCGGATAATCTGATACCCTCTAACAAAACTACCTCTTCCTTAAGAAGTGCATAATGAACTGCGGCAGGTCCATCTTCTGGGCCTACTGTCTGAGATTCATTACCAATCAAATCTACCTTAGCACTCGCGAAGATTTCTGCTGCTTCTAAGGTAACTGTCGACTTACCCTTTATTAAAATCTTCTTGGAAGCTTCTTGATTAGCAGCTTGGGCCTTAGCCAAAATCGCCTTAGCTTCATCTGCTGTTACATCGCCTTCATGATCTACAACAAAGCAGTAACCGATAAACTTATCTAAGTTTACCTGATCAATAGTCTTGCCATCGCCATAAAAATGATATGGAGCATCAACATGAGTTCCGTTATGAGCACACATACTAAGTGCTGTCAGGTTACATATATCGCCATTTGCTGTCTGCATCATTACCTGACGCTCAGGCTTTGGATCACCAGGGAAAACTACACAACTAAATACTTCCTGTGAGATATCATAAATTTTCATAAGTGTGCTCTGCTCCTTATTTGTAAGTCAGGTCTAATTATACCAACATTAGAATTAATCGTCTTCGAGTATTTATCGTTTGGTATAATAAGACAAACTAGGAGGCGCTTATGACTGACAAGAAAAAGGGAATTATTTTTGACTTAGATGGAACACTTTGGGATTCTTCCAAGGCAGTAGCTGATTCCTGGAACGAGTGTCTCGACCAGATTCCTGGTAATAAATACCATATGTCCTATGACTTCATGATGAGCCTTATGGGTAAGACTATGGTAGAGATTGCGAAGCTCTTCTTTGTTGATGAGACTGATGAGCGTGGTATGGAACTCATGGATCTTTGCATGGACTATGAGAACATCTATATCGAGAAGCATGGCGGTATCCTCTACCCTAAGCTTCGCGAGACTCTAGAAAAGCTTAGAGAAGACTATTTCCTTGCTATCGTTAGTAACTGCCAGGATGGTTATATCCAGGCCTTTATGAAGTACCACGAGTTAGAAGATTTATTCGATGACTATGAAAGTTTTGGTAAAACCAAGCTTCAAAAGGGCGATAACATTAAGCTTGTCGTAACACGTAATAACCTAGAAAAGGCAGTTTATGTAGGTGATGTTATGGGCGACTATAACTCTACTATGGAAGCTGGACTCCCATTTATCCACGCAGCATATGGCTTTGGTACAGTCCCAGAAGGAACACCTAAGATTATGCATTTCGAGGAGCTCATAGAAAGAACTGGCGAAGTTATCCCAGAATAATTCTTATAAAAGTGCGATCTAGAAGGAAAGCTTTGCCGTAAGCATTTAAAAGCAAGCCGTCAGAACTGTTATTTGCCATCGTAGCCTCAAAGAGCTGACGTATACCAACCATAAAAGTAGACATAACCTTAGTGCCCTTCATCTGCTCCTCAAAGCTTGTGAAGACGAGACCTACATTACGTCCATCCTTAAGAGTTACTTCCTTGACGTTCATCGCGCCGACCTCGGCTTCAATTGCCACTACAAAAGACGCGCCCGCGTTCATCTGCGCGCGAATAGAACTTAGAAGCATAGAAAGCTGTTCCTCAGTACGATTCTTAAGGAAAGCCTCTATCTGTTGCTCTATTATCTCGTTGCCCTGAAGTTCTTTATCTTTTTCCATATTAGTCTATAAGGTCGTTTTGAAATCTAGACAAGTGCTCGAAAGGCAGAATCAATCGTCCACGGTATAGGCCGCAGCCGTCGTTAACAAGTGAGTTGTTGATAGCACCAAACATATTGACGTCAACCTTAGACAAATCAATCTGCTGGAGCAAAATTCCACGCTCGTATGCCTCATCAAAATACTGACAAAGACCTAAAGGTACGAGGTTACGCTTATTACGCTCGCGCTCCTGCCTCTCCTCATAGCCTAAGTGATTAGCAAGACCAATCTCAGCATTATCGTCCATGTCCTTAGTACGCATCTGAACCTCGATAAAGCTCTCAGAAATCGAATCAAAGAACGCGATATGAAGAGAACGATAACCATAAGATTTTACATTATGGATATAATCCTTGTAGTACTTACGGCAGTCTTCAGGAATCTTGTCACTTACATTAGATTCAGGGCCTGTCGATGTTCTAATAACCGGAGTAAAACCACGCTCTTCAAGGAAAGATGGGAGCTTACTTGCGATCTCATAGATGTAATCAATCTCACGTCTTTCCCTGTCTTCTGGAGTCTCTCCTGGAAGCACATGACACTGAGGAAGTGATATTACGATTCGATACGCAATCAAATCTCTGAAGGAATTAAGTTTATTCTCAAGATCTGTAATTGGTGGAAGTTCGCCGTGCTTTTTATAGTATTCAGAAATGAACTTAACAACAGTTCCATTAAATTTCTCTTCAGCACGAATCAAGGACTTAATTCTTCCCTTGAAAGTGAAAGAGAGGAAAGGATATTCCTTAGCCATATACTTATAAAACTCACGAATTCTCTGGGACTGCGAAGACAAAAAGTCGTTATGCTCAAGAAGCTCCATATACTGGAGTAGGAAATTACAGTGAACCTTATCTATCTCGTTTGAGGTCTCGTTAGCAGACTTTTGAAGATCGTCAGTATAGCGCTTCAAAATCTTTAAGACCGTATCACCGGAATATAAATAGTCGTTAAGTGTAATCATCCAATATGCTCCAAATTATTTAATCTCGTACTGCTTGAGAGATGCTGGTCCACAAAGTTCATTTACCAATATAAACTCCTCAGGGAAATCCTGAAGTTTCATATCAATAAAGTCACGAGCCAAGCGGAACTTCTCATCAGTCTCAGGGTTATAAGATTTCTCATTATTAACCCAAATAATAATACCACTTAAATCCCTTTCACAATCGTGCTGTCCATTACATGGTATATCGTAGTTAGCAATAAATACATGAATAGCGTTCTTATCTTCCATATCACGCTTAACAAAAAACTCATCAATCATAGGCATATCAGGTACTTCCTGGATGGTCTGGTTGATATATGCATCCAAGATGTCTCGATTGATTTTATATGTAAATTCACTTTTAAATTTTGATTTAAGTTTATCTAAAAAGCCCATTAGAATCTTCCTCCAGAATCAACTATTTTTTTAACACTACTCATCAAAAAGCATGACCAAAATGGCTGAACAAAAAAACTTACTAGGAAGGCAATTATCGTCTTGAAGCCTAGTCTCTTCATAGCAATCGTATAAATGATTCCTCTGAATACAAAGTATATAGCTATCACAAATAGCAAAGAATAATAAACAGTATGAAATAAGGCGTCACTGTAGACATCATCTGATACTACAAAAGCTGCTATCAAAAGAACTGGAATAATTAGTTTTAGTAAAAACAGAACGATTCTAACCCACTCTTTCTTTCCAACGAGTCTATAAACTACCGTCGACTCCATCCATAATCCATATATAGGAGCCCAGATAAGGCCATATAATTTCATTTTCATTTTCGCTGCGAGTACGGTTATACAAACTTTTTCTGCCCCCAAACCACCTACAACCATAAGGATTCCAGCTAGCATAAAAAGTAATATTATGTAAGCAAATATAGCCAATCTAATTCCTCCCTGACTTTATCACAGCAAAAATATTTTACACTAAAAATCGCAAGTCAGATTATAATATGAGCAGGGATAATTTTGGAGGATAGATATATGGCTTTATGGGATGAATCTGCCACTGGAGCAAAATGCTCTAACTGTGGTGGGAATATTTTCTTTGATGAGAATTTTCAGAAGTTAAGCTGCAGAACATGTGGTTCCTTCTTTGACCCTTATAGCCTTGAATTGTCTTATCAGCTTAAGGTTGCTGATAAAGAAAAAGCATCTGACGATGACACGAGAGTTGAATACACATGCGACAGCTGCGGTGCAGATGCAAGGCGTCTATATTCCATTCTGGCTTGTAGATGCCGAGTGTACTGTCGACTACACTGAGCAGTATACCGATATTACAAGAAGAGATCTTACACTAACGAAGGTGCCTTTCGATGGGGCTAAGGCTGTTCCTGATGCCTTGATGAGAGCTATTGAGCCATATGATTACGACGATCTCGTTCCATACCACGACGGGTATCTGCACGGCTTTAAGGCAAAGCGATATGACTACTCCCTCGTCGATATGACAGAGCAGGTATATCACATCATCGACGAAGAGCCAGAAGTATATCAGTATATCGACCCGAGTTCTATTAAAAAATAATTATTTAAGCAGGATTGCGGATATAACGCCCATCAGAATAAAAGCAGCGCCACAGCAAAGAAAGCTAATTCCTGCAATGCCGTTAATAGTAACTACCTTCTCCACAAAGGCTTGCTTTGGCTTATCTGGATTATAAACTACTGGTAGTTCAGTACCGATTGGCCATGTCTCCTCGCCCATCTTCCTGTAGTTATGAATAGAGCCTGAAGTGTTGATATGGAACATATCGTTCTTGGAGATAAAGAAAGAATCGCCCTTACCAATAAAACTGCCTGGGTCAATCTTAGGGGCATGTACAGAAACAACGCCCTTATAGTGACGATAAGCCTTATACTTTTTGCCATCTACGTAGAACTCAACTAATGGTGACACCCAGTGAGCGCCACTCTTACCACCAAACTTATACTTTATGACTTTACCAGTTGTGGTTGCTGTGCAATGCTTCTTCAGGAAACTCGATCTTCTGAAGAAGAAAATACTCATAATTATAAAAACAACTCCTGCACCCGCCACTGCGATGCCTCCGATTAAACCTGGTGTCATAAAACCTCCGTTAAGCTTTTTCTAAGAATGTTGCCACTCCCAGAACACTTGTAAATATTACTGCAGACCCTACAGCAATCATAATAAGAGATACGATAGAAAGCAACATCACCACCGTCGTTACTACATAGAAATGTATAAATGACTGCACACTTCCATCATGACTGCTGCTCACTGGTGGAAATATCAAACGACGAAGTTAGTTCAGTTTCTTTTTTGACTTAATTAAAACTAATACGGCTTCATAAACCATGAGGGCGTCGAACAAAGCTCCAAATATATAGTTAACTAGCGGTACTGTCGGCATATGACCACTGTTATATCCGAATGCCTCCAAGCTGGCATAAATATTAATTAGCATAACTATGTAGTAAGTGATGTGGAAACCAAGCCATCTTCTTTTGCTTAAGAAAATAAACGATACACATAATACGAATAATATGAAGCGCACGCCCTGAACTACAATCAGATTAACAGGGATTCCGTAACCGCTACCATATATATTCATAACAGAGGCAACCATTGATACAAGATCCGTCGATACGAAAATGATAGTTATGATTCCGATCTTCAATGCTGTCAGCTGATCCTTAAAAAGTAAAACCAGTACGACAATGTGAAGTGCAATATAGCCCACTGTCAAAACAATACCGATAACATTGTTTAAGTCCATAATCTCGGCAAGAGACAGATTACGTTCGTTACACTCATTAACAATGTCAACGATATAACTTACTAATTGCACGACATCCCACGTCGCTAAAATACAGCGTAAAACAATTAGAACATATTTTGATACTTTACCTATAGGCAGAAGTTGATTATCCATTAGCTTTCTCCAATTTCATCTCAATACAGTTCCACATATTACCATTAACCTCGAACGATTCGCCAGCATAAGGCTTAAATCCCACCGCCTCGTAGCAGCGAAGCGCGCTCGGATTATTCTCAAAAACGCCAAGTGTAATCACCTTCGCGCCATAAACTTCAAACGCGAACTTAATGCCAAGATCAAGCATTTTCCTGCCCATTCCCTGGCCTCGCCTGTCAGGATTAACGATAACAAAGCCGAAGCGAACCTCGCTCATATCATCCCCTGGGTGCCTCATGATGAAGTAGCCGATAACATCATCCCCATCAAACATTACCCAAGGAAAAAACTTCCGGCTGTCATGTCGTCCGGAAGTTGATTCTTCGAAGCGCTCGAGTGTAATTGGATAATCTCCAAGAATTCCAGCGCTCCATTTATAAAACGATTCCTCGTCTTTGCACCACTTAATGATTGATTCTGCGTCACCGCTTCTATAAGGTCTGATTCCGATACTCATGACAAGCCCCCTATAGAAGTATTATAACTAATAAGTATGAGATTGCTAATGCTCTTCTGCGAGTTACGACTGCTTTGCAGCCGTCATGTCCGAAGCCAAGAAGAGCATTAGTAACCGAGATCGAGCAGCCAATTATTCAATGCTCTTTCGCGGCTCTTGTCGTCCTGGAGGTCAGACGGAGTGATATACTCGCCTTCAATTCTGCCGTCAACAATATAGAGGACACGGCTGCATTTCGCTGCGACCTTGGCGTCGTGAGTTACCATCATAATAGTTGTGCCTTCCTTGTTAAGCTTACTCATTTCCTCGACAACCTCTGTTGAAGACTGACGGTTAAGAGCACCTGTTGGCTCGTCTGCGAAGAGAATTTCAGGAGAATTCATCATAGAACGGCAGATACATGCACGCTGGAGCTGACCACCGGAAACCTCATTTATGTCGTTGTCAGCTACCTCGATGATACCAAGCTTACGCATAAGCTCTTCAGCGCGGGCGATCTTTTCTTTTTTTGAAGAACTATCTTTCTTACTCTCGATTGCTGGAAGCACAATGTTATCAAGGATTGAGAGGTTCTTCATCATGTACATTTGCTGGAAGATAAATCCCATCTTATCAAGACGGATATTCGCGAGCTCGCCCTCAGAAAGCTTAGTAATATCCTTACCTGCAAAGATAACTTCACCACTTGTTGCTCTATCCATGCCAGATACAGAATATAGAAGCGTTGACTTACCAGAACCTGAAGGGCCCATGATTGCTACCATCTCTCCCTCATCAATCTTGAAGGAAACATTCTTAAGTACGTTGTTCTGTCTCTTGTTTACTACATATGTTTTGCAAAGATTTTTAACTTCAATAATAGCCATTTTATTTATCCTCCGAATTATTCGATATTTGCTGTATCACTGCTCTTGATTCCATAAGTAACCAGTGATGTAAAGAAAGATACGATTACTGTCATTGCCACGATAATTGCTGGGTAGATTAAGAAAATCTTAAGTGGATCAATAACATAATCAATATTAGTTGCACCCATCATTCCAAAGATTGGTGTTATGCAAAGATGTGTCATTGGGATGGAAAGTGCTGCTGCTATAACTGCTGATATAAAAGCAACTATTCCAAATCTTATTACCTGCCATGAGATTACTCTGCTACTCTTAAATCCAATTGCCTTAAGGATAGCGATCTCTTTGGTCTCATCTGATATAAAAGATCTCTCCATAAGAACAGTAACGAATAATACGACAACAAGTGTGATACCAAGAAGCAGGTACTGGACTGCTTCCATAGTAGGAACCACGCCAAGACATTCAATCTGATATTCCTCTGACGTCATACAATCGGAGAATACGTCACGTTCTAACTCATCTGCACGTCTTATGATTTCTTCTTTGCCTGGGTTATCCAGGAAGTTAACCTGAATGGCAAACGATGCAGTCCTGTGGCTGATATCTGTCTTCGCATTCTCGTGTATTCTGATAAGTTCGCCAAGCTGATTCATTGTCTGGAACAAAGCTGATACAGTTACATTGCGTGTCTCCAGGCCGTAATTAATAGTAAAAGTATCACCAATCTGAACACCTAACTTATCTGCAATCTGAGGAGTAATTGCTACTTCATCAGGGGAACTTGGTGCTACACCTTCGAAGTAAACATAATCGTCCATCGTTGTTCCAAATCCCTGCTGGCAGACAAGCATATATTCTTCTCCATCAACTGTAACTGGGCACTGATACTGGAAATCCAAATATACCTCTGCTGGCATTCCAAGGTCTTCTAATTCCTGCTCTTTTCTGTCAAAGAACTCCTCCCACTGCTCACGAGTAGTGTATCCGAATGTAGCCTCCTTATCTTCTTCCTCAGTTAAAATTGCATACAAGTCAGAACGGGAAGCAAATGTATCGATAAGTCTGTCGCTCTTCATTGTTGATACTGTATTTACCATAATCAATACGAACATAGTACAGAAAGCAAAAGCAATCATAATTGTCGAATATCTTTTTGGACTACTTAAGATGTCGTTGATAGCCATAAAGGATGGAATATTACCCTTGAACTTTTTAAGCTTAAGTGCTGACTTACGGCTATATCTCTCACCTGTCTGGCCAGATCTTATGGCATCAACTGGAGTAGCTTTCTTAATCTTGCTTGTAGAAGCATATGCGAAAGTAATAATCGAGAGAATAACAACAAGGCAGCCTACCACATTGAGCGCATATCCAAAGTTGTTGCCGAGCACCATATTTTCCGTTACTGACTTAATAAGAAGCTCTCCGAAAGGGATGCTTAAGAATAAACCAATGACGCTTCCAACAATCGCAATAATTAAATACTTAATGATATATAGTGAACGAATCTTAAAGTTACCAATACCAATTGCCTTCATTACACCAATCTCACGGTATTCTTCTGTGATTGTAAGATTAATGACAAACTTCAAAACTACGAATGAGACAATCATCAGACAGACACTAAGAATAAGCACTATGAATGCAACAATCATATCCATTACATATGCCATCTTAATCATTGATCTAGGAGCCGAAAACATAATACTATCAACAGATGAGAATGCAGCATTAACAGCGTCTACATCATCGCAGAAAATGTAGCAAATCTGACCAAACATATTACGGTTGAACTCATCATCTTCAAGTTCATGGAAATCTTCGCTACTTAAAAGAATTCTGGTATTGCCCATAAAATCAGATCCTAGAAAGGCATCTTTGACATATCCATCAACTATGAGTTCTAACTCTGTATTGCCAGCTTTTAATATGACAATATCACCTGCATTCATATTATTGTTACTTATAAATCTTCCTGTTATATAACAGTGACCCTGCGGAAGAATCTCAGGGATCTGATTATTTGCATCAAAAAAGTTAATTTTTGAATCATCATAAGACTGAAGAATTATGATGCTATTTGTTTCTAATAATTCATCATTTTCATCATGGAGACTACGAGAATCTGTCATAACAATATTTTCAATCGCATATGAATTAATTGCATCCGTACTCTCGAGAATTTCATCCATGCAGTTACGCTCAGGATCTCTTGTAAGGATAATGTAGTCACCTATACCAGCCTTATCAATGTAATAATCTGTACCGTTGGCAACAGTTACCACATTATTAAGACCACTACTTACAAACATAGACGCGAGAATAACAAACAATACCATGATGATATTGATTGTTTTTCTACGCTTAAGGTCTTTTTTTAAGATTCTTAAAAACATCTTTTCCTCTCCTTTTGTATCTTATGGTCAGATGATACATAAGGAATTATTAACCAATCCTTAAATATTGTACTCGACCAAAGTCTAAAAAGCACAAGAAGGTGCAGAAAAAGCGATGTGATCAATTTCCCCAGATAAAAACTCCCCGAGTTTGATACTCGAGGAGTCTTATGATTTTAATAGTTTTTATAATTATGTTTTCAAAAGACTTTTTCTAATTAGTGGTTGTGAAATATAATTCGATTCAACTCACTAATGACAGTTCGGAAAAATTACAAGTTTCTTAACTAACACATAAGCTCGACAAACTGGGATTTGTCTATTCCTTCTGTTCTTCTTTTTAAGACAATCCTTTATTTTAAAATAATTCTAATGCCATTTGATTCGCTATCTGTCCCATTATTATTTGCCTTCACAACTTCAAATTTATCTGTTGAAGGATGATATACAGTTATAATTCATTTTGATTAAGCCATCATCTTTCTTCTTTGTATTATTACTGCATTTACTAAATAATACGCGAGTAATCCACCTAATACATTCAAGATTAAATCAGTAATATCAATTGATCTATACATGTATTTGCTGATTATGCATAGTATAAGCTGTACTAATTCTGCAATCGCTCCAATGGCAATAAGAGATATAACTG
>JAZRYF010000002.1:0-52989 GCA_045600625.1 Saccharofermentans sp.
CGTATTCAACTTCGAGGGTGGTTGCTATGCTAAGGTTATCGGTCTCTCTAAGGAGAACGAGCCTGATATCTACAACGCTATCAAGAGAGATGCTCTCCTTGAGAACGTAACAGTAGCTGATGACGGTAAGATTGATTTCGCTGATAAGAGCGTTACAGAGAACACACGTGTTTCTTACCCAATCTCTCACATCAACAACATCGCAGCTGAGGTTAACGGTGTTTCTGCAGGTCCTGCAGCTGATAATGTAATCTTCCTTTCTGCTGATGCTTTCGGCGTATTGCCTCCAGTTTCTATCCTCACACCTGAGCAGACACAGTATTACTTCCTCTCTGGATTTACTGCTAAGCTTGCTGGTACAGAGCGTGGAATCACAGAGCCAACACCTACATTCTCTGCTTGCTTCGGACAGGCTTTCCTTGAGCTTCACCCAACAAAGTATGCTCAGGAGCTCGTTAAGAAGATGAATGCTAACGGCGCTAAGGCTTACCTCGTTAACACAGGTTGGAATGGTACAGGTAAGAGAATTTCTATCCCTGATACACGTGGAATTATCGATGCTATTCTCAATGGCGACATTAAGACAGCTCCTACAAAGACAATTCCTATGTTCAACTTTGAAGTTCCAACAGAGCTTCCAGGTGTAAATGCTGGTATCCTCGATCCTAGAGATACATATGCTGATGCTTCTGAGTGGGAAGTTAAGGCTAAGGATCTTGCTGAGAGATTCCAGAAGAATTTCGCTAAGTACACAACAAACGACGCTGGTAAGGCTCTTGTTGCAGCTGGTCCTCAGCTCTAATTCTTAAGTTTTAGAACTTAGTATTTTTTGTAGCCCGGTACTTTGGTGCCGGGCTATTTTGTCTACTTTAAGTAGGTTGTTCCTATTATTTTTCAATGATAATTTATATTTATCATTATAGGAGGTAAGTATGAATAGTTATATAACAGGTGCAACTATTAAAAGACTACGTGAGAAGAAGAATTTAACTCAGAATGATTTAGCTGACATACTAAAAGTAAGTTCTAAAACTATATCAAAATGGGAAAGTGGTCGAGGTTATCCTGATATTACTCTAATTAACTCTATATCTAAAGAACTTGGAGTTTCAGTGATTGAACTATTCTCAGGAAAAGAAATAGAGAATACTAATATTTCTTCGAATCTATTGAAGACAAAGTTTTATGTATGTCCTATATGTGGCAATGTAATTACATCAATAGGTGAAAGTGTAATTAGTTGTTGTGGTATTAATTTACCTATTCTTGAAGTAGAAACAACAGGTATTGAGGATCATATGATTTCTAAAGCAATTGTAGAAGATGAATTGTATCTTACAGTTAATCATAAGCAGACAAAAAATCATTATATTTCTTTCATTGCTACCGTAACTGACAGTACTGTTCAGATATATAAAATGTTTCCTGAATGGAATGCTGAATGCAGAGTTAAAATACGTGATGCAAAATATATTTATGTATTTTGTAATCACCATGGTTTATTTAGATTTATCACTTGATTTTAGTATTTGAAAGTCTTAGACTAACTCTAGAAACTTTTAAACAGCCCGGAGAGGTTGTAAGGTTTTCAAGGTAGATAGATCTATATATTTTGAGACTTTATGATGCCGGACTATTTTATGTTTTAGACCGGCTTTTTGTTTGTCTCAAATGTATGGAAAGGAGCTACTATGAATGATGTAAACAATACTGTTGTTCTTATGGATGAAGCGGCAGTAAACAGAGCTATTGTGCGTATTTCTCATGAGATTATTGAGAAGAATGCAGGACTTGAAAATATTGCTATTATAGGCATTCAGCGCCGCGGTGTTTCAATAGCAAAGAAAATTCGTGATTGTCTTGAAGAAATTGAAGGAGTTAAGGTTCCTCTTGGTATTCTGGATATTACTTTTTATCGTGATGATTTATCTAAATTGAGTGCTCATCCTGTTGTTAATGGCACACACATTCCATTTGATGTTAATAATACAAAAATTGTCCTTGTAGACGATGTTCTTTTTACAGGAAGAACAATAAGATCTGCAATTGATAATATTTTTGATATGGGTCGTCCAGCTTGTATTCAGCTGGCAATTCTTATTGACCGTGGTCATAGACAGCTTCCTTTCAGAGCTGACTATGTTGGTAAGAATGTTCCAACTTCAATTCACGAGTCTATTGAGGTTGCTTTCGATGACGTTGATGATAAGACAAATGTAATTATTAAAAAGGAGGCAGAGTAATGGCACTTAAGAACAAAGACCTTCTTGGCATGAAGCAGCTTACAAGCGAAGAGATTATGGAAATCTTAGATACTGCCAAGACAATGAAGATGGTTATTTCTTCAGGTAATAAAAAGACAAGCCATTTACAGGGTAAAGCAGTAATTACTCTCTTTTATGAGAATAGTACTAGAACAAGAACATCTTTCGAGATGGCTTCTAAGTATATGGGATCTTCAAGTGCGAATATTTCTTCAAGTGGTTCTTCTGTAGCTAAGGGTGAATCACTTCTTGATACGGTTAGAACTCTTGATGCCATGGGAACTGATATTATTATCATGAGGCATAATCAGTCAGGTGCCCCTCACTCAATCGCTAACAAGATTAATGCATCTGTTGTTAATGCTGGTGATGGCATGAATGAGCACCCAACTCAGGCTCTTCTTGATATGCTTACTATGTATGAGAGATTTGATACATTTGAAGGTAAGAATATTGCAATTTGTGGTGACTGCTATCATAGCCGAGTTGTAAGATCTAATGCTATTGGTCTTGCAAAATTAGGTGCTAATGTAAGTGTTTATGGACCAAGAACTATGATGCCTGTTGGAATTGAGAAGATGGGTGTTAGAGTTGCTGATAGTGTTGCAGACTGTGTTAAGGATGCTGATGCTGTTATGGGTCTTAGAGTTCAACTCGAGAGACAGAATTCTGCGCTATTCCCATCAGTTGCTGAATATTCCAAGTTCTATGCTATTACACCTGAGATTTTACAACTTGCTAAGCCAGATGCTTTCTTGATGCACCCAGGTCCTTGTAATCACGGTGTTGAGCTTCCGACAGCTGTGTATGACTGTGATCAGTCAGTTATAAATGAGCAGGTTACAAACGGTGTAGCTGTTCGTATGGCTGTGCTTTACTTACTTATGGCAAGGAGGAACAATCTGTGAAAACAATAATTAAGAATTGTAAGGTTTTTAATTCAGATAAGACTGAACTTTATATTGATGGTGAGAAATTTTCTGAAGCATTTCCAGAAAAGGATGCTGATGAAGTAATTGATCTCAAAGGTAAGATGGTATTCCCAGGCTTAGTTGATATGCATGTTCATTTAAGAGAGCCTGGATACGAGTATAGAGAGACAATTTCTACTGGTTGTGCTGCTGCTGCAAAGGGTGGCTTTACAGCAGTATGTTCAATGCCTAATACTTTCCCAGTATGTGATAACGCTGCAGTTGTAAACGGTATTATTAAAAAGGCTGAGAATGCCAAGTGTCGTGTATATCCTGTTGGAGCAGCAACCAAGGGTCTTGGTACTAAGGAAATTTCTGAGATTGGTCTTATGAAGGAAGCTGGTATTGTTGCTGTATCCAATGATGGAAAGCCAATTGCTAACGCTGGAATCATGCGTAAGGTATTAGAATATGCCTCCGATTTTGATATGCCAGTTCTTAATCACTGCGAGGATGATTACTTGTCTGAAGGTGCTATGAATGAAGGCCCAGTGTCTACATCAATTGGTATCAGAGGTATTCCTACAGCTGCTGAAGATATTATGATTAGCAGAGACTTAATTCTCTCTGAATATCTTGATGTACCTGTTCATATTCAGCATGTTAGCACTAAGGGCGGAGTAAGAATGATTCGTGATGCTAAGGCTCGTGGAGTTAATGTTACAGCTGAAACATGTCCACATTACTTCACACTTACTGATGATGCATGTGAGAATTATGGTACTAACTTTAAGATGCATCCACCTCTTAGAACAGAAGAGCATAAGCAGGCTGTTATTGAAGGTATTAAGGACGGAACTATTGACTGCATTGTAACTGATCACGCACCACATCATCAGGATGAGAAAGAACTTGAGTTCTCTCTTGCTAATAATGGTATTGTTGGTCTCGAGAGTTCTTTTGCACTTGGATATACTTATCTTGTTAAGCCAGGTATTATCACTTTAGAAAGACTCATAGATCTTATGTGCTACAACCCATCTAATATCTTAAGACTTGGCAGAGGTGGTCTTGAGATTGGTGATGATGCTGATTTGGCAGTATTTGATCTTGATAATGAGTTTGCTTTTGATAAGAACAAGATGCTTTCAAAGAGTAAGAATACTCCATTTGATGGATGGAAACTCTATGGTGAGACTGTACTTACAATGATGGGAGGAAAGAAGACATATGAAAAACTTTGCTGATTTACTTACAGGTAAAATAGCTGAACTCAATAACCCAACAGTAATGGGTCTTGATCCAAGACTTGAATATATTCCTGCTGAGATAACTACAAGATGGAATAACGATTTGGCTGGTGATCCTGAACTTGCTTCAGCAATGGCTATTTATGAGTTTAACCAGACTTTGATTGACAGTGTATGTGATATTATTCCTGCTATTAAGCCTCAGTTTGCTTACTATGAGATGTATGGTCCAACAGCAGTAGAAACTTTACGTAAGACAATTAAGTACGCTCAGAGCAAAGGTATGATTGTTATTGCTGATGCCAAGCGTAATGATATTGGTACAACAGCTACAGCTTATGCTGAGTCTATTATTGGTAAGACAGCTCTTACTGATGGTAAGGATAAGGTTATGTATGGAGCTGAATCTGTAACTGTTAATGGTTACCTCGGTATTGATGGTATTAAGCCTTTCCTCGATGTTTGTGAGAGAGATGGAAGAGGTATTTTTTGCCTTGTACATACATCTAACCCATCAGCATCTGATCTTCAGGATCTTAAACTTGAAGATGGCAGAGCTGTTTATGAGCTTATGGCAGATAAGGTTAATGAATGGGGTAAGGGTTTAATTGGTGAATCTGGTTTCTCATCTGTTGGTGCTGTAGCTGGTGCTACATGGCCAGAGCAGGCTGTAGAGATTCGTAAGAGAATGCCTGAAAACTTAATCTTAGTACCAGGTTACGGTGCGCAGGGTGCTGGTCCTGACGCTGCTGTTGCTTCTTTTACAAAGGAAGGTAAGGGTTCTATAGTTAACGCATCAAGAAGCCTTATGTGTGCATGGAAGAAGAGAGATGACTTAAAGCCTACCGATTTTGGTAAGGCTACTAGAGATGAAGCTATCGATATGATGACAAAGCTTAACGATGCTTTGAAGAATAGGAAGTACGTATAATGAAGGATAATTACTGCGAGCTCGTCTCGAAAGAGTTCTTAAACGAAGATACAGTATATCTTGAGTTCCTGTGTCCAGAGATTGCCAATAATGCTGTTCCAGGACAATTTGTTAATGTTACCTGTTCCAAATTTTTAAGAAGACCTTTTGGTATTGCTGGAGTTAATAAGGAAAAAGGTACATTTCGAATTGGTGTAAAGATTATTGGTGAAGGCACAACAGAGATTGCCTGCTTTGAGGAAGGCGACGAAGTTTTTATCTTAGGCCCACTTGGTAATGGCTTTGACTTTAAAAAGGATGGCAAGTACATTCTTATTAGCGGCGGTACAGGTGTATTCCCAGTTAACTTTGCTTATGAGTATCTTACTGAACTTGATGCAGATGTTAAGGTTGTTCAGGGCTTTAGAAATAAGTCTCAGGTTATTATGAATAAGCCTGAATTTATTCTTACTACTGACAGTGGTGATGCTGGTATTAAGGGTAACTGCTGTGATGGTTTGAATACTTTATCTGATGATGAATTACAGGGTGCTACAGTCGCATGCGTTGGACCAATTCCAATGATGAAGGCTGTATCTTCCTGGGCTGAAAACAAAGGGCTCGAATGCTTTATTTCTATGGAGCAGAGAATGGCTTGTGGTATTGGTATTTGCCTCGTGTGCGTTTGTAAAACTAAAGCTGAAGAACAAGGCATTGAGTTCGATCATAAGCGTTGCTGTAAAGATGGCCCAGTGTTTAACAGTAAGGAGGTAATTTTATGAGCGAGAAATTGTTTGTAAAAGTTGGAGATGTAGTACTTAAAAGTCCTATTATCCTTGCTTCTGGCACATGTAATATGGGTCGTGAATTATCTGAGATTTATGATTTATCAATTCTTGGAGGTTTATCTTCAAAGGGACTTACAATTAAGCCAAGAGTTGGTAACGAAGGTGTTCGCGTAGCCGAATGTGAATGCGGAATGCTTAATTCAGTTGGTCTTCAAAACCCAGGTGTAGATCACTTCATTAAGGAAGACTTAGGTTATATGAATACACTTGATACTGGTGTAATTGTTAATGTAGCAGGTCACTGCTTTGAGGATTATATAGATATCGTAAATAAGCTTAATCCCTATGCTGATATGATTGATGCTTTGGAGGTAAATCTTTCTTGTCCTAATGTTAAAGCTGGCTGTATGTCTATAGGTAGTGATCCAGAGCAGATTAAAGCTATCGTTTCTGAACTTAGAAAACTCACAAATCTCCCTTTATGGATCAAACTTACACCTAATGTTACTGATATAAAACAGACAGCATTAGCAGCTCAGGAAGGTGGAGCTGATGCTGTAGTTCTCATTAATACTCTTCTTGGTATGAAGATTGATATTAAGACAAGAAGACCTGTTCTTCGTAACAATACTGGTGGCTATTCTGGACCTGCAGTTAAGCCAATAGCAATTCGAATGGTAGCAGAGTGTAGTCAGGTACTTGATATTCCAATTATTGGATGCGGTGGTATCTCAAATGCTGAAGATGTAATCGAATTTATGATTGCTGGTGCTTCTGCAGTTGAGATTGGTACAGCAAATCTTGTTGTTCCAGAAAGCCCAAAGTTCATTACTGAAGAACTTGAAGCTTGGTGTGAAGATAATAATACAAACTTAGAAAGCCTAACGGCGACATTACAACTTTGGTAAGGAGATTTTTATGTCTAATAAGATTGCTCAGGATTTATTCAATACAAATGCAGTTAGAGTAGCACCTAGTGATACACCATTCTGGTATACATCTGGTAAGCTTGGTCCTTTTTACATTAATACTCACTTTCTTGTAAAGGATGAGCAGACAGCAAACGATATGCTTAAGCTTATCGAGACTGCTTCCTCCGAGGATCGTACAACTGCTCCTAAGGTTATCTTTGAAGCATTTAAGGCTTTATATGAGACTTCAGAAACCTATAAGACTGTTATTGATGCTATCGTAGAAGCTGCATCCAAGTATGAGTTTGATTTCATCTCTGGTGGCGAAAGAAGAGATTTCTTCTTCTCAATGATGCCTGCTTATATTATGAAAAAGCCACATCTTACAATTTATAAGGATTTGTCTTCTACTTTGACAGACAGTGATTTCAATCCAATTGAAAATTCTATGGATGGCAAGATTTCTCTTCATATTGCAGACCTTATTACTGAAGCTTCATCTTATGAGAGAGCTTGGGTTCCTGCTTTAAGAGATATGGGGGCTGACATAAAAGATACAATCGCTGTTGTTGATCGTCATCAAAATGGTCGTGCAGTCCTTGCAGGTCTTGGTGTAAGTATGGAGACATTAACAGGAATTAATAAGGAGCTCTTTGATGAGGCTCTATCTAATGGTGCTATTGATCAGGCGCAGTATGACCTTGTTATGAAGTTTCTGGCTGATCCAGATGTATATATGAAGGATTTCCTTACTTCACATCCTGATTTTATTGATAATCAGATTGCTATGGGTGGTAAGAATGAGCAGCGTGCCCGTCTTGCTATCGAAAAGGGGTTTGTTAATTAATCAAAATACAGCTTAAGGAGACTCTAATGAAAGATATTCCATTATATGAAGTTACACATGTAACCAATCTTAGAGATGTTATTAAAACACGAGTAAAAGAATTTCCTGATAATCCTGTTTTTCTTCATAAGCCTGTAAAAGGTCAGGGTTATGTTCCAGTTTCAACTGAAAAATATGACAGGGATATTGATTCACTTGGTACAGCTTTCTTAAGCGTGCTCTCTAAGGGTTCTAGAGTTGCTATTTTAGCCGAGACACGTTACGAATGGTATGTAACATATTTGGCGACAACAAATGGCACAGGATGCGTTGTTCCGATTGATAAGGAACTTGGTACAGAAGAGGTAATTAACTGCCTTTCGAGAGCTCATGCTGATATGGTTGTATTTTCCAAGTCCAAGCTTGAGACAATAAAGTCAGTTATGGGTAAGATTGAGTCCCTGAAATATTACGTATGCATGGATGATATTGATGAAGAGAATGTCATTAAGTTTTCAGATTTACTTTCAAAGGGAGAAAAACTTCTAGGTGAAGGTGACAAGACATTTACTGAAGCTTCTATTGATCCTGAAGAAATGACAATTCTTCTTTTTACTTCTGGTACTACTGCTAAATCTAAGGCTGTTATGCTTTGCCAGAGAAACATCTGTAAGAACTTAGAGGCAATGTTCTCAATGCTTTATATTGATAGAAACGATATGTTTTTCTCAGTTCTTCCACTTCATCATACATATGAGTGTACTTGTGGTTTCATTGGTCAGATTTACAGAGGAACTACTATTGCTATCTGCTCTGGTCTTAGATATATAACTTCTGAGATTAAGGAAGCTAAGCCAACTGCTGTTCTTATGGTTCCAGCTATGCTTGAGATGTTTTATAAAAATATCGTTAAGAACATTAACTCTGATCCTAAGAAAGCTCGAACATTTAACTTCGGAAGAAAGCTATCTAAGATTCTTTTAAAACTTGGTATTGATAAGCGTAAAAAGCTTTTTGCTCAGATTCACGAAGTATTCGGTGGCAATATGCGACTTATTATCTTAGGAGGAGCTCCTGTAAAGCCTGAAGCACTTGAATTCTTCCAGGATATGGGCTTTATATGTGTTCAAGGTTACGGTCTTACTGAGTGCGCTCCAATCCTGGCACTTAACAGAGATTGTGACTTTGAAAACAAAGCTGCAGGATTGCCTTTACCTGGCTGTGATATTAAGATTTTAGATCCTGATTCTGACGGAATTGGTGAATTTATTGCAAAGGGTGATAATGTATTCCTTGGTTATTATGAAGATGAAGAAGCTACTGCTTTGGCTCTTGATAAAGATGGTTATTACCATACAGGAGACTTAGGTTACATTGATAAGAATGGATTCTGTATTATTACTGGTCGTAAGAAGAACGTTATTATCGCTTCTAATGGTAAGAATGTTTTCCCAGAAGAAATTGAGTATTTGTTATCACTCGACGAATATGTTGTTGAATCAGTTGTTTCTGGCGAACATGATGAGGCAAAAAATGATATCGTTATTGTTGCAACTATCTTCCCAGATATGGAGAAAATTGAAGCTGAATTTGGAAAAGATGTTACAGAAGAACAGATTCAGAAGATTCTTGATGGTGTTGTATCTAAGGTTAACGATAAGCTTGTAATATATAAGAAAATTCGTAAGACAGTTCTTCGTAAAACTGAGTTTGAGAAGAATACGTCACGTAAGATTAAGAGGTATTGATTTTAGTGTTAAGCGATTCTGTTATTGAACGAATTATAGAAGCTGCGATGAGTAAAACAGCTGATTTTGCTGAGGTTTATGAGCAGGAAACAGCGTCTTCATCAGTTAGGCTATTAAATTCCAGAACTCATGATGCAAAATCTCACAGAGGCTATGGTGTTGGTATCAGACTTATGGCTGGCACTAATACTGTTTATGTATATACCTGTGAGAAATCAGAAGACGCATTAATAAACCTTGCAAAGGATGCTGCTGATGCACTGAAGGGTGGAAATCCTGGAACAATTAAAGAGTTGGAGGCTCTTTGTAAGACTACTCCTTCAATTATTGTTACTGATCCACTTAATGTTTCAAAAAAGGACAATATTGCTTTTTTGAAGGAAGCCTCCGATTATGCTCTTAATTATAATGAGCTTATTACTCAGGTTGCATCTTCATATACAACTTCACATAAGATTATCAGAGTTGTAAATAACGAGGGAATTAACTCTCTTGAGGATAAATCCAGAATTCGTTTTACTCTAGAAGCGGTTGCTACTAAGGGAAACGAGAAGCAGACTGGACGTCTTGCTCCTGGATCTATGCGCGGATATGAATTTGTAACTGAATATCCAATGCTTGATAAGACACGCGAGTGCTGCGAATCCGCTATTCGAATGGTTAATGCTGGTTATGCCCCTTCAGGAAAAATGCCAGTTGTAATTGGTAATGGTTTTGGTGGTGTAATTTTTCACGAAGCCTGTGGTCATGCATTAGAGTCTACTTCTGTAGGTATTAAGGCATCCTGCTTTTCTGATATGTTGGGTAAGCAGATTGCATCTTCAGTGGTAACTGCTCGTGATGATGCAAGAATCGAAGGTGAGTGGGGATCTTACATGATTGATGATACTGGTCGCCAGTCATCAAACCTTCTTCTAATTGAGAATGGCATTCTTAAAAATTATCTTGTTGATGACCTTGGCGCCAGAAGAATGGGATGTAAACCTACAGGTTGTGGCAGAAGACAGAGTTTCTCCTATGCACCAACTTCTAGAATGAGTAATACATATATCGATAATGGTGATTCAAAGCCTGCGGATATTATTGCTAATACTGAATATGGTTTGTATTGTACCAAGATGGGTGGTGGATCAGTAGATACTGCTACTGGTGAATTTAACTTTGCAGCTGATGAAGCATTTATGATTCGTAATGGTAAAGTCTGCGAACCTGTTCGTGGAGCAACTCTTATTGGTAAGGGGCCTGAGATTTTGATGAATATCGACATGGTAGGTAATGACCTTGCTTTATCGGCAGGAATGTGTGGATCAATTTCTGGCAGCATTCCTGTTACTGTTGGTCAGCCTACAATCAGAGTTTCATCTATTTTAGTAGGCGGAAGGGAGGAGAACTAATGAATAAGAATGAGACATTAGATTTCCTTAAGAAGCTTGTCGAAAGGGCTATTGATTATGGCTTTGATGAGGCTGAAGCAAGTTTTTCAAGTGATTATCATATGGAGATTAATATCTTTGAAGGTGAAGTATCTTCTTATGAGAATTCTAATACTTCTGGAATTGCTTTTTTAGGTAAAAAGAATGGCCAGATGGGTGGAGCTTCAACATCTGATTTTTCAAATGAGTCAATCGAGTATATCCTGAAGTCTTCTATGGAAAACTGTGAAGTTAAAGACGACGAGGATGAAGATTTTTTCTATTGTGATCCAGATAATTCTAATTTGGAAAATGATGAGAGAAGCGGAAACTATGATAAGAATACATATAACAAATTCTCAGAATTGGGATTAAAACTTGAGAAGGATATTCTTTCTATATCTTCTGATATTAAAGCTGTAGATTATTTATCAATATCATGCTGCTGCGGTCCCACATATCTTGCTAATTCCAAGGGATTAACAATGTATAAGGATGGTGATCTTGTCTTTGTTATGGCTGAAGCCAGAGCGGAGAGAAATGGTGTTGTAAAGACAGGTGGACATTTTTGGGCTGGCCGTAATATTGATGACTTTGATGAAGCAATATTCCTTGAGAAGGTTGGTAAAAAAGTTCTCGGAAAACTTGGAGCTTCATCTGTTGAATCCGGATCGTATAAAGTAGTATTAGATAAAGATGCATTCGTTTCCTTGTATGATACTTTTGAATCTAATTTTTCAGCTTATGCAATTCAGAAAGGATTGTCATTATTAGCTGGAAAAGAAGGGGAGAAGATAGCATCTGATTGTTTTACTATTCGTGAAGACCCTATGTATAAAGATGCTTTATTGAAGTTCCCTTTTGATGATCAGGGTGTGATTACTTATTCCAAGTCAATTATCGATAATGGTGTCTTCATTAAAGCGTTACATAACCTTAAAACTGCCAATAAGGAAGGAATTCCTTCTACTGGTAACTATTTTAAGGGTATAAAAGCTTCAAATCTTGTTGTAACACCAGGTAATAAGAGCTTTGAAGAAATACTCGAGTCTGTTAATGATGGATTATATATTACCGAACTTAATGGTCTTCACGCTGGTGTAAACAGAATATCAGGTGATTTTTCATTATTCTGTGAAGGATATCTTATCAAGAATGGTAAAATAGAAAGACCTGTTGAACAGATTACTGTTTCTGATAACTTCTACGACTTATTAATGAAGATAGAAGAGGTGGGGGGAGATTTAGAAGCAGTAGAAGAGGGAGTAGGTGAGTATTTCTGCCCTTCAATTGTTATATCAGAGATGAACATTGCTGGAAGCAATGAGGAAGAAGGTTAATATATATGTCAACATCAGTAGATACTAAGTGCGTTCATGCTGGATATACTCCAAAAAATGGTGAACCAAGACAGATTCCAATCTATCAGAGTACAACATTTAAGTATGATTCATCTGATGATATGGGTGCTTTGTTTGATTTGGAAGCTTCTGGTTATTTTTATTCCAGACTTCAGAATCCAACTAATGATATGGTAGCTGCTCAGATTACTGAGCTTGAAGGTGGTTTTGCAGGAATGCTTACATCTTCAGGACAGGCTGCAAACTTCTTTGCAGTATTTAATATTTGTGAGGCTGGTGATCATTTTATTTCATCATCATCAATCTATGGTGGAACATTCAATCTTTTTGGCGTAACTATGAAAAAGATGGGAATTGATTGTACATTTATTGATCCAGAAAGCTCATATGAAGAAATTTGTGCTGCTATTAAGCCAAATACCAAGTTGATCTTTGGTGAGACAATTTCAAATCCTGTATGTGCAGTTCTCGATTTTGAAAAGTTTGCTAAGGTAGCTCATGATAATGGAATTCCTTTTATTGTAGATAATACATTTGCTACTCCAATTAATTGCAGACCAATCGAGCATGGCGCTGATATTGTAACTCATTCAACAACTAAGTATATGGATGGTCATGCATCTGGTGTTGGTGGAGCTATTATTGATTCAGGTAATTTTGACTGGATGAAGTATGCTGATAAGTTCCCAGGACTTACAACACCTGATGAGTCTTATCACGGTATCACATATGCTACAAAATTTGGTAAGGGCGCTTATATTACAAAGGCAACAGTTCAGCTTATGAGAGATCTTGGTTCAATACAGGCTCCTCAGAACGCTTATTATTTGCACTTAGGCCTTGAATCACTTGCTTGTCGTATGGAAAAACATTGTTCTAATGCAACAATGTTAGCCAAGTTCTTAGAGTCTGATGATCGTATTGCATGGGTTAATTATCCAGCACTAGAATCTAATGCATCACATGATCGCGCTATGAAATATATGCCTAATGGCACATGTGGCGTAATGTGTTTTGGAATTAAGGGAGATCGTGCTGCGACAGTTAAGTTTATGGATAGTCTTAAATTAATTTCTATCGTAACACATGTTGCGGATGCTAAGTCCTGTGTGTTACATCCAGCAAGTCATACACATCGTCAACTTTCTGATGAACAGTTAATTGAAGCTGGAGTTAAGCCAGACTTAATCAGATTCTCTGTTGGTATTGAAAATCCTGATGACTTAATTGCAGATTTGAAGCAGGCTTTGGATCAAGTATTTAATTAAACGAATTACTATAATCATTATTAACCGGGCAATTAACTAATGCTCGGTTTTTCTTTATCTTCTCAATTCACCAAAATTGTAATTATACCGAATTAGAACATAATCTAAATATGACAAATGATAATGGGATAAGCTCTTCTACTCGTATCGAACTTCCTGCGCGCCAAGCTGCTTCAGATAGATTGTAAAGATTACACGGATAATAATGAGAATTACAATTATTCCAATTCCATCAATTGCAACATCTAAAATTGATCCTGAACGACCATCAACAAATAACTGATGATACTCATCAGCAACTGCAACTAAAAATGATAACCACATTGAGATTGCAATATACATCTCATTATCTGATTTAATAATCTTAACTGGGCTTTCAGCGTATGATGTATATTCTGATACCTTATTAGTAAATCGAATCGACAAAAAAGCCAGTATCGTCAAAACTGAGAATTCTAATACATGAGCAAGTTTTCTTAAAATTAATTCTGTTAATATATCTTCACCGAAAATTTGTTCTATTATATTAAGAAGACTCAGACTTCTCTCTGTTGATTCATTTGCATTCTCTGATGATAGAAAAAAGATACAAACAATCCAGGCAGCAGTTAAAAGCCAGCACACAATTGCACCAATTAATGAGGTTATGTTTATATCTCTCTTATCATTAGCCATTAATTATCTGTTGCTCCTGTTTTTGGACTTAATAGCTCTGTCAATTTCTCTCTTAGCCTGCTTTGCTGCTAATACATCACGCTTGTCGTAGTTCTTTTTACCTCTGGCAAGACCTATCTCAAATTTTACTTTACTATCTTTAAAATAGCACTTAGTAGGAACCAGAGTTAGTCCATCAAGCTTAATTGTAGAATATAACTTAATAATTTCCCTCTTATGCATTAGAAGCTTACGAGTTCTCATCGGATCAAGATTGAATCTGTTACCGTGTTCATAAGGACTTATGTTGACTCCAACAAGCCAGGCTTCTCCTGCTTTAATCATTACATAACTATCACGAAGATTTACCTTACCAGCACGAAGACTTTTAACTTCTGTTCCAGATAAAGCAATTCCACATTCATACTTTTCTTCGATAAAATAGTCATGAAATGCCTTTCGATTTTCTGCTATTATTTTAATTCCTTTTTCCTTAGCCATATTATTTACCTAATTTAAGCGAAGGCAGAGCATTAAGATTTAAGCCATCTACCCTACCGTTAATATATTCGAAATATCCTGCAGATGCAATCATCGCAGCGTTATCTGTGCAAAGACGAAGTTTTGGATAGAATAACTCTAATCCATATTTTTTTGAAGCATCATCAAAAGCTTTACGTAAGAATGTGTTAGCTGAGACACCACCTGCAAGACTAACCTTCTTGATTCCAGTTCTCTTTACCGCTTCTACAGTTTGTTTTACTAGAATTGAAGCTATATGTGTCTGATATGAAGCGGCAAAATCAGATACATTAATCTCTTCACCCTTCTGCTTTGACTGATTAATTGTATTTAAAGCAGATGTCTTGATACCAGAAAAAGAGAAATCGAGAGTATCACCCATATGAGTTTTTGAAAACGTATATGCTGATGTATCTCCTCCCTGTCCTGCTTTATCCATCTTAGGACCACCTGGATAACCAAGACCAATAACTCGTGCTATCTTATCTATCGCCTCACCAGCAGCGTCATCACGAGTTCTTCCTAAAACCTCAAGATCAGTATAGTCCTTAACAAGAACAATCTGAGTATTACCACCACTTACGCACAGACAGATAAATGGAGGTCTAAGATCCTCAAAACATAAGTAGTTAGCACAGATATGACCATGCAGATGATTAACACCAACAAGTGGCTTACCAGAAGCTGCACAAACGCCTTTTGCAGCTGACAGGCCAACAAGCAAAGCACCTACGAGTCCAGGACCATAAGTTACAGCAACAGCATCGATATCATCCAAAGAGACATTAGCCTGCTCAAGAGCTGATTTGATGCAAGGATATACAGCATCTACGTGCATTCTTGAAGCAATTTCAGGTACAACTCCTCCATACTTCTCATGAAAATCTGCCTGAGAAGCAATTATATCACTTAAAATTACACGTCCATTCTTAACTACAGATGCTGCAGTCTCATCACATGAGGACTCTATTCCGAGAATAAGTATATCTTTATCAGCCATTTTAACTCTCTACAAAGTATGATTGCATAAATGTCATTAATGTCTCTATATAAGCTTCTCTACCCAGTCTGAATGACTCGAGATAACCTGCACCAGGAATCATTCGAGATACCGTAAGACTCGAATTAAGTCTGTTACGTTCTTCAACAATCTGCGATATCTTATCAGCGCCTATATAAGTATCATGACCACCGTAAATGATACAAACAGGCACAGGAAGCCTAGATATCTCAGCTACAAGATTAACTGATCTTGACTCACCTGCAGAAATACGAATCGCATATGGAACGTAATTCTTGGTAATAGATCCTAAAAATTCATTTTGTTCAACCCTGGCAATGATATAATCATCAGAATTCTTGGCTGGTGAATCAAAAATCATTCCTACTATATAAGATCTGTCAAAACCTAAATCTCTAATTGCATTACTATAATTATTAAGGTCCGCTTCTGTCAAATTATTAGGAGGAAGCTTATCATATGCAATCATACATGAAGTTGTTCCTGTACCTATACCATAGAGAACAACATTAGTTGTAACTGAAATTTGTCTTACCTGAGCAATTGCACCCAGAACATCCTGCCACTCGAGGTAACCATAGTCGCACACGTCACCTTCGGATTCTCCACTATTACGCTGATCAAAAAGGAAAACGTTATAGTTACTGCTGAGAAGCGACTCTATAAGGTCAATCATGTTAACGCCGAAAGGCAAACGATTCGAGCCTGCGTCGTGAACAACAATTACGGTAGTAATTGGATTGTCTGTCTTAAAGAACCAGCCTGACAAGTTCGTCTGACCATCAAATGACTCAAATGAACATGTCGAATATGAAGGTAATACATTAGATGGTACATTTGAAACCGATGTCTTCTCTAAGTTCATTAGATTATTAGATGAAATAATAGTAAGAACTACAAAGAAAATAAGAATAACAGCAAGAATACTAAGTAATAATGCAGATCTTACGATTGCACCATTACTATTTCTTTTTATCTTTCCTCCACCTGCTTGAACAAAACCTGAAGCCATGAATCTGAATTAAAGGAAGTTCTTCTTCCTTAACAAAATAAAAGTAATAATCATCGTAGCAGTACAAGCGAGTGTCAATCCAATAAAAGGACCTGGATTAGACGCAAACGCTTCATCCCAAGGCATAGGACAGTTCTGACCGAAGAAAGAACCAATCAAATCCGGGATTGTAAGACAAATAGTTGCTGCAGCCAAAATTTTCATGATGTCGTTCATGTTATTTGAAATAATAGAAGCATAAGCATCAGTTGTTGAACTAACGATGTTTGAATAAATATCAGCCATCTCATGTGCCTGTTTATACTCGATTACAACATCTTCCAAAAGATCTTCATCTTCTTCATAAAGCTTAATTGTTCTACCACGCATAAGCTTCTCAAGAACGGCTTCGTTGGACTTCAAAGATGACGCGAAGTAAACGAGAGATTTACTTAATTCAAGGAGCTTATATAACTCATTATTGGAAATAGCCTTGGAAAGCTCAGCCTCAGCAACTTCCAACGTCTTATCAATGAAGCGTAAGAGTCTTAAGTACTCTTTTGCAACTGCAAGCAAAATCTGAATGGTAAATCTTGTTCTGAAAGGAATATAAAGATCTCTAATTCTATTCTCAATAAAGTGATCTAGAATCGGAGACTGCTTCAGTGCTACAGTAACGATATGCTTGTGAGACAAAATAATACCAAGTGGAGTAGTCTCATACTTAATAATATCATTCTCACGCTTTGAGAAAGGAATATCCACGATAATAAGAACAGATCCTGTATCATCATCATAGTCAATACGTGGTCTCTCCTCTTCATCAAGAGGATATCTGAAGAATTCCTGAGGAATTCCAAGCTGGGATTCAACTCGTGAAATCTCTGCTTCTGTAGGAGAATATAGATTAATCCAGGAATCTTCTACTATTTCATCAATCTCAGTAGTTCTGTAAATCATCTTGGAGGCTGTCTTATTTACTTCTCTGGATGAATAGATTTCAAGCATCTAAAAAGCCTCCTAAACACAGATTTAGCAATTTATTATAGCATCTCCCTTAGACCTTTGCCACCAGAGGTCAATTTATACCAGAGTGGCCAAACCCGCCACCGCGATTAGTTCCAATATCCTGAACAGAATTTACAAATTCAATGTCACAGTACTCAACTTTACTAAGAACCATCTGTGCAACACGATCACCCTTCTTAATAAGATATGTACCATGCTTACAACCCTTATCATTAAGAGTAAATGGATTATCTTCGGAGGCGTCCTCTCTCATGGAAGCATTGTAGATAATTACATTAACTTCATCTCTATATCCACAGTCAATTGTTCCTGGAGAATTAGGAACTCTTAGAGTAGTCTTCAAAGAAATACCACTTCTAGGTCTAATTTGAACTTCATATCCATATGGAATAGCCATCTTAAGACCAGTTGGTACTAAGACACTACATCCTGGTTTTACAAGAACATCTGCACAGGAGTATAAATCCATACCTGCATCGCCATCATTAGCATAAGTAGGCATTACAGCTTCTTCTCTGCACTTCTCAATTGGAAGTTTAATTTTATCGCTCATTAGTTTTATACCTCCGTATAGCACTTAATAACATCATAGCCAAGATTTGCAATATCCTGACAATCTTTATCATCATATGTTACCTTTGCAGGACCATAAATGATAGAAGAACAGTCGTATGGATGAGTAACAACAGTTAAATCCTTCTCGCCATTATCCTGCATCAGATAAAAAATTCCCTTGTTTACGCACTTACCACAATTCTTCTTATTACGTCCAACAGGACAAAAATCCGACTGCATCCATGGGATCATGCCTCCACAATGTAAATAAACTTTACCAGGAACTGTATTTTTCTTAAGCATGTCGATAGCTTCGGCCTGCATCAACTCGTAAGATATAAATGCTCCGCCCTTTTCCTTAAGATTTGTCTTAAGTGACTCGCTATTATAGATATTAGCGCCTGCCGTTGGCATAACCTCCGCATCAATCTTAGAAATAAATGAATCATACTTATCTTCATGACAAAAATCAGGCATTACAATCATCAGTTTTTTACCTGTAATGTCAATTAGTTCGTCTATTTCATCTCTATACTTAGGATTCATATAATCATATGCAGAGAAAGCATATACATCTGCATCTTTATATTCAGAGGTCAAAGTTGATAACGACGGATAGTATCTAAGTGTAGTAATAGAACCATTACCATCTTCCCTCTCATCTTCAACATCACCAATATAAAACTCTTCTGAAGCGCTGTGAGCTCCTTCAGATAAAATCTCAGAAGATAAAGACTCAAGAAGTCCGCGACGAAGCTCATTAATTAAGCTAATTGGACACTTTGCTGTACATGGATTTTCTACATATACACTATCAACAGCAAAAGCAGTATTTCCAGTCTTTTTTAACTGCTCTTCAACACGTGTTGCAATTAATGAATTGCGAGCTTCATCATAATCATAAGTAAGCTCATCCTGCGCAAAAACACCTTCATAAACTCCGCTATTAACAAGAGCAGAGGCTTTAATATATCCAGTTTCAGAGCTGTCGAAAGTAATATCGATATGAGTCTTACCAATATTTTTTGTTGACTCAAACTCATGATTCATAAGATATACACTTACATTATCAGGTAGGTTTTTAATAGAATCAGGATGTAAGCCCTTAATAACGAAGTTATCCTTAAACAAAGAGGATTTACCTACAGGAAAAGACTTAATTTCCTTATCATCAGTACGTAGTGAGAGATAATCGCCCTTAGAAGGCTCGATAGCACCCTTGCAAGGTCTAATCGTAATCGTACCCTCCCTACAATCACGAAGCGTTACTTTGCCTATTTTAAGACCATATTTACCTACATATTCACCAGATAAAATACTGTCAGACTTTTTACCAGACATATTCTGGTCAGTAAAGCTTCCACCACGATTAAAATTTACTAATAACTCATTTTCAACTTCTTCTAATAAATCATCAGTCAAAGAACCATCATAATAACTGTCGATGATCCTTCTATAGCATGAAACAGCCGTTCTAACATATGCTTCGTCACGCATTCTGCCTTCTATTTTTAAAGAAGCAACACCAGCATCAATTAATGAAGGAATATATCGAATAAGACCACGGTCCTTAGGTGAGATTAAGTGTCCCTTGAATACAGTTCTACCAGAATTAATGAGTTCATATTCTTTACGACAAGGCTGAGCACAGATTCCTCTGTTACCAGATCTTGAACCACTTTTATTCATAGCTGAGAACTGACAAAGACCAGAAGTACAAATACATACTGCTCCATGAATAAATACTTCTGTCTGAATGTTCTTCTTAGAAGCATAATTTGTATAACTCTCAATTTCCTTCAAAGAAAGTTCTCGTGGAAGAACTATTCTGGTAAATCCCTTACCCTTAAGAGAATCAATCTTATCTTTGCCCCAGATATTCATCTGTGTTGAAGCGTGTAGTGGAATATTAGGATACTTCTGGTGGATTTTTGAAGCAAGACCAATATCCTGAACTAAAATTGCGTCAACGCCAACATCATAGGCTTCACGTGCAACATTAACAGCAAGGTCAATCTCATCATCATTAACGATTGTATTAAGCGTCAAATAAACACTTGCTGATCGTTCATGAGCGTAAGCCACACATTCAGACAATTCGTCCATAGTAAGATTAGATGCATTTAATCTCGCGTTAAATAAATCGATACCGCAATAAACGGCATCGGCTCCGGCATCAATAGCTACCTTAAATATCTTTGAATCACCTGCTGGTGCTAAAAGTTCAGTTTTGTATCTCATTAGCTAGAATCTCCATAGGTGTAGGTTCTGATTTGGAATTCTCTTCTTCGATATTAACCTTATGCTGAAAATACATAAGCTCTGTTCTGTAATTTGAGTTTTCGTCTTTAAGAGTTAGAATTCTGTCACATGCATCAATTAAAGCAAGAGCATTGATTTTAGTGTTTGTAAGTCCAGGATTTGCGTCCTTGGTATCTAACAAAATCTCATTAGCAAGTGCTGCAATTTTGCGAATTCTGGATTCAGAAATCTCAGCTGTACAACCTAGTAAATAAGGATTGCCATTAATCTCAACAGCTACCTTCTTAGGAGCTTCTCCTTCTTCTTCTTTCTTAGGTTTCTTAAGATTCTCTCTTTTGGCTATTTTGTCATCCAAAGTTGGAGTTGGTTTTGTCTCGGTTACTTCCTTAGACATACCACCCTTATATCTCTGTTCATAATTGGCCATGATTGGTAAATCACTATAATCAGTAGATAATGAAGATTTCTTTTTCTTCATAGGCTTCTCAGAGTATTTGCTCATTAAACTTTGTGACTTCTTCTTCATAAAAACCTTCTATTATTTTAGAAATATCATTTAATTATAGCATTATAAAGTTCCAAGAACGAACCAGGCAGAAGTTGTTCAGCTCGAATGTTTGAATCGTATCCAAGTTCTTCTAATTTACCTTTAAGTTCAGGACAGGAATTTACTAATTTTTTACGCCTGTTAGTAAAGCATCTATCAATAAACTTAACGATATCAGAATTAAGTATATTATCCCCCCTGGTTAAACTAATAACAGCGGAAGTTGTTCTTGGAGAAGGAATAAAGCAGTTGCGTGGAACAGTAAATTCCCTATTTACCTCACCATATAGTTCGCAAATTACACTTAAAGGTCCATACTGCTTGGTATTAGGCACAGCTAAAATTCTTGCAATTGCTTCGTCTTCTACCATAAATACCATCTTACGACAATTTGTACATTCACCAATTATTTTCTTCATAATGTCTGTCATAACATAATATGGAAGATTACTAACAACAACATCATAGGATGAAGCATCATATTCTCTAAGTTTTAAATAATCGCTGGAGATAATAGAAGCTCTAACTTCTGCATCATTGTCTAGAAACTCCGCTAATCGCTTGTCTATCTCGACGCATGTAAGACTGTTTGTTCTATTTGATAAAGTCCTAGTCAAACTACCAAGGCCGGGACCAATCTCTAAGACTTTATCTTCAGAACCTATCTCGCATAAATCAATGATAGATTCAATAATTTGGTCATCACATAAGAAATTCTGCCCGAATTTGGATTCAGGCAGAAAGTTGTTGTCAGCTAATAATCTATGTATTGTTTCTGATGTCATATCAGAGGAAGTATTTAACACCAGATTCGAAGAGCATCTGATCCTTAGGACCTGGGATGTTAAGACTTAAATCTGAGGCATAACGCTCTGAGTGACCCATCTTACCAAGGATTCTACCATCTGGTGACAGAATACCCTCGATAGCACAATCTGAACCATTAGGGTTAAAGTCTGTAGTAAGTGCTGGCATGCCCTGATCATCAACATAACATGTAGCAATCTGGCCATTTGCTGCAAGCTTGGCTATAACTTCAGGTGAAGCTACAAATCTACCCTCACCGTGGGAGATTGGAATGTTATGGATATCACCTGGCTTAACACAAGAAAGCCAAGGTGACTTATCTGACATTACCATAGTCTTAACGTAAGAACTCTGGTGACGACCAATATTATTAAATGTCAAAGTAGGGTCACTGTCAGACAATTCCTTAATATCGCCATAAGGAACCAAACCGAGTTTAATAAGAGCCTGGAAACCATTACAGATACCAATCATCAAACCATCTCTGTTGAAGAGCAAGTCACGAACTGCTTCAGTTACATACTGATTACGGAAAGCGGCAGCAAGGAACTTAGCGGAACCCTCTGGCTCATCACCAGCAGAGAATCCACCTGGAAGCATAATGATATTACTGTCGTTAATTGACTTCGCGAGGTTCTGCAAAGACTCTGTAAGATCCTTGGAATTCTGATTGCGAATTACAAATATCTTAGGATCAGCACCTGCTCTGGCAAAAGCCTTGGCAGAATCATACTCACAGTTTGTGCCTGGGAATACAGGGATAACAACCTTAGGCTTAGCACCCTTAAGAACATTAGGAGCAGCTTTAAATGTCATTCCAGTTGTTACTGGCTTAACTTCTACTTCTCTGTTAGCTTCAGTTGCAAATGTTGGGAAAATTTTCTCAAGCTTACCTTCAAAGCTTAAGTTCATAGCTCCTGCAGATGCTTCCTGACCCTTAAATCTAAAGATGCCGTCAGCATTAGTCTTACCTAAGAACTTACCACCAGTCATTTTAATCTTGTCGATAGCATTAGGATCATTAGGTACAGCAACAATTACAGCACCAAATGTTCTGGAGAAGAGATCTTCTTCAGTCAAATTATCATCAAAATCAAAACCAAGAGCATTACCAAAACACATCTGAGCAACTCTGGCAGCAACACCTGCACCACGTACTACAGCTGCATTCTTAAGTTCCTTACGTGACTGTAATTCCTTAATAGCCTTAAATACTCTTAAAACATGATCCTTCTTGTAGTAACCAATTCCATTTCGAGCAGCCTTAATAAGGTAAAGACTTACATTAGGAGCTGTTAAAGTAGCTGTTACAATCTTATCTGTAGTTGTCATACCAACAGCAAAGGATACGAGCGTTGGTGGAACATGAATGTCATTAAATGTACCTGACATAGAGTCCTTACCACCAATGGAAGCTGTACCAAAGTCGAGCTGAGCCTGATAAGCACCAAGCAATGCCTGAAGTGGCTTGCCCCATGATGTTGGCTTGCCCATTCTCTCAAAGTATTCCTGGAAAGTAAGTCTTGCTGTTGAAGGATCAACGCCCATACAAGCAAGCTTTAAAAGAGACTCAACAACTGCATGGTATGAACCAGCATATGGATTCCACTCTGTAAAGTACGGGTCAAAACCATAAGTCATAACTGAACAATCATGCGTTGTTCCATTATCAACAGGAATCAAAGCAGCCATACCTTCCTCAGGAGAGTTCTGATATGTACCACCAAATGGCATTACAACAGTTGCAGCACCAATTGTGGAGTCAAACTTCTGAGTAAGTCCTAATCTAGAGCATCCATCTAATGAACTTAATGCACCACTTAAGGACTTGGCAAAATCGCCAGGAACAAGAGTTGGAAGCTTCTGATCGAGATAAACCTTATCGAGCTCAGGAGCAGTAACTTCAGCTTCTGCATACTGCTTTGCACCATTAGTATCGATAAATTCACGTGGAAGATTAACGATAGTGTTACCGTTCCAAACCATCTTCATAATAGGCTCTTCTGTTACTGTAGCAACTACTGTAGCCTCTAAGTTCTCTACAGCAGCTGCATCCATGAACTTATCAAGGTCAGCAGGATGAACTACTACCGCCATTCTCTCCTGAGACTCAGAAATAGCTATCTCAGTACCATCAAGGCCATCATACTTCTTAGGAACCTTATCAAGATTAATCTCAAGACCTGCAGCAAGCTCGCCGAAAGCAACTGATACACCACCTGCACCAAAGTCATTGCATCTTATAATGAGCTTAGTTACATCAGGATTTCTGAAAAGTCTCTGAAGCTTTCTCTCTGTTGGAGGATTACCCTTCTGAACCTCGGAACCACAAGTAACTACAGACTTAGTATCGTGAGCCTTAGAAGAACCTGTAGCACCACCGATACCATCACGACCTGTACGTCCACCGAGAAGAACGATAATATCACCAGCCTGTGGTCTTTCTCTTACAATATTTTCAGCAGGAGCAGCACCAACAACAGCACCGATTTCCATACGCTTAGCAACATAACCTGGATGGTAAACTTCATCAACCTGACCTGTTGCAAGACCAATCTGGTTACCATAAGAAGAATATCCTGATGATGCAGTTCTAACAATCTTCTTCTGTGAGAGCTTACCCTGAAGTGTCATAGATACTGGAACGGTAGGATCACCAGCACCTGTAACTCGCATAGCCTGATATACATAAGATCTTCCGGAAAGTGGATCTCTGATAGCTCCTCCCAAGCACGTAGCAGCACCACCGAAAGGCTCAATCTCTGTTGGATGGTTATGAGTTTCATTCTTAAACATGAAGATATAATCCTTATCTTCACCATCTACTTTAATCCTGATCTTAATTGAGCAGGCATTAATCTCTTCAGACTCATCGAGATCCTGAAGCTTGCCGTCCTTCTTAAGTTTCTTGGCAGCAAGTGTAGCAATGTCCATAAGGCAGATATGCTTGCTGGAAATTCTCTCTCCGTAAAGTTCTTCACGATTCTTCAGATAATCAGAATATGTCTCCTTAATCTGAGCTGTAAGTTCATCGTCGCCATCAAACTTAATGTCAGTAAGTTCAGTAAGGAATGTTGTATGACGGCAGTGATCAGACCAGTATGTATCAAGAACTCTAATCTCTGTAATAGTAGGGTTTCTCTTCTGTGTCTTGAAGAAGTCCTGTGTAAACTTAATGTCTGCAAAGCTCATTGCAAGACCCATACCAGATCTTAAATCTTCCAAAGCTTTGTCATCCATATCTATGAAACCATCAATAGTAGCAACAGTAGTAGGAATATCGTACTTATCTTCAAGTGTCTCTGGCTTAATTGTTGAAGCTTCTCTGGATTCAACAGGGTTAATGAGATACTTCTTAATTGCTTCTTTCTGGTCATCAGTTAGTGATCCATAGAAAGCAACTATCTTAGCAGTCTTAACAATAGGTCTGTCCTTCTGTGTTAAGAACTGAATGCACTGAGCAGCGGAATCAGCTCGTTGATCATACTGACCAGGCAAAGACTCAATAGGAAGTACAAAACAGCTGTCACCCAAATCAACATCTTCATCATAAACAATATCAACTGGTGGCTCAGAGAAAACGACATTCTTTGCAGACTCATAATCTTCATCTGTTAAACCTGAAACATCGTATCGATTAATAACGCGTACATTCTCAAGAGTCTTAATATCAAGATCGCTTGAAACATCATGTAAAATGCCCTTTGCTTCAACGGCAAATGCACTTTTCTTTTCTGACAAAATTCTTCTTACTGACATATAGGTTGCCCCTTTATAAAATTATGCGATTTATTATATCAAATATTCTCAGCGTTCTTTGCCAATAATTCGCTATTGAACTTCAAAAATCTTGATAAACCTTCACTATCGAGAGATCCATGAGCAAGCTTAGCCTGATCAAAAATATGCTGAGCAAGTCTGTTTGTCTCTTCTTTACGTGTACCCATAGCTTCTAATGCACGTAACTTACCAATTAATGGGCTGTCTGTATTTACAACAAGTTCAGTATTAATTGGGAACATCTCGTCAAGATTCATAGGTTCTCCAGAACCATTCTGCATAGCATTAATTCTTTCGAACTGCTTTCGCATATCCTGCATACGACGATTTTCTTCAGATTCCATAATCAGAGCAGGCATAGAATCAGCACCGAGAGCCTTGGCACTAACAGAGAGATTCTCATTATTTAGCGCGCTTCTAAAGAAATCTCTAAGTTTTGTTTTAGTATCATCATCGCTGTCACTACCTGACAAATCAGCATCTACACGCTTAAATGTAATATCAGAATGCTTATATTCGAGGAAAGAAATGAAATTATCGTCAATTTGAACTTCATCAAGAACAATTACATCGAAGCCGTCCTTAACAGCCATATCAACATATGCAGCCTGAGCTACCTTATTGTTTGTATAACGAACCTGTTTCTTCTGAGCAGTTAACTCATCCATGGTGAAGAAATTATCGTCTACAGTCTTAAAGAGACAACAATCCTTAACCTTGTCGTAGAACTTTTCTTCTCTCATCATTCCATACTTTACAAATACGGAAATATCAGACCAGTATTTTTCAAAAGATGGTCTGTCATTTTTAAAGATTTCTGTAAGCTTGTCAGAAACCTTTTTGATGATATGACCAGACAATTTCTTAACATATGCATCCTGCTGTAAAGCAGATCTTGATACATTAAGTGGGAGATCTGAACAATCAAGACAGCCCTGTAACAGGAAAAGGAAGTCTGGGATAATCTCATCAATATTATCAGCTACAAAGACCTGATGATTATAAATCTTAATTCTACCTTCCAAAGACTGATATACATTATCTGTCTTTGGGAAATACAAGATACCCTGTAATGTAAATGGATAATCCATATTAAGGTGAATCCAGAATAAAGGATCATTTCCATCATTAAATACGCTGTGATAGAAGGACTTATACTCGTCATCTGTACAGTCAGCTGGCTTCTTAAGCCACAATGGCTCCTTGTTATTAATTGGAGCATATGTAATTTCATTAGGCTTAAACTCTTCACCCTTTTCTTCAGCTTCTGCCTTACGCTTTGATTCAGATTCCTCATGAAGTCTGTCAGCCTTGACATCAATAAAGAAAATATCAACAGGAACAAATGAGCAGTACTTACGAAGAGTCATTCTCAATGTAGCAGCATCAAAGATTTCCTTGGCATCATCAGATAATTCAATTGTAATAGCTGTACCTCTTGAAACCTTATCAGAAGCATCAATTGTATATTCCATACCATCTTCAGAAGTCCAGGATACAGCCTGAGCACCATCTTCATAACTTAATGTATTAATGGTTACCTTTGAAGCAACCATAAAAGCTGAATAAAAACCAAGACCAAAGTGTCCGATAATACCAGACTTATCAGTAGACTGCTCCTGATATTTATTGACGAAGTCCAAAGCACCAGAAAAAGCAATCTGATTGATATACTTATCAATCTCTTCAGCAGTCATACCAATACCATTATCGTCAAATGTTAATGTCTTGGCTTCGTCGTCATATATAACGTTAATTCTGTAGTCCTCGTTTGTCGCTGTAGCTTTACCAAGCTCAACTAATCTCTTTAACTTTGCTACAGCATCAGCACAGTTAGAAACAAGTTCTCTAACGAAGATATCCTGATCTGAATAAAGCCACTGTCTTATAACCGGAAAAATATTTTCAGTTGTAACTGATACTTTACCGCTTCTTGATTCCATTTATATCGCCTCCAAAAAAATGAATTACTTATTTGATTTAGCATTTGCAATATACGCATCAACAAATGCCTGGTAGCTACTCATTATTTTCATGAGTAACTTATTTGATTTAAAGTCGAATTCAACATCATCAATATAATGAACTGGAAGAATATCAAAGGGTGTGCTGGATACAAAAACAGCAACCTCATTGTCATTCTTAAGTTCTTCAAGAGAAAACATGCCAATTTTAAACTCAGCATTAGTATCGCTTAAAGCCTTCATTACTCTGTTACGTGTTATACCAATTAAGATTTTCTCATCTGGTGCAGAGTAAACAGTATTTCCCTTAACAATGAACAGATTAGACTTGGATCCTTCATAAAGCTTGTCATTATCATCAACAAGAACTAACTCATAAGGGTTACCATATGAATTCTTATCATTAAAACGATTTGCAACAGCCTGCTTATAATCGCCTCTGAAGACCTTCAAATTAGGATCTACTCTCTCCCACTTCAAGGACAAAGTATTGATTCCCTCTTCAAAGTTTTCCTTAGAAGGAATTCCAACGTCAACAGCATGAATTAAAAGATGACTTTTAGTAAGTATTACCCTTAATGAACCATCAAAATTAGGATCATATTTAGAAATAAAAAGCATACTCTGAGACTTGATATACTCTGGATCAAATTCAAAATTCTCAATTCCCTTAACAGATTTTACAAGTCGTGCAAGATGGTCTTCAAAAAATAGTGGAATACCATCCTTAACTCTTAAAGTCTCATAATAGGTAACTTCATCAGAAGGTTCACGGAGTAAAGCTGCATCATTAGAATCAGAAGTAATTACTGCTCCGTCAAAAAGATAAATATCACCAATTGGACTTTCTAACAAAGGATAAGCCATTTTATATCTCCAGTTCTTTATCTCATAATTCCATATGAATCACAGATTCTGCCAAATTCAGCAGAATTAGCAAATCCATAGAAAACGCTCTCTCGTGTAGAACCTGTATTCAGCTTATTAAGCCAATAAGCTCTTCCCTGAGGATCTGCTTCACGGCCTAAGAAAGTTCTGTACAATGAGTCGACATACTGTTCGTTAGTATGATTAGCGTTGATGTACTCAGCACTCCAGTAAAATCCCCATGCAGCCTGAGTACCTGTAATCTCATGATTATGAAGTCTTGATGCCCAGTAATCGCGTCCACCAGCATCAGGTGTACGACCAAGGCATGTAGTATAAAGTCTTGTAGCAAAAGCAACAACCTGGCTTGATGGAACATTACTTGTAAAGAAATTTACTGTATAAGAAATATCTGTTCCGTTACCAATACCAGTAATAGTTACATTATAAGAATCGCCAGGGTTAGTAGTGATGCCTGAAGGTCTAAAAATAATACATCCAACCTGACCATAACCTTCATTGTTTACATAAAAATCACCATTAGAACCTGCCTGAGAGAATGTCCAGGTCTGACCATCAGATACTCTTGATACAGTAACACGAACTGTACTAGGGTTAACGACAGAACCAATAGATACTGACCATGCATCTGAACTACTGAAGAATTCTCTAGGAGTGTTCTGTGCAGGCCACGCAACTCCTGTAATACCTGCACCCTGATAATAGGAAGTATCAAAAGTAAACATTGCCTGGCATGTACCAGCAGCTCCAAAGCCAGTTCTGCCCATAGTAGGGTTCAAAAGCCATCTTCTATGACCTAAGCGGGAAATATTGGAAGCATCACTGTCACTTAACCACATTCTGGCAATAGAATTATTGATAGAATTTGAGCCCATCGAAAGATTACAGGAACCTGCACCAATGCGGCATGTCTGATACATAGTTGTATCCATACCTGCAGGCTGTGAAGGACTATGCGAAAGGCTTCTGTTAATAGTATTAATCAAAGCAGCCCCCTGAGCTCTTGTACGATACTCAGCGTCAATAGAAACATTATCATTCAGACCAGCAATATATCTGATAGCATTAAGAAGATTAACTGCCTGCTGTTCAGATGTTGCTGATATTTGTCCCAAAGCATATGGGGCAGTTGTTCTTGGTGCTGAAGCATATGATACTGCGCCATTTGCAGATACATTATGTGCAGAAAGATAATTAATGATTTCATCCTGAGTTCTATATGCAACATTCATACCTGTTCCCTGAGCATTAATAGGTGCAGATACAGAAATAGCAACAGATAAAGTCAGAATAGCTGCAATACCTAAAGAAATGATCTTATTAAGAGTTTTCATGAACATTCCTCCTTATTATTATTAATAAGTATAGTCGTTAATAATGTTATAATCAAATCATGAGTTCATTAAGTGTTTCAGTAACTGATTTGGCAAGATTTGTATCCAGAACAGGAAATCTGTCTTCTGGATCGTCTTTTAATGGTGTATCAGGAATTGAAGGTACCCGATTACATAAAAAAATCTTTGAAGATTTAAGAAAACAGTATGGTGATAATTTTGATACAGAATACTTTTTGTCTCATGTTTATGAATATGAAGATGCCATTACTTCAATTAACTTAGAGATTCGAGGCAGAGCTGATATCGTTTTTGAGAATGATTCTGAAGGTATTCCACACATAATCGAGATTAAATCCTTCAATTCATCAAAAACTCAGTATGAGAAACTTGTTCATTCAGACCATGAAGCTCAGCTTAAGATATATGCAGCACTGCTTTTTCTTGCTAATGATTTTCTCGAGCAGATGAAGATTACTTTAAGATATGTAAATATTACATCTCTGGAAGTTGTGGAAAAAACTGAATATATAGACCGTGAAGAAGCTTTGATTGTATATGAAGATCACGCACTTCAGTATATTGATTTTATTAAGAAACTAATTAAATATGATGAGAACTTAATTGAATCCGTTAAGGAAATGACTTTTCCTTATGAGAAGATTCGTAATGGTCAAAAAGACCTGATGAAGAAGGTTCTGTCTACTCTGACATCCGATGAGATACTATTTGCTTTGGCACCAACTGGTACTGGCAAGACTATTTCAGTTCTATACCCTGCTGTTAAAGGCTTGTTAAAAGGAAGATACGATAAGATTTTTTATCTTACTGCCAAGACTTCAACTCGTGTTGTTGCTGCAAAAGCAGTTAATGATATGCGTAAAAAGGGATTAATTATTAGGTCAATTACTCTTAAATCCAAAGAACAGATGTGCCTTCTTAATAAAAAATGCGATACCAAGGGATGTCCATTTGCTAATGGTTATTTCGACAGAGTAAAACCAGCATTAAGCGAGATTTTGCAGTTTGATGAGATTACTCCAGAGTTAGTAACAAAGATTGCTATGAAGTATAAGATTTGTCCTCATGAATTAAGTCTTGATGCCATGAACTTCTCTACAATTGTCATTGGAGACTATAATCATGCTTTTGACCCTAGAGTTGCGTTAATTAGAGCTTTTGAGTGTGAACAGGTTAACAGGAATGTTCTGTTGATTGATGAGGCTCATAATATGGTCGACAGATCACGTGAGATGTTTAGTGCTAGATTATCTCTGTCCCTAATTCAAAAAATGAAGCGTGTATTTAGCGGAAGAGATCCAAGATTCGAATCATTTTTACAACAGGCTGAAAATTACTATGAAGACATAAGAAAATATCTTTTACAGGGTGAATCTGCATTTGTAAAACTTGAGAAAATTGAAGAGCGTAAAGCCGTAAGGGCCGAGAATTTCGAAGGCTCCACTGGTAGAACTATGAATCTGTATACGATTTTATGGCGCTCAATAAGACTTCTTATGCCTCTTCTCGATAACATAGAACAGGGCGAAGTTCGAGAAGTAGCTATGGAATACTTCTTTGAGACAAGATTCTTTTTAAGTGTTTTTGAACAGGAATTTGACAGTAATTATATATCCACATTTAATCTTGAAAATGGAGATGTCACAGTTGGTTTTATCTGTCTTGATGCTTCCGAAAAAATCAGATCGAGAATCGAGAATATTATGCCAACAGTATTTTTCTCAGCCACATTATCACCTTATGAGTATTATCGTAATGTTATTGTTGGTAAGAATTGTGAGAGTGTTAAGTATATTGAACTAGCTTCACCCTTCCCTGCTGAAAACCTAGAAATTATTATTGATTCATCTATCAATACTTCTTACAAATATAGAACACTGACACTAGCTGATTTAACTATCAGAATTAAAAAAGAATTAATCAACAGACGAGGCAATTACCTAGTATTCCTCCCTTCATTTGAGTATATGAATATGCTATTTGACAGCTTATCTACGATGTTGAAGGGCAAAATATCTAACCTCAAGATGATTAAGCAGACACCGGGTATGAATGCACTTCAAAAGGATGAATTCTTAGAGAATTTCAATCAGCCTTATGATGGCCTTCTGCTTGCCTTTGCAGTTCTCGGAGGTCATTTTGGTGAAGGTATTGACCTTGTTGGTGAGATGCTTTCTGGAGTTGTGATTGTTGGTGTTGGATATCCTAAGTTAACTCCTGAGAGACAAATACTTGCAAATTATTATACGGAAAAATTCGGAGATGGATTTGCCTTTGCGTACAGATTTCCAGGATGGGAAAAAGTTCTCCAGGCAGTCGGACGAGTTATTAGAACGGAAAACGATGAAGGTTTTGCTTTATTAATTGATGAGCGCCTTGAAAAGCCTGAATATCTAAGCTTATACCCCGACAACTGGCAGATTTAACTTTAAAATAGGATCTGGAATTTCTTTCTCTAGTTGAATTCTTAAATACTGTAAAGTAAACACTCTAAGTTCGTTAATATCATTTTCTTCAAGAATAATAGTAAAGATATTCTTTACTGGATTTTGTCCTATATAATCTAGAATCTCGCATGTTCTTGTGCTGATTTTAAACTTAGGTCCAACAGTTTGTGCGCAGTCTTCACATACAGAAGCAAGGCCTAAAATCCACATTAACTTCCAGTTAAAAATGCACATAACATATAGATGCTTATCTGGCGATACACCAAGTAAGTAAAGAGCATAAATAGCTAATTCATAACACTGCGCAGAATTATCACTTTGCATTACTGTCTCAAGAAGACATGAAGCAATATGTCCTGCTATAGCCATAGCTTCAAGAGAACTCATTATTCCTGTGTTACCAGAAATTACACTACCTTCCTTAAGGTAATAAAATCCGTGACTTTCAGCAATAACAAAGTCACAGTAAGAATAAGGTACAGAAACAAATGAAAGCTTGGTAGATTTACCTGAGACACCCTTACAGCAAATATTAATGATACCATCATCACGAGTTAAGACAGAGATAATTCTGTCTTTTTCTTTGTATTCGCTTGATTTAAGAATAACACCCTTAATGCTAATAGGATTAGAGGGCATTTTCATCCTCAGCACGGAAACCGTAACTCTTAAGCAAAGTATCGTTATTCTTCCAGTCTTCCCTTACCTTTACAAAGAGTTCGAGATAAACCTTACAATCAACTAAGCGCTCAATATTGATTCTTGCAGAAGTTCCAATACGTTTAATCATCTGTCCGTTTTTACCAATAATAATAGCCTTATGAGAATCTCTCTCACAAATAATAGTAGCCTTGATTACAACACACTTTCTGTCGTACTCATCCTTAGCGTCATCATCATACTTATCTTCGAAAGAATCGATTTCAACAGCAGTACCATGAGGAATCTCCTGGTTAATAAAGTGCAAAATCTGTTCGCGTATAAGTTCAGCAGAAATTGTTCTCTCGGACTGATCAGTCATATATTCAGAATCAAAAAGACGTGGTCCTTCCGGTAACTGCTTCTCAAGAACCTTCATAAGTTCGTCGATATTCTCTCCTGTTTTTGCTGATATAGGAACAATATCTTCGAACTGATAAAGCTGTGAATAAGATGCAATTATTGGGAGTAACTTACCCTTGGAAATCTCGTCAGCTTTATTAACTGCAAGAATTACTTTTTTATGGTATTCCTTACAAAGCTCCAAGAGTTTCTTTTCAGTAGAACCAGCTTCAGAGAATCTTGAATCAACAATAAGAAGCACTGCATCAGCATTCTTGGCACTGGTAAAACTATTTTCAACCATAATTCTTCCAAGCTTATTTGAAGCCTTATGAACGCCTGGAGTATCTACAAAAATTATCTGTGAATCGTCAGTATTGTAGATTGATCTGATATTTGTTCTAGTAGTCTGTGGCTTATGTGAAACAATAGCTACCTTCATACCAGTAATGTAGTTAATGAATGTTGACTTACCTACATTAGGACGGCCAAGAATAGAAATATAACCACAGTGCTTGGCGATTGAACCAGCCGGATATGCAATATTGTCTTCGAGATGATTTGTAATCTCTGATTCTTCATCATCAAATGCCAGACCAATATCAGACATAAGTTCCTTCTGGGCCTTAATCATCAGCTTCTCATCAGATGGTTCAATATGGTCAAATCCAATAAGGTGCAAAAGAGAATGTGCAACTAAAAAAGAAATCTCACGTTCTTCGCAATGGCCATATGATGAAGCATTTTCCAAAGCAACATCAGGGTTGATAAGAATATCTCCAAGATTGAGAATCTTGTTACCATCTTCATCCATCTCAAAGTCGATATCTTCAGCTGACAATAATAGTTTACCATTCTCCATATCAAGAATAGGAAAAGACAAAACATCAGTTGCCTTATCAATTCCTCTTTGCTCTTCATTAATGGTTCTTATTTCATCCATTCCAACAAAAGTTAATGATACATATGCATCATTCATAACTTTAAGTGGAATATCATTTGTATATGATCTGTCTACAAAAGCCTTAGATAGTTTATCTATATAAGAAGTCCATGCTTCTACCTTACTATTACTAAGACCAGTACATTCGTTGTTAATAATTATTTTCATGCTGGATACTGAATCCTTTCGTGGTTCATACCGGAATATACACGCTTAAAAGCAGTTATGATTTTTTCAATATCATCAAAAGATAAACCGGAATTATTGAGCTGATCCTGATCAATTTTGGCCTTAATAAGTTTTCTTACAAGCTTTTCTATCTCAGAAGAATCAGTTAATTTATTTGATCTGATTGCAGCCTCACAGGTATCAGCAATCATTATAATTGCTGACTCTTTTGTTGATGGTATATTTCCTTTATACATAAAATCTTCAACCTGTGGTTCAGGCATATTATTCTCAGCAGCTTCCTTAATAGCTTTTGAATAGAAATAACCAGGATATGTTGTTCCGTGATGCTCTTCAATTACCTTAATAAAAGACTCTGGTAAATGATGTTTGCGAGCAAGCTTAACGCCGTCCGTAGTATGAGCTGTAATTACAGACACACTTTCCATAGTTGGTAAATCATTATGAGGATTATATCCATCAGATTGATTTTCAGTGAAGTAAATTGGATTCTCGAGTTTACCAATATCATGGAAGTAACTTGCTACTCGACAGAAAAGTGCATCAGCTCCAACACTATCAGCAGCGGCATCGGCTAATGAAGAAACCATCATTGAATGAGTATAAGTTCCAGGAGCTTCGAGGAAAAGTCTTCTTAGAAGCGGATTACTTGGCTGAGATAACTCGATAAGCTTAACTGGTGATACAACATTTGAGAATAGCTCAATGATAGGCATAACACCAACTGCAAGAATAATAGATAAAATAGCTGAAACACCAGCCCATACACCAGATTCTATATAGCTTGTAATTGGAGCTGCAAAAATAGCATTATAACAACCAACTGAGAGTACACACATCAAAGAAGGAATAATCATAAGCCATGCACTGTTATATGCTCGATTTACTCTTCCCGCTATAGTTGCACATACAATAATACCAACTATATTTACAAGAACAAATTCAGAATCAAATGAATATAATGGCCAAACCATTAACATCTCAACTGAAGAGAGAATTATTCCATCTCGAGAGCCGAGATAAGTCGAACAAATTGTGGTAAAGAACAATGTCAGTACCATCATATTCGATAATTCCTTGGCATAAACAGAAGCTACAATAGGAATCAAAAATGAGATAACTATCATATAGAAGATTCTCATATCAGGGAATCTGTCAAATCCATTTCTTCTCAGGTAAATAACCATTAGACATGCAAGAATAATTGTATAAACAGCAATTCTTACAAGAATCAAAATATCAAACGTATCACTTCTGATTAACTCGAGATCAACTAGATTTTGATACATATGCTCAGTTACAACATCTCCACTGCTGATAATCTTAGTGCCCTTATCGACAACAATCGGATTATTGATAACAGAAATATAAGCATTATTAGCAGCTTCATCAGTTGCATCTCTGTCAAATACAGAGTTTGGTGTTAACAAACTGGTTAATACTGTTCTAAGAGCATCAGAGTAGATTGAAAACTCAGAATAATTTTCTGCAAATAATTCCATCTTGGAATCAATAGCCTGAGACAATGAATCAGTATTTAAATTATCCATAACAATTAGTTCTGTCATAGATACAGCTCTGTCGTGAATAAGATTAAAAGCCGAAGATGACATATTAAGGAAAGTATCAATACAAGCTTCATCAGGACATGTTGTAAATTCCTGACGTAAAAGTGTATTCATACTAACCACTGAACTTTCCCAGTTTTCAGCAGGCAAGCCATACTCATTAAGACGCTGTGTTCTTGCTTCAGCAATAATATTGAAGAACAAATTTACATTATCAATACTCTGCTGTGATAATTCTTCTGAACGAATAAAAATTGAACTAACCGAATTCTTGGCAAGAGCAGCTTCATACTCAGTCTGGTATGTATCAACAAAGCTTCTATGAGCATATATATCACGATTAGAAACAGAACCTATATCCAAGTCGTAACTAACTGGTCTATAACCATAAAAGACAACCAGAGTGACAAGAATTGTAACTAATATGCAGACTATAACCTGCTGAAATACAGAACTCTTATTCATCTGTCTTCTCCTTATCTCTCTCCTCATAAGCTGCAACAATCTTCTGAACAAGAGGATTTCTGACAATATCAGCTGTCTGAAGAGTAACAGTAGAAATACCTTCTACATCCTTTAAAACACTAATGCAGTCAGCAAGACCAGACTTAACACCGCGTGGCAAATCAATCTGAGTAAAATCACCACAAACGCAAGCCTTACAATTAAGCCCAAGTCTGGTTAAAAACATCTTCATCTGCTCACATGTAGTATTTTGAGCTTCATCTAATAAAACAAAAGCATCATCAAGATTACGACCTCTCATGAAAGCCAGAGGTGAAACTTCAATTAATCCCTTCTCGTAATACCTCTCGAAAAGCTCTGCTCCAAGAAGAACTTCTAATGCATCATAAATAGGTCTCATATAAGGATTAACTTTTTCTTCTATATCACCAGGAAGAAAACCTAATCTCTCACCTGCTTCAACCGCAGGTCTGGTCAGAATTATTCTTGATACTTCATGATTACGGAAAGCCTTAACAGCCATAGCAACCCCTAAAAAAGTCTTACCAGATCCAGCTGGTCCCGCACAAATAACAAGTTCAGACTTGTTAATAGCATCAATATAATATTTCTGACCTAATGTTTTAGGTTTTACCTGTCTTCCGGAAGGTGTTGTATAAATAACTTCTGGTTCAAAATTCAAGAATTCTTCAATAGCAGCTAAAGCACGATTTACATTAGATGAAGATTCACCAGAAACAAATACTGTCGATTCTTCAAAATTAGTAACACAACCATAAAACGCAGCAATTTGTTCTACGTATCCATGATTCTTCTTATCAAGTAAAAGTTCACAAGAGTAGCTACTATCCATATAAAAATTCTACCACAATCAAAGTATTGTTAATTTATTCAAAAGATTTTTGTAGTATTCAGGAAGATCAGTCTCAAAATACATCTCTTCACCTGTTCTTGGGTGAACAAATCTAATAGAAGTACTGTGAAGACACTGTCCTTCTAATCCAAATGTCTTACGCTTAGGAGCGTACAGAGGATCACCAAATACCGGATGACCTATATAAGTCATATGAGATCTAATCTGATGTGTTCTACCAGTCTCAAGTACAACTCTTAAATCAGTTCCTTCCCTGTATCTCTGAACAACTTCAAAATGAGTTACAGATGGCTTACCATCGGGTGTTACAAGCATTCTTCTTCTGTCTTTACCTGAACGACCAATAGGAGCATCAATTGTACCTTTATTTTCTGGAACGATACCATAAACCACTGTTCGATAAACTCTCTCTATTTCATGCTGACTCATCATTTCAGAGACCTTCATGTGAGTCTCATTATTTTTAACAGCCATCATTACACCAGAAGTATCTTTATCAATTCTATGAACTATGCCTGGTCTGATTACACCATTTATATCTGAAAGATTATCTCCACAATGCTTAAGTAAAGCATTTACCAGAGTACCATCATTATGACCTGCTGCAGGATGAACTACCATTCCCTGAGGCTTATTAATAATAATCAAATCATCATCTTCAAATAAAATATCCAGAGGTATATCCTGAGCAACAGCATCTGTATTTACAGGAGCGGGAATATCTACAGTAACTACATCCCCTGAAGATAACTTATATCCAGATTTTGTAATTATAATTCCATTAACTGTAACCTTGCCATCACTAATGAGACCATTAAAATAAGATCGAGTATATTCCTCTATCGAATTACCTATAAATACATCCAATCGACAAGAACTATCTGCTTTTAAAGTTCTGATTCCACTTACCATAAATTATCTACCCTCTTTGGCAAAAACAAAAGAATTGCAATAATAATAATTGTTCCAAGTACTGCACATATATCAGCAATATTAAAAATTGGAAATGTATAGCTACCAAAATCAAAGCGAATAAAATCAACCACATAGTGAAGTCTATATCTGTCAATTAAATTACCAACTGCACCAGAAAATAAGAGCATCAGAGCTCCTGCTGTTAAGAAATCTCTTCTTGCAGATACCTTAATCATCAGATAAAAAACACCTAATGCCAAAATCGAAGATATCGCTGTCAACACATATATACCCCATTCCTTATCAGCAAGAAAAGAGAAAGCACTTCCAGTATTGTGAACATGGTACAGTGATAAAAAATTATTAATAATAGCAATACCATGGCCAACTCCATATGACTTAACAATAAATGCCTTTGACATCTGATCAATAACAACTAAAAGGATTGATATTATTACAAATACAATTGCCGGATATTTAATTTTACTCATATTCAGTAAATCTCCTGAAACTAATACAGCGTCCATCATCATCTAATTCAGCGATGACACCATTTATATATGCAGGACCATCAGCTGGAGCATATTTTGCAGGCAGCTTATCCTTTAATCTCTTAATTGAAACATCAATTTCCATCCCCAAAACCGAGTCGACACTTCCAGTCATACCGGCATCGGTAATATACCCAGTTCCACCCTGAAGAATTCTGGAGTCTGAAGTCTGAACATGAGTATGAGTGCCAGCAACTACAGATGCTCTTCCGGCAAGATAATATCCCATAGCACATTTCTCACTGGTAGCTTCAGCATGGAAATCAACGAGTATATTCTTAATTCCTAATTCATTAATCTTACTAATCAATTCATCAGCCTTTTCAAAAGGATTACTTCCACAAGGCTCTATATCAACCTGACCTTCGAGATTAAATACTGCTAATTTTTTCCCATTCTTCTCAGCAACAACATAATCATTACCAGGCCATGTAGCACTAACATTACTAGGTCTTACAACATAGCTTAGATTCTTAATATCACGAATGAAATCATAGTTAGAAAATGTATGATTTCCAAGTGTAATAGCATCAGCGCCAAGTTTATGTAACTCATCACAAATCTTTGGATTACAGCCTAATCCGTGAGCACTGTTCTCAGCATTAATTACACAAAAATCAATACCATTAGACGACAAAAAGCCGGGAAGAACGGCTCTAAGAGCCCTTCTCCCCGAACTTCCAACTACGTCACCTATAAAACAGAGTCTCAAAACTCGATTCTTCTGCCCTTACGCTCAGAATCATCTGATGCAGGCTCTTCTTTGTCGTTTCTTCTGTTACGGTTACCGTTAAATCCACCGTTTCTTCTCTCACGGTTAGGACGAGCTTCTCTTCTTCTTGGCTCCTCTTCAACATAACCTTCTGGCTTTGGCTGACAGTCTCTAATAGAGAGATTAAGTCTTCCCTGACTGTCAATCTCTATAAGCTTAACGTGAACCTTATCACCTTCAGAAACTACATCTTCAACCTTCTCTACTCTGTTCCAAGCCATCTTGGAGATATGAACGAGACCTTCCTTGCCTGGGAGGAACTCAACAAATGCACCAAAGTCCATAAGTCTTGTAACAGTACCATCAAACTCCTGACCAACTTCTGGATCAGAAATGATACCGTTAATGATAGCCTGAGCCTTAGCTGCTGCTTCCATATCAGGAGTAGAAATGAAAAGCTGACCGTCATCATTAATGTTAATATCAGCACCTGTATCAGCGATAATCTTGTTTATTACCTTACCGCCAGAACCGATAACTTCACGAATCTTATCAACAGGAATCTGCATTGAAATGATTCTAGGAGCATATGGAGAGAGCTCCTTACGTGGCTCAGCGATACGTGGAAGAATGATATCGTTGATAATCTGGAGTCTACCCTTATGAGTCATCTCAAAAGCAGCCTTAATGATATCAAGTGAAAGACCTTCAACCTTAATATCAACCTGGATAGAAGTAATACCCTCAGTTGTACCAGCAACCTTAAAGTCCATATCACCGAAGAAATCCTCGATACCCTGGATGTCCATAAATACAAGGAAGTCCTCATCGTTCTCTTCGTTAACGATAAGACCTGAAGATATACCAGCTACTGGTCTCTTGATAGGAACACCAGCTGCCATCAAAGACAATGTTGATGCACAAACAGAACCCTGAGATGTGGAACCATTAGACATTGTAATCTCAGAAACAGTTCTAATTGCATATGGGAATTCTTCCTCAGATGGAAGAACTGGAATCAAAGATCTCTCAGCAAGAGCACCGTGACCAATCTCTCTTCTTCCTGGGCTTCTGGATGGCTTAGCCTCACCTACAGAATAACCTGGGAAGTTATAGTGGTGAATGTATCTCTTAGTTGTCTCTGTATCAAGACCTTCAAGCTTCTGAGCTTCTGCAAGAGGAGCAAGAGTACAAACGTTCATAACCTGTGTCTGACCTCTCTGGAATAAAGCAGAACCATGAACTCTAGGAAGTACATCGATATCGCATGATAGAGGTCTAATCTGATCCAATGCACGACCATCAACACGTACATGCTCACGGAAGAGATAATCTCTTACTACCTTCTTCTCTAGCTTGTAGATAGCATCACCAGCCCATGAAGAAAGACCTTCTTCCTTCTCTTCAAGCATTGCAGCAACTTCTTCCTGAAGCTTAGCTACGTTTGCATCTCTAACAGACTTGTCATCAGAAAGAACAGCAGCACGCATCTTGTCCCAACCGTATTCCTTAACTGCTGCAAATACGTCTTCTGGTACATCAGCAGATGCATACTCAAACTTAGGCTTACCAATCTCAGCAACAATCTCATTGATAAAAGCAACAATCTTCTTAATCTCTTCGTGACCTTCTGCAATTGCCTGAAGCATAACATCATCAGGAACTTCATTAGCACCAGCCTCAACCATGCAAATCTTAGTTGCTGTACCAGCAAGAGTAACGTACATATCAGATACTTCACGCTGAGCAGCTGTAGGGTTGATAACAGTCTTACCATCAACAAGACCAAGAACAACACCACCAACAGGGCCCTTCCATGGTACATCAGAAATAGCGATTGCAATGGAAGAACCAATCATAGCTGTGATCTCAGGAGAGCAATCCTGATCAACAGCCATTACAAGGTTGTTAACTACACAATCATTACGAAGATCCTTAGGAAACAAAGGACGAATAGGTCTGTCAATAACACGAGATGTGAGAATAGCCTTCTCACCTGGACGTCCCTCTCTCTTAAGGAAACCACCAGGAATCTTACCTACTGCATACATCTTCTCCTCGTAATCAACTGAAAGAGGGAAAAAGTCGATACCCTCCTTAGGCTGAGCTGATGCTGTACATGTTGAAAGAATAGCTGTATCGCCATACTTAATGAGTACAGAACCATTAGCAAACTGCGCAATTTTACCGGTCTCAACAACGAGTGGACGACCAGCAACTTCAGTTCTGAAAATCTTTTCCATTTTCATTCTCCTTTAAAAAATATTGTAGGAGGTAGTTCGTAGGCTCATGTCCCGACATAAATTCGGAATATCAACCTACATACTACTCTCCGCACATAAAAACACGGCCTTGTAAACAAGACCGTGTATATTATATATAAATTAAAAATATTAGTCCACCCAGTGTACTTCGATTTCTTTAACTTCCTCTACATGATCTCTCTTCTTTATAAAATCAGGCGCAATCTGTGGGAACAGTGCGCATGAGAGAACATCTTCTTCCGTCTTGGCGATATCCTTCACCTTCTCACGAAGTTCATCCATCTCATTTGCTAATAAATCAGCAGGACGGCATGTAATAACATCCTGATCACCAATCGCCTTCTTACGTACTTCCTCATTTACTTCACCTGATAAACGACCATACTCACCGTGTAAAAGCATTTTGGATTCCTTAGGGAAAATAGAATACTTACCCATAAGAACATTCATTACAGCCTGAGTACCTACAATCTGAGATGTAGGTGTTACAAGTGGTGGGTAACCAAAATCCTTACGAACTACTGGAACTTCAGCAAGACAGTCTTCATACTTATCTTCTGCACCAGCCTGCTTAAGCTGAGAAATAAGGTTAGAAAGCATTCCACCTGGCACCTGATAAATAAGAGTATTTGGGTCAACTCTTAATGCCTTGGAACTGATAAGTCCATCTGCTTCCATCTTGGCAGCAACACCTCTGAAATGAGCTGCAGACTTACTTAATTCAGATAAATCAAGACCTGTATCACGAGGTGTACCCTTAAAAGCAGCAACCAAAGACTCAGTAGCTGGCTGGGAAGTACCTGTAGCAAGTGGTGATAAGGCTGTATCAATAATGTCAACACCAGCAAGAGCTGCAGAATAATAAATCATCTCACCTGTACCTGTTGTATCATGTGTATGAAGATGAAGTGGAATATCAACAGCTTCCTTAAGTTTAGTAACGAGAGAATAGATGTCAGATGGCAACAAAAGACCTGCCATATCCTTAATACAAATAACATCTGCACCCATCTGTTCCAAAACCTTAGCCTGATTTACAAAATAATCTTCGTTATGAACAGGACTGGTTGTATATGAGAGAGTTCCTTCACAGATACCACCATACTTCTTAACAGCCTTCATAGCTGCTTCCATATTACGAACATCATTAAGAGCATCAAATACGCGAATAACATTGATACCGTTCTCGATAGAACGTCCAACAAAGCTATCTACTACATCGTCAGCATAATGTCTGTAACCAAGGAGATTCTGACCTCTTAAAAGCATCTGAAGATTTGTCTTAGGCATAGCCTTACGAAGAGTTCTTAATCTCTCCCATGGATCTTCACCTAAGAAACGCATGCATGAATCAAATGTAGCACCACCCCAGCACTCGATTGACCAGTAACCCATGTTATCAAGTCTCTCACACTCAGGAAGCATATCTTCGATTCTCATACGAGTAGCTGCGTGAGACTGATGAGCATCACGTAGGATGGTCTCAGTAATACTCAGCTTTTTATTTGGCATATCAATCATAGATTACTCCACCTCGAAAAGAACATCGCCCTTAGCTACTGTCTGTCCCTTAGCAACTGCAATTGTCTTAACAACACCATCCTTAGGAGCAGTGATGTCATTTTCCATCTTCATTGCTTCAAGAACAACGATGCTGTCACCAGCCTTAACTGTGTCTCCAACATTAACACTTACCTTAAGGATTGTACCTGGCATTGGTGCAACTGTTGAACCGGCTGTCGCTGCAACAGGAGCAGATACTTTAGGAGCAGCTGCAGGTGCAACAACTGGAGCAGGAGCTGCCTTAGCAACTGGAGCTACAGGAGTAGAACCATCCATAAGCTCAACATCCATTTCATATGACTTACCGTTTAATGTAATTCTGTACTTAGACATAATTAATCTCCCAACTGATACTTTCTATAATTAATTTTGTTATCTTCAATAAACTGTTCAAGACTGCTCTTCTTAACTTCTCTGAAATTGCTGATTCTAATATTGCTAATATCAGTACCAATATCTTCAGCAATTGCAGCTGCAGCCATAGCAACAATCTCTTCCTTTGTCAAATTCTCGTCCATGAGCGCACCGCCTTAAAGTGGAATATTACCGTGCTTCTTGTAAGGAACATTAGAAACGTCCTTATCAGCAAGAAGCTCCAATGCAGTAGCAATCTTATTACGTGTCTCATCTGGTCTAATAACCTCATCTACGTAACCATGCTCAGCTGCAACATATGGATTCATAAACTTATCGTTATACTCGTCTATAAGCTCCTGACGTTTTGCTTCTTTATCTTCAGCACCTTCAATAGCCTTACGACCAATAATAGCAACAGCACCAGCTGCTCCCATTACAGCAATCTCAGCAATAGGCCAAGCATAAACGATATCTGCAGCAAGACCCTTGGAATTCATCGCAATATAAGCTCCTCCGTAAGCCTTACGCATTATAACTGAAATCTTTGGTACTGTAGCTTCTGAATAAGCATACAAAAGTTTTGCACCATGTCTGATAATACCGTTATGTTCCTGAACAGAACCTGGCATAAATGCTGGTACATCAATCAAAGTTACAAGTGGAATATTAAAACAGTCACAGAAGCGAATGAATCTGGCAGCCTTATCTGAACTGTCAATCTCCAAAGAACCTGCAATATAGTTACTCTGGTTTGCAACAACACCTATAGACTGACCATCAATTCTTGCAAAACCAACTACAATATTCATTGCGAAGTCAGGCTGAACTTCCATGAATGAATTAGCATCAACAATAGAATTAATAACGTCCTTAACATCATATGCCGCTTTAGAATTAGATGGAACAATATCTGCAAGTGAAGCAGAATTATCAACTGGCTGACCATCAACAAGCATAGAATAATCTTCGTTATTCTGAGGCAGATAACCAACAAGTCTTCTTACACCATTAAGACAACCAAGATCATCGTTATACACGAAGTGTGCAACACCAGACTTACCAGCATGAACTGCAGCACCTCCCAAAGCCTTAGGTGTAATCTCCTCACCTGTTACTGACTTAACAACCGCTGGACCTGTAATAAACATCTGAGATGACTCAGCAGTCATAAAAATATAGTCACAAATAGCTGGAGAATAGCAAGCCCCACCTGCGCATGGACCCATAATTACTGAAATCTGAGGAATAACGCCAGAAGCCAAAGTATTACGATAGAAAATGTCACCATAGCCTACGAGTGAATCAATACCCTCTTCAATTCTTGCTCCACCACTATCGTTAATGCAGATAAATGGACACTTAAGCTTCATTGCAAGGTCCATTGCTCTAACAATTTTCTGAGCATGAGCTTCACCTAGTGAACCGCCGTTAACAGTAAAGTCCTGTGAAGCTGCTACTGCAGTTCTGCCGTGAATCTTACCATAACCAGTGATAACACCATCACCAGGACGCTTCTTCTTATCCATTCCAAAATTAGTAGCTCTTGTAGAGATCATGTCATTGATCTCAGTGAAAGTACCATCATCAAAAAGAGCTTCCATTCGCTCTCTTGCTGTGAGCTTACCAGACGCATGCTGCTTATCAATTCGAGCCTGACCACCAGCTGACATAACATCAGCTCTTCTCTTGTCTAGATTCTCAATAGCCTTAATCCATTTTTCATCCATAATTACAATTCCTTTGATTATCAAAGTATTTATGCCACTATTATACACTAAAATGAAAAATTGCAACTTATTGAATGTGTTAAAATTCTTGTATGGAATCATTTGAAATTTTGGAACAGTATCAGAACTATATGTTGGCCGTTCTTGGCAGATCAGAATTAACTGTCAAAGAGTATTCTTATGACATTATTTCATTCTTCCGTTTTTATAAGATTGATAAAGGACTTGTTCCCAAAAATACTGAATATGAGACTATCGACGTATCAGATATTACAGTAAAAGATATCAACAAAGTAACCTCTGATGACCTTATGGTATTTTTAATTAAGCTTGGTCGTGAGAAAAAACAGTCAAATGCAACAAGAGCCAGACATATAGCTTCTCTTAAAAGTTTTTTTAAATTCTGCCATTCACGTAAACACCTTATAGATAGTAATCCAGCGTACGACTTAGAGACACCCAAAATCGGTAAACGACTTCCAAAGTATTTAACGCTTTCTCAAAGTCAGGAATTGCTAACAACTGCATATGAGTCGCCTTCAGAATATAACGAACGTGATTTTTGTATGCTCACATTGTTTTTAAACTGTGGTTTGCGTCTTGCAGAATTAAGAGGAATTGATCTTGACCATATTCATGACACTACACTTACTGTAATTGGTAAGGGTAATAAAGAGCGAACAATATATCTTAATAAAGCTTGTCTTGATGCTATCGATGAGTGGCTTACAAAAAGATCCAACATGATGATTAAACCACAGGCTCGTAAGGCAATGTTTATAAGTAAACGTGGTACTCGTATTTCAGATGACATGATTCAGATTGTAATCAAGCGATTATTAATGCAGTCAGGAATTGATACCAGAGTATATTCTGTACATAAATTACGTCACACAGCGGCTACCCTTATGTACAAATATGGAAATGTAGATATTAGAAATCTTCAATTAATACTTGGACATCAGAGTGTCTCGACTACACAAATATACACACATGTAGACGATCAGCAGCTGCAGCAGGCAATTAACAGTAATCCATTAGCGGGATTTGATCCTGACAATAAGAAATGAGGTTAATATGAAAATAGCATTCTTTGATACAAAAAGTTATGACATTGAAGTATTTGAACCACGACTTAAACAGGCAAAAATTAAATATAAATTCTACGATACTCGTCTAGGCGAGGATTCAGTAGTTCTAGCCAAGGGCTGTGATACTGTATGTGTATTTGTTAATGATGATGTAAGCGCGCCTATTATTGAAAAACTCCATGAGTTAGGTGTAAAAAATATTGCCTGCAGATGCGCTGGCTTTAATAATGTTGATTTTAATCATGCACATGAGCTTGGAATGCATGTAGTAAGAGTACCAGCATATTCACCTTATGCGGTTGCTGAACATGCTATGGCTCTCCTGCTCACTTTGAATCGTAAAATTCACAAAGCTTACCTAAGAACACGAGACTATAATTTTGCTCTTAAAGGACTTACAGGTTTTGATTTACATGGTAAGACTGTAGGTGTTATAGGAACCGGAAAAATTGGTCGAATCTTTATAGATATTTGCAAAGGATTTGGAATGAATGTTATTGCTTATGACAAATTTCCTATTGAAGGTTTGAACGTAACTTATAAATCTCTTGATGAAGTTTATAACGAAGCTGATATATTATCTTTCCACTGTCCTCTAACTAATGGTACCAGACATATGTTTAATCTTGGTTCAATTAGCAAAGTTAAACAGGGTGTTGTAATTATAAACACTTCAAGAGGAGCCTTAATAGATACTAATGCTCTTATCCAGGGATTACTTGAGAAGAAAATTGGTGGAGCCTGCCTTGATGTTTACGAAGAAGAAGCAGGCTATTTCTATGAGGACAGATCAGAGGACATAATTGATGATTCGACTCTAAGTAGGTTAATCTCAATGCCTAATGTAATTGTTACTTCTCACCAGGCATTCCTGACTAAGGAAGCATTAGAGAATATTGCTACGACAACCATAGAAAATGTCTTAACTTTAGAATCAGGTCAGGAAAGTCCTAACGAAGTCAGATAAATAATTTGTAAAAAAGTCCGCCTTTAAAGCGGACTTTTATAAATATTATCCTCTTGTAGCTGATGGTTCTGTAGCTTCAGTTTGCGCAATAACAGGTGCATATCCAAGTTCTGCTTCAGTCTGGGTAGGCTCCGTTGGCTCAACATATTCACCATCACCTAACTGAGCTGTAACTGGAAATCTGACATTCAGTGGATAGTAATTAAGAATAGCAACATACTTATCCTGTAGATCAGCAGAACCATAAATATCAGATTCTTCCATACTTCTGTTATTACGATTAATCAAAGTAATAGAGCCGATACTTACTAACCAAATAACCAAAGCTAATAGAATTAAATGTATAGCCAGTAGTGGAGTTACTGGAAATACATTTACTAATTTCTGAACAGCTTTTGTCTGCTTGCCACGCTTATTATCAGAAGACATAAATTCAGCAACTTTATATCCTGTTGAATCAAGCTTTGCAGTAATCTTCTCAAGCATTGAGTTACGAGTATATTCATCAAGCGTTCTTGGTGCAAAATCAACACCTTCTGGCAATGGATATTTCTCTACAATCTCATTAGCATTCTTTAAAAGAATATCACCAAATACATAAAGAACATCCTCAGGCTTAATTGAACTTCTCTGCTGATAAGTCTCCAAATACGACTTAACAATAGCATTCTCAGTACGAGTCGTTTCTTTACAAACACTGTAAGTAGATGAATAAACCATCTCTACAGTACTGTAATAGAAATTATTAAAATTCTCCCTTGTTAATTTCTCATTCCAAAGGTCCATTATAGTAACCTCCCTGAGTAGAATCTGCAAGATCGTCAATAAAGCTATTTACATCGAGATTTGATGTAGGAACAGCCATAGGATCCTGAGTATAAATGTCACCTGCAGGCATCTGACCATCAACAGCCATAATAATTTCTGGTGTTACTTCAACAGATGGCCTAATAACTGGATCTGGATTTACAACTGCCTTCTCTTTCTTTTTACGCTTAAGCTGAGGATCTCTCTCATCAATCTGACTTGAATACTGAGACAATGGATAAATGAATGAAACAATAAAGTAAATTACCAAAGCAACAATAAATACAATTCTTATATTAAACATTAATGCCAGCATATAAACAGGTACAGAAATCAATCCACCTGCTACAAAAGAAATCTCACAAGCTCTTCTTAAATTATACTTATTCTTAAATCGTGAATTAGTAAGCAAATACAAGACATAAAGATAGTAAAAATCATGAATACCGAGACCAAGACCAACAAGAGCACTTGTTACAAACAACATCTTAGCAGTAGGTACAAGTGCAAAGAGTAATAATCCAAGTAATGAAGAAAATGATGATAATAATACTCTTGCTCTCGAAGTCATTGCATATGCATATCTTTCCTTAATAACGTAACCAAGGAATAATGCGGCAAATGTTGCGACTAGATAATAGAAAGATGCTGTAGCTAACGATATACCCACAGTTGGCAAATAATTAGGAAGGAAGCAAAGCATGAATGCAACCATAACACCCATTGACAAGAATGATGATGCCAAAAATCTTCCAGCATATTTATCAGACATAAGTTCAAGCCATCTAGTAAATGGAAAATATGATTCCTTAACTGGTTGATTGTCTCTCATAAAAAATACAATACCAAGGCTTGCAATAATCATTACCGCTCCGGCAATTACATTTACAATTAACAATCCAAATCTCTCATAACAAATACCAGCAATAACAGTACCAACAGCAATACCTAAGAAATAACCTGTGTACTGAACATTATGAATTTTACGATCAGAGTACTCCTCGTAACCTAATCTTCCAGCATTCATTCTGTAATCTCTCATTACATTAAATGCCATTCCGTAAGCAAAACCTGTAAATAGAATTAAAACCAATGTAACTGGAAGCATATCTACTATACCAGCAAGAAGGCTGAACATATAACCAATGGCATTAGTCACAATCAAAGCAATTCGGGAAGTCAACTTAAACTTAAGTTCTCTTCTAATTGCAGAACCACCAAAGAAACCGAATGCATACAGAATTATTCCAAGTGCAATCAGGCTCTGTACTACTGGACTGGTGTAACTATAATCAGTCAAACAGTCCTTGACATACATTGGAATAACTACTGGTATCATTACTGCGCCCACAGAAGCAAAGAAAGACAAGAAGCTTACTGCTTCCTTACCATACATGATAATAACTGGAACATTACCAGAGATACCTCTTGAAACAGTTGAAACAAACAAGTTAAGTTCGTAGATAATTATACCCATTGCCACAGCAATAGATATAATTGTAAATACCCAGCTTAAAGACATACCGTTAACGGTAGAAGTAAAATCAGAGTAAGGCATTCTTACTTCTAAAATACCTGCAACTGTATTTTCAGAAGAAATAATAGGAGCTATAGCACAAACATACTTAACACCATCATCAGTTCTGGTTGTAAAAGAAGCCTGCTGAAGTTCAAAACAGTTATTATACTGGTCACCTACTCCAGACAGATAATACTGTTCAATTGAAGAATTCTCTGAAGTAGTACAAAGTCTTAAGAATGAATTACCTGCCTTGGTATAAATATCGAATGTATAAGGTTTCCCCTTGGCATACTCATAAACAGGTAATGGGAAAGTCATTCCCTCTTCAATATTCGTATGACCAAGAGCGGTTGAACATGCAACAGAAATAGACTCCATCGCTTCTGCTCTTTCAGATTCAAGGACAACAGTATAAGTATCAGTTAAAGTCTTACTCATTACGAGAAGTACAACAAGGACAATAACAAAGCAATAGCCGATAGTTGTAGCTATACTTTTTCTTTCCTTTCTGCGTCTTATTTCTGCGGAATTTCTACTCATAGACGCTGACCTCTCTTTCCAGCAAGAATAAACTTAGGAACTAAAAGCTGAATAATATAAACAACAATTCCACATGCAACAGTAATAATTACTGAAGTTAAAATTTTACTCTCAAAATTATCACCCATCTGCTTAAGATTATTAAAACTACACTTATACTCAAACACAGCAACACATCTTCCAGAGGAATCAGCAACTGGAACCAAAATACTCTCAGTTGTACTTGTACCAACTGTTGTAGGAGCATTATCGATATTGAGCCATTCTGAAATATCTCTTGAAGCAACCTCAAATGATTCAGGAGCTTCTGGTCCATGACTCATTAATACAGAAAGTCTTCCATCAGAATAAAGGAATAATGCATAGCTCTCTGTAGTGTAATTATTAGTTGTTGTATCAGCTAACATCAAAGCCAATACATCATTATACTTGACTGCGGAATTAGAAGGATCAGCAGCAATCTCATCACCGTTTAAAGTCATTCCAACAACATCACATATAGACGTAAGCTTAGTATCTGTTGTATTTCTAAACTCGGTCTCAAACTGTAATCTCATATGATGAACAGCAAATGATACTGACAGAATCGATAATAACAACGAGACTATTATCAGTATTACAGTTCGTATAACTCTGTTGAGGACATCTGTCTGATTGGCAGATCTATTTTCCATCTACAGACTTCTCCCTTCATATTTACGCAAATTCAATATTATTATACATAACTTATGTTACAGGTCTTTAACAATGTCCTTGAACATGTCACCTCTGTGTTCAAAATGTCTGAAATGATCATAACTTGTACCTACATTCGACATAATTACAATCTCTCCAGGCTTAGCAATTTCTCTGGCCTTGTTAACGGCAATCTGATAATTCTTTACAACTACATCTCTTGTCTCAGGGAATTCATAGACATCACCATCAACAGATTCAATCTCAAAAATCTCATACTCACGTCCGTTAGCTTCATTTTCAAGAATATCCTTAATAAAGCATGCATTCGAACCATAGATGATGATACGATCACTAACACTTAGAATTGCATTTCCAAGATTTGTATAATCACACTTCTTATCAGCACCACCGCAGATTAAAACGCCCTTCTGATTACGTGAAGCGAGAGCATTCATTGTATTAATAGTTCTGTTAGGAGATGTATCAATTGAAGAGTTATAGTATTTAACACCATCAATCTCCCTAATAAACTCAATTCTGTGAGCAACACCCTTAAAAGTCTTTGCGACTTCAATAAATGTTTCCTTGGAAACATAGTCTCTTACAGCCATCATAGCAGCAAGATAATTCTCAACATTATGTCTTCCCGGAATTAAAATCTCATCTTCCTTAATAAGTCTTACTACTTCACCATTGTATTCATAAGTTAAGTAACCTTCGCAATCAAGGTAAGCAGAGGCAATTAGTTTACTATCACCAGCTCTCTTACTTGTCTCTTTATTGAGCGCAAAGAAAGAAACCTCGCCCCTGACTTCATCCTTCATATTGTAAGTAATATCACAGGCAGAATTTAATACTACTCGACCCATAGGTGACTGATATTTAAAAATATTCTTCTTCGAATCAATATACTCATCATAATCTTTATGGAAATCAAGATGATTAGGAGTTATGTTAGTCACAATAGCTACTGTACTACTTGTTGCACAGTCTAATAACTGGAATGAAGACAACTCCAAAACAACCATATCATCAGCAGTAATCTCAGCAATCTTATCGAGAAGCGGAGTACCAATATTTCCTCCAGTCCACACCTTAAATCCAGAGGCTTTAAGTAGTTCAGACACAAGAGTTGTAGTTGTAGTCTTACCGTCAGAACCAGTTATGGCAAAAATCTTTGCAGGACAAAGATTCATAAAAAGTTCCATCTCAGTTGTAAGAACACTTCCCTTTCGCTTAGCTGCGAGAAGCTCAGGCGATGTATAACGCATCTTAGGAGTCTTGAAAACATAATCGTAATAATCATTTTTTAGGCTGTCCAGGTAGCCTTCACCTAAGGACCAGCTAATACTTACGCCGGACGCTTCAAACTCTGCCTTTGCTTTTTCTATTGAAGGATCGCCATCAGCAAGCTTATCGAAAGCAGTAACTTCCACACCCAGAGAATATAACCACTTAATAAGTGGACGATTAGAAATACCAACTCCAATTACAGCAGCCTTCTTTCCCTTCATATTTACAATCAAATCTTCTAACTTCTTGTTATTCATATAGCACCTCACTTAGTTTTCTGTATAAGACTCATATAATTTGCTGTAGAAACCTCCAGCCTTAATCAACTCTTTATGTTTACCAATCTCACTTACTTTTCCATCTTCGATTACTACAATCATATCTGAATCAATAATAGTAGATAATCTGTGAGCAATAATAATTCCTGTTCTGCCATGAAGTAATTCTTTAA
>JAZRYF010000003.1:0-10634 GCA_045600625.1 Saccharofermentans sp.
AATACCCATCATCTGGGACAACTTAGACTTAAGGTTAAATCTGTCTCCTTCATCTGTTAAGAGAAATACATCTCCCTTACACTCATCGATAGCTTTAAGTAAGATTTCAACATCGATGTTGTTAATGTAAAATGCTTTCATTTCTTTACCTCCATTTGAATGAGCCACTACTTCAAGCTCATTTACTTTATTCTCCATTTCTTTCGACACTTCAATGATAAGTATAAAATAAAATCAAATCAAAGGTATTCATAGACAAATCGCACAACCAGTCTCGAGATTAGTTGTGCGATTTATACAATAGATATTACTTAATTATTACAGGTTTTAATAACCGTTATAAGGCTTAAAACCAGCATCTACACAGCGATTAATAAACTCATTAGATCTGCTAAAACCATAATAAACATCGCGTCTTGAGCTGCCTGAATTAAGTTTTGCAAGCCAATAGTTAAGACCTGTAGAATCTGCTTCACGACCAAGGAAAGCTCTGTAAAGGATACGAATAAATTGCTCATTAGAGAGATTTCTGTTATTCATCTCATTACTGAATACAAATCCCCAAGCTACATCTTCACCAGACATACCATCTCTGGTAATTCTGCCATACCAGTAGTCAAAACCAGTATTATCAGGATTACGGTCAAGAGTTGCACTATAAAGGAATGTAATAAAAGCTCTAATCTTATCAGAATTTGGAGTTAAGCTGGTACCTGTAGAAGATGAAGATGATGAAGGTGCAGGCTGTGACTGAGTTGTTGTAGTAGTTGTTGCACCACTTCCAGATGGATTATATCTTGCTGTAGATACACCCATAGACTCACAGTAAGCTCTATATTCATCAGAATTTACAAATCCAGACAGAACAAAGTCTCTTGAAGCACCACTATTAAGCTGATTAAGCCAGTAACTAAAACCACTCTCATCAGGAGATCTTCTAAGACAGGAGTCGTAAAGCTTAGTAAGGAAATCTTCATTACTTGTAGCCATTCCAATATATTCCTGGCTGTTAAAGAACATCGCTGTAACCTGTGGCCCACTAAGACCATTAGAAATTCTAGTTACCCAGTCATTCAAACCTGCAGCGTCTGCTTCTCTACCAAGATATGTTACATACAATAAGCGAACAAAAGCAGATGTCGAATTCTCACATACTGGAAGTGGTGATGCGCTACCAGGCATATTGTCATATACAGGAATTCTGAAAGTAATCGAAGAATCAATCATTCCAGCTCTTACATAAGCTGTCTGCATACGTGCTGACTCAGTTACCAAAGAAGCAGTGGCTGTCATATACTGATGATAACCTCTGTCTCTTGGAGTAGCTGGATCAAAATTAAATCGCATAAAGTACAACGTACCCTGACCTACACCAGTATAATTATCATGAATCCACTTTGATCCACCAACAATTGATCTGCCAGGAGTTGTCCAAGGAATCATATATGTGGCATTAAACGCTGGATCAGATGTGCCATTAGCAGCAAAATTAAGTCCTACAACAGAAGCATTAGTTACATTAGAATAAGCGCCGATATTGAAGAGATTATAAACTCCATTAGTACCATTTGATGAAGTTCCTCCATTTCTTCCACATTCCTGAATACAGTGAGATGCGAGGAAAATTGGATTTACATCATTAATATTTCCAGCTTCAGCAAAAATATCTGCATAATTTCTAACTGCATCATTCTGGTCAGCAGCACTACCAGCAAGAAAAGTTGTATTTAAAATACCCTGAATAGCACCAGCGGGAATACTGTTATCAGCTACATAATTAAGATCAACAAACTGAAAAATACCAATCTCACTTAAGTTATTACGTGGATCCATATAGAATCTTACAATATCTTCAGATGCATTAACCCAGTTACCAGCATCAACAACAGTATACTGTCCTGTAGCAGCATTATAAGCATAAGACGCCTTAGACTTCCAGGAACCATCTGAGTTACCACTTATAAGAGAAGCTCCAGGTCTTGTCTCAATGCTAACAGCATTATTCCAGTCAACGCCTGTATATACAGGTACAAACTGCCATGCTGGATGAATCTGATGTAAGTCTCTTAAGTACTGCTTATATGATTCTGGAAATGATGCAATTGCCCCCTCAAAACCAGGGTCATAAACCTGAGCCGGCTTAGGATCGCAGTTAACATAGTAAGCAGCTATGTAACCACTCTTAATTACACCATTATCAGTAAACTGAATCTTAAACCATGTTGAAAAACCCGAAGTATCAGTCGTGCTTGGAGCTGTAGAACCTTCTACAAGAATTCTAGAAGCAAGTCTAGCAGTACCAATAGTAGCAGACTGATTTGTTGGATATTCTCTTACATTAACTGAATTTAAACAGTTAACAATAGTTGCATTAGCAGAATACGCCAAAACCGACTCTTGTGGCATTACTTGCAAAATACTAACAGCAATTAATGTAGCAAGAATCGTGCTAATGATTCTATTTAATACTTTTCTCATTAAAAACCTCTATTACTTTTCAATCTTCATTCCAGAAAGGAATGCGTTGATAAAACCATCTAGCTTACCGTCCATAACGGCATCAACATCAACTTCTTCAAAACCAGTACGAGCATCCTTAACCAAAGTATATGGACAGAATACATAAGATCTAATCTGTGATCCCCAGGCAATTTCAAGCTGGTTACCCTTCAAATCTTCAATCTTTTCCATCTGAGCTGCCTGAGCAAGTGCAAAGAGCTTAGCCTTAAGCATGTTCATTGCCGCTTCCTTATTCTGAACCTGAGAACGTTCTGCCTGACAAGCACATACGATACCAGTAGGATTATGAGTAATACGAACAGCGGAGTCAGTCTTATTAATATGCTGACCACCCTTACCTGTAGAACGATATGTATCAATTCTTAAATCCTTAGGATCAATCTTAATCTCGATAGTGTCATCAAGCTCAGGCATAACTTCGCAAGAAGCAAAAGATGTATGACGTCTTCCAGCAGAGTCAAATGGGGAGATTCTAACAAGACGATGTACACCAATTTCAGATCTTAAGAATCCGTAAGCATTCTCACCAGTAATCATCATAGAACAGGACTTGATGCCAGCTTCTTCACCATCAAGATATTCAAGAACCTTAATTGAATAACCGTGTGCTTCACACCATCTGGTATACATTCTGTAAAGAAGACTTACCCAGTCCATAGCCTCAGTTCCGCCAGCACCTGCATGTAAAGAAATAATACAGTTATTCTTATCATAAGGACCTGTAAGCAGTGTCTCGAGACGCATCTTCTCAAAGTCTGCTTTAAAAGCTGTTACACCTTCCAAAAGTTCAGGAAGAGCATTCAAATCTTCTTCATCATTTGCAAGCTCACACAAAGCAAATAAATCGTCCATCTCAGCAACAAGTGAATTATAGTTCTCAACTCTTTGCTGCATACGACGTAAATCAGTCTGAAGCTTCTGAGCCTTTTCAACATTATTCCAAAAATCAGGTTCCTGCGTTCTGTTCTCAAGTTCACTGATTTTAACAATCAAATTATCAATATGAAGAGAATCCTTCAAAGTAGCAACTGGCTCCTTATATGACTCTAATTCTAGTCTTACTGTATCAAATTCAAGCATTATCACATTTCCTTTCTAAGTTCATTAGTAAACTCAGCGAGTCTTGACATCGCTGTCTTAATATTATCCATTGAAGCTGCATAACTAATACGCACATGACCTTCACCACACTTACCAAAAGCGTTACCAGGTACAATAGCAACCTTCTTAGACATCAAAAATCTCTCACAGAATTCCTCTGAATTAACTCCAAATCCTTCTATTGATGGGAATGCGTAGAAAGCACCTGCAGGTGTAAAGCAGTCTAATCCAGCATCCTTCAGACCTTTAATAATTACATTACGTCTGTGGTTATACTCGTCCCTCATCTCCCTAACCTGTTCATCACAGTTAGTAGCAGCTTCAACAAGTGCAAACTGAGCCATTGATGGAGCAGACATAATGCAATACTGGTGAATCTTTGTCATTGGAGATATCAGCGCCTTAGGACCTAAAACATAGCCAATTCTGAAACCAGTCATAGCATAAGACTTTGAAAAACCGTTAATCATAATTACTCGGTCACGAAGTTCTGGGAATCTCGCGAGAGAACTTGGCTGATTTTCAACATAGTTAAGCTCACAATAAAGCTCATCAGAAATAATGATAATCTCAGGATGCTTAATTAATACATCTCTGATAGGCTTAAGTTCTTCCATTGTCATAACAGCGCCAGTAGGATTTCCTGGGTAACCAATAACAATGTACTTAGTCTTATCTGTAATAGCAGCCTCTAAGTCTTCAGCAATCAGCTTAAAATCATTCTCGCGTCTTGTCTCAACAACAACAGGAACGCCATGAGCAAATAAAACTGTAGCCTTATAAGCAACAAAACAAGGTTCAACGATAATTACTTCATCGCCAGGATTAATCAAGGCTCTTGCAGCCAAATCCAAACCTTCAGAACCACCAACTGTAATCAGGCACTCACCATCATAATCGTACTTAATACCATATCTTCTCTCGATATAGGAACAGATTGCCTGCTTAGACTTTGTATAACCAGCATTAGGAGAATAATGTGTATATCCATCAACCAAAGAATTAATACCAGCCTCTCTGATTGTCCATGGAGTTACAAAGTCAGGCTCACCAATAGATAAGGAAATTACTCCTTCCATCTCAGAAGCCAAATCAAAGAACTTACGAATAGCAGACGGTGGTACGTTAGCTACGCAAGTAGAAACCTTATCTTCATAATTAATCATAAAACGATAGCCTGCCTGTCGTCTGTGGTTGTATCCTCGAAGAAGATGTTATTTGACTTATACTTCTTAAGGATAAAGTGTGTAGCTGTAGAGATAACACCCTCAGTTGTAGCTACATTGTTGTAAACAAACTGAGCGATATTTTTTAAGTTCTCATCAGCGTAGATAAGCATCAAATCAAAGCCACCAGACATAAGATAGCAGTCTGTAACCTTCTCATACTGGCTTAGCATCTTAGCGATGTTATCAAAACCAAGATTCTTCTGAGGTGTAATCTTAACCTCAATCAAAGCAGTAACCTTCTCAGGATAATTCTTCTGCCAGTTAATCTCAGTTGTATAACCAAGAATAATCTTCTCGTCTGTAAGTCTCTTAATTTCACTATTCAATTCATCAACAGAGGCTCCGAGCTGTACCGCCAAATCTTCAGGCGCGATACGTGCATCTTTCTCGATAATCTTCAATAATTCGATATCATCAATCATAAGAACCTCCAAGTAAAAATATGAAATCGTTTAATTTTAACATAATGATTCATATTCATTATACATTTTCTCTATTACATCCGCGTTACGACCATATAAATCGTAATCATCAAGGACAGCATCGCCTGAAGCAAACTTATCTTCCAATACTTTTTGCTCTGCTTCCAGCTTCTCGATAAGCTTCTCAAGTTCACTTATGCGATTACGCCTCTGAGCTTCAAGCTTACGCTCCAATGCAGGATTAACTCTGTTATTCTTTTCCTTCTCAGAATTTTTATGAACTTCTGCCTTAACCTCAGTATTTTTGGGTTCTGACTTAACCTGAGGCTTAGCAACGGCTTTACGATAATAATCATAAGTATCATAAATCTTTGCAGAGCCATCGATAAAGCCTAAAACCTTATGAGCACACTTATCGATAAAGAATCTATCGTGACTTACACAGATAATCGCTCCATTATAAGATGAGAGTGCATCCTCCAATATCTCACGAGATTCAATATCCAGATGGTTGGTAGGCTCATCGAGAAATAATATGTCTGGATTCTCCTCAAGAACACAGCACAGATACAGACGTGAACGCTCACCACCAGACAAAACATTAATTGTCTTAAACACATCTTCACCTCTGAAACCAAATCTTGCCAGCATACTTCTGGCTTCAGTTATAGTTAAATCAGAGCGCTTAACAAGCTCATCGTAACAGGTTATTGTCTCATCATCGAAAGGCACAAACTGTTCCATAAAGCCTACGGTAGCACTGGCAGAAATAAATACACTTCCTTCAGAACCAATTGATCTGCCACGTAGCATTGATAATAATGTTGACTTGCCACAGCCATTAGGGCCAGCCAGGAAAATTTTCTCATCAGCCTTAAGTTCAAAGCTGATATTCTCAAAGACATTCTCGCCTTCTATAAATGACTTCGCGACATTTTTAACCTGAATTAGAATCTTATCTTCAGCACCTGTTCGTTCTGCAGGTACTACAGAGAAACTCATTCTATTCTGACCAGATGGAAGCTTTGCTCTTTCCTTTTCAAGGACAACGGATAACTTATCAACCATTTTTTCTCGCTGATGATATCCAGAGATATTACGATGAGAAAGCATAGTCTGCTTAACATCGAGCTGATGTTCAAGTTCCTTTTCCAAATTCTCAACATAGGACATCTGGGTCTTCAAGAACTCAGCTTTCTGAATCCTATAGTCCTTATAGTTACCCTTATATTCAGTGATATGTCCACCATCAAGTTCGATTACCCTGTTGGCAAAAGTATCAATAAAGTGTCGGTCATGGGTAATTACAAAAACTGAACCCTTATAAGATTTCAAAAATCCTTCAAGCCACTCAATCGCATCTGCATCAAGATGGTTAGTAGGCTCGTCAAGCATTAGTATATCTGGGCGCTGAACTATTAGACGCGCTAAACACACGCGCATCTTCTCTCCTCCAGATAAAGTCATTAGATTAGTTCTGTCAGATATATCACCAAGTCCTAATCCAGCTAAGGCCTCTTTGATTCGATATTCATAATCATATCCACCAAGGGCTTCAAAATGAGCCTGCTGCTTTGCATATTCATCGAGCTTTTCTTTGGAAGAATCAGTCTTAAGTTCCTCTTCTAACTCACGAAGCTTAAGTTCGGCATCAATTAATTCAACAGGCTTAAGAGTGTCAGAACTTAAGTCCTGCTCATCCATATTTTGAGACAAAAAGCCCACGATAGAATTACCGTGGGCTACGATTGTACCGTCATCAGGACGGACGACACCTTTTATTGCCTTAAAAAGAGTCGACTTACCTGCTCCATTATTACCGATGAAAGCAATCTTATCGCCTTCATTAACAGTAAAACTGACTTTATCTAGTATAGGTCGGCCGTTATAAACGACCGAGATATCACAAACACTTAAGACGGGCATTACTTAGCTGTAAGATATCCCTTCTTGCAAAGAAGCTCAGCTGTTAATAGTCCACCACCAGCAGCTCCTCTCAAAGTATTGTGAGACAAGCATGCAAACTTGTAATCAAAGATATTATCTTCTCTTAAACGAGCAATTGAAACACCCATACCATTCTCATACATAGCATCGAGCTTTGGCTGTGGTCTGTTGTCCTCTTCAATGTACTGAAGGAACTTCTTAGGAGCATGAGGAAGATCAAGCTTCTGAGCTTCACCTTCAAACTCATTCCAAGCCTTAATCATATCTTCCATAGAAGGCTTATTCTTAAAGCTTACAGATACTGCAGCTGTGTGACCTTCCTGAACTGCCACACGATAGCACTGAGCAGAAATAACAGGCTCAGAAGCAAGCTCGATATGGTCGCCAGCGACCTTACCCCAAACCTTAAGTGGCTCTTTTTCAGACTTCTCTTCCTCTCCACCGATATAAGGAATTAAGTTACCAACCATCTCTGGCCAAGTATCAAATGTCTTACCTGCACCAGAAATAGCCTGATATGTGCATACAGAAATCTTCTCAATACCATATGAAAGAAGTGGTGTTAAAGCTGGAACATAACTCTGGATAGAACAGTTAGGCTTAACAGCGATAAAACCTCTTGTTGTACCAAGTCTCTTCTTCTGAGCTTCAATAAGCTCAGCGTGATCGCTATTAATCTCTGGAATAATCATTGGAACATCTTCTGTCCATCTGTTAGCAGAGTTATTTGAAATAACTGGTGTCTCAAGCTTTGCAATCTTCTCTTCCAAAGTTCTAATCTCATCTTTCTTCATATCAACAGCGCAGAAAGTAAAATCAACTTCATTACAGAAAGCTTCGATATCATCTGTAGAGTAAACAACCATCTTCTTAACATACTCTGGCATAGGGAGATCTATCTTCCATCTTCCCTCACAAGCCTCTTCGAAAGGCTTACCAGCAGATCTTGGAGAAGCACAGAGAGCAACTACTTCAAACCAAGGATGGTTCTCAAGAAGTGTAATAAATCTCTGGCCAACATAACCTGTAGCACCGATGATACCAACTCTTAATTTCTTATCCATTTTAAAAACTCCAGTTTCTTAAGTGTCCACGTGCGATGGACACTTGTATTTTTTGTCGTGCACAATACTATCACAACACTTTTTTGTAAACAATAGCAAATTTGACAATATTAAGCAGCAAATTCAGCATCTGCATTTTGCAATTCAAACACATACCATGAATTATTAGCCTTATATACGAGCATATATACATCAATTGTGGCTGGCTTATCTTCATCATTCATAAAGAAAAGTCTTAATTTTACAATCTGCGCTTCCTGAATGTCTTCTTCTGGAACCATATGGAAGACATTAATATTCTCAACAAGATATGGGAAATCGTAACCGTTCTCTTCTGTATAGTCATTATACGCAGACATTGTAGCTCCATCATATCTGTAGCCTACTGGAAGTGAAGCTGCATACTGAGCCATTAAAGAATCTGGATTAAATCTCTCTTCCCCACTTTCCATATAGAAAAAGCTTGATGGATAACATGCCTCAAATAGCTCAACATCACCTGTAAAGATAGACTGAAAATAAGCTTCAGATACATTGACAGAAGACACATTTACATTATCTATTGTTACGAATTCATCTGCTTTATTATTTGTACATCCTGTGATTAAGCTTAAAGCCATAATAACTGTAATTATCAGGCTTAAAATTTTCTTATTCATTCTTTTTTGTCATCCTTTCAACATAATCGAGATATTCAGTGATTCTCTTCTCATAACCAATATCAGTTGGTTCATAGTACTTTCTTCCACGAGTAACATCCGTCATATATTCCTGCTTCGTCACATGACCAGGATAATCATGTGGATACTTATACCCAACTGAATATCCAAGATCCTCCATACCCTTGGCAGGCGCATTACGAAGATGCATTGGAACAGTACCAGTATCTCCATTATTTACATCTTCTAATGCTTTATTTATTGCCAAATAAGCAGCATTAGACTTAGGTGATGTCGCTACTATAATACATGCTTCAGCCAAAGGAATTCTGGCTTCAGGCATACCTACAGATGCTGCAGCCTGATAAGCAGCATTAGCAACTAATAATGCATTAGGATTAGCAAGTCCAACATCTTCAGCAGCACATATTACAATTCTTCGTGCCAAAAATTCAATATCTTCACCACCAGCTAAAGCTCTCGCTAGATATAAAATAGCTGCATCAGGATTGGATCCGCGCATGGATTTAATCATCGCACTGATATTGTCATAGTGACTTTCTCCGTCTTTATCAAATATAACAGTACGCTTCTGCATACAGTCACTAACAACTTCATCAGTGATAACAATAGTGCCGTTACTATCTGCAGGAGTTGTAATTACAGCAAGCTCAAACGCCTTAAGTGCATTTCGAGCATCGCCACCTGATAAAGCAGCAATCTTACTCAGAGTTGAATCAGAGACGGATATGTCAGTTAAACCAAATCCACGTTCCTTATCTCCTATTGAATTTTTAATGATAGTTACAATATTCTCGTCAGTAAGCGGATGAAGCTGAAGTACCGTAGAACGTGAAACCAGCGCCTTATTTACTTCAAAGAACGGATTTTCAGTGGTAGCACCAACTAAAATAACAGTTCCATCTTCCACATAAGGAAGCAAAGCATCCTGCTGAAGCTTATTAAAGCGATGAATCTCATCTATGAAAAGAACAGTTCTTTTTCCTTCAGACAGAATTGGATTCAAAGCATCTTCAATTACACGCTTAATGTCACCTACACCTGAGGTAACTGCATTAAGCGTTTGAAATTTTGAGGTTGTCGAATGAGCGATAACCCTCGCCAGTGCTGTCTTACCAGTTCCCGGAGGTCCAAAAAGGATGACTGAGGACAGTCTGTCCGCCTCAATCATCCTTCTTAGCATTTTGCCTTTTCCGATAATATGCTCCTGTCCAACATACTCGTCGAGACTTCTCGGAGCCATTCTATAAGACAGTGGCTGTCTGCTTAAATCCTTATCTGGCATTAGTTGAAGTCAGGATAAAGAGGATACTTCTCTGTAAGAGCTGCAACTCTCTTAATAACCTCATCCTTCTTATTCTCATAGTCGAAGATACAGATAGAGATAAGATCAGCAATCTCAACCATATCCTCTTCCTTCATACCACGAGTAGTAACAGCTGGAGTACCAATTCTTACACCGCTTGTTACAAATGGACTCTGTGGATCATTTGGAACAGCATTTTTATTTACTGTGATATAAACTTCATCAAGTCTGTGTTCAAGTTCTTTACCAGTAATATTGAATGACTGGAGGTCTACAAGCATAAGGTGGTTATCAGAACCGCCTGAAACAAGATTAAATCCTCTTGCAACAAGTGCATCAGCAAGAGCCTTTGCATTATTTACTAC
>JAZRYF010000004.1:0-132665 GCA_045600625.1 Saccharofermentans sp.
GGTTATGATGTTGATATTGCTCTTTCTGGAAATGGAAAAAGCAGATTAACTATTGCTACAGCCGTTGGTCCTGTTCTCTATTCATGGATTGCAGGCTTTGCAGGACGCGTAAAACTAATCGCGCCAGATAAAGTAATGAAAGAATATAGAGAGATGCTTACAAAGGCTTTAGAGGCGTAAATAATAGCATTTACAACAATTACGATTACTTTCCCCGATATGAAAATGTCAATACATAAATGCGAGGGTGTTATCAAATGGTAACACCCTCTTTTAGACCTCTTGAAAATACAAACATTCGTTCTATAATATGAACATACAGAACGAATAAACGAACACCAAAGACAAATTAGAAGGAATTTCGCCGGAACCTACCGTGCGTATAAATAATAAAAATACAGGAGGCTTAAGTAATTGAAAAAGTATTATTCAGGACCAGAGCTCGATGAGATTGGAGAAGCTATTGTGAGACAGTTTTACTGTAATGCCAGATCTCTTCCAGCTTGTGTTGACATTGAGAGACTTGTTGAAGAACATCTTGGACTTAAAATCTGCTATAAATCAATCGCAGAAGAACCTGTAAGGTATGGATTTTTATCAGATGGAGTATTTCCTATTAAGATTGCAGAAGACGGAAAGATTCATAACGAAGTATTCCCTAAAGGTACAGTTGTTATTGAAAAAGCTTTTCTTGATCCAAACAATGATGGTAGAAGACGTTTCACTATAGCTCACGAGGCTGCCCACTTCATTCTTGATAGATTCATTGAGAAAGCTAGTTTCAATACAGTATTTGATAAAGAAGAAAAATACTCCATTGATGAATTGAAAGCAATATTTGCACCATCAGAATACCAGGTTGATCGATTAGCAGCAGCGTTATTGATGCCAGCATATTTATTTAACTATAACTATGCTCTGAACTTTCCAAGAAACACTATTAAGGTTTATGGAAGCTCAACTATTTCTTTTGAAGATGATGTGCTAATCAATTTATTTGCTAACAGTATGAGAGTATCAAGGACAGCAATGATGATTAGACTTAAGAATACTGGCAAGTTCGAATACTGTCCTATGGATGAATATATTGCAGGTGTAGGAGTTGATAACGATGGAGAAGGTTAAACAAAATCCAATTTATCAGAAATACAGCACTGTTTCACCTGAAGTTGAAAAGCTACTGGCGTTATCCCTGAAAAACTTTGAAGGCCATCAGCTCAGAGATGTATATTGCCCACGTTGCCATATATGTCTTGATAAAGTCAGTAAAGGAACAATAGGTTTTCTTAGAACTAAATGTCCTAAGTGTAAGCATGAAGATATTATCGATTTAAGAATCTTCAGAACCGCTAAAAACAAACAAGGTGGACCTATAGTTAAACCATTACCAGCTTTTATGCCAGGCAGGATTAACTTTTTAAGACAAGATTTGTTTTGAATTAAGTAAACAACTAAATATTAACTTTTAATCGTGCAAGCGGAGAGAATCAGAGTCATCTGAGGAGACTGCCAAGCGCCGTACGAAGTTCTTAGAGATATAGATTTATCTCTTTGATTTCGACGGCGTTTTTTATTTGCCTGATTTAAGCTTCGTACCGCGTTAAGAGTCCTTTCCCACTTGCGAGAAAGGACTTTTTAATGACATACATTTGGATCTGTTATTTGGGTAGATACCCATGAAGTTTCCCTAGTTTTTCGAATTCAAATTTTCAAATTACTAAGGAGACTTATCATGAATACAAATATTAATTCAACAGTTACAATTCGCGAGTATATGGCATTTAATCTTGCATTTGAGTATGAAGGATATACAGGCTATGAGAAGTATGCAATCGCTACTGATTTATCAGAAGAAGAACTAAGAGCTAAATATGGTGAAGATATCGAATCATTTGAACCATTCATTCTGATTTCTTGGGAAGCTGGAATGATTATGCGTGAGCATAACAACAATGAAGCAAAGTACAGAATGCGAATGATTAGAGGAATTGAGGTGCAGGTTTGTGAAATCTTTGATGATGTTTATAAGGATGAAACAACTATTGTTCAGAATAATCTGGAAATCAGAAATGAATATATTCTGGAAGCACTCAATTTATTGAATGAAAGATTGCGCTCTAGGATTATTAGTAAGTATTTTGACGAACTTACGGAAACTGAAATTGCCATTGCTAATGGATGTTCTCAGCAGCAAGTTTCAAAGGACATCAAAAAAGCACTTAAGCAACTAGAAGTTATTCTAGACGGAATGGGGGTACACGCATGAGTATTTCCCTATTTGATAGAAGAAATCTCCTAAAAGGTGATATATTCACTTGTGATTTTGGCAGCGTGAATGGTTCCGTTCAGTCCGGAGTAAGACCAGCAGTAGTGGTTCAAGCGAACTTCTTAAACAAAGCTTCTGGAACAACTATAGTTGCTCCTATAACATCCGTTATAAAAAAAGCTTCTATGCGTGTGCACATACCACTTGGTAAAAACTTTGGACTTAAAGATGAATCTATGATTCTTCTTGAACAGATAAGAGTAGTTAATCAATCAGAGCTATTTGAGTACATTGGATCTATAGATGATTCAAGTATTCTTAACCAGATTGATGACGGTATTAAGAATTTGTTTGGTATTAGGACTCGTAGGTATGTTCAGAATGATATCAAGAAGTTCTGTCCTAAATGCTTAGAGAAGGCATTGTTACGAAATGATTCCATAATCAGACTCGTAGATACTTTTGATAGAAATTCGTACACCTGCGAGATATGTGGAAAAGACGGAAATAGATATTTCGTAATGAAAAAAGATATTTCAAAAAAATAATCCTTTCAGTTTTCGATTTTTGGTTGTATTTAACCCCTTCCCAGTTCTAATAAGTGAAGGGGTTATTATACCCATTTAATACAGGAGGTCTTATGACAAAAGAAGAAATCAATGCCTTATATAAAGTTATGTTTACCGAGTATCCTGATGTAGTTTCTGTAAGTGAACTTAAGAAAATGCTGCGCATCAGCAGTCGCTATGCTTATAAGCTTGTAAATGATGGATACATCGTTGGCCGTAGATTTGGTAACTGCATAAAGATTCCAAAGATAAATGTAATTAAATATGTGCTGTCTTTAGATCAGGCGCCTGAATCAGAACATAACTAATCTAAATCGCATAATTGAGCACCTAAACTGTCAGTCTTATAATTCAGTTACAGTCTGACAGTAGGTATCTAGCTACATAGAAAATAGGAGGAAAAATATACATGGTAGCAGGACACTTACAGGTAAAGAAAGGAATTTTCTATATTGTCCTTAATTATTATGATGCAGATGGTAAGAGAAAGCAGCAATGGATAAGCACCAAGCTTAAGGTAAGAGGAAACAAAAAGAATGCAGAAAAGATGTTGGCTGATGCTAAAAGGGATTTCACACCCCCTACAGAAGTTAAAGCCATCACTGATATTTCTTTGGATATGTCTTTTACTGACTATTTGAAGTATTGGTTAGATATTAAGAAGGATTCAATCACCATTACCACTTATTCATCTTACAAGACCATGATTTACAAGATAATTGGTCCGTATTTTGAAAGGAAGGGGTTGAAGATTTCAGAAATCAAGCCATCTGATATTCAGTCTTTTTACAATACACAGGCTAAAAGAGTAACTGCAGCAACAGTGAGTCGCTATCACAATGTAATTCATAGTGCTTACAAGTACTTGATGAGGTTAGATTTAATTCAGAGTAACCCAGCAGACAGAGTTATCTTACCGAAGAGACAGAAGTATGTTGGAGATTTCTACAATGAAGAAGATCTTAACAGACTATTTGAGATAACCAAGAATCATCCACTTGGACTTCTTATTCAGGTAACAGCGTGTTATGGCTTAAGAAGAAGTGAGGTTATAGGTCTTAAGTGGGATGCTGTTGACTTTGAGGCTGATACGCTAACGATAAGGCATATAGTGACTTCCGTGAAACTTGACGGAAAAACAACTATTACCAGAGAAGATCGTGCAAAGACTAAATCTAGCCTTAGAACGCTTCCTCTTTTAGGTGATATAAAACGTCAGCTATTAGAGTTACAAGAGCATCAGGAAGAAAACAAGCAGCTTTGTAAAGCATCCTATAATCATGAATACGATGAGTATATCTTCGTTGATGATACTGGGAACTTATTTAGACCGGATTATGTTACTAATGCATTCAGAACAATTCTTGAACAGAATGATCTGAAGATGATTAGATTTCACGATCTTCGTCACAGCTGTGCATCATTGCTTCTTTCGCACGAAGTACCTATGAAGCTGATTCAGGAGTGGTTAGGGCACAGTGATATTGGAACGACAGCTAATATTTATAGTCATACAGACTACAAAGCAAAGTTGTTTTCAGCTAATGTCATGGAGGATTCTTTAAAATTCCGTAAACCTGACTAGGAAAGAACTTTTTGAGTTAGGAAAGAACTTTTTGGCACATTTTCGACCGCTTTGAAAAAATAAAAAACCCTCGAAACCTAATGATTTCAAGGGTTTTCATGGCGGAGACGCAGGGATTCGAACCCTGGTGCCTTTTGGGCAAACGGTTTTCAAGACCGCCTCGTTATGACCACTTCGATACATCTCCGTGTACCTAGATTGTTGTATTTATTATACACAACGTTTGCATTTTGGAAAGAACTCTAGGAAAGAACTTTCCAGTTTGAAGAAAAATCGAATCGGCATAAAACCCTTTAAAATAAGGATTTGGCTGAAATGAAAGTAACAACTGCAAGTCGTTTTTCAAGACCGCCTCGTTATGACCACTTCGGCAGCTCTCCGTGCGATAAGGAATTATAGCAAAAGCCTTTAGTTGTTGCAAGTTTGACGTGAAAGTGGGTGCAAAAATATTAAGTAATTCGAACCCTAATTTTTGGGGAAAAAGTAGGTTTGGCTGCAGAAATGTGGCCATTTAGGAGGCCAAGGGCATTTTATAGTGTGCGTAAATTAAGAAAGGTTAAAACATGAAACTTGATCGAAAAGAATTAAAGAACTATCCGAACATCTTAAGTAAAGAACAACTGTGCAAAGTTGCGCACATGAGTAAACGAACGGCGTTATTTCTATTACAAAACGGAATCATACCGTCTGTGAATACCGGTAAACAAACCAGGTGCTACAAGATTAAGAAGAAGGACATTAAAGCATTTTTTGATGAACTTGAAGTGGCTCCTCAAAAGGCAGCTTCACTACGCAGAAGGCAGCCGGTTGAGAAAAAGATTAGGTTATCGCCTTATGTTTTAAGAAGTATACCGAGTAAAGTAGACGGAGAATCCTTACGAGCATTCTATACCAGAGCATTAGCAAAATACGAAGACATTCTGACCTTAAAAGAAACCGCTGAGTTTACAGGATATAGGCCAGAAGTGGTATCCGGATGGATTAAATCCGGTAAGCTTACAGCACTTCAAGTAGGCAGGAAATTTATTATTCCTAAGGTATGCCTTATAGATTGGCTTTCTTCATATGACTACAATCATATCGAGCATAAATCAAACAAGTATGTTTATTCACTGTGGTACTCGTTGTATGACCAGGACTGCTAAGAACATGCCTTCTACATCGATTCTGCAACACCCACTTCCATATACTTACCTCATTAGAAAACAAATATCGAAAGGCTGGTAGCAAATATGGAATACGTAAAGGAATATGGCTTGTTTTTGGAAAAATTTTTCAGATACCTATTCGATGACTTATTCAGGGACTGACACCTCGACAAATAAAAATAAGGTTTAAAAATGACCCCGGTGCCTGGGGTCATTTTTATGCCTATATTCTTAATTATTCTCCGGAATAAATATCTCTGTGCGGCATCCATTACCTGGGCTGCTCACGATTGTAGTAGTTGCATTACACATCTGCTTTAATCGGTCTCTTACATTATTCATTCCAACATGACTTCTGCCGTCATCAGTCTTAACAGGGTTATTAACATCGAATCCGACGCCATCGTCCTCGATTACAATCTTATAACCCTTATCAACCTTGGAAGTGCTGATCGTAATGTGTCCAGGGCCATTCTTGCCACGGATACCATGCTTAATACTATTCTCGACAATTGGCTGAAGGCCAAGAGATGGAACCTTAAAGTTCTGCTCCTTAATGTCATACTCTACATTTAAGATGTCGCCGAAGCGCTTCTTCTCGAGTGTTACATAAGTCTTAATATGGCCAAGCTCAGTAGCAAATGGAACAGTATCCTGATTACGAAGCGAATCGAGGTTTGTTCTTAGGTACTGCGAGAACAAAACAGTTGTCTCTTCAGCTTCTTCTGGATCAGTTACGCACAAATTACTGATAGTTGTAAGTACGTTATACAGGAAGTGTGGCTGTATCTGAGAAATCATAAGCTGAGTACTCTGCTTTGTAAGCGTAACCTCCTGCTCTGCAACTCTTCTGCTTCTCTCGAGGAAAACTCGAATATAAATCAGGAGGATGGAGAGAAAATATGCTGGATAAATTGAAGCATAGTTATCAGATAAAGAGCCAAAAATATAAGCTATAAAAGGGAATGTCGCAAATGATGTAAGTACGAGCTTCTCGCGTTGTGTAATCTCTGAGGAACGGATAATTGTAACAGTAGCAACGACAAAGAATACAAGAATAGCAAGATTTCCAAAGCCTTCGAATGTAGAATCGATATAATTTCCAGCCTCGTTAACTGTAAAGAAATAGCCGAATTTTGTATTAAGCAAGTCTAAAATTACATTAATACTCAAAGCGACAAGACATATTATATTTGTGATACTTAAGTACTTTCCCTGAGGCTTTGTCTCACTCTTAACATATGTCCAGTAAGTGTATCCAAGTACATCCTCAAATATAAATATGATGGTATTAATTACCATGACAGCAAGTGAGAACTCGGAATGACCTTCAAAAAATGAAGATAACAAATCCATAAAGAATAAATTGTTCAGGGCAAAAACCATTCTGAACATAGAGCGGTTACGCCTGTCTGGGTTAACTTCTGTAAACAAACCAAACAAAAGCACGCCACCAGCAAGCATACCCATGGCATCTATCGCGACGTCTCTTATATACTCTGGATCTAAATCATTAATATAATCAGAGACGTTCAGATACAGGCCTATTATTACCATGACTGCATTAAGAGTCAGGCAGAATAAATATAACGACTTAGTCTTAATAGAATTCATTGTAAAGCTCTGATCCAGTTGCATCAGCCCAGCTATACTGAACCATATATTCTCCCTTATAAGCATTGATTCCTTCAGGAGTTCCCTTGATGTAATCGTAGTAGTCGCATCTGATCTTATCCTTGATAATAGATGCTCCTGCACGCTCTCTGTTGAAAATCTCTTCTACACCGAGTGCCTTGAAGGTGTCCTGAATATCCTTCATGAGGGAACGATAGTAAGCGGAATGATCGTCATCATCCTCCCAGAGGTTTACGATAACTTCATTGTTTGTACATACAGCACCCTTACGATCTACAAGGTATGCGATAACTTCCTTGGACTTCTGGTACTTAAAGCGAACTGGCTGACCATTAACAAAAAGCTCAAAATCGCCGAAGCACTGAGCACATACATTAGGTCCACTCTCAACAACTAATGGATAGCGGAGGTTATCAAGTGCATGTCTAACCTGATCCTTTGTAGCTGGCTTCAAAATATAGCCACTGGCATCAACTGCAAAGGCATCCATTGTATATTCTGAATAACCTGTTACAAAAATCATATTGCACTTAGGGTTAATCTTCTTGAATTTCTTGGCAAGCGTAATGCCATCTATTTCTGGCATCTGAATGTCCATGAAAGCAACGTCGAAAGGCAGTTTCTTTGAAGACTCGATAGCGTCTGCGGCCTTCAAAAATGTATAAATCTCTGCCTCTGGTTCGGCGCTTTTAATTTTACGAGAAATGTATTCTAATGCATTTTGCTCATCATCAATTGCGTAAATTATCATAATTATCCTCTCTTATATTTAATATCTGTTTTACTAATTAATCATTATAACAAAAACTCCTACCAATTCTGATAGGAGCATTAGTTTTTATGTTTTTTATTTTTATACTGCAAGAGCAAGCTGTGCCTTAGGAGCCTTAGTGTTTGTAAGTGCTTCAAGATGAGCACGCTGTGCCTTCAAAGAAATAATTGTAGTCTTATAAGATACATTAAGCTTAAGCATCTTCATTCTTGTCTGTGCCTTCCAAACCAATAAGTCCTTCTCGCGCTTGATTCTCATTCTCATAACCTTCATTTTGTTTGTCTCCTTGTTTTTGTTTTTTGCTTTTTGTTTTGTGATGATGTCAGTATAAAATTGGGAGTGTGGCAAAACTGTTGGTCAAGTATAATTAGTACGAAGAAAATGAATTTTTTGAAAATGAGGAACAAATTATGTTAATGGCATTGGCCCTTATTCCGGCAATTGTATTGCTTGTAGTTATCTATTTATTTGACAGGAAAGACAAAGAACCAATTGGATTATTGATTGGTTTGTTTTTTGCAGGTGCTGCTACCGTAATTAGTGCCATTATTCTTGAAATTATAGGTGAACTCGTCCTGTCTATTTTTTCATATTTCCCTGTTCTTCAGAGTTTTTTAATGTGTATGCTGGTTATAGGTCCTGCTGAGGAGTTTGGTAAGTATTTTGTTCTCTGGCTTATTACATGGAAAAATAAGCACTTCAACTATAGTTTTGACGGTATTGTTTATGCGGTGTTCGTTTCCTTGGGATTTGCAGCATTGGAGAATATTTCATATGTCTTCCAAAATGGCGTTGCTACAGGAATCTTAAGAATGTTTACTTCAATACCAGGACATACATGTTTTGCTGTACTGATGGGATTTTTCTATAGTAAATCCAAGTATGCCAAGGCAATAGGCAAGAAGGGTAAATATATACTCTATCTGCTTCTCTCATTATTCGTTCCAAGTTTAGTTCATGCTATTTACGATGCCCTCCTGATGGTAGGCGGTGCTTCGGGTGATACTGGAGTTGTTGCTTTATGCGTAATTCTCTGGATTGGTTTCCTGCTGGCTTTGTTTGGTACATGTATCGCTTTGGTAATAGTTTGTTCCAAAAAAGACTTCTGTATTGTTATCAGAAACAAACAGACTATCGTTTACAGACCTAGGATTCTTGGCGACTGGACATGTACATGCGGTAAGCTTAACCAGCGTAATTTCTGTAGTGAATGCGGAAGCAAGAGACCAGAAGGTGAGATCTGGCATTGTCCTAACTGCGGTACTACATCTCTTTGGATTTTCTGTGGTAACTGTGGAACCAAGAATCCAAAGCTGGTTAACTATAAGCCATGAGCGATAAGAGTAAATTTTTAACGCGCCTTCCTGTTGTATATACAGGTGCGTTAATATGCTGCTTTTTATGGGGAAGTGCTTTTCCTTTTAATAAAATAGGTTATATCAAATTCGATATTGCATCTGATGATATAGGAACACTTCTGCTATTTGCTGGAATCCGTTTTTTCATAGCTGGAATACTCGCGATATTAATGGGCTCTATTCTTCAGCGTAAGATTTTGCGTCCTTCAGTTAAAGCGATTCCTAAGGTAATGCTTCTATCTTCTTTTCAGACTATTGGCCAGTATTTTTTCTTCTATATTGGACTTGCCAAAACCACTGGCGCCAGAGCATCTATAGTAGAAGGTCTTAATGTTTTTGTAGCGATAATTATTGCTTCATTAATCTTCAGGCAGGAAAAGTTTACGCTTAATAAGGTTGTCGGAAGCTTAATAGGTTTTGTCGGAATAATAATTATGAATTCGACGGGAAGTGGCCTTATTAATAGCAACTATTTTATGGGAGATCTTTTTATTTTCTTCTCGACTATCTGCTATGCTTTTTCTTCTGTTGTACTTAAAAAGTTCGCACCAGGCGAGAACACTACAATGCTCTCTGGCTATCAGTTCTTATTCGGAGGCACGTTCTTAAGTATAGTAGGATTAATTCTGGGCGGAAAACTTGAAGTAGTGACGCCTTCAGGCATCGCAGTATTAGTATATTTGTCATTTGTGTCGGCAGCTGCTTATACACTATGGGGCATGCTTTTAAGCGTAAATCCTGTGTCACGTCTGACCTCGATTGGCTTTATGAATCCGGTTTTTGGTTTCATCCTCTCACTCTTCTTATTAGATGAAGGAAGCACTGTTGGAATTAATGCCATTATAGCTTTGGCTGTTATCTGCCTTGGTATTTATATCGTTAACAGGGAAAGCAAAAGCACTCATTAAAAAAGACTTCGAAATGCATTAACATTCCGAAGCCTTATCTTTTTAAGCTTTTACTTTTTATTATCCACGCTCATCAAGTAATGTCTGAACACGGTTTTGAACAACCTCAATAACCTGATCTAGAGTTTTATCTCCTTCGAAGAATGCTGGAATCTCTTCTCTTATGATGGCATTTACTGCCGCATCTGTAGTAATCCAAGCACTTGTAGAAGATATCAGTTCTTCAAAATCTTCAATTCTGGAATAATCTACTGGAGTTGGATCAATACCATAATAGATAAAATCAGCTTCTGTGTAGCCACTATAGTAGTGCTCGAGCTCATAGTTATGCTGATCTACAAAGTCTTCTGCTACTTCAGTAAATGCATTTCGATTAATAGGAATACCAGCTTCTACGCCGAGAGTATACTGTGTGTCGTCGTCGAGAAGAAGTGATACGAATTCAAGGCATGCCTCTTCTTCTGCAGAAGATAAATCAGCTGCTACAGCAACGGAATTATAGTTAGCAACAACAGGGCCTCTGGCGTCATATGTAGGGAATCCGAGTAGCACCTTTGTTCTTGAAGTGCTTACAAGTGTATTGATGAAGGTATTCATGTCAACGATGTAAGCCATGGAAGCAGCCTCCTCGTTCGCTCCATGGTATCCATCGTAGATTATAATGTCGTCATCAACATTGATATCGTCATTTACGTACTCTCTTGTGTACTCAGCCAGAGCTATGAAAGCGTCATTGTCGTAGTTAATTTTTCCGTTTTCTATCATCAGATCTGGCATAAGCTCCAAAGCATGGATGAAGAAATTAATTCTGCTTCCAAGTGTGATAGGTGGATTACCGTTACATACTTCGTCAACGAATTCTGTGTACTCATCATAAGTAAAACCAATCTGGCCATTCTCGACGTTAGATGCATCAGTAACGATACCAGAAATCATAAATGTAAGTGGAAGCTGGAACAGGCAGTCGTTGGTGCTTGCTGCATCTAAGATGTTAGAGAAATAATCATCGCGATCCAGGCTGTCGATGTAGTCGTTTAAATCGAGAAGATAATCGTCGTTATTAAGCTGAGAAAAATCTGCTCCGTCAATGATGATATCAGGGCCTTCTCCTGACAGAAGGTCAATTGAGAGCTGGTTTCCTAGTGCCTGAGTTGCCTGCTCTGTTCTAAGATCGTAATCTTCTTCATCGCTGTCCTCATCATAGAACTTGGACAACTCATATCTGGAGTCAATCTGAATAAAGTAGTCTTCGTTTGTCTCATTGAATCTGCAGATGCTGCTACAGATTGAATAGTTGTAATAACCAAGGCTGGCGATAGTGAGGATTTCTTTACCTGCATTAGGATTGCTGTCAGCTCTGTCAAAGAAATAGATGCAGGAATGCATTGAATTAGTGCCAATTTCAGGCGTATAACTGCTGCCCTGAAGCATAACTCTGTCTTCAGTAATTGAGATTGGAGTTAATCCATCTACATCATATCTGTTCGCGTTTGTGTTGTTAAAATCAAAAACAGATTCCATAGTCATGTTGTCAAAATCGATTCTGCTAATACCTTCGTGGTTTACAAAAGCAGAACCAAAACCTTCAACATATTCGATGTTATAGGCATTTTGATCAAGCCATGACATATCTTCTTCATAAGCTTCTACTGTCATGTCGTTAGTATCAAGTACATAGTAATTATTATTCGCGAAAGAATTTGTTGAAGCAAAGATTAAACCTTTTCCTTCTCCTATATCAATAATTGTAGAGATATCGTATATATCTTCATCAGGTAAAATTTCCCTCAAATCAAGCTGAGTATAATTGTTATCGCTGTCGCTAAGTAAAAGTATGTAGGATGAAGTGTCGCCATAAAGCCAGAATGTTTTGATTTCAAAATCTCCTACATAGCAGGTTCTCTCGTAACTCGCATCATTTTCGCTTGTAATAACTGATACTATGTCATCTTCATCTGCAACTTCAAATGGAGATAAATCATAAGTGTCAAGATTAACTGTCGAATGGTAGATTGTCTGCTCAGACCAGTCGTCAGAATAATACATGAGAGTTACGACAAAATTGTCCCCGTCCTTCTCTACTCCTGAGATATAGCCATTACTTCCGAATCCGGCTGCATGGTATTCTTCCATGATATCAATTGTCTGAAGTCTGTTTCCTTCAAAGTCATATATATCTATAACTTCATACTGGTACTCTGAAGAGTCATCAGTTTCGTAGTTGAAGTTTTCTGGTAGCTTATAGTATCCATATGTGTAGAAAATAAGCGCATCGTCTGCTTTTCCAGTAAAACTTGAATAGACATATTCAAAGTTTGAATCATCAATATCTGTGCCGATATCAATCTTTGTGACGTCATACCATGGAGTATCTTCACTTATCTTTTCTCTTCCACCGAAGGCTGATGAGCATGCCGTAAAGGATGTCATCAATAATGAGGCTGTAAGGCTAATTGCCAAAAGTTTTTTAATTGTTTTTTTCATTTTTCCCCCAAATAATTTCCATTTGTTTAAAATGTAAGTATAGTACAACAAAGAATAATAGAGAAATGAGCTACAAAATGTTCCGCAAAATTAGAAGAATTAAGCAGCAGACAAGAGAAGAGACCTGTATAGAGATCCTGAATACTGAAAAAAGATGCGTATTAAGCGTATTTGGTGAGGATGGCTATCCTTATGGTATTCCGATGAATTTTTACTTTGATGAAGAAGAGAACATCATCTATTTTCATAGTGCAAAAGAAGGCCATAAGGTTGATGCCATTAATGCAAACGACAAAGTATGTGTAACTGTTTATAACCAGGGCTTCCAGGAGGAAGGCGACTGGGTTTATAACGTTACAAGCGTTATTGCCTTTGGTAGAGCAAGATTTATCGAAGACGAGACTATTAAGAGAGAAAAGGCATTAAAGCTTGCCTTGAAGTATTACCCCACACCAGAAAGTGCCGAAGCTGAGCTTACAGCAGTTCCTAGAATGAGCCTAATTGCTGTATCTATAGATCATATAACAGGTAAAATTGTAAACGAGAGCTAACAAGGAGTAACCATGGATTTATCATCAACAAAGAAGAAGACTTCAGTAGTTTTAAAAGTAATAGTTTTCTTATCAGCCGTAATAGGTACATTTTTATCAGCTTATTCAGGGCGTGATACCTTCATGGGCGGCGGCTCAGTATTTATGTATTTTACGATTCAGTCTAATATCGCACTCGCGTTGATTAGTGCTTATGGCTTGTATTTAATACTGGGTAAGAAAACGATTTCTAATCTCTGGTATGTAATTAAATTCGTGGGCACTGTGTCGATTACGCTTACCGATGCAGTATTTTGCTTTGTGTTAGCTCCTACAATGGGTGGAGCTGCATGGAATCTTCAAAACATTCTTACTCATGTTGTAGTTCCAGTTTTATCCGTAGTAGATTTCTTTGTAGTAGGTCCTGTTAAGAAAATTAGTAAACTTAATACATTCTTTGTTATTATTCCGCCAATTATCTATGCCGTATATGCAGGTATTGGATATAAGCTTAACTGGGAGTTTGCTGAAGGTATTAATTACCCTTATTTTTTCCTTAACTGGGGCAGTCCGGCTGGTGCCTGGGGCTTTACAAATGAGCTCCCATTTATGGGCTGCATGTGGTGGATTCTGGCACTTCTTGTTTTGCTTCTGACAGTAGGCTGGCTTTATCTTTTTATCGTGGACAGATTAAGACCTAAGAAGTGATTAACTGGTATTAATATAGACAAATTGGTATAGTGTATCTGAACTTATTTAAGGGGTGAGATTATGTCAGTTCAATTAGTTATTGGTTGGATTTTTCTTGCTGTTATTGGTATAGGTTTACCTCTGTGGTTTGTTCTTTCTCTTATCGCATATAAGAAGGACAAGAAGGACACTTCAAAGCCTAATAGCACAGGTCTTTTTGTGAATTTTATTTTGTCTGTTGTTGGATTAATTGCTTGGAGCCTTATAATTCTGGCTACAATTGCATTCGTTGTCTTGGGCGCTATATTTATGGCTTCAATGTAATATGTCAGATAAGAAATTCATAACCCTGTTTATCATAGTGACCTTAATTGGAGTTTTAAGTTTGGTGTCACTTTTTGTGTACACAGTAAAACTTCAAAGGGAAGCTTCTATAATCGCTGTTGTTTCAAATGAAGGTAAGATTTATGAAGCTTATTAAGCAGATAATCGCGCTTCTTCTAGTAGCTGCTACATTCGTCTTTTTAGATGTGTTTTTCTATAATTTTTTTACGAGAAGATATATCACCGATACTAACGAGAGCTTCAAGGCAAAATCTATAGATATTGACAGATATCTGCCATTTGACGAGTCGTCGGAGGCAGTAATTATTGATACAGGGTTTACGCTTGAAGGAGAACTTCCAGCAATTGATGGTGCAGCTGCTTTGTACCCTGTTTTTTCTTCTGTTGTGGGTTCTTTATATCCTGAGGATTCCGTGCATTTCGACGGGTCTGATTTTACCCCAGACAGCAGCCTTCACATGAATAATACCAGAGGCTCTTATGAGGGCATAGTTAACGGCGATGACGATTTAATATTCTGTGCATATCCTTCGCAGGCGCAGCTTGATTATGCTACGGAAAATGGTGTTGAGCTTGTGTTCGTTCCTGTAGGAAGAGAAGCGTTTGTGTTTTTTGTTAATGAGAATAATCCTGTAGATAACCTGACGTGCGACGAGATTCGTGATATCTATGCTGGAAGAATTCGTAACTGGGCTGAAGTTGGAGGCTATAATTATCTGATTTCTCCTTTGCAGCGTAATCCGGGAAGCGGAAGCCAGACCATGATGGAGAGCTTTATGGGCGACATCGAAATGCCACCTGACTTAGATGCAGCCTTAGGCAGAAGTATCGCGTTCTCTTTCAGATATTATGTAAGCGAACTTACGGATTATGGTCATATTAAGCTTTTGTCTGTTGAGGGCGTGTATCCTTCAGCGGAAAATATTGCTAATGGAACATACCCTATAGCGAGCGAGTTTTATGCTGTTTACAGGGCTGACGACGATAATCCTAATATCCCGATTATCATCGACTGGCTTTTGTCAGATGAGGGACAGGACTTGATAGAAGAAAATGGCTACGTAAGGCTTGGCACTTAATATGAGGAGGTAAATTATGGCTGTAATGGTAACACTTGGATCCACAGGAATTACGGTAGAAAAGAATGGCTTTGGTGCGCTCCCTATCCAGCGTATTTCCACTTTAGATGCAGTTTATCTTGCTTCTAAGGCATATGACAGCGGCATCACGTTCTTCGACACAGCAAGGTACTATTCTGATAGCGAAATTAAGCTTGGTGAAGCCTTTGATGGTATGCGAGAGAAGGTTTTTATCGCGACAAAAACAGGCGCCACTACAGTTGATGGTTTCTGGAAAGACCTAGAAACTTCACTTAAAAATCTACGCACAGATTATATTGATATTTATCAGTTTCATAATCCTGCTTTTTGTCCTAAGCCAGGCGATGAGAGTGGAATTTATGATGCTATGTTAGAAGCTAAGGCGCAGGGAAAAATCCGCCATATTGGAATTACCAACCATAGGCTTAATGTTGCCAAGGAAGCTATAGAATCCGGGCTTTACGAGACTTTACAGTTCCCATTTTGTTACCTGTCAGGTCCTCAGGAGCTAGAGCTCGTCACTATGTGTAAAGAGCATAATATGGGTTTTATTGCCATGAAGGCTTTATCAGGTGGCCTCATTACTAATTCCAAGGCTGCATATGCTTTTGAGGCACAGTTCGATAACGTACTTCCTATCTGGGGTATTCAGAAGGAAAGCGAGCTTGATGAGTTTATTTCCTATATTGATAATCCACCTAAGATGGATGAAGAAATATCTGCGCTTATTAATAGTGACAGAGAGCAGTTGGCTGGTGACTTTTGCAGAGGATGTGGATACTGCATGCCTTGTCCAATGGGTATCGAGATTAATAACTGCGCGAGAATGAGTCTGATGCTTAGAAGAGCGCCATCTAGCTCATGGCTTAATGAAGAGTGGCAAAATAAGATGAAGCTTATAGAGAATTGTCTTAACTGTGGTAAGTGTATGAAGAAGTGCCCTTATGAGCTTAATACACCTGAAGTTTTACGTAAGAACTATGAAGATTATAAGCTGGTTCTTGCTGGTAAGGTAAAAGTACAGTAATTCGTTGATATTTTTAATAAACTGCCATTAAATCTTAATATTATCTAAACCTTTCCATATTATAATTACATTGGAACATTATGTGAAAGGGAGACAATAGTAATGATTCTAGACACATTGGCAGAGTACAATCCTATCTATATCCAGATGCACAATAATCCGGATGCAGATGCGATTGGTTCTGGTTATGCACTTTACCGATACTTCAAGGATGTTCACAACAAGAACGTTATCCTGTTTTACGGCGGCAATATTAAAATCGGAAAATCAAACCTCATTTATATGGTCGAGAAGATGAATATTCCGGTTATGTATGTTGAGACTGATGACCTTCCTCAGCTCGAGGGTGATAAACCTATCCTGGTTACTGTTGACTGTCAGTACGGCGCTCGTAATGTCGAACGATTTAAGTGTAAAGATGTAGCGATTATTGATCATCACCAGATCGAGATAGATGACGTGGAAAAGAGTTTAATTCTCCCTAACTATAATGCCTGCTCTACGGTTGTCTGGTCGCTTCTTAAGAAAGCAAATTATGAGATTACTGATGAGAAGCTTGTTGCTTCCGCTTTGTACTATGGAATTTATATGGATACAAATCAGCTTTCTGAGATCCATAACCCTGTAGACTATGACGCAGTTGAAGAACTTCAGGCGCTTCCATATGACAATGCATTAATTAAGTTCCTTAAGAATTCCAATATTTCTCTTGATGAGATGGAAATTGCAGGTAATGCACTTCGCGATTATATCTACAATGCCGAACATGAATATGCAGTACTTAAGACAGAGAAGTGTGACCCTAATATTCTGGGTGTAATCAGTGACTTCCTCTTACAGGTAGATAAGGTTAATGTTGGTGTTGTTTTCTGTAATATGGGTGATACCAATAAATTCTCTGTAAGATCTTGTGTAAAGGAAGTAGATGCGAGTGAGCTCGCTTCATTCTTAGCTACCGATATCGGATCTGGAGGCGGTCATATTGATAAGGCGGGTGGCTATATTAGCCATAAGCTTATGGAAGAGAAGTTTGGTGATATGTCACCTGAAGTATATTTCAGTAAGCGATTAACAGAATACTTTGCTTCTTACGATATTATTTACGCCAAGGATTTTAATGCTCGTCTCGATGCGTTCAAGTTATATACCAAGAAGAGTATGAATATTGGTTATGTAAATATGACTGATGTCGTACCTGTAGGCACACCTATTACATGCAGAACTATTGAGGGTGATGTTGAGCTTACAGTCGAAGACGACCTCATTGTTATGATTGGTGTTAAGGGTGAGGTATACCCTACTAACGAAGCTAAATTTTTACGCTCCAACAAGCTGGTTAGTGATACATATGACTTCCGGGAATGCGTATTCGATGCGACTTATGAGCCTACAGTTCATAACCGTGTGACAGGTCAGAAATATGAACTTACAAAGTTTGCCAAGACCTGTGCCAGTACTGGCTCTGTCATGGTTTACTGTAAGCCTTTAGAGCGCGGTGTAAAGATCTTTACTACCTGGACCAAGGACAGATATATGCGTGGTAATGAAGGTGACTTCTTGGCGGTTAGAAGCGATGATGTTCACGATTGTTATGTAATTGAGAAAAATATTTTTGAGAGGACTTATAAGGAGATAGGAGAATAATGGCTAAGGAAGAAAAAGAGAAGAAGGTTAAGCCTCCTAAGGAAAAGCCTGTTAAGGAGAAAAAGGAAAAGGCTCCTAAGGCAAAGAAGGAAAAGGCTTCTAAGAAAGCAGAAAGCAGCATTAATGCTGGACAGATTTATCAGTATGATGCTTTTATAAGTTACAGACATATTCAGCCAGACAAGGCAATTGCAGAGAATCTCCATAAGCAGCTTGAGAATTTTAAGCTTCCTAAGAATGTAAATGCTTCTCTTGCTAATGGCCATACTAGAATAGAGCGTGTTTTCCGTGATGAAGACGAGCTTCCTATTGCTTCAAGCTTGGAGGACGCCATTGTAACTGCACTTCAAAATTCAGAGTGGCTCATCGTAATCTGTTCTCCTCGTATTCTGGAGTCCGTTTGGTGTCGTCTTGAGATTAGTACTTTCATAAGACTTCATGGCAGAGATCATGTGCTTGCTGTACTTGTTGAAGGTGAGCCTGATGAGGCTATTCCTGAGGAGCTTTTGTATGAGGATGTAACAACTTACAACGCTCTTGGTCTTCCAGAGACAACCAGAAGGCGTGTAGAACCGCTAGCATGCGATATCAGAGACAAGTCAACCAAGAAGATGATTAAGAATCTCGAGTCTCAGAAGCTTCGTCTCCTGGCTAAGATGTTTAACCTTAATTATGATGATCTCCGTCAGCGTCATCGTGAGAAGGCAATGAGAAGAAGACTTAAGCTTGTATCAATTGCCGCAGCGATTATGTTTGTAATTTTCCTTGTAGCTTCAATTGGTTTTATAGCCGTTTATCTGCAGAATCAGAAAATAAATGAGCAGAATATAGAGCTGGCAAGTCAGGCGGAACTTATAGCTAATCAGAATATCAGTCTGTTAGAGAGTCAGTCTGAGAGTACAGCAAATGCGTCTTTGTATGCATATAACGATGACGACAGACAGACGGCTTTACAGCTCGCTTATGATTCTTTGACTGAAGTTGATGGCAACACTATGCCATATACCGCAGCGGGAGAGAGAGCACTGGCACAGGCTTTGAATGTTTATTCAGATCAGGGTGTGCTTGGTTCTTTTGCTCGTTTTGGTATGCCAGGACACATTGTAAGAACAGAGTTTTCTTTGGATAATCAATACTATCTGGCTTTGGATGAGCTTGGAAACCTCTATGCATGGGATGTAGTTTCACTTGCAAAGGTGTGTCGTCTTAGTGGCCTGGATTCAGAGCTGACCGGCCTGAATATTTATTCGTACGTTATGGTCGATAATACTAAGATTTATTATTTGAATAATAATGGTATCCATCTTTATGACTTTATTACTTATGAAGATACCTTGATTACTCCAGGTGATTACGCTGGAATGACTATTAATAATGATAGAACAAGAGTTGCTGCTGTTAGCACAAGCGAAGATCGCATTGTCATTATCGACGTAACATCTAATTCAGTAATTAATACTTTTTCATCAAGTGATCTTATGATGCCGATGACAAATAATAATATTGTTCGTGATGAAGATGGTGAAGTAATCGAGAATACTGAAGCAGTTGATGTTTCTGAGTATTCTTTGCTTAATGCATGGTGCGTTAAAAATTATGTTGTTTATGTTCTCGGTGATGACTGGGAGGATATAGGTGTTACTTATCTTAGAGTAATCGACCTGAATGATATGAGTATTATCAAGCAGTACCAGCTCGACGCTGATTCAGTTCAAAGAGCGATGGTAGTTAATGATGGTCTATATTTCCTGGCTCATCAGACTGGAGAATTATTCCATCAGCATGAGATTATCGGTCGATTTGATATGACTACAGATGAATTATCCTGGTCGTATGAGCGAGACGGTTTCTCGACAGTTCTTAAGTGTGCAACTATTCCAGGCAGGGAATTGATAGTTACCTATTCCAATGAGAGATTCTTTGTTTTTGATGGTGCAACAGGTGAGATTATGTCCGAGTGTTATGGATATGGCGAGCCTGTTAATGTTCAGGTAGGAGAGGATTATATCTACTACATCTCGTCAGATAACATAGGTTTTGTTATGAGTCTTGAGGGTGATCACTATGGAGATGCTATAGGATTCCCATTTGTTAATTCTGCAAGAGCAGATTTCTGCGATGCTGAGAGAATTAATATTGGAACAGGACTGGAAGCTTTTGTAGCTAGAAATCACGATAATTTTGTATATGTATATAGAGAAGTAAATAATCCTCAGATTTCTTCTGGAAGTTCCGGAAGTGATAATCTTGGAAACCGACTTTATAGAGAATCCAGTGGTTTTGGCACCACATTGGCTGGTCTTAATTCCACAGAACCTCTTGATAGTGTTAGTAGCATTGTAACTAATAGTAGCGATGATGTAGTAATTATAAATTTGAATAATAATACATTCAGTTTGTATGTTGATGGTGAATTCCTTGGAAATTATGACTCATCAATCGTTGCTCAGGGCGGATATATGGTTCTGATGAATATGGATGCCTATTATGGCACAGATAATGATGGTAACTATATTGTTGCTAGTGAAGGTGTGATAGGATTCAGAATTTCTCCTGAAGGCGATGTTGTCTCTATAATCGATGGCCTTTGTGGTTATAGTAGCAGAGATAATACAATAGACAGAATGATAAATGGCGAGCACTGCACTCAGCCAATCTTCTCTGTTGATGAGTTATTAGAGATGGCAGAAATAGCCTTAGGCGCTTATTAATCAGACAGCATATTTATGACCAAAATTTACGGGCATCACTTATCACGTGGTGCCCGTTTTATGTGCTTTAGAGTTTGTGAATATACTATTATCTAACCAGGTTATCTCTTGCGAGAATAAATCAATATTGATATTGAGCTGGACATAACTCCAATTATTACAAACATCCATCCAACAATTTGAGCTTTCTCAATTTGTTCAGGTGTTGGGTACTGCTCAAATGATCCATTAGTAAGGATAAAAATTCCAGCTAATGTGATAAAGATAGTAAATGTTAATATTATTGTAAGTCCAAGCGTTTGAGGTTTCATTATTAGTTCTCAGCCTTCCATTCGAGATAATCATCGTAGCCCATGCGCTTATCAATTATTCCATCAGGTGTAATCTCAATAATTCTATTAGCAATTGTATTCATAAGCTCACGGTCGTGTGAATAGAATACGATTGAACCTGGGAATTTCTTGATTCCTTCATTAAGAGCAGTGATAGACTCCAAATCCAGGTGGTTTGTAGGATCGTCAAATAACAATACATTGGCATTTACAAGCATTTGACGAGAGAGCATACATCTAACCTTTTCACCACCAGACAACACGGATGCTTTTTTCAAAGCTTCTTCACCAGAGAAGAGCATACGACCCAAAAATCCTCTGATATAAGTCTCTGTCTGGTCTTTACTATACTGACGAAGCCAATCTGTAAGTGGTAAATCGCAGCCCTCGAAGAATTCAGAATTGTCCTTAGGTAGGTAAGACCTGGATGTTGTTACACCCCACTTAACTTCGCCCTTAAAATCCTCTTCAGGCACTACGCCAGCAAGTACATTTAAGAACTTGGTAATTAATACTTCGTCGTTACAAACTACGCCGATTCTATCTCCCTTTTCCATTGTAAATGAGATATTGTTCAAGCCTTCATAAGACATATTACGAACGAACAATACATCATTACCAATCTCACGTTCCTGAGTAAATGAGATGAATGGATATCTTCTGGAAGACTTCAAAACGACTGGGAGCTCCATACTTTCGAGGAGCTTTTTACGAGATGTAGCCTGCTTTGACTTGGAAGCGTTAGCGGAGAATCGCGCGATAAAGTCCTGAAGTTCTTTACGGCGAGCTTCAATCTTTTTGGTCTGATCCTTCATCTGGCGCAAAGAAAGCTGTGTATACTCATACCAGAAGTCGTAGTTGCCCTGGAACAAAGTAACCTGAGAGAAGTCGATATCAACGATATGTGTGCATACCTTGTTAAGGAAGTGACGGTCGTGGGATACAACGAGTACGCAGTTTTCATAATCAAGGAGGTAGTTCTCAAGCCAGCGACAGGAATTTAAGTCGAGGTTGTTTGTAGGCTCGTCGAGGATTAGATAGTCTGGGTTTCCAAACAAAGCCTGAGCAAGCAAGACCTTAACCTTCTGACCTGCTGTAAGCTCCTGCATTGGACGCTCGTAGTACTCTTCTCCAAGACCTAAGCCCTGAAGTAAAATCTCAGCATTACTCTCTGCTGCCCAGCCATCAAGCTCAGCAAATTCGCCTTCGAGCTCGCCTAATAAAATACCATCTTCATCATTAAAGTCAGGCTTGGCATAGAGACGTTCCTTTTCTTTTTCAATCTCGTAAAGGCGCTTGTGGCCCATGATTACGGTCTCGCGAACGCAGAACTCATCGTACTTAAACTGATCTTGCTCAAGCACAGCGAGACGCTCCGTCTTAGGGATATTCACGAAGCCCTTCTGAGACTCAATCTCACCAGAAATAATCTTTAAAAAAGTAGACTTACCAGCGCCGTTAGCACCGATAATACCATAGCAGCATCCCTTGTTAAAATTAATGTTAACGCCCTCGAAAAGAGTACGTGCACCAAACCTTAATCCGACGTTATTTACTTCAATCATGAGTAACTCCTAAGCCTTAATTACTAGGGTGTAAGTATATCATAGTTCCTTAAAATGATATAATTAAGTATGGCTATAATTACTATCTCAAGACAAAGTGGAAGCCTCGGAGATGAGCTTTCTTTATACCTCTCTCAAAAGCTTGGATGCGAAGTCATTACAAGACAATATGTGATGGAGAACATTTTCTCTGATATAAGCGAGGAAGAGCAGGAGAGATTAGGTGAGAGCAGTAAGCATTACCTGTCACTAATTGAAGGCAAAGATATTACCTACAAGGATTATTTAAAAGCAAAGATTATTTCTATAGCTGATAATAGTGAGAACCTGATTGTATTAGGCCTTGGCGGTTTTGAGATGCTTCATGGAAGATCGGATGTAATTAACATTAGAGTTGTAGCCAGTATGAATACCAGAGCATCAAGAATATCCCGTCAGTTTAATATGACTCGTGATGAAGCTGAGGCTTCAATAGTAAATGGCGACAGAAAACATAAGCGATTTGTCAGTATTTTATGGGAGACGGATTTATCAGAGATAGAAGCTTACGATCTAACGGTAAATACAGATAACTTATCAGTAGAAGAGTGTGCAGCTTCCGTATTGGCTTTAATAAATAAAAAAGAGGAGCGCCTTAAAATCTCTAAGGAGACAGCTGGCAATGATTCTATAGATCACCAAAGTGAGACTCCAATTTTTAAAAATGAGACGGAGGCTGAGTTCGCGAGAATTCTAGATATGTATAACATCGAGTGGATGTATGAGCCTAAGACTTTCCCTATAGAGTGGGATGAGGAAGGCAATATTAAGATGGCTTTTTCTCCAGACTTTTATCTTCCAAAATTTAATCTCTACTTAGAGCTCACGATTATGGATCAAAAGTACGTTACCAAGAAGAATAAGAAAGCGCGTAAGGTGATGGAGCTTTATCCTGGTACTAATGTGCGCATCGTATACAAGAAAGACTTCATGGAATTAGTTGAAAGACTAAAGCAGTTCGGAGGTTAATCGTGGACGTTCTAGATAACAGCATTGAGATTAAAAGAATCGTTTTTGATGAAGAGACAATCGTCTCCAAGGTAAAAGAACTGGGCGCCAGCATCACTGAGGATTTTATAGGCAAAGAACTGATTGTCGTTGGTGTTGTTAAGGGTTCACTATACTTTTTGACTGATCTTACAAGGGCTATCGATTTACCAATTAAAATCGATACTATTGGCTTTGGAAATATTCCTGATACGACATCTAATACTGGTGTAGTACGAATCACTAAGGACATCGATATAGATATAGAAAATAAGCACGTTCTGGTTGTAGAAGATGTAATCAGAACAGGACTTACAACAGCCTACCTGATTCAGAACTTAGAGACAAAAAAGCCAGCTTCTATCACACTTGCGACAATGCTTTTAAATCCGGATCGCCTGCTTATGACTATTCCGGTTAAATACTATGGCTTTGAGATTAATGATTCATGGCTCCTTGGCTATGGCTTAGACCGACACGAGGTAGGCCGTAATCTCCCTTATATAGCTGAGCTTATGCGTAAGGAATAATTATTACTTCAATTCAGTAATAGTCATATTATGTAAAATCACGTCTTCAGCAGTATTGTTGAAGACACTGAATTCTATGTTAGGTGTTAGCTCATCAATTATTATCTGATATGAAGCCCATCCTTCAGATAGTGTAGCTTCTCTGATAGGAATGCTGATAGATATATCATCCTGTGTTGATGTGCATGCGAGGCCTATCTCATCCAAATTCTCACCATCAATGGAGACCTGATATGTTCCAGGATACAAAGTTGTATATGGACCAAAAGATATGCCTTCTGGATAGATTCTTCTTATTCCGTCTTCATCGTAACCGTTAATGAGGCATGTACCACTCTCATAAACAATCATATGCTCATAAGTATGCATATTGCTGTAAGTTATATAGTTAATGTTGCTGTAGCCAAGAGTCTGGTCGAGATACTCGCTTCCGAAGAAAATCTGCTTTTGATATGGGATGCGGAAAGCATAATCTGCGACCATGCCAACAAAGAGCGTGAGAATCAAAGGCATATATAATGACAGCACTAGTACAAGTTTGCTGCTCTCAAGGCTGGTGATAAATACTTCTTCACAGCTATTCCTGTTAATTACAAAAATAATAATTCCCAATGCAAGACATATAGCTGTAATTAAGCCGAGATTTAAAAGAACAGGAATACGCTCTCCAATGTATTTCTCAAATATGAGACAACCAAAATTATTGTAGTTCTTAACAATATACTCGTTCGATATCTCGAGATTAAACGAGTTCAAATTGTTTTCATTACAAAGGCAAAGCCAGTTTTGAAAAGATGTATATAATCCGTAAAGGATAAGGTTTGTTCTAAGATCCTGTTTTGAACACAAAATCATAGCAGCTAGGAATGGAATATAAAGAGGACTTCTGTAGAAATAATCCAGATAACTTCCTGTAGACAATAAAATCTGTCCCATCGTCATGGCGGCCATAATTCTTACTATCATGTAGTGATTTTTCTCTTCGCAGGAAGTAACAAATGATAAGAAAAGAAGCACACAGAAAAGAATTATAAGAACAGGTACTTTACCAATAGCCTGATTAAATGTAACGCCTGTTGAGAATAATGTCTTCATTGAATTACCATTCATTACTACGGCATTTTGATAGATAAGATTATTCTTATATGCCAGTTCAAAAATGCCAGTCGGAATAACAGTGACTACCGTATAAATTAAAATAAATAAGACATTTTTCTCCATATAAAGAATCATAAGAAGAACTGGAAGCAGCGTCAGTGGATTCAGTGTTACAGCAACAGTCGCACAAATTAAAAATGGCCATTTTTTCTGATAGATAAGGAATCTTAATGCCATAACAAGGAAGAGAATATAGATGACCTCATCTTGTCCACAGTACATGGTGGAGATCATAAAATCTCCGGACAAGAATATTATTGGATAAGCGATTATCGAATCCACAGACGGATTAATCTTTTGGATAATCTTTGATACTTCGCGTGCAACAAAAAACTGGCAGAGTACCAGGCCGATTTTAAGCCAGATCATATCCTCAAATCCACCCGCTGGCATAATGCCTCTTACTTCGTGATAAATCCAGAGCGGGATGTTCCAGATAATTAATGGAAGCATAGTAAGAATCGAGTGATCACATGGCATTGGCATGAGCGATTCTCTTGGATCCATATAGGTGTACTGGTAAAACTCAACATCAGTCTTGCCGAATACACAGTCCAGGAATTCTAAGGTCCATACCTGATATGCTTTGATATCTGAGTATCTGAAGCAGAACATCATGACAAAGATGCAGACAAAGGATAGAACAATCGATATAAGTAACGCAGGTCTTTTCAAGAGCGAATTATTCGCGAGAATTCTTTTTAAATTAAGCGAATTAACCATACAGTCAGCAGATCTCTTTACATATACTTGCCCAAGTTTTTCTTACGGAAGTCCTGAGTATACTCATACCAGTCCTTCGCAAACTTTTTACGGAAAAGCTGAGTATAAACACCAAAGCCGATGAAAATGAATGCCATCAAGCCAAAGAAAATCCCGGATATCGCTTCATTAGACATGCCAACAGTTGAACCTGTAGATGTCAAAAGAACAATTGCACCAACAAATATAATGAAGAAAACAGAGAAGAAAGCAGCTGTGAATTTCATACCCTTGCTATAGGATTCATTGATTTTCTCATATACATCTGTCTTAAAGTTAGCCTTGGCATAGGATAACATCCTGTTAACCTGCCTAGCTGCAGCGCGTCCTCTTGGCATATTTGTTCCCCCTAGTTACGTTTATAACTCACAAAGGCAAATTTTTTACTATCAGGAGACCATGAATTTACATTGATTGTTCCTTGTCCTCCGAAGATAGTAGCTACTGTTTTAAGATCGCTACCGTCAGCATTCATTGTGCGAAGTTCAACTGTTTTGTTTGGAACATGATCGCCTGGCCATAAATCGCCTTTACGATATGATACCATAACGATTTTGCTTCTATCAGGAGAAATGTGCGGGAACCATGTATTCAGGTGGGAATCGAATGTAAGCTGGGTCTGCTTTGATCCGTCTCGTTTCATTCTCCAGGCCTGCATTAAGCCTGTACGTACGCTATTAAAGTAGATATATTCGCCCTTGGAATCGTACTCTGGTCCATCGTTAAGGCCAGGAGTTGTTGTTAATCTTACTTCAGAATCTGTCTTGCCGATTTCCATCTCATAGACATCATATTCACCATTACGCTCGGCGCAGTAGCTAATAAAGCGGTCATCTGGGCTCCATCCGTGAAGGTAGCTTGGCACTAGAGGAGTGATAGCCATTACTTCTCCAGTCTCGATATTGATTCTTGAGATTCTGGATTTGCCAGTAGAGTCAGATTCGTCACTTACTGAGATGAATTTGTCATCAGAAGACAGCACATGGTCATTATTCATGCGTGTAAGATTACCACTTGGAATTTGAGATACACTTCCAGAAGAGAGATCCAGCTTATACATCAATCCGTCGCCGTTAAAAGTCAAAAATGAGCCATCGTGAGACCAGTTAGGAGCCTCTATAACACTGTTACATTCGTATACAATTTTGCGTGAATTGTCCGTAGTATCGAAGATTTCGAGGTATGAAGTTGTGTTACTCCTGTCCCATGGGTCTTCATCGGAAAATGCAGGGGATACGCCCCAAATTTGTGTGTCATCATGCTTAATTGTGTCTGGAGTCTCCCATGGATATACTACGCCGAGCTTGCTTCTGATGGAGTCCATCCAGCCTTGGATGCGAATTGTCTCACTTAGTGGCATGGATACAGCTTCCTTTTTGCCTTCACGAATCATCTGAGCGCATTCAATAATCTCATACTCGTATCCATTAACGAGGATAGGAAGCTTCTCATTGTGAATCAAAGTGCCGTTGACGTCGTATATCTTAGCCGTCTCTGGGCAGTTTGTATTATTAAGTACAAGATATCCATTACTTCCGACAAACTTAACGTAATTAGAATCACTATCTACGAAAGAACTCTTGGCACGAACCATAGTACCGTCAGCATAGGTAAACTTAACTACATTTGTGGCATCAACTCCTTCAGGAGTAATTACGCCATCTACCTGGAGGGAACGGATGTTATAACCCATATACATAGCTGCGACAGTGATGGAATAAACTCCAAGATCTAAGAGGGCACCACCAGCTAGGCTAGGATTTGTCAGACGCTCTACATGTGAGATAGGCACTGAAAAGTCTGATTCTACATAATGAATCTTGCCAATCTCTCCGTTATCAAGCAGTTCCTTAACAATTTTGTATGCTGGTTGATAGCGTGTCCACATCGCTTCTGCCAGGAAGCAGTTTCTGTCTTTGGCAAGCTTTATAATCTCAGTTGTCTGCTCTAAGTTAGCAGTAAAAGCTTTTTCTACTAATAAATTGCGACCGTGTTCTAAGCACATCTTAGCATTTTTGAAGTGCTCGGAATGTGGTGTAGCGATATAAATCAAATCTACATTCTCATCAGATGCGAGATCCTCGTATGAACCATAAGCCTTCTCATATCCCCATGTTCTGGCAAAGCTTTCTGCTTTTTCCAAGCTTCTTGAAGCTACAGCATACATCTCGAGATTATAATCTTCCTTAATTCCCTTAAGAGCTGTAGAGAATGCTCCAGCAATATTGCCTGCACCTAAAACTGCGATATTGAGTTTCTTATTTTCTGGCATAAATAGAGGACCTCCATGAATAGATTTTCCTATCTATACATTAGCGGGTGGAGGCCCTCATATATATCAAATATTTAGTATATATATTTAATTTATAGCTATTTATGCTAATTCATTAAAAGTCTTTGTAACCCTTAACAGGTCTTCTCGAATAGAGATTTTCTGTGGACACTGTGGCTCACACATGCCGCAGGATACGCAGTTAATAGCTCTCTCACTTTCCTTTATATCGTTATTAATATGCCACTTAGCATCCCCTGCATCTCTATAGATTCCATAGCGATTCCAGATGCTGAAGTTGCCAGGGATATTTACGCCTGCAGGACAAGGCATGCAGTACTTACAGCCTGTACATCCGTTAAATACACGCTTCTGAAGCTCAGATGCTACTTTATCTATAGCAGCATTTTCCTCGTCAGACATAACTTCAAAGTTTTCAAAAGTCTTAAGGTTATCTTCAAGTTGGTCTTGCGCAGACATACCACTTAGAACAACCTTAACATTAGGAAGAGAAGCAACCCATCTTAATGCCCATGAAGCTGTTGAACAATCAGGCTTAATGGACTTATAAATACTGTCGACTTCTTCTGGAAGATTAGCAAGCAGACCACCCTTAATAGGCTCCATAATCATAAGTGGAATATTATGCTCTAAGGCGAGGTTATATCCCTTCATTCCTGCCTGATACAAAGTATCCATATAGTTAAGCTGAATCTGGCAAAAATCCCAGTCTTTGTAGTTTACGATTTCCTCAAATACTTCGTAATCATCATGGAAAGAGAAGCCCAGGAATTTGATTCTGCCCTTCGCCTTTTCTTCTTCCAAGTATTCAACTACACCTAAGTCACGCATATTATCCCAGCGATCCTTAAAAAGGGAATGGAGGAGGAAGAAATCAACATAATCCTTATTAAGGCGATCAAGCTGCTTTTGGAACATTGCCTTTGCATCGTCTAATGTCTTAATCTCCCAGCATGGAAGCTTGGTAGCGAGAAAATAAGAATCTCTGGGATACTTATCCAAGACCTTGCCTACGAAAGGCTCACTCTCACCACCATGGTATGGATATGCTGTATCGAAGTAATTAATACCAGCTTTGTACGCGTCATCTATCATTTTTGAAGCGCGTTCTTCATCGATTTTCCCGTCCTTGGTAGGGAATCTCATGCATCCAAAACCTAAGCAGGAAACATCTACATTAAGTTTTTCGATGGTCTTCATAAAAGTACTCATTTTTTGTCCTCCTTTATGATTCAATAACAAAAAACCCTCAAAACCTGAAGGTTCTAAGGGTTTTATTCTGGAGCCGCTAATGAGACTCGAACTCACGACCTGCTGATTACAAATCAGCTGCTCTACCAACTGAGCTAAAGCGGCGTTAGCGTGAATGATTATATGTGAGACGCTGATGGTTGTCAAGCATTATTTCAAATCTTTATCAGAAGCAAGCGTATTAATCTTATAAAATTGACTATCTGGGCGCAAAATACTACAATTCAAGCATTAAAAACCTATAAGGGAGGATATTTTTATGGCATGGACATGTTCATGTGGCCAGGAGAACGAAGGTAAGTTTTGTATCGCTTGTGGATCTCCTGCACCAGTTGTAGAGGAGACAGCAGCTCCTGCAGTTGAGGAAGTAGTTACTCCTGTTGTAGAAGAAGTTGTTACTCCAGTTGTTGAGACTATCGAGCCAGCAGTAGAAGCTGAACCAGCAGTTGAGGCTGGACCAGCTGTAGAGCCAGCTCCAGTAGTAGAAGAAATCTTAGAGCCTGTAGCACCACTTGTTACAGAAACTGAAGTTGATCCTGATGATTTTAAGCCAGTTGAGCCAGATCACAGCGCGCCAATTTCTGTACCAGCAGAGCCAGTTGCAGCATCTACTGTAGCTCCAGTAGATGATCCTGATAACTTCAAGCCAGCTCCAATGCATCCAAGTAACAATGCAACAAGCGGTTCTTATTCTGCTTCTACATCTGCCGCACCAGCTGAGCCAGGAAAGACACAGGCTGTTATCGCATTGATTCTTGCTATTGTTGGTTTGATTATTCCATTCGTTGGACCAATTTGTGCGATCGTTGCTTTGATTCTTGCTATTATGGCTAAGAATAAGGGTTATGAAGGCGGTATGGGTAAGGCAGCTTTGATTATTTCTATCATCGCTATCGTGCTTTCTATTCTCGGTACAGTAGGTTGCATTGCCTGCATCGTAGCTATGAACTAATACTCAATGATTGAAACCTTTAATATTTTAGGTAGAGACATTCCTTCATACGGATTAATGGCGGCCACAGGTGTTATCTGTGGCCTGCTTTTTATTGTGTGGAGAACTCATAGACTTAAGCTCGACACCGAGTATGCAGTGTGTATCTATATGTTAGGTGTAGTAGGAGCTGGAGTAGGAGCAAAACTTCTGTATTTACTTTTAAGTATGTCGGATTTATTGAATGCTATTCAGAGTATGGGCTTTATAAAAGCCATAATACTATTTATCCAGGGTGGAATGGTTTTTTATGGTGGTCTATTAGGTGCAATACTTGTGGCTTTTTTAACCGCTAGACTAATCAAACTGAATATAGAAGATTTTTATCCGGCATTGGTCCCAGGAATAGCGATTCTCGCTGGATTTGGCCGTGTTGGCTGTCTCCTGACTGGCTGCTGCTATGGAGCCCAGACTACTTCTCCTCTTCATATCATTTATCCTGAGGGTGCTCCTGCGCCGTCACTGGTGCCACTTGTTCCTGTGCAGGCGTATGAGATGCTTTTCGAGGTAATAATTGCTGTAATTCTGACGCTTTTGTCTTTTAAAAAGCCTGAACTTAATCCTAGGCTTTTAAAAATATATCTTCTGTCTTACGCAGTTATGAGATTCATCTTGGAGTTTTGGCGAGGGGATAAGGTAAGAGGTATTTGGGGTGTGCTATCAACTTCGCAGTGGATAAGCATTTTGATTATTGTATTCCTTCTTCTTTGCAGATTCTTAGGCACCAGTAAGAGACGGAATATGGCTTAGAATAAATCTTGCCTTCGCTATCAAAAATAACGATTAATTCTTCTTCGATTCGGGCATCAGGGCAGTAATTTGCAAACTTATATGGTGTGTAACGAAATATCCCGCCAGAAGTGTAGACAGGCCAGATTTTCTTGCCTCTTAAGTTGTGTCCTGTAAGAAACAATTTTACTGCATCAGGTATATCGAGGTTCCTTATAGGAGTCCCAATAATTATTCGCCCGTAATTTCCAATATTGTGATTTAGTTTTTTGCCCGGAAATATTCTCTCGAGTTCGCAGTCAAAATTCGAGGCGATTTCAAAAGCTATATTTTCAGTGTTTCCAGTTACAGAGTAATAAAGAACGATAATAGTATCGCTTGTTTTTATTTATCTTTCTCCTCGAGAATATCAAGCATAGTCTGATAATCGCTTTGTAGGGCGCGCTTAATAGTGGACTTATTCTTATGATCGTTAATGTCCTTGATTGTTGCCTCGACAGGAGCCAAAGTGCCCGCACCTGCGATACATCCACCAGGACAGGCCATGCCCTCAAGCAGATAGCCGTTATATTTTCCGACCTTGGCAAGGGCCAGCATCTTACGACACTCAGCAAGACCATTTGCCTTTTCTACCTTAACAGGACCATATTCTGGGTACATCTCTTCGATGCAGTTAACTACTGCCTGAGCAACACCACCGCTCATAGCAAAGCCTCTTCCATCAGCACTGGCTCCATGCATTACCTCGGCTTCTTCAAGCTCATCGAAATTTACATTTTTTGCCTCGAACATACCCATTACTTCCTCAAATGTAAGTACGAAATCAATATCGCTTCTTACACTTGTTCTGCTGGCTTCAAGCTTTTTGGCTGCACAAGGTCCAATAAAAGCAACCTTGGCACCTGGGTGCATCTTCTTTAATAATCGACCTGTAAGAACCATAGGGGTCAATGCCATAGAGATATTATCCTTTAATTCAGGGTATAGCTTCTTAGCCATGGCTGCCCATGCTGGACAGCAGGAGGTACCCATAAAATTAAGCTTCTCAGGTACTTCGTTAACAAAATCACGAGCTTCAGAGATGGTGCACAAATCAGCACCGATTGCAACTTCCAAAATATCCTCGAAGCCAAGCATCTTAAAAGCAGTTCTAAGCTTACCAGGAGTCATACCCTTACCAAACTGGTTGGAAACTGCAGGCGCGATGGCAGCATATACAGGAGTATCGCTCTTAATAGCCTGAATGAGCTGGAAAATCTGAGCCTTATCAGCAATTGCTCCAAAAGGACAGTGCGCGAGACACATACCACATGACACACACATATCGTAGTTAATCTCAGCTCTTCCATATTCATCAGAAGAGATGGCCTTCATACCACATACCTTTGCACATGGACGCTCAAGCTTCATGATCGCATTATAAGGGCAAACCTTAATGCACTTGCCACACTTTACACATTTACTCTCGTCAATATGAGACTTGCCCCCTTCGAAAGTAATCGCTCCAGTAGGACATATTTCTTTACAAGGGTGCGCAAGGCATCCCTGGCAGGAGTCAGTTACACGCACGACATTGTCAGGACATTTGTGACATGCAAACTTAATAATGTTAATTAATGGTGGCTGATAATATTTTTCAGGCTGAACACATTCTTCAGCTCCCTGTAAAACAGGTGCGTGTTCAGAAAAAGTTCTTAAATTAAGGCCCATCGCGAGTCTCATCTGCTCGCGAACGATGGCGCGCTCCAGGAATACGCTCTCACGATACTGGGATACTTCGCCAGGGATAACTCTGTATGGTATCTCATCCATCTGCCTTAGGTTTCCGTCCTGATAATCATAAGACAGACGAGCTACTTCAGCATATACTCTCTTCTTAATGTCTGTTACAGATGTGTAGATTCCTCGCATGTATAAGGCTCCTTAATTTTTATTATATCCAGGATTCGTCATCATCCTGAAAGGCACAGGACAAAAGCTGATCGAGGCGCTTAACATCTTCTTCGCCCTCGATGATTTCCTTCAAATCAGAAGTCTCAAGTAAATCCTCTATGGACTCGTCAGGTCCAATCTCATAACTAATATCTTGCTCACAAAGCGGACAGGCGATGCGTGGAGTAGTCTGAAGACTTAAAAAACGATAATTGCATTCACGACATTCATAAAAACCACATTTGGCAGTGCCATCTGGAACAAAATACATAGAACCTCCATTACTCATAACCGCAATTAACACAATTTTAACACTTCAATTAGTCATTTTGTTCAAAACACTTGAATACCTATATATAATCTTGAAATTTTTTGTTAACAATATATAATCTACTTATCATATTAAATTTATTTTTAAAGTATTTTCAGATATGAAGGGGAATGATAGAAATGGCAAATTTTCTCAATCAGATGATGAGAGGCAAGTCTGACAATTTAGCTATTGCTACAGAGAGTGCTAGCACACCATCAGCAAATAATAGTGCTAATGCTACTCCTCGTAATATTGCTCAGGCGGTAATTAATAATCCAGCTGCTAACTATGCTCGTGAGAGAGCTGAGGCTGCAAGAGCTCAGCAGGAGGCGCGTAAGGCTATGGAAGCCAGCCGTAGTTCCGATAAGCCTGCTGAAGAGAAAAAAGAAGAGTCTAGACCTCCAGTAGGTCTTAGACCACCAATTAAGAGACCACCTTCAGCATCCATTAATCGTGCTCATGCTGTTGCTGCTGCTAATAATGCAGAAGAGAAGAAGGCCCCAGTAAGACCTGCTGCAACTGCTTCTAATGCATCCAGTGTTACATCTAAGCCAGCAACTGTTTCTAATCCAGCTGCTAATAAGTTCCAGCCTAAGAGCCCAGCTCAGCTCGCTGCACAGACAGCTAAGAAGGAACTTGATCTTGCAAAGTCCAAGGAAGAGAGAGCTATTAAGGAAGCTGAGACTGCTGCACAGAAGGCTGAGGATGCTCGTTTGGCAGTTCAGAAGTCTGAAGAAGTTCGACTTGCTGCAATTAAGTCTGAGGAGGCTGCAGCAGCTGCTGCTACTCTTGCAGAAGATGAGTATAAGGCTGCTTTGAGCGACGCTGAGACATTGCAGGCACTTGCTAATGAAGCTGCTGCTACTGCTGCAGCTGCTGCAGAGAGAGCTGATGAAGCTGCTAAGGTTGCTGCTCAGAAGAAGACAGAGCAGGATGCTAGACTCACAGCAAAGAGAGCTGAAGAGAAGGCTCGTAAGGCAGCTGAGGAGTTCGAGGAAGAGGCTAAGAATTCCTGCACACATGCAGAGGAACTTGCTGCTTCTACATCTACTAAGGCTGATGAAGCTAAGGCTGCTACAATTAAGGCTCAGGAAGCTTTTGATGCTGCTCAGAAGACACTTGAGGAAGAAGAGGCAAGACTTAATGCTGAGAAGGCAGAAGCAGAGGCTAAGGCTGCTGCTGAGGCTGCTGCCAAGAGAGCACAGGAGGCTCTTAAGAGGGCTGAGGAAGCTATGGCTGCTGCTCGTAAGGCTGAAGAGGAGGCAAGAGCTGCTGCTGCACTTGCTGAAGAAGAGGCTAAGATTGCTGCTGAGAAGTCAGAGCTTCGTGCCAAGTATGCTGCTGAAGATGCTGCCAAGACTGCTGAAGCTGCAGCAGAGACTCCAGCTGAGTAATAATAATTATTAGTAATCAAAATGCCCGGATTTTTGGTCCGGGCATTTTTTGTGTAATAAATTCTTTTAATCAGATCTCGTTGAAGACATCGAAGAGAATATCGAGATCATCTCTGGATGTATGAGAAGTAATTGTGAGTGTTGCCATCATTCCACTGTCTGAAGGGATATAAATCTGACGCTGGTAAGCAGTGTCACCAGTAGCATTTATTATGCCTTCAAATTCAATACCATAATAAGTAATTCCGTTAATCTCATATTCTGTAGCTTCGATATCAGTGATTTCAATTACAGCAGCTAAGTTATCTGATAAGTTTTCTACTGCATATGAAGAATGATCCTGTGGAGTAAGATCTCCGTTATTACCCGCTACAGTAAGATTAATATTCGTATTATTAGTAGAATACATATAGAACTCAGTTACTGCGAGGCCATTCTCGATAGCCTGAGCCCATTCTTCATAAGGCATATTGTCAGTTACATAATTGGCAATCGAAGCGAGCTGTCTGCTTGTAGCAAATGCCCATCCGTCTGGAAGAGTAACTTCAATACCAATGTCTTCGTTAATATACGAATTATTGTCTGAGATATATCCTGCTGAATAAGGATTTTCTGAATCTGGTTCAGTCTCTACAGTTGTTTCTACAGGTACCTCTGTAGGAGTAGGTGTAGGAGTCTCTTCGATAATTGTCAGAGGCTCTACATAAGTAACATCATCATCAAATCTGAATCTGTCAGGATGGTTAGCACTCCATGTTACTGTAACAGTAGTTGTTGTTGAAGATCCATCTTCGCGTACTTCTTCATTAACAAACACCCATGTTGCTTCGTCTTCGTGTCTGGAGATATCTTCAGAAACAAAGTCCAGATCCAGGTCGTATTCTTCTTCAGCAGCCTTCAAAGCAGCTCTTTTTGATGGAACTTCAATCTCTTCTTCCTGCTTTAACAGAGAGCATGAGCACAAAGAGAAGAGCATCGTCATGCTAAGTAAAAATGCAATTAATTTTTTCACTTTTTCTATCCTCCTTAAAATCTATATAGAATTATAGAAATTAAATGCTATAATCTCAACAAGAATCCAAGGCGGGGTGTAATTCCCCACCGGCGGTGTTCCAGAAGCAATAGTCTATGGTAAGCCCGCAACTCCCGTTAAATTTTCTAACATGACGGGACTGACGCGATGAGATTTCGCGGCCGACGGTTAGAGTCCGGATGAAAGGAGACGATATTTTTATGTCAGATTTGACCAAAGATTCCAAGAACAACCGTATCACTGCACGTAAAATCGCGTGTACAGCAATCTTCGCAGCTATGGCTGTTGTACTTATGTACTTAGAGTTTGCGCTTCCATTTATGCCACCATTTTTGAAGTTCGACTTCTCTGAGCTTCCAGTACTTGTTGGATCATTTGCTCTGGGTCCTGTTTATGGTGTAATAATTGAGCTCTTGAAAAACCTAATTCATCTTCCTGTTACAGCTACTGCAGGTATTGGTGAGCTTTCAAACTTCATTACAGGAAGCATGTTCGTATTTACTGCAGGTTTTATCTATGAGAAGCATAGAACAAGAAAAGGCGCTATTGCTGCTTTGTTAATCGCTACAGCAGTTCTCGGTATTATTGCAGTTCCATTTAACTACTTCGTTACAATTCCTCTCTATGGATCTGTATTAGGTTTCCCTCTCGAAGCAATTATCGGTATGTGCGCTGCAGTTAATTCTCATATCACAAGTAAGATGAGCCTTATGCTCTGGGGCTTCCTGCCTTTTAACCTTTTTAAGGGCTTAGTTGTATCCTTCATTACATTCTGGATTTATAAGCCAATCTCGAAGCTTATTAACAGCACTTATAAAAAGACACACTAATAATCTAAAGTGACAATTGTCACATCAAATAGTGACTCCTTCTACTTATTTCCCTAAAGGCAAAATCGCATAATAGGGTCATAAGAACGAAGGAGGCTATTTTTATGTCCCAAATTATTAAGGTAGAAAATCTTGTAAAAAGATATAAAGAGTTATTAGCTCTTGATCACTTAAATTTAAGTATCAACGAAGGTGAAGTATTCGGTCTTCTTGGACCTAATGGTTCTGGTAAGTCTACTGCAATTAATTGCATGTTGTCTCTTCTTCAGTACGATGGGGGAGAAGTAACAATCATGGGTAAAAAGATGACACCTGCAAGCTACGACATCAAGTCAAAAATTGGTGTAGTTCCTCAGGATATGGCAGTGTACGATGAGCTTACAGTAAGAGAGAATATTGATTTCTTTTGCGGACTTTATATCAAGGATAAAGCTGCTCGTAAGCAGTATGTTGATGAGGCTATCGAATTCGTAGGAATTAAGGAATTTGAGAACTTCAGACCTAAGAAGCTCTCAGGTGGTCTTAAGAGAAGACTTAATATTGCCTGCGGTATCGCTCATAAGCCTGAGATTATTTTCTTCGATGAGCCTACAGTAGCAGTTGACCCACAAAGCCGTAACAAAATATTAGAAGGCATCTTAGAACTTAATAAGAATGGCGCGACAATCATTTACACAAGCCACTATATGGAAGAGATTGAGCAGCTTTGTACAAGACTTTCAATTCTTGATAAAGGTCAGGTTATCGCCAGTGGTACTATCCCAGAGATTAAGAGAATGATTAAGAAAAATGAGATAGTTACAGCTGAAGTTATAGGTCTTGATCCTAAGGTAGTTGATACTTTGAAGATGGATAGTGACGTACTTACTGCAAATTACCAGGGAAAGACACTTAAAGTCGAGGCAGCAGGCAAGAGTAACATTGTTAAAGTCATGTCTTTGCTTGAAAAAGAGGGCTACGAAGTACAGCAGATCTACTCAGTTCAGCCATCACTTAATGACGTGTTCCTGGAACTTACAGGTAAGCAGCTTAGAGATGAAGGCTAAGGAGGAAAGAAAATGTTTTCAAAATCACTTTTGAAGGCCGTTCGCAATAAGCAGTTCTACTTCTGGTCCTTTCTTTTCCCTTTCGCTTTGATGTGCCTTTTCAGAGTAGCTTTTGCTGGGATTTACAATCAGGAGATTAGTATTGATCCAATTAAAGTTGCAGTAGTTACAGAAGATGAAGGTATGCTTGGTGATTACTTTATTCAGACGGTAGAAGCTTTAAGCGATGGTGATGAGCCACTTTTAATTTATGTTGACGATATTAAGACCTGTGATGAAGCGCAGGAACTTTTTGCAGAAGAGACAACAGTTGATGATCAAATAATTAATGCTTATTTTCATGTAACTGATGATGACATCGAGATAGTTGTTGATAAAGCTTTTTATACAGGTCGTGATGAAGCCCATATCGTTGTTTTAAGACAGCTTACGGATACTTTCCTTAATCAGTATCACTTAATCTACGAGGCTGCTCTTACAAATCCTGAGATGATTCCCTCTTTGGTTGAAGAATTGTCTTCCGATATCGAGTACACAGCATACGAATCTAACGTTTATAAGGACGATATCGATACATACGACTGGTATTTCTATACGACAATTGTTATGGGTATGATGTTTAACTTCCAGGTTGGTATTGAGCTTGTAACTAGTGTAAGAGCTGATGCATCTGAAGTGGCAAAGAGAATTAATATCTCACCTAAGCGTAAAATCACTATTGTTACTTCTGAAGTAATCGCGAACTTAATACCCTGCAGTGCAATTACAGCTGTATTGTTCTTAATTACAAAGTTTGTAATGGGCATACCGATGACTTCATCTGTTGGGAATATTGCTCTCTTTATCGTTACAGGTAATTTCTTCACAATAGCTTTTGGCTCATTTATTGCTATGCTTCAGAAGGGTTCAACTAAGGACCGCAGTAACAAGTCTTGGGGCTTTATCATGTTGCTCGTATTCTTAAGCGGTGAGATGTACAACCAGATGCCAGCAATTCTTGAGAAGAATGCACCGATTCTTAACGATATTAATCCTGCAACTATTATGAACTTCGCACTTTTTGATCTTACTTATGCTAGGGACTTAAGCGATTTCTATGTAGCTATGGCAAAGATTTTGGTAGCGGCAATTGTATTTATGGTATTGTCCGCGGTATATATGAGGAGAGACAGTTATGCATCTTTATAATAATTTTTGGAGACTTCTTAAGAGACACTGGCAAGGAATGGTTATTTATACCGTAATCCTTATCGTAATGCTTGCTATTATGTTCTCACAAAGCGGTGGATTATCTAATGATGTTGATTTTGAAGAATCTTCTTTTAACATCGCTTATACAGATCTTGATGATTCCGAGTTAAGCCGTTCACTTATTGATTATCTTAGTAGTAATAATACAATGACTGATGTATCTGGCATGAGCGAGAAGTCTGTTGCTGAGCAGGTTTACTTCAGAGTTGAAAACTATCAGATGACAATTCCTGCAGGCTTTGAAGAGAGCGTATTAGATGGCAATGGTGCTGGTGATATAGCGTACTATTCAGGTATTGATGGTTCCTGGCAGACATATGCTATTAATAACCAGATTAATATGTATATTGGCCTTTATAGACAGTATATAAATATTGGCAAGACCTCTTCGGAGGCAGCAAGCCTTACGATGGATAGTCTTCTTGATAAGACTGAGGTTACTATCTACAGCAGCGAAGAGACTAATGATTCATCTGATTTAGTAGCAAAAATGATTTATAACGGATGTCAGTACTATATGTTCTGCGCTATGGGTATGCTTGCTATGTCCTGCGGTGTGGTAATTATGATTTCTTCTAAGAAAGAACTCTCTGACAGAATCGATATCTCACCTAATCGTAAGATAGTAAGAACGTTGAGTAGTTTCCTGGGCCTGGCAACATTCGCATTCATTATGTGGTTTTTTATTAGCATCGTTATCACTTGTATTGGTTGGGGCACAGAATTCCTTAAGAATTATGGTTGGGCTGTTTATCTCAACACATTTATGGGTACACTTGTAGCATCTTCCTTTGCAATCCTTATTACAGCATTTGATATAGCAGAAAATGTTTTCTCCATGGTAATTAATGTTGTAGGTATGGCATGCGCATTCTTAGGTGGTTTGTTCGTTCCAATGTGGTTCATGGATGAAAAGCTTCTTGTAGTATCAAGATTCATTCCTCACTACTGGTACTCTTATGTAAACGGCATGATTGCTAATCAGTTTGAGTATTCATCAGCTAAGGTTATCGAGTGTGCTTTAATCCAGCTTTTGTTTTCCTTGCTTTTGATTGGTGCGACAATTCTTATCAACTCAATGAAGAGAGGTACAGCTTTTAAGGTTAAGCTTTCCGCTACTAACAAATAAGTGTAGTTTTTAATATAATTGAACTATGTTTGTACGTGTTCTGGACAAGTTGATTATCCTTTTTCTCTCCTTAGTTGCTTTCGTAATTGAGGGTGGACAAATTGGTACAGCTTTTATCGTCTTAACACTAATAGGAGCTTTAATAGTAGTCTTGTCAGAGAACCTTCGCGGTCTTGGCAAGACTGCTTTAATTTATGCATTACTTCCTCTTTTGTGGTTCATTATCCCTGAAGCGTCAATACTTCTCCCTGTCTGTGGATATGTTCTTATGACTGGCGTTTTCCCTCTTAAATCTCTTGATAGTATCCGCATTAAGTACTCTCGCGAGAAGCCTCTCTCAGAGGTTGATTCTCAAAATATTGTAATCATGTTCATATCAATTTTTCCGACTCTGATAACAGCATTTTTTGTAGGCTGTAACCATATGCCACTCTGGATTACCGGAGCTTCGATATTCTTAGGTATTACCAGATCAATTGAAGAAGGCAAAAATATCCATGCCATAGAAGGTATAGATAAACTAAGATCCGATACTTTGGAAGCTAAAAATCGTCAGAAAATTGCTACTGAAAAGCAAAATGAAGCTGTATATATGGCGACACTACAGGAGCGTAATAGAATTGCACGAGAGATTCACGATAATGTTGGACACTTAATCACTAGATGCTTAGTTCAGATGCAGGCGATAAGAATTATCAACAAAGATCCTATGGTAGGCACCCAGCTTGAGTCAGTTAACGATACTATGGACCAGGCGATGACTTCTATCAGAAGAAGTGTACATGCTTTGCACGATGAGTCTATTGATTTATCTATTGAGATTAATGAGGCCGCCTCAATTTTAAAAGACAGATTTGATGTTGATGTTACTACAGTAATTGACGATCCTGTAACTACCGAAGTCTTAGAGGCTATAGTGGCTTTGATCAAGGAATCGTGCACCAATATTTCGAAGTATAGTAATGGAAAGAAGGTTACGGTTGAAGTAGCGCAGAATATCACCTTCTATAGAATTAAAATTTGGGACAATGGTATTAATGATACCTGGGAATATAATGACAAATTAACTGCCAAAGCGGGCATGGGCTTAAGTGATATGAGTACCCGCATAGAAAATCTCGGTGGAAGAATTAGTATCAGTTCTAATGAGGAAGGATTTACGGTATTTGCGACGATACCAAGGGGGAATAAATGAGAGTAATAATTGTTGATGATGATCCAATTGTAGCTATGTCGTTGAAGGTAATTCTAGAGGCTGGTTCTGGCAGTACCGATGACGAAAAAATCGAAGTAATCGCGACAGGAAGTTCTGGTCGTGAAGGCATCGATTTATATACAAATCTTAAGCCAGATATTATGGTGATGGATATTCGTATGGATGATATTAATGGTATCGATGCGGCAACAGAAATTCTTGGTTCAAATAAAGACGCTAATATTCTTTTTCTTACTACTTTTACTGATGATGAATACATCAATAAGGCATTAAAATTAGGCGCGAAGGGGTATATCTTAAAGCAGGACTGCGCGGGCCTCCCAGAAGCTTGTAAGGCAGTTTTTAAGGGTCAGATTGTATATGGAAGTAAGGTTGTAGAGCGTCTTCCTGATTTACTTGGCAGAAGCTCTTCGTTTGACTTTGATGCATACGGAATTACAGACAAAGAGCAGACCTTAATCGAGCTTGTTGCAGATGGTTTATCTAATAAGGAAATTGCAGCCAGGATGTTTATCGCTGAAGGCACTGTTCGTAATCTTATGAGTTCTGTTTTATCTAAGCTTGATCTTCGCGACAGGACGCAGCTTGCATGCTTTTACTATCAGCAAATTAAGCCTTAATTGCCAGTTTCTGTTGTTGCGTTAGGGTCGCCAACAGCATACTCAAAGAAGTGTGAAGATAAAACCTGACGGCAGTAGTTAATCCTGTTACGGGCTATCGCAGATACTGCATCTACATATCCGTCAGGGATAACTATGTCTTCGCTTATAGGAGTGAACCTTCCACCAGCAAATGTGCCAAGGTCAGTTCTCCACTCATATCCTAAGTTAAATACGAGAGGCATAGCGTCAGAGAATACATCTCTTCCAGGGAGAAGTCTCGAGTCGTATTCGATACCGAATAAGTTAAGAAGTGTTGGAAGCATATCAAGTGATGATGTTGGTGTATCAACGATAATCGGGTCGTCGTGCTCCAAGCATCCACTCCAGATAATAAGGCGATTATGGTCGCGCTGCATTGTGGTGGTAATTGAATGACCATAGAGCTCTTCTAGGTATGGCTGCTCAAGACCATAAGGATAGTGGTCAGCGCAAATTGCTATTACAGTATCATCAAGAAGTCCATGAGACTCTAGTTCTGTGAGAATATATCCAATAGCTCTGTCGAGGTCTACCTGGCACGCCTGATAAGCGCGAATTGTATCTGATACCTGACCTTCTAGGTCAGCTGTATCGTCCCAGTGATTTCTTGATTGTGCATTAGCATAACGACTGTAGTTAGAATGACCGCTTACGCTCATATAGTAGATGTTAAATGGCTGCTGGTCGATATAAGTAGGAAGAGTACATTCCATCATCTGAAGGTCACTCTCAGGCCAGTTAGGATCAATATAGCTCTCAAGACCATTACCCCATCCAGTGTAACCTTCGGAATAACCAAGACCGTTATGAGTAATATGTCTGTCGTAGAACTGATAGTCGTTGTTATGGTATGCAGCTCCGTAGTAGCCAAGAGCATTCAAGCGCTGGCCCATAGTAAAGTATGTGCTGCCTCGGTTTACAAGATGCATTAAGGACACACCGCCATCATAAGGAAGCATTCCAGAGATATGTGAGAATTCGCCTCCGATAGTACCAGCAGTAGCAGGCACATAAGAATCAGTAAAATTAATACCTCTTGTAGCAAGTCTATAAAGATATGGTGTTCTTACGGGGTCTATAGCTTCTGCAGTAAAAGCTTCTGCAGTAATCATGATGAGGTTCTTGCCAGCAAAAAGTCCTGTGTATTCATTAGTATAAGTTGGCTCTAAGCCTTCGCAGTAGTCTGCAAGAGCGGCTATCGTTCCACCCATTTCTCGAAGTTCATCAAAATCAATATCCATAACCTGAGGCTGTGGCTCTGGGGTAGGAGTCGGTGTTGGGGTTGAAGTAGCACCAGGAACTGTTGGAACTGGTGTAGGAATAGGTGTTGGGGTAGCTGTTGGAAGAGCAGTCAAAGGGACCTCTATATTTTGAAATTCTACTTCTTCATCAGAAGACATCATAGCTCTTAAATCCAAAAGTAAAGATTCATTAAGTCCAAATTCCTTATGCGCTCCCTGGAAGTTATATTGAGTGTCGCGAAGAGCTGATAATTCAGGGTTAACTTTGATTGTTATCTGATTAGCAAAAAATGCTGCTGGAATGATTAAAGCCATAAGACCAATCTTCCAGGCTTCAAACTTTTTAAAATCCTTACGAATGATTATTTTTACAACATAAAGAATTGTAGGGAGTAAGAATAGGAACAGGTATAAAAGTCCCTTAGGTGAGAAAACCATTTCTTTAATAGTTGATGCAAATCCTCCAAATGCACCTGTGCCTCCGAATAACATTGTATTGATGTCATAGAAAGTCTTAAATTGCATAAAGATAAATAGCTCCACTAGAAAAGGAATAGCCAGAAGAAGACGGATTATAATGCCATATGCCTTTCGATAAGCGCCTCTTAAAGCAAGAGATAAAAGTCCCAGAGGAATACCAAAACAAAGGCATGTAAATACCATATTTGGCAGCATCGCTGTCAGGGAAGAGCCATAGGCAAAAAAGCCCAGCAGTAGCTCGTAGAAAAGAAGTATTAACGGGATATCAGCCGCAGGCATTTTTTACAACAAGATCTACAGTATTTTTGCCCTCAGGGATTGTAGGGTAGCAGATAGAATATACGTGATGAGCGATGAAGTCGTCATGTGAAGTAGCGTTATAAAAACTATGTGGCACACCAATTGAAGATAGGAAATGCTCGAATGTGAAGTTCTCTTCCATAAGGAAATCCTGATCTCCAGTAACGATTGCTGTGCGAGGAAGCCCAGTAGTTTTGATTAAATCCATAAGGTTATAGACATACTCAGGAAGTGTGTTGTCGCCCTTAGTAAAATAGCACATAGGGAAGACTTCCTTATTACCTGTATAACATCCACAGATAGGTGCTACAGACAATGCTTCGATTCCAGAATTAATATTTACGCCAAGGTCCTTCTGAACACTGTCATTATTGATAATTAAGGCCATGAGAACAGCTAAGTATCCACCAGCGGAATCTCCAGTAATGTGAAGCTTTTTAAAGCCATAGTTTTCATTAACATAATTAACAGCATCGCAAAGGTCATTTATAGAACCGTTAAAGTCTGTATCTGGCATAAGTCTGTAGTTAGTATTAACAGAAGGAAGACCAGACTTTAAAGTCAGGTACATACTGTACTCTTTATCAAGCTCCTTATATCCATAGACAAAGGCGCCACCGTGGATAACAAATATTGCCTCGTCACCATAAGACTTTCCTTCAACAGAATAGATATCAAGCTTATGTTCAGATGTACCGTCGTCAATAAATGGAATGTCGGACTTTACGTCACATCCTTCAGGAAACTTGGTATTAGCTACACGAGGGATATCATTTACTTCGCACTCATTAATGAAAGTCATTCGCTCAACATCTGGGGGTAAAACACCAAATTCCATAAGAAAATACCTCGCTATAAATTATTGTTACTGCTACATTATAAAACTTCTCGTGCTATAATTAAAAAGATTATTTTTACGGAGGTTTTCCTATGCACGATGAAAAGATCATAGATCAGCTTTCAGACTTGATCTCCTCTTTTATCTGCTATGCAGGCTCTCATCTTCCAGATGATGTAGATGCAAAGCTTAAGGAGATGGCTACTATTGAGACTGAGGGCTTCGCTCCTACGATTTATAAGGCAATGGCTGACAACATGGAGATCGCTGACAGACTTAAGCGTCCTTCCTGCCAGGATACTGGTATTATCCAGTTCTTCGTTAAGGTTGGTACTAAGTACCCATACCAGAACGAGCTTGGTGAGGCTTTGGAGCAGGCTGTATTGAAGGCTACTGACAGAGCTCCACTTCGTCACAATGCAGTTCAGATTTTCGATGAGATTAACACAGGTAACAACGTTGGTGTTCGTGTACCATGGGTTGATATGGAACTCGTTCCAGATCGTGATGATATCGAAGTATATGTTTACATGGCAGGTGGCGGATGCTCCCTCCCAGGTATGGCTAAGGTTTTGATGCCACTCGAGGGTTACGAGGGTATCGTTAGAGTTATCTTCGATCAGATGACATCTTACGGTGTTAACGCTTGTCCTCCATGCCTCGTTGGTGTTGGTATCGCTGGTTCTGCTGAGGTTGCAGCTAAGCTTTCCAAGAAGGCACTTCTCCGTCCTGTTGGTTCTCACAACCCTAACCCTAAGGCAGCTATGATGGAAGAAGAGCTCGAGAAGGGTCTTAACGCTGTAGGTCTTGGACCTGGTGGACTTTCTGGTAAGCTTTCCGTTATGGGCGTTAATATTGAGCAGGCAGCTCGTCACCCAGCTACACTCGCTGTTGGTATTTCTACAGCTTGCTGGGCACACAGAAGAGCATGCATCAAGATCAATCCTGATATGTCCTATGATTTCGTTACAAGCAAAGGAGTTAAGTTATGAGCATCTATCATTTAACAACACCTGTATCCGATGAGGATATCGCAAAGCTCCATATCGGTGACGTAATCTATCTTACTGGCGACATCACAACAGGTAGAGATGACGTACACCACAGAGTAGTTATTCAGGGTAGAGAGTGCCCTGTAGATTTGAAGGGTAAGGCTGTATTCCACGCTGGTCCTATTATGAAGAAGCTCGAAGATGGTTCTTACACTTGTGTAGCTGTTGGTCCTACAACATCTATGAGAATGGAGAAGGCTGAGGCTGAGTTCCTCGAGGCAACAGGCGTTAAGATTATCATCGGTAAGGGTGGTATGGGTCCTAAGACAACTGCTGGTTGTAAGGCTTCCAAGGCTGTACACACAATCTTCCCAGGTGGATGTGCTGTAGTTGCTGCTGAGTGCATTGAGAAGGTTAAGGGCGTTGAGTGGCTTGACCTCGGTATGCCAGAGGCTATGTGGCAGTTCCAGGGTAAGGAGTTCGGACCATTAATCGTTTCTATCGACTCTTATGGTGAGAACCTTATCGACAACAACAAGGTAGCTTTCAACGAGAAGAAGGAAGCTATTGTTGAGGAACTTTACAAGAAAGTTCAGTTCATGCATTAATGCTACCGCCGCTTGAGTCTTTACGATTAGAAGCGGACGCTTTAATACTGGATATTGACGGCACCCTGCTTGATTCCATGACTATATGGAATCAGGCGGATGTCGTTTTTCTTTCTAAGCGAGGCTTCGAGGTTACTCCTGATTACACGGATTACGTTAAGTCCGTGCGTATTGAAGACGCCGCTTTTTATACCAAGGAGCGATATAACCTGCCTGACTCTGTCGAGGATATTATGGCGGAATGGAATTCGTTTGTAGAAAACGCGTATGCTAATGAAGTTAAGCTTAAGCCTGGCGTTATGGAATTTCTAGAAGAAGCTAGATCTCTTGGCTTTAAAATGGGATGCGCTACTGCTTTAACATCTCGAAATGTAGATGCGGCATTCAGCAGGCTGGGATTATATAAATATCTTGATGTTTTACTTACGCTTGATGATTTGCCAGGAAGGCCCGATAAGAGTGAGCCTGATATTTATTTTGAAGTAGCCAAAAAACTAAATTCAGATGTATCCAGAACGATTGTATTTGAGGATGTACCGATTGCTATTGATGGAGCCTTAAAAGGTGGCTTTATTACATGTGCAATTTATGATGAAGTTGGAGCTGGTTCTGATTCTTCCTGGGATACGATGGCGTCAGCTTCAAAATACGCTTTGAAGGCCTGGATAGACCGTCAATAATCTTTAATATTTATTCACTGTTTCTTAATATGCCATAGTTTATAGTAGTTTCATGGACTACGATGAGCGTAAAATGTTTTGGCGCGGCCGAACGGTTTTTATTATGGCTTGTGCTGTTTATTCACTCCTGTTTGTTGCAGGTGTTTTTATTCAGAGTTTTTTATTTGTTGATTACGCCAGAGTATTCATTTCCATCTTTTTAATTATCATCAGTTTTTCTCTTAATCTGGCTTTAGGTGCGCCAGGATTTTGGATCACAACTGTATATACGATTATTCAGTTAATGTTCTATACGTATCTTTATATGCAAAGGCATGATGAGAACACTATAGTTCTTATTGGTTTATCCTTGTTGTCATTAATAATTCTGACCCTGTTTCAGTTCTTTATTAATCGTGTAATAGGAAGACTTGATAAGCTTAATCGTAAGCTCGCAATAGAGAAGGCGAGAAGAATTAATTCTGAGACTACAGCTTTGATTGAGCGTAATATGATTTCAACTTCTCAACAGGGTATTATCGTTAAGCATGAATCAATTAAGGATAATGATGAGCTTAAAAAGTCTCTTCATTCAAGCCGTGATGTAGCTTTAGATCCACTTACTACTCTTCCTAACAGACATGCTATTAGTGAACATGGTGACGTTAAGATTTATGAGTATAACCGCGCTTATCAGGATGCTGCTGAGGCAGGAAAAGAAATTAATATTAATCCTATTTATGTCATCTATCTTACTGTCCACGATGATGTGAGATTCTCTCCATCAAATGGACATATTGTAGTAGATTTATTCATTCAGACAATGGCTCACAGACTTCGTGAAGCAGCTGATTATAGTGATTTTGTTGGTCGTATCGCAAATAATGAATTCGCATTAATTACGACACGTTTTAATAACGATGACGATGTCAGAAAATATGCTCAAAGCTTATCTCTGGCACTTAATGCTGAGTGTGAAGGCAAGTTCTATGCTGGAATTGCTCAATATCCAAGAGATTCTATCTATGCTGGTGATCTCGTTCAAAAGGCTGAGACTGCTCTTTATCGTGCTATATCAGGAGGCAATGAAGTTGAGTTCTTTAAGGACGACAGATCAAATGACAGAGCCGTATACCTCGATAAGATTGAGATTGATGAGCTTAAGGTGCTTTTCGACAAGGCTTTTGAAGAAAATGAGATATATATGGTATACCAGCCTCGCTTTGACGCTAACCTGAAGCTTACAGGCTTTGAGGCTTTTGTTCGCTGGGAGTTCCCAGGTAAAGGTACAGTAGATACTACAGATTTCCTTTTCTATGCTGAGAAGACAGGGCATATCTATAGACTCGGTGAGTTCTCTTTGATGCAGGCTTTTGAGACTTTGGCTCGCATCAATAAAGTTGATCCTAATTTAACAATGACTGTAAATCTGTCTGCGACGCAGCTTCATATGCCAGACTTACAGATTGACTTATTAGCTGCTGCAGAAGATGTTGGTATTAATCTTAAGAACTTAATTATCGATATCCCTGCTGATGGTGCGACTATTAAGATTCAGGAAGTTCAAAATACTCTCGATGCTTTTGCATCTTCAGGTATTAAGATGGCGCTTGATAATTTTGGCCGTTCTTATTCTTCGCTGAACTCAATTCCACTTATGCCGATTTCCCTCGTTAAGCTTGATGGTAATTTCACTGCTGCTTTGAAGGAAGGTTCTGCACAGGGAGTCCTTACTCATTCTATCATCTCACTTCTTAATGAGATTGATATACCTGTTGATGCTACTGGAGTTGGCACTCAGGGTCAGTTTGAGCGATTGAAGAAATATGGCTGCACTTACTTCCAGGGCAACCACTTAAGCGAACCAATTTTACAGGGTAATATTCTCGAGTATGTTAAGAGTCAAAACAGCTAAGATCCGTTAATACTCTGGCTAGACTTCTTACAGGCAATCCAACTACATTAAAGTAATCACCAGAAACGTTTTCTACAAGAAGAGCGCCGCCTTCCTGAATACCATAAGCGCCAGCTTTATCGTAAGGCTCATTCGTATTAATATATCGCTCGATTAAGTCCTTCTGATAATTATCAAGATTGCCGAATCTGACCTTAGTTACTTCTGTCCATGAGATAGTCTTGCTGGCTGAAATTACGCATACACTCGAAATAACTTCGTGCTCTTTTCCGCAGAGCGATGTAAGCATACGTCTTGCATCTTCTTTGTCGACGGGTTTACCCAAAATCTCATTGCCACTTACGACAGATGTGTCAGAGCCGATAACGGCATATTCTAATTGTTCATCAGGTGTTAGTTCATCCCAGACGGCATGAGCCTTTGCTTTGGCAAGTTCTAACTGAACATCTTTTGCAGTACCGCCATTTTTCACAACTGCATCTTCAATCGCGCGCTCATCAACTTCCTTCGTTCTAATCTCGAAGTCGCTTGTAATGAGTTTTAATAGTTCCTGTCTTCTAGGTGATTTACTGGCTAATATAATCTTCATATCAGTTCTTCCATATGTGCCTGCGCAACAGTAAAAGTAAAGAGCTTAATCGCGAGTGAGTTTGAGTTATGTGCTTTTGAGTGAGCGAGTTGGCGAAGCCACTTGCTGTTCGAAGCGAACGAAAAAGCTTATTACTCATCCCACGGTAGAACCTGCTCTAGTCCATAGTATGCTTCAAGTGACAAATCATTCTCATAAAGATATGTGGCAAGCTCTACGCCAACATAACGATAGTGCCATGCTTCCTGATCGTAGCCTGTCTCATAACGGTATTCATACTGGAATCGGCGAATAAACCCAAATTCATAGCAGTGTTCGTTAACCCACATACCTGTTCTTGTCTCGCCAAATTCGTCCAGAATCTCTGATTCACCGGCTGGTGTAATATCAATGGCAAGGCCTAACTGATGCTCTGATCTTCCAGGTACAGCATTCTTACGAACTGAGAATTCGATTCCCCTGAGATTAGTTGATCTGTAGAAAAGATAATTCTGAATATTTGAATCTCTATATCCAGATACAAGATATAGACCTTGGCCTGTTGCTTCTACACATGCATCATACATTGCACACCATTGCTCATTAACTTCAGCCCTTACCTGCTGTCCGCCAGAGTGATCTGCATAAACTAAATCAGATGGAACATAGTCCAAAGGAAGTGCGAAGTACTTATTAACGAGCACAGTAATATCATCTGGATTTGTAACGATGACAGCACGAACAGAACGCGCATCAACAAAGCCGTTATACCATGTCTCTTCAAACTCTGGTTCTACATATTCAGGAACCGGAGTAGGACTCGGTGTTGGCATCGGTGTATTAGTTGGTGTAGGAGTTGCTGTTGGTTCCGGTGTAGGAGTAGGTATAGCAGTTGGAACAAAGGTTGTTTCTGATGTTTCCAGAGTACCAATAGGCATAGAGCAGGATGTAATAATTATTGCCCAGATTGATACAGTTATGATAATAGAAACAAGAGAGATGAATTTATTTGTTCTCATACTCTTCGCATGTCTTTTGATAGTTTTCCAAAGTACCAATGTCTATGCAGTCGCCATCACCCTTAAATGCATAAACCGGCATGCGCTTTAAAAGCCATGCTGGGAAGTTACCAGGGGCATCAGGAGAATTACCTTCCTCGATATAAGTTTTAAATAATGGAATGATGTCACGATTGTAGAAATATGTAGCGTAGATAGCCCATTCACTGATAGGATTTGGAGACTTTTCCACCATTGCGGATACACGACCATCTTCTTCGATAACTCCAACTCCAAGTTTACGGAGCTGTTCAATCTCTGGAACACGAATTCCCACTAGTGTAGGAGCATTCTTCTCACGATAAAAATTGTACATATTCTCGATGGAATAAGTGAAGATATTATCACCTGCGAGGATGCAGATATCATCATCAATTGAGAGCTGCTCGATTGTGTAAATAATATCTCCAATAGCGCCACGCTTGTTGGAATCATCATCTGTGCCATCGTCGATAACAACAACAGGTGCTTTGCCTTCGCGATCTAATGCTCCTGCCCAGTCGCAAAATGGTGCATAGAACTTAGAGTTAGTAATTAATGCAACCTTGGTAAGACCAGGGATTTTATCAACTGAATCCATAATATAGTCAATGATTAATCTTTTTCCTAATGGAAGTAATGATTTTGGCTTGTCTTTTGTAAGTGGATATAATCTAGTAGCATAACCTGCTGCAAGCAAAATTGCGATCATAAATATCTATCTCCTTTGATAATTTCATACATTATACACTAATTAAATACGTATTGTTTGCTATAATTAGGTTACAGAATTCTTGAAGAAACGGGTTATTTTTATGGATATATGTGCTGTAGTAATGGCTGCTGGTGATGGCAAGAGAATGAAGTCTGCTCACTCCAAGGTGACACATTCTGTAGCAGGTAAGCCAATTATTAAGTGGGTTTATGATGCGCTCGCTGACGCAGGTTGTGACGAGCAGGTTTATATTGTAGGCGAGAAGCAGGAAGAAATCAGAAGCGTATTAGGTGAAGGCGTCTGCTATGTATTCCAGGAACAAAGATTAGGTACAGGTCACGCTGTTATGCAGGCTGAGCCTTTCTTAGAGGGAAGATCTGGTTACGTTATCGTATTACCTGGCGATTCTCCTATGGTTAGTGAGAAGACGATTTCTACTGCAATTACAAAGATGGAAAGTTCAGATTATGCTGCGGTTTTGATTACTGCTAGAGCTGATAATCCATTTGGCTATGGTCGTGTAGTAAGAGATGATAAGGGCGATGTAATTAAAATTGTTGAACATAGAGACTGCTCAGAAGAAGAGCTAGAGATTAAGGAAATCAACTCCTCTATGTATGTTTTTAAGACTCCTCTCCTGCTCTCTGCTCTGGGAAGGCTTTCTGCATCAAATGCACAGAAGGAATATTATCTTACAGATACAATCGACATCTTAATTGGTGATGGTTATAAGGTTGGTTCAGTAATCTGTAACTTTGAAGATACTCTTGGTGTTAATGACAGAGTTCAGCTTTTGCAGGCTACAAAAATCATGAACAAGAGAATTCTCTATAAGCACATGATGAATGGTGTAACTATTGTTGATGAGACATCTACATGGATTCACTCTGATGTTAAGATTGGAAGAGATACAATCATTCTTCCGGGCTCCACTTTGATGGGCAAAACAGTAATTGGTGAAGACTGTCTTATTGGTGAGCATACGAGACTTGATACAGTTATCGTAGGTGACCACACAACTATCGATTCTTCTATCGCATCTCATTGCTCAATCGGTGACGACTGCCGTATTGGACCTTTCTCTCATATAAGACCTGATACAAGAATTAATAACAATGTAACTATCGGTGCATATGTTGAGGTTAAAAATTCCACTATCGATGACTTTACTCGTGCAAGACACCTCACATATATCGGCGACTCTACAGTAGGTAAGAACGTTAACTTTGGTTGTGGTACTGTAACATGTAACTACGACGGTGTTGATAAAGCTGGATGTACTATTGGTGATAATGCATTTATCGGTGGTAACTCCAATATCCTTGCTAACGTTGAATTAGGTCACGACTGCTATATTGCTGCTGGTTCTACAATTACCAAGGATGTTCCTGCATTAGGACTTGGTATAGCACGTAATAAGCAGGATAACAAGGAAGAGTGGGTTGCAAACAAGAACCGTACTCGTACACCAATTAAGCTCGACGAGCGTCGCTCGGAGGTTTAATTCTTAATGGCTGATAGCTGGCTTATTGTGGGCCTTGGTAACCCAGGGGATAAGTACGCTTACACATGGCATAACTGTGGATTTCTTGCCATAGATATGCTGGCAGAGCGTAATGGAATCAGAGTGGAGCGTACACAGTTTCACGCGCTTTTTGGTAAGGGGAAAATTGGTGACAGCGAAGTGTTCCTGATGAAGCCTAAGACCTTCATGAACAACTCGGGTGAAGCCGTGGGCCCTTTCGCTCAGTACTATAAAATCGATCCTTCACATATTATTATTTTGTATGATGATATCGATATTAATGTAGGTACAATTCGTGTGCGCGCTAAGGGCAGTGCTGGTACTCATAATGGTATGAAGTCTATTATCGCTCATCTTAAGACGCAGGAGTTCCCAAGAGTACGTATCGGTACGGGACCAGTGCCTGAACATATGGATTTGATCTCGTTTGTATTGAACGATATTCCTAAGGAACAAAGACAGACCGTATATGATTCATTTGAGGCAGCGGCTAAGGCTACTGAAGATCTTGTAAATGGAAAGCGGTCTTAAGGAAATCCTCGAACTAATAAATCTTGATAGAAGACTTCTGTCGCTTTTTGATGAAGCGGCGCGCAGAGCAGGTCCAGTTAATATTACTGGAGTGTGCGAGCAGCAGAAGGGCTATCTTATTGCGGCTTTATCTTATAAATATGATAAGAAACCAGTAATTATCGAACCAGATGTCACACGTGCCAAGAGTATGATAGGTGCGCTTGCTCCTTTTACTGGTAATGATATTCCTGTACTTAAACCAGCTGAACTGTCACTCGTATCTGCTGTGGCTGCATCACATGAACAGGAATATGAGAGAGCAGGTGTTACCTCGAGACTTATAAGAGGTGACTTTGATGCTGCGATTATCTGCGCGAGTGCTCTTCTTAATAAGATGCCTAAGGCAGAGACTTTTAAGCGTAAGTCAATTAAGCTTGAGCTTGGTAAGACATACGAACCTTCCGATTTGGCAGCACATTTGTCTGAGCGTGGATATGAGCGAGTAGGACTTGTTTCTAGCGTAGGCGAATTCTCCGCCAGAGGCGATGTCGTAGATGTTTTTCCACCTGATATGGCTCTTCCAATTCGTATAGGTTTCTTTGATGACGAGATAGATCAGATTAAGACTTTTAACCTTGATAATCAGCGCTCTGTAGATTCCATGAAGAGAGTTACAATCTGCCCTGCTCTGGAGTATACGTTCTCCGTGGAGGAAAGAGGTAAGGTAGCTGACAATATTCTTCATGCAGCTGCTCCTGACATTAACAAGATGAATGCATCCTCACAGCGTCCTATAGGAGAGCTACTCGAAAGGAATTCGTCTGCTGATGCTGATGCTATTCGTCAGGGAATGCGCATCTCAGGCTTTGCACGCTGGATTGGAGTTGCTAATAGCGATCCATATACAATTCTCGATTATATAGACAGGAATAATATGCTTCTCTTTGTCGATGAATTCGCAGAGGGAAGAAGTCGTATGGATGGTTATACAGCTGACTTTATGGCCAGAGTTAAGAGTGCTTATGAGTTGGGTCAGGCTCCTGGATGTGCTACTGAGTCTATCTTCAAAGCTCCAGATTCCATGAAGGCATTAGATAAGTTCGGAGGCGCAGTAACGCTTGCCTGCCTTAAGTCTACTTCAAGTGGTTTACCTGGAGGTGTAACCGTCGACTGTCCAGGCTTAGCTGGCGAGAACTGGGTGGGAAGAGATGAAGCTCTGGCTAACTTTGTTCGTAATGGCGGTGGTGCAGCTGATGGACAGACTATATTTATGCTCACAGGATCTTCCAGAATTGATGCATTTAAGAATCGAATGCTTGAGCAAAGAGTTGATATTAAAATTGTAAATCGTGCTTTACCATCCGGCTTTGTATATCCTGCAATTAAGACAAGTTTTATTGGCGAGCAGGAGATTTTTGGAGCGGAGAAAAAGCATGTTCCTAAGAAAAATGGTGGTGCCAGAATTACATTCTTTGGCGATGTAGCGCCAGGTGATTATGTAGTTCATGATGTACATGGTATTGGTCTTTACGAAGGCCTTGTTAATCTTAAGATGGGTAAGTCAAATCAGGACTATCTTAAGATTAGCTATGCCAAGAATGCAGTTATCTATTTACCAATTGATAAGATTGATAAGCTCTCAAAGTATGTAGGTCCTGGAGGTAAACCTCCCAAGCTTTCTTCACTTGATTCACAGGAGTGGAAGAAGAATGTTGAGCGAGCAAGAAGCTCCGTCAAAAAACTCGCATTCGACCTTGTAAAACTCTATGCGGTCCGTCGCGCTAATAAGGGATTTATGTGTGGCCCGGACGATTCATATCAGCAGGAGTTTGAAGAGAATTTCCCATATGTTGAGACTGAAGATCAGGCAACAGCGATTCGCGATATAAAGAAAGACATGGAATCACCAGTTCCAATGGATCGCCTGCTTTGTGGTGACGTTGGTTTTGGTAAGACAGAGGTTGCCTTCAGAGCTATATTTAAGTGCGTAATGAATGGCAAGCAGGCGTTTATGTTAGCGCCTACAACCTTGCTTGCACAGCAGCATTACGATACCTTCAAGGAACGTCTCGCAGGCTTCCCGATGCATGTCGTTTTACTTTCGAGATTTGTGCCAGCCCCTGTGTTAAAGCAAAATCTTAAGGACATCGAAGAAGGCAAGGCTGATGTAATTATTGGTACGCACAGAATCCTGTCTGATGACGTTAAACCAACCAAGCTTGGTCTTCTTGTAGTCGATGAGGAGCAGCGCTTCGGTGTTAACCATAAGGAAAAGATTAAGACCCTTAGAACTAATGTTGATGTTCTGACTTTATCAGCTACACCTATCCCTCGTACCCTTCATATGTCTATGTCTGGTATACGCGATATTTCAATGCTTACAGAGGCGCCGATTAACCGACGCCCGGTACAGACTTATGTAATGGAGTTTGATGAAGAGATTGCAACTCAGGCATGTCTTCGTGAGATTTCACGTGGCGGTCAGATTTTCTGGCTTTATAACAAGACTGCAGATATCGATTCTCGAGCAGCTCATATTAAATCCCTGATGCCTGATGCACGTGTTGTTTTTGCTCACGGTAAGATGAGTGAGCATCAGATGGAAAAGATTGTCGATGGCTTCATTAAGGGCGAGGCAGATATTCTTGTCTGTACAACTATCATCGAGTCTGGTGTTGATATGCCTAATGTTAATACCATGATTGTCGAAGATGCTGAGAAGTTTGGCCTCTCACAGCTTTATCAGATTAAGGGAAGAGTAGGACGCTCTGACAGACAGGCATATGCTTACATTACTTATCGTCCGGATAAGGATATGAATTCCGACGCACGTAAGAGACTTATGGCTATTCGTGAGTTTACTGAGCTTGGTTCGGGCGTTAAAATCGCTCTTCGTGATTTGGAGGTTCGAGGTGCAGGTAATCTTCTTGGTGCAGAACAGCATGGACAGATGGATGTTATTGGTTATGAATTGTACTGCCGTATGCTCGACGAAGAAATTAAGCTTTTAAATGAGACAGGTGATACTGAGTTTAAGCTGCCTTTGTCTGTTAATGTCGAGATAGATTTTGATTCTTATATTCCTCCTTATTACATCGAGGATGAAGCTTCTCGAATGGCAGCGTACCGTCGCTTAGGTTCTATTTCTAATGAGAAGGATTATGACGATATTATCGACGAGTTAACTGACCGTTATGGCGAGCCTCCGAAGGAAGTATTGTTCTTATCTAAGGTAGCCCTCGTTAAGTCTTTGGCAGCAGAAGCCGGCTTTGAGCGTGTATGTATTAAGGATACTGGAGTGCTTTTGTATTTTGCATCTGATCGCAAGGCAGATTTTGAGACAGTAAGCATCCTTCTCGGTCGTCCTGAATATGCCGGCCGCATCATGTTCTGCGCTCAGGGCAAGCCATATCTTCACTATAAGCCTCGTGATAAGAATCATGAGAGAACAGCTCAGGAAGCTATCGATATACTGGATATATTAGTCCAAGAAAAAACGCGGAAGTGATATAATCCTTCCGTTCATATGCTCCTATAGTTTAATGGATAGAACAGCAGTTTCCGGTACTGCTGGTACGGGTTCGATTCCTGTTGGGAGTGCCAACTCAAAGAGGGATTCCCGCTCGACAAACTCCTCGACGCTAACGCGTCTGCGGTGCTTAGGTCGCGGAAAGTCCCTCTTTTCGTTGATAATAGTCCTCGACACGTTGTGTCTGCGGAACTCGTAGCAGGGGTCTTTACTAATGGCATACTGCACAGGGGCTTTGGCGCTCCCAAATTAAAGATGCTACAGTCTCACAGTGATATGTCTGGGGGCTTTGGCGCTCTTTAAGAGAAGATGCTCATTGTTATGTGGTAGAATAGCAAAAATTGGAATAATTCGTTATGGGTGATGATGGATGACGGTTTTTGGGGTAGTTTTGCTATTAATTACATTCGTGGGTTTTGCAGTCGCTATTAAGGATCTACTGGGACTTCGTAGTGAGTTTATTCCTGCTGTTATTTGTTCGTCGATTAGTCTGGTTTTGTTTTTTACTGGTCTATGTGGCAGCCTCATTGTCGGAACGGTGCTGGTTATAGCCTGTGGAGTAGCATTAACTCTATGGTATGCCATCAAAAGAAGAAATGCATGGCGTATTTTTACTAAGAGGGATTATTTAATACTTGGCGCGTGGATAGCTGTAATTTTTACCATAGCCACTGCTTGCAGAGACTTCGCTGTTTACCACAATGACAATTACACACACTGGGCTGCTGTGGTTAAGGTGATGCTTTTAAGCAACAAAATGCCTGTCGCGCAGGACTATATGGTTCAGTACCAGGAATATCCATTGGCAAGCTCGCTGTTTTTGTATTTTGTTACCCGAATAACAGTTGCAAAAGAAAGCGTAATGATAATTGCTCAGCAGGCTTTACTGATAAGCTTCCTGCTTCCTATGGCATCTTTTGTTAAGCGTAAAAACTTAATTGCTATAGTACCAGTGCTGTTTTATTTTGTATTTGCTTATGTAGCAAATAACAGAGTGACGACAGATCTTCTTGTAGATACTTTGATGCCTGCAGTTGCAGTCGGAATCTTAAGTGTTCTTGCTTACTACAAAAATGTCGATGATGGCAGGAGTCTTATTACTGGTCTGATGGTTACCATACCGATGTTTTATTTCCTGCTTAATATTAAAAACAGTGGTATATTTTTTGTTCTGTGCGTGTGGGTTTATCTCCTGATTAATTATCGTAAATCTCTTGTTACAGATACGGTTTTTAAGAGGCTTTTGATATTTGATTTTGCTTTGCCTGTTATTACAGTAATTTTATGGAGAATCAGACTCGCGGTAGTTTTCCCGGATTCAAAGAATAGTAATCACGCTGTATCAGTCAATTACTATCAGAATATTTTTCATGGTAAAACATCAGATGACATACAGGATATTGCAAGAATGCTCGGATATTTTCAGGTTAACGAGACTATCCTTTTACTGCTTTTAATATCTGAGTTAATACTGATTGTTGTTCTTTGTAGTTATGTGGGACATGAGGTTCCACGTAGTGCGATTGCCGTAACAGCAGTTCCTTTACTAATCTATGTTCTCTATGTGTTTTCTTTGCTTGGAATGTACATCTTTTCCATGCCATATGAGGAAGCAAAATACCTGGTATCTTATGATCGATATATCATGTCTCTGATGATATTTATTATTGGTTTATCACAGGTTTTATTCCTAAGTAATAAGAGTAAAACGGAGAATAAAATAGTAGCTGTCATTGTTGCCTGCCTGTCGATAATTCCAGTTATAGCTGTTAACGATAATGCACGCGATGTTTTGTCGAAGCCAAATTATGATATTACTATTCGAAAAATATTAGATGACGTAATTGATGGCCATGATAGTACCAGTGCGAACAGATATTTAATCTATTCTGATATGGATAATGTGGTACTAGAGCGTATAGCCCGTTATGAGTTATGGTGTGATAACGTAGATGTTTGTAGTTCTGAAAATGTAAATAGTTATGCAACAAGACTCAATGATTACGATTATCTGATTATAGTTATGGCAAATAACGATGAGCGAATACAATTCCTTAATGATACAGGCTACAGCGACTATTATGATAGTAGTGTTAGTGGAGCCTTTATAGAGCTCAATTAAAGGCATAAAGAAAGGGCAGTGGTTAGCTGCCCTTTTAGTGTGTTAACAGGATTAAAAGATTATCCTCGTTCATTAACTAATGTGTGAATACGATTCTCTAATACTTCGATAATCTGATCCAAAGACTTCTGTCCTTCAAAGTAGCCTGGAATCTCTTCTCTGATAATAGCGTTAATTGCACCGTCAGTTGTAACCCATGTGCTAGATGAAGCAATTAAGTTCTCAAAATCCTCGATTGTGGAATAATCTACTGGATTTGGGTTTACACCATTTTCTCTAATCTCAGCCTCTGACATGTTGCCGTACCAGTGCTCGAGATCTCTGTTATGCTTATCGATAGCGTCCTGGCCTACCTGAACGAATGCATTTCGATTAATAGGAATACCAGATATGATACCAAGCTGATACTGTGTGCTGTCGTCGAGGAGCAAGGAAACGTACTCAAGGCATGCATCAGTCTCGCTTGCAGAAAGACCAGCTACTACACCTACGGTATTCTGGCCTGAAATTAGAGGTCCTCTGCCATCATATGTTGGAGGCCCTACGAGAACTCGTGGGTTTGCAGAGCCAAGGATAGAATTAATGTAGTTATCTATGCTTAAGATAACCTGCCCGAAAGCAGCCTGATCTGCAGCAATAACGTCTTCTTCACCTTCGATAGCGTTGTTAACATAATCCCTGGTATATTCTGCCAAAGCTACGAAAGCGTCGTTATTAAAATTAACGCTTCCGTCTTCTTCCATTAAATCAGGCATAAAAGATAATGCTTGAATGAAGAAATCTGTCTGAGTTTTGAAATTAAGAGGATTTACACCATTACATACTGTATTTATAAATTCATTGTATTCATCGTATGTAAAACCTGTTTGTCCAGGCGTTATATTAGACTCTTCAGTAACAATACCCATTACGGTATAAGTAATTGGTAACTGGAAGATTTGTCCATTTGTTCTTGCTTCATCAATGACATTAGTAAAGTAATTAGAAGAATCAAGACCAGAAACGTAGTCGCTTAAATCTAAGAGATAATCTGCATTATTAAGCTGAGAATAGTTACCACCATCGATAATGATATCAGGGCCTTCTCCAGAAATAAGGTCAACGGACAACTGATTTCCAAGAGCCTGCTCAGCATATTCACCTGCAGAATTACCGTCTCCGTAACTTGAATCATAGAACTTGGAAATAACATATCTTGTATCAATCTGTAGGAAGTAGTCTGGATTACTCTCGTTAAATCTGCACATACTCTCACAGATAGAATAGTTGTATGAACCAAGGCTTGCTATTGTAAGAATAGCCTTACCAACGTTAGGGTTGCTTTCTGCTCTTTCAAAAATAAATATAGCAGATAAGTTATTGCTAGATTCAATAGAAGGAGTAAAGTTTTCTCCTTCGATAATAACCGTGTTATCACTGATATAAACTGGCTTCGCATTTGTTACATCAGATCTGTTTACATTCGTATCGTTGAAATCAAGAATGTAATCAAGTGTATGATTTTCAAAATTTATACTGCGAACACCTTCCTGATCAATTACGACAGAACCATATCCATCTACATTCTCGATGTTATACACATATCCATCAAGCCATGACATATCTTCGGTATATGGACTAACAGTTAATGTATTTGTATCAATTATGTAGTAAGCAGTACCAGAAGCGGATTCTGTTCCTGCAAAAATAAGTCCTCTTCCATCTCCAAGATCAATAATGTTGGATATGTTGTAAAAAATCTCGGTGCTGAACAACTCTCTAAAATCGAGTAAAGTAGAATTATTGTTAGAATCAGTTACTATGAGGATGTAAGAGAATCTGTCGCCGTTGATACTAAATGGTGTAATAGTACAATCGCCAACAGTAAATGGGCTTTGGAAATTACCATCTTCATTGTTGCTAATCTGCTCTTCGATTTCAGATTTTTGAACTTCTACAAATAAAGATAAAGTCACAGTATCAATATCAAGAATTGCCTGATAGTCAGCAGAATTTGAATAGCCATTAGTGAAGCTTGTAATATCGACTACATAGTCATCACCAATTCTTGACAGGCTGTTAAATCTAAAAGTCTCGCCTAATGCTGCATTCTTATAAGCACTGGCTATATCCACAGACCCTATTCTGTTTCCTTCATAATCATAGACGATTACTTCGTTATACTCATAATCGCCGTAGTTATCTGTTTCCCAATCGAAGTCGTCTGGCAGTTTATATGTACCGGAAGCAGAATATATAAGTTCAGTATCTGTAACTCCAACAAGTTTAGTGGAGAAATACTCCATTAAGGATGCGTCTATATCCACACCAATTGGAAGTTTGGTTACGTTAAACCATGGTGTATCAGAATCAATGGTTGCACGTCCTTTATTACTAGAACAGGCTGTAAAGGATGTCATCACAACTGATGTAACTAGACCTATGGCCAAAACTCTTTTAAAGAATTTTTTCATCACTTATCTCCTTTTTATTATATTTTTATAAGCAATATATAAGCGAGTATACACTATTTATGCTATAAATTTTATTATGGCAACGACAAAAGACGAGAAGATATTTAGAGATTATCCTATTCCAAAAGCCGTCGCGACTATGGCTATACCTACAGTTATAGGTCAGCTTATAGTGCTTATTTATAATCTCGCGGATACGTACTTTATTGGTAAGACAGGTGACCCTTGCCTGGTAGCTTCTTCATCACTGATTCTTCCTGTTTTTAATCTTACTGGTGCATTTGCTACCATCATCGGTCTTGGTGGAGGCACCTTGATTTCCAGGCATCTTGGTGTCGATAAGAGAGAAGACGCCTCTAAGGTAAGCGCTTTTGTATTTAACGCTGCAATTATTATGGGGATTATCTGGTCGACTCTTGTTTTTATATTTATGAATCCGTTGCTTAAAAGTTTGGGCGCTGACGAGAATACTTTCGCGATGGCACGTAAATATGCAATGTGTGTTGTAGTAGCAGGAGGTATCCCTACTATGCTTCAGATGACATGTGCGCAGCTTTTGCGTTCTGTCGGGTACTCCAAGCAATCTGGTTTTGGCATGTCGATGGGTGGTGTTTTAAATGTAATTTTAGACCCACTTTTTATGTTCGTTTTGCTCCCTAAGGGCAATGAGATTATTGGAGCAGGTATAGCTACCTTGTTATCCAATATAGTTACTTTAATTTATTTCCTTGTAGTCATATCACGTCTTCACGACACTACTGTACTTCGTTTTTCTCTTAAGGGACGTATGCCAAGTAGTAATGATATAAAGTCCGTGTTTATTAATGGCTTCCCGGGAGGTCTGTCTAATATTCTTTTTGATTTTTCTCAGATCATGATTAATCGCTTGATGTCTGCTTACGGCCCTATTCCTCTTGCTGCTATTGGCGTTATCTTAAAAGCAGAGCGAATTCCACTTAACACGGGCATGGGTATCTGCCAAGGAATTATCCCGATTGTTGCTTATAATTACTCTGCTCGAAATGTTAAACGTATGAAAAATACAATCAATTTCTCACGAACATGCGGACTAATAGTAGCTGCAATTAGTATTGTAGCGTATGAGGCTTTTGCCCCAGGGATTCTCTATCTGTTCATAAAGGATGCTGCTACAGTTGAAATTGGTGCGCAGTTCTTAAGAGTAAGATGCCTAGCAACGCCTTTTATGTTTATGGCCTTCCATACATTGTTCTCTGTGCAGGCGATGGGCAAAGGCCAGGTTGCGATGTGGCTTGCAATTATAAGACAGCTAATACTTTATGTACCACTTCTTATTTTAATGAATCACTTATTTGGTATGTTTGGACTTGTATGGGCACAGATTGTAGGCGATATAATGACAGATATAGTATCGCTTACATGGTTTTATAGACTCATTGGCCAAATGGGACGAGAGAATATACAATACGAGAAGAATAGCTAAGGAGAAATGTTATGAATAAAATCGTTATGGTTACAGGTGCAGGTAAGGAATGTGGGCTCGGGTTTAATCTCGTTCTTCGCTATCTTGAAAATGGCGATACAGTAATCGCGACGATTCGTAAGGAATCAAAGGGACTTAATGAACTAAAAGAGCAGTATGGCGATAAGCTTATTATCCTTACTATGGACATAGGTATTACTGAGTCTGTTCGTTCTGCTAGAAGGTCTTTGGATGGTGTAGTTGATCATATCGATACTGTAATTAATAACGCTGTAAGCGTATCCGCTGACTGTGATAAAGAATTCTTCGATGTCAACCTAGACAATATTGCTAATACCGTTAATATCACAGGTGTTGGTGCACTTCGTGTTGTACAGTCATTCTACGACCTAATTACTGCTGGCGACGATATGGGTCTTGTTATGAACATTACATCTGAAGCAGGAAGCATTTCTAAGTGCTATCGCACCAACTTAATCGAATATGGTATGGCCAAGGCTGTAATGAATATGGGCACAATGAATTTGTTTAATACTTTTAAGGATAACGATAAGATTAATATCTTCTGTGTTCATCCAGGCTGGATTCGTACTGATGGCGATCCTAATAATCCAGCCCCACTGTCTTCATATGAAGCTGCTGAGATTTTAAGACTTATGTTTGAGACAAAAAGATACGATAAGACAGGCCACAGATTTATTAATAACGAAGGAAGCGAGTATCCATTCTAAGTTATAACATTGTTAAATGTTGTTTTGAACGTAGTATTTCTAATTGTGGAGAATGCCCTGAGTACCCTTGTACTAACTTTAAATCCTGCCTGGAGGTAACTTCTTCGTTTGAGCCTAAGTGTCGAGAGGTTTGTACTCCAGAAGAATATGACATGATGTCCAAAGCGTTCTTTGAGAAGAAAGAAAATGTAGAAGGAGACAGATAATGGAGTTTACAGCTGGCGATGTAGTTCGCTTTGCTGATAATGATGTCCATGGTCTGCTTAATGATGGTGATGGAGAATTCGTTTGCGTCTCTGTCACGGCTCCTCCGATTGATTATGGTCACGCTTATCAGGATAAGAAATAATTAATAACAGAACCTAACAAATATTCTTACAAAACGGACTTTTTGTAAGATGAACTGTTAGAAATCGGGCAAAACCTAACAAAAAAGCTAACAAATCGATTAATTTGTTAGCTTAAGTGTTAGGTTTTATTGTTGTTTCGATAAATTAAAGACCGAAGAGTTCCTTAATTGCGTCCTTATTTACCTTAGATCCGATAATGCAAAGCTTACCAGTTACATCAGCAGCTCCATTGCGTACGGATACTTCACCAGGTACATAGTCGAAGTGAATCCACTTTCCATCTTCTCCTGCTACGATACCCTTTGCACGAAGAATGATACCGAACTTGTCGTTCTCATCGAGGTTATTAAGTGCATCTTCAAGTCCTTCGATTGTAAACTTACGAGATGTCTCATAGCCGATAGAATCGAATACCTCATCTGCGTGATGATGGTGGTGATCATGGTCGTGACAACCGCTTGTGCACTCCTCGCCGTGCTCGTGGTGATGATGCTCGTGTTCTTCGTGGTCATGGTCATGATGGTGCTCGTGGTCGTGGTCATGACATCCGCATGTGCATTCCTCGCCATGTTCGTGATGATGGTGCTCGTGTTCCTCATGGTCATGATCATGATGGTGTTCATGCTCATGGTCATGGTCATGGCAGCCGCATGTGCACTCCTCACTGTGCTCGTGATGATGGTGATGATGCTCTTCTTCATGGAGCAACTCTTCAGCCATATCAGCAGCTGTCAAAGGATTCTCGATAGCTTTCAAAATCTGCTCACCTGAGAGGTCTTCCCAAGGAGTTGTAATGATCTGGGACTTGTCGTTAATAGCCTTAATAAGTTCTACTGCCTTGTCGAGCTTTTCCTGCTTAATATCACCAGTACGTGACAGAATGATTGTTCCAGCATACTTGATCTGATTCTCATAGAACTCAGCAAAATTCTTGAGATAAATCTTACACTTAGATGCGTCAATTACTGTAACTGTTCCACAAATTTCAGTGTCCTCGACATTCTTAACAGCAGCTACTACATCAGATAACTTACCAACACCTGATGGCTCGATAACGATACGGTCTGGATTATACTTCTCGATTACTTCCTTCAAAGCTGTACCGAAGTCGCCAACCAATGAGCAACAGATACAGCCTGAATTCATCTCTGTAATCTCGATACCGGCTTCCTTCAAAAAGCCTCCGTCAATACCAATCTGACCGAACTCGTTCTCGATCAAAACAATCTTCTGATTATTGTAGCCATCAGCGATGAGCTTCTTGATAAGTGTAGTCTTACCAGCGCCTAAGAATCCTGAAAATACATCTACTTTTGTTGCCATATTTAATCCTTCCTTCAATAATTATCAGCTGAAATATATAATCTCGTTTTCAGGCTTTGTAGTAACCGCATAGTCGGAAACCTCCAAAGCAGGAACTTTAATTACCTGCCCATTCTGCTTTTCTTCAAAATAACGGATTCTGCCTGTTACCTTAAGCCAGGAGCCTACAGGGAATCCTCTCTTAACCTCATAGAAGCAAAGCAGGTTAATAGCACCGATATCATCTGCACAGCAGGTATAAGCTCTTCTTTGCAAAGCGAAAGCTCTATTCTTAAACTCACGGAACATAACTGCCTGACCTGTAAGCTTAACTACCTTGCCGTTATATCTCTCATAGTTATCGAGAGCATCAGTGTAGAAGAGGCCAAAATCATCAGGAACAATCTCACATACATCCTTGCTTAAGTCGTATGGAAGATAGTTGCCGATATCAATCATATTGTTGTCTTTATCGATAAATGTAAGATTAGCACCTGGGTTAAGAGATTTTACAGAACCTCTAAGCTTAGGAATATTATTAACTTCTGGGTTAACTCGATTGAAAATAATAGTGTCACAGAAGCGATAGTATTCGGCAAAGAATGTCTGCATATTACGATAATATTCAGAGTAAGTTGTAGCATCTACAGTTGTTACTGCAGCTGCCAAAGCCCAGCGCTGAGGAACATCTACTTCATCAAAGAACTTGGATGGGGAGACGGAGCCATTCCATTCCATGAATAAAACATCAGGCTTGTGCTCTTTTTCAATTGCAAACATGAGATCGCGATTAACCTCATCGGTTTCTTTATTAATAATTACAGGTTTGTTTGTAAAATCGATGTCGTCATACTCGATATCGCCTTCTTCAGTTGTGAGAATTACAATCTTCTTCCCTGAAAAACTGTCAGACATTGCCCATTCGGAAATTACTGAAGTCTTACCGCTGTCCAAAAATCCTGTAAAAAAATAAACCAAACAGTCGTCCATATATAAATCCCTTTCTTGTACCAGATATATTTTTACGCGCGCGCCCATTATTTACAAGTATCAAATGTATGAAAAATCGTTCATTTTCACCTTAATCCTATGCTAAAATATAAGACCTATGAAGCGTATTATCATCGAACAAAGTCAGAAGACTATACACCAGCTTGAAAATGAGGCTGATAAGCAAATCAGTCGTTTTTGCGAGTTTGAACTTCGTAATCTTAAAAATCTTCACGACTGGCTTTATTCACCTGAGATGGATAAGTTTATGATTAATGTAACGAGTCTAGGTAACTTAGGTACTGTCTGGATTTTTATTGCGCTACTCTTAATGATTTCTGAGCCTGATAAACAGCAAGTAGGAACAAGTATGCTTATTGCGCTTGTTATGTGTATCGTCATAGGCAATATTTTAATAAAAAATATAGTTCGACGTAATCGTCCATTTTTTCATAAGAACTATAAGGTGCTTATCAAGCAGCCATGGGATTATTCATTTCCATCAGGCCATACATTAAGTTCTTTCGCTGCGGCTACAGTTTTGTTCTCGCTCAATCAGACTGTGGGCATTCTGTCTTTGGTTCTTGCCGTACTGATTGCTTTGTCGAGATTATATCTAAGAGTTCACTTTTTTACTGATGTATTCTTCTCCATGGTGCTCGGAACCGGAATTGGTATTTTGGCTGTAAAGGCATATGAGACGCACTTTTTCGGACTTATTTGATACAAGTAAACCTCTTGTCGCGCTGTCGCCGATGGCGGGATTTTCCTGTGTAACATTTCGTGGTATATGCAAATCCTTAGGTTCAGATTACGCTCCAACAGAGCTTACGAGCGCCAGGTCCATCGTTATGAATGGCGTAGAGAAAAGTTATCGCTTTATGCGTATTAACCCACAGGAAGAAGGCGTTACCTGCATACAACTTTTTGGTAACGAACCGCAGGATTTCTCGGAGGCTATGAAAATAATTTGCGATGACGAGCGCCTTCAGGATGTTGATATTTTTGACATAAATATGGGTTGCCCTGTTCAGAAGGTGGTTAAGACAGGAGCTGGAAGCGGGCTTCTTAGAACCCCTGATCTTGCCAGAAGTGTAGTTGAAGCCTCTCGAAAGGCATGTGATGAGCTAGGTAAAGTCCTTACGGTTAAAACCAGAATAGGGTTTTCAGATAAAGAGAAAAATGGTGTGGAATTTGCAAAAATGCTTGCAAATAGTGGCGTCGAAGCTATTTGTATTCACGGAAGAACGGCAGCACAGATGTATTCAGGCAAGGCAGACCGCGAAGAAATTGCTAGGATAAGAGATGGCGTTAAGGATACCGGTGTGTATTTTTTTGCTAATGGTGATATTACAGACGGGAAGTCAGCCAGAGAAATGTTCGATATTACAGGGGCAGATGGTCTTATGGTAGGCAGGGGAGCATGTGGTAACCCTTGGATTTTTGGCCAAATTAAAGAATATTTACAAAACGGGGACAATGGTAAATTTTATCCTACTTTGTCAGAAAAATGTGATATGCTAATGGTTGAACTTGAGGGTAGAGCGCGTGAAGTTGGCGAGGTTGTTGCAGTCAAAGAAATGCGAAGTGTAATGCCTCACTACATCAAGGGTCTTCCGGGATCCACGCCTGTGAAGGTGGCGCTTTGTCGTGCAAGTACCATAGAGGAGGTTAGGCTTATAATTCAGAATAGCCTTGGTTAGAAGAAATGGTATTAACAGACGTATTTTTGGCTTTCATTATCCTTGCCGGTCTTGTAGTCGCATTTGGCGGTTATAATTTCTTCCGTTACAGCGTGATTATTATGGGCGGTGTTGGAGGTTTTTTCCTGGGGAATATATTTTTTACCAACTATCTTTCAGGAATGATTGGTGAAGGCGTTCTTCACGCTATGAGTGGTAATAAGGGAGCTTCTTTTGTAATCGCAGTAGTTGTGCTTATTACAGTTGCTCTTTCTTACGCTTTCTACAGCATAATGGCTCCAATTATTGCAGGTGTAGGAGGAGGATTTTTCTTATCTAACCTGTTGGTTTTATCTCCAGGAGCAGGTCCTGCAAGTTCTATAACTGGTTTCTTCTTAGGCCTCTTAATTGGTATTATACTTGGCCTTGCTGCTGTTCAGTATCAGAGATTGGTAGCTATTATTTTTACAGCACTTTGTGGAGCCAGAATTATTGGTTATGCAGGTGCAAAATTACTAGTTACTACTTCAATCGGAACTGCAATTGGAAGCCCAATAGCATCCTGGTTCAGTTTTGCAGATCATAGTGTTGCTTTGGAGATGGCTATCTTCCTTGAATTGTTCATCTTTATCACAATCGCAGGCTCACTTGTTCAGCTTGTTACCAGAGCTGAGTAAGGTAAAAAGTAAAGGAAATTTATCGTTGATTATTTGGGATTATGTTTATATAATCCACATATCAGAAGGAAACTTCTGAGTTGAAATGACATTTTTCAATATCTATCCCTTATTCCATGTTGAGGGCATCTCGAGTACAAATCGAGATGCCTTCAATGCTTTTTGGGAAATTAATTTACCTGGTTAATATCTTTGCCACGAAGTCCCTTTAAGAATCCATCGACATTATCTGCCGCTGCTTCGATTAACCTGGCACGCGTCTCGAGTGGAGCCCATGCAATATGTGGCGTGATTACTGTATTAGGTGCAGTTAGTAGAGGATTGTCAGCCTTCATAGGCTCGACAGATACTACATCACATGCAAATCCGGCAATTTTGCCCTGTCTTAAGGCATCTGCCATATGGGCTTCATTTACTACAGGACCGCGAGCTGCATTGATGATATAGACTCCATCTTTACACTTGGCAAGGGTATCTTTATTAATTAAATCATTTGTCTCTGTAGTCAGGGGGCAGTGCAGGGTAATAAAATCTGCCTTTGTAATCGCATCCTCAAAAGTATACTCGGAGGAGCTGTCCTTAATAGTGTGTGGAACAGGCAAAACATTCATTCCGAGTGCCTCACATATCCTGGCAACTCTTTGGCCGATTTTACCCATGCCGACTACAGCAATATTCTTACCACATAATTCGGTTAACGGTTCAAGCCAGTAGCAAAACTGGCTCGATTTTACCCATCCACCATTTTTAACATCAGCGTTATGAATTCCAACTTTATCAGCTAATTCGAGCATAAGAGCTATCGTCATCTGGGCTGTAGCAAATGTTCCATACTCAGGCACATTTGTAACAACAATTCCGCGCTTACTACACTCTTCAAGGTCAACAACATTAAACCCAGTTGCCAGCACGCCAATATATTTTAAATTTGGAAGCTGAGAAAGTATTTCCTTATCAAAAGGAGTCTTGTTAGTAATAACAATCTCAGAATCAAAAGAACGCTTCACGATATCGTCATAAGAGGTAATATCATAGGCTATTACTTCTCCGTATCTCTCGAAAGGCTTCCAGTTAAGGTCTCCAGGATTAGCAGCAGAGCCATCAAGAATTGTAATACGCATATATATCTCCTATTTCTTTTATATTAAAATAATTATACTTTTTTGTTACAAGAATAGTATAATGGAAAATGATATTTTTTCTTAACGAAAGGTGTAGTCCAATGTATCTGTATTGTTATGCCCGTTCATCGAAGGCGAGAAATACTGGTGATAAATTGCTTGGTCTCTCTGAGGGCGAGTGGATTGAAGCAATTGAGCCTTTCGTATCGTCATATAAAACTTCCGTGAAGAGAGCTGATGGTGCCATAGTTTTATTTCTTCCTCAGGAGGCATGCATCAAGCTTTTGTTAGAAGAGTTAGTTCCTGCTGATGTAGGTTATCCAATTATTAATGTCACTCCTGATGGCAAGTACGCAGGAATATTAAAAAGCAGTGGATATAACGCATATCAGATTTTAGATAAGATTGCTGCTATTATAGGTGCTACAAAGCTTTCATCTGAAGAGGACCGTAAGGATTTTGCGCCTGATCTCATGAGAACTGTAATGGCATACCACATGAAGGCTGATGATGAGGATCTCCTTAAGGAGATTTCTGAATTCATTGCAGCTGGTGGTTCTGTTGATATTTATAGTGATCTGGATTTGGAGATGAGCGAGCCGGTTCTTGATACTATGAGTTATAAGCCATATGTATTTAGTCCAAGTCAGAAAAAAGAGCTTTCACAGGCTTATATAGGTGCCTGTGAAGAAGACAAATATGCTATTTTTATTACCTGCACAATTCTTCCAGAAGTTAGCAGGAAGGGTAAAGTTTTAACTCTGACACCAAGACTTGTAGTTGCTGGACTTGAGATTTCTTCAAGAGCTGACAGCGAGTACAGCACTAAGGTTTGTCGTAATACTTTAATGAAGTATGGTATTAATCCAGACGCGGTTGTAACAGTAGCAGTTTCTGCTTTGGCTAAGGATAGCGAAGTAGTTAAGGCTATCGCAGAAGATTTAGGATGCTTCGTTACATTCTTTGATTCAAGACTTTTGAAGGCGGTTAAGGTTCCTTTGAATGGAGCTTTTAATCTTGATAAGCAGAGCAGTGAGTTCTGTACAGCAGCAGCCTGCCTGGCTTCTGATAATGGAAGAATCTTTGTGCGTAAAGCAGGCGAATTAAATAGCATTACAATGACGGTTTCTCAGAAGAGAGGCCCAATTTTGCTTACGGATTAACAGGAATATAGGTATTGATGGCAAAGAATAAGGAAAGTGATACTAAAGAGCAGGAAAAAGAGATAACATCTCTTCCTGTAGATCAAGCTTCTAGAGAGCAGATTCTTAAGAATAAGAAGCGCCTTAGAAATGCGAGACGACTTAAGGAGTGGGGTATTTTTACTGGTTACCTCACCCCAAGTTTGGTTGGAGTTTTGTTGTTTTTCTTCCTGCCTTTATTGATGCTTTTGAAAACATCATTCCAGAGATCTTCTAATAATACAGAGTTCATCGGCTTTAGGAATTACGAGAGAGTATTAACAAATGATGCATTCATTTTGGCTGCTAAGAATACATTCAGATTTGCTATTATTGCCGTGCCTCTAGCTGTATTATTCGCTTTGCTTCTGGCTATTCTTCTTAATACGGGTATTCCTGGCAAGAGCATCTTCAGAAGCGTTCTTCTTAATCCAATGATGGTGCCGGTTGCTTCCGTCGTATTAATCTGGCAGGTATTCTTCAGCTACAATGGTGTTGTTAATGGATGGGGAATGCAGTTCTTTGATTTGGACAAGATTGACTGGTTAAAATCTGATAAAGCTCATATAGTAATTCTCATCTTGTTTATATGGAAAAACCTAGGTTACAACATGGTTTTATTCCTGGCGGCTCTTAATAATATTCCTGGTGAGATATTAGAATCTGCTATGCTCGATGGTGCTGGTGCGATAACTCGTTTCTTTAAGATTAAGATGCACTTTTTGTCATCTACATTGTTCTTTGTATCAATTATGTCACTCATTAACTCTTTCAAGATTTTCCGTGAAGTTTATTTGTTAACTGGTGACCACCCTTATGACAATCTCTATATGCTTCAGCATTTTATGAATAATGCTTTTACGAATCTGGATTACAGTAAGCTTTCGGCGGGCGCGATTCTGATGTGCGTTGTTATGCTTGTAATCGTCGGCGTCTTATTCTTCTTTGAGTCAAAATTCGACTCGGATGTGGAGGATTAACTATGTATAGCGAGAAAGAAATACAGCGCCGTAAAGCAGCTACGCTGGCAAGACGCCACATCTATACTTCAATCGCAGATCGCGAATTGTCCTTCTTTGAGAAGATGTCTGACAGCGAGAAAGAAGCTTTTTATGCAAATGCCAGAGGTAAGGGTTCAGGACGAGCTCGTGCCAGAGAAATGCGTAATAAAGTATCGATGGGACTAGGTGTATTAGTTGCTGTAATAGTTTCTGTTATGGCGATAGTTCCAATTTTCTATACATTCCTTAATTCTTTTATGTCATCGAAGGAAATTGCTGATAACTATGGAGTTATTTTCCAAAGCTTGTCTGGTCATGCATCTGATGGTGCAACTTATCTTGCGAGAACACCAAGAATGCAGGTTATACCTCAGCAGGTTTCCATTGAGCAGTATAAGAACCTGCTTTTGATGAGTCCTACATATTTGCTTAAGTTCTGGAACTCTATTTTCCTTGTAGTTCCTATTGTTGTTGGACAGATGGCAGTGTCCTGTCTGGCATCTTACAGCTTTGCCAGATACAGGCGTAAGAGAAGAGAGATATTGTTCTTCTCATACATCATCCTGATGCTTATGCCTTTCCAGGTAACGCTTGTTCCTAACTATATGATTTCAGAGAAGCTGGGTATTCTTAATACTCCATGGGCTATTATTCTGCCAGGTATTTTCTCTACTTTCGCTATCTTCCTTTTGACGAAGTATATGAGACAGATACCTATTGCATACATCGAAGCGGCAAAGCTTGATGGTGCTACTGAGTGGCAGATTTTCACAAAGATTGCACTACCAACATGTAAGAGTGCGATATTTGCTTTAACAATCCTTTTGTTTATTGATTACTGGAATATGGTAGAGCAGCCAATTGTCCTGCTTACGGATGTTAACAAACAGCCACTGTCTGTATTCCTATCACAGATAAATGAGGCGGAAATCGGTATTGCATTTGCAGCTTCTGCTTTGTACATGATACCGCCACTTCTCATATTCCTCTGGGGTGAAGAATACCTCGTAGAGGGAATTTCAAGATCAGGCGTTAAGTAAGGAGGATATAAAAATGAAGAAAACAAAACCTGCTAAAAACAGAAAATGGGTTGGAAAGGCTATGATAGCCTTTGTTGCCATCCTTGCAGTGTTAACTTTCTTTTCTAACACCATTATGAATGCGACTATACCAAGAGTAGTTGCATCTAATGCAGGAAGAAGTAATCTTTCTTATACGAATAATGCTACAGCACAGTTAGTTGCTACAGATGAAGTTAAGGTTAAGGGTCTTGATGGACGAACAGTAGCTTCGGTTCTGCATTCTAACTATGATTTGGTTGAGGCAGGCGAAGTAATTGTCACATTAACTCCTCTTAGCGAAGAAAATATGACTACGCTCAATGATTTGCGTACTCAGTTACAGACAGCTCAGCGTGAGCAGGAGTATGCAGCAAGAAGACCTAATCATCCATATGATTACACTACACTCTTAACTACTATTCATACTTCTGAGCAGGCTCTAGCTGATGCGCAGGCTAATCTTGTCGCTGCACAGAACAGAGATGCTGCTATTTCTAATGCTCAGCAGTTATTAGATGCTAATACAGCAGCTTATACTTCACTTAATCAACAGCTTATCGCTGCAACTACTGCTCTTGAGGGAATCAGAACACAGATTGCACTTCTACAAAGTCAGATTGCCATAATTGATGGTTCTATTGCAGTTTTAACAGGAGGTCCAACTCCAACACCAGTTCCAACATCGACACCAATACCAGTTCCAACTGTTGATCCAAGTGTAACTCCTAATCCAGAAGCTACACCAACTTCAATTCCAGTGCCAACAGAAATACCTGTTCCTGCTCCAGGTAACAATGTTACATTGGAGTCTTTACAGACTCAGAGAGCAAATTTACAGGCTCAGATTGCTTCTTTGGAGAGTCAGATTGCAGGCTCTGTAAGTACAGTAGACGGATTAGCTGCCCAGATGGCTTCTGCACAGAATGCAATTAATACTGCTCAAGCTGCATTGACTGAAGCAGAAAATCTCCCTACTACATATGCTGCCCAGGATGCTCTTACATTAGCTGAGCATGCATTAGAAGTTGCAAATCAGGCCTATAATGATCAAATCATTGAGAATGGAATTGCAGCAGATCAAGCTCAGGATGCAATAGATGATAGAGAAGATAATATTGCAGATTTGGAGGAAAGAATAGCGAGACTTGAAGAAGAGTTGTCTCAGACAGAGATTGTAGCTCCTATTAGTGGCTATGTATTTAATGTGGCTGTTGAAGCTGATGATCAGATAAACAAAGACAAAATACTGTTTACAATCGTACCTCAGGATAGTGAGTTTACAGCATCCTTTACTTTTAATACAGATGTTGCTGAATCTATGAGCATAGGTCAGGAATTAAATGCAGACCAGTATAACTGGATTGACAGAATTGTTATTGTAAATATCAAGCCAAGTTCAGAGAATCCAATTGAAAAAAGAATTGTTAAGTGTTCCATCATTTCAAGTTCTGTTTTGTATCCTGGAGTATCAATTACTGTAACGGCTAACAGAGGTAACTCGACTTATGATCATGTAATTGCAGCAAGCGCACTTAATGAGGATAATTCCGGAACCTTCGTATTTGTAGTAGAGCAAAGTTCTACTCCTCTTGGCGATAAGTATACAGTCAGACGTGTTGCTGTAACTATTGCTGCACGAGCAGGTTCCTTGGTTGCTATTAACGGAGAAGGTCTTGATGGAGTGATGATTGTTACCCGAAGTGAACAGCCTCTTCATAATGGTGATCGAGTAAGACTTGAAGACTATAACAGTGCAAGCTAAGTAGGTATATATGTATCTGATAGATAATTTTAAAAAATATATAAAAGAAACATATATTAATAATAAAAGAACGGCCAAAAAATTAGTTTTGACTGCTCCTATTGTTGTGCTTCTTATAGGCGTTACGCTCACTTCTGTGGGTGTGGGCAGATATATTTATCTGTCACATAATCGCAGAGATCAGAATATGAATGCTTATTGGAGTGGTGATTCGACTGTGAATTATCGCCAGATGACAATTTTTGCCCGCGGTGCCAGAAGTGAGGGTGCAATGTCTGTTCCTACATATATTGACACTCAGCGTTCACTTAAGCGCTCGGATATTATCCTTATTCGTCAGAAATTGCAGGACGCTGCCGATACTGGTGTGGCTACCAGTGGTAAAGGTGGTCTGGCTTCCGATGGAAGTCCACAAGGCTGGGAAGACTGTTTCTCCAGTTTTCTGATGGGCAGAGTATCTTCCCTTCAGGAGGACAATGGAGTAGTAACGCCAATTACTTCTGTTGATGCTCAAATTGTAGGTGTAGAGGGTAATTTTGCTGCAATTCACCCATTTGCTTTTGAGGCAGGTGGATTTATACCGGAAATTGTAGAAGATGTCAGAGTAATAGTGCTTAATAATAATTTAGCGTGGAGATTTTTCAGATCCTATGATGTTGTAGGTCGTAAGATTGATTTGTGGGGTCAGACATTTACTGTTATTGGTGTTGTATCAGAACCATCTGATTCCATCGCCAATAGTGCTGGTTCAGAAGATCTTCGTGCGTATGTTCATTTTGCAGCGCTTGAGGCTTATGCTATCTCATATTCCAACCCTGATTCTGAGACAGCAACAGCAACGACTACTACAGCAACTCCAGATTCTGATAATGGTCAGACAGCACCTGCTTCTAATGAAGTGGCCATTCTTTGTTATGAAGCTATTTTGCCAGAGATTGTAACCGGAGTTGCCAAGACCGATGTCATAACTGCAATTCCTCAATATAATAGTGCAGATCCACAAATGTATGTCGTTAGTAATACAGGGAGATTTGGTGTTATCGAGGTCTGGAAGTATATGTGGCCAATAGGAAAGATGGAATCCCGTCTTACTGGTTATGAATTCTCATATTGGGAGAGAACAGCAGTACTGACTACATATCATCTTTTTGCTGATATACTGGTGACCTCATCAGGAATAATTCTGATTTTAATTGGAGCAATTATGTTCTCACTTAAGTCAAATAAAATGTCTTCAAAAAGAAATATAAGGAGTTCTTCTTATACGTATAATACTTGATATATGCGTATAAGGGGGACTTGGCCGTGATCAAGCGTAATAGTAAGACAGTTGGACTTATTTCTGTGCTTCTTGCAGGTGCGGTATTTATGAGTGCCTGTTCAGTAGATATGAATGGTATCGGAGATGCCTTTAGAAATCTTAGTGAAAACTTGAATGAAGCTGTTGCTGAAGAAGAGAGTGTACCTTCAACAGAGGAGACTATTCTTGTAGAGACAGTAGTAAGTGATGGTGAAGAAGCAGTGGAGGAAGAAGCAGAGGTAGCTCAGCCTACAGAAACTCCAGTTCCAACAGCAACTTCCACACCAGTTCCATCACCTACACCAATGCCACAGAGAGTTGATTTTTCTGAACTGACATCAGATAACATTTTTGGAACTATATCAGTAGAATCTGAAGAGTTCTTAGAGACATCTCACGCGCAGGATGATGACGAGATTATTCTAGCATCTTTTTCTGGTGAGAGAATGCTTCTTGCAAGCGAAGATGATATCGCTGTAGTTACAGCAGTAAACATGATGCTTGATGGCTTCTACATGGAAGCTGAAGGCCTTTACAACAGAGCAGTAAATGAGACTGCTGCGGCTTATGCACTAACGGCGGACGAGCTTCCAAGTGCTGTAAATGTTACTGTTAACTATGAGTACTTCTTTAATGGAAGACTTCTTGGTGTAATTATGAGTTATGAAGTTGAGCAGGAAGAAGCTGTAAGCGATAGTGAAGTTGAGTATGTAATGTATGACTTATATACAGGACAGTACATTGTTCCAGAATTGCTTTTTTCAGATGTTAATGGATTGTACCTGGATATCTGTGGGGACATTGCTCACGAGAGTGAAGATCCACGTGATAAGGCAGCTGATTATAGTGTAATATTTATTGCTGCGAATGATGAAGAAGATGATGATATTCCAGCAACTGTTTTAGTACTTCACGGTGATGAGATTGAAACATATGAATTCGATCTCGTAGATTATGAACAGTACGTGAGCAGGAACGGCAGAATCCTCTTGGGCTTCAACAGATTTCTTGCTTTAGAAGAAATTGAAGAAGCTGATGAAGAGATCGAAGAAGAGGCAGAGGAAATCGATGAAGAGGAAGCTCAGGAAGATCTCGACGAAGAAGATGTAGAGGAAGAAGACTGATAAATACAGCTTAGTGCACCCGTGCAAAAAGTACCACAAATTTGCCTTAAACTTTTTTCTCTTTTTGCACCTCGCACAAAAAATTCTTGCATGTATGTGTAAGGTGTTGTAAAATGCTGTCGTAAGTATCCGTGTTTTTATGGGTATGCGTACCTATAAATCGGACGGACGCACAGGATCCATATGGTGAATGTGTAAGCAAACTTAGGTCCTAATGGACAGAAATAAAACCTTATTTTTTAGGAGGCACAAACAATGAAGACAAAGAAGATTGTTGCTTTGATGTTGTCATTGGCAATGGTTCTCGGTGTTGCTGCTTGTTCTAATGAGCCAGCAGAGACAGAGGCTCCTGCAACAGATGCAACTGTTGCTGAGACAGAGGGCGCTACAGAGTCAGAGGAGGCTGTTGTTGAGACAGCTGCTGACGCTACTGTTGACGTATCTGCTTTCAACGAGCTCGAGATTGCTGATGTAACAGATGAGGATGATGACGTTGTAGTTTATGGATTCAACGAAGAGGTTAAGACTCTTATTGAAGCATATTCTGACATCACAGTTCGTTACGAGCAGCAGACATCCGACACAATCCAGCAGGTTCTTGACAACGTACTCGCTTCTGGTGAGGACGCTCCAGACTTGTTCGCTTGTGACGCTGGTTATGCAGCTAAGTACATGAACTCTGACAACACTCTTGCTATCAATGATCTTGGTATCGCTTATGCTGAGACAACTGAGATGTACAACTACACACTTCAGTTTGCTACAGATAACGACAACGTTATCAAGGGTCTTGCATGGCAGGCTTGCCCATGTGGTGTATTCTACAACAGAACAGTAGCTCAGGAAGCACTCGGTGTTTCTGATCCTGCTGATGTAGCTCCATACTTCGAGAGCTGGGATGCATTCCTCGAGACATGCCGTACAGTAAAGGCATACAACTCTGAGTGGGCTGCTATCTCTTCTACAGGTGACCTTTTCCAGGCTTACCTCAACACACGTTCTGCTGGTTGGGTAGTTGACGGTGAGGTTAACGTAGATCCAGTTATGTACGATTACTTCGATTTCGTTAAGGCTCTTTATGATGAGGGTCTCACACACGAGACAGCTCAGTGGACAGACGCTTGGACAGCTGATATGTCCAACGGTACAGTTCTTTCTTACTGGGGTCCAATGTGGCTTGCTAGATTCTCCATGGCTCTTGATCCATCTGCTAACGATACACCAAACCCAACATCTGGTGATTGGGGTCTCGTAGCTGCTCCTGGTAACTTCTACTGGGGTGGTACATGGCTCATGGCTTCTAAGTGGTGTAACTCTAAGGCATCTGTTGCTCAGATCATGAGAGATATCTGTATCGATACAGACAACCAGATGGCTCAGGCTCAGAACGGTGAGTTCGTTAACAACATCGCTATCATGACACAGCTTGGTTCTGATTCTTCCTTCGCTCTCGAGTGGCTCGGTGGCCAGAACCCAATCCCTGTACTTCTCGACGCTGCTACACTCATCGACAACTCTACAATCGGTGAGAACGATACAAAGATCAACGACGAGCTCAACACAGTTGTAGCTGGTTACCTCAATGGACAGATTTCTTCCGTTGATGAGTGCGTTGACGCTTTCATCGCAGCTGTTGAAGACGCTGGACTTGTTTAATTCACAACTGATTTAAACTAACTAAGGTAATTTGCGGGGCAGGGCACCACCCTGCTCCGCATTTTCTTTAGTATCAATTCAATCAAATTTTTGGGCAAAAAATTTTGGAGAGTGACAAAAATGGCAAGAGGTACTAACAATTCAGCCAGACACAATGGTATGTCTTATACTAAGTTCGGCTACCTCTTTATTGCTCCATTCGTAGTAGTTTACGCTCTTTTCAGTTTGTATCCATTGCTTACTACTTTCTGGTATTCTGGTGCAAACCTTTCTAACGCAAACTCTGCATTCTGGGGCTTCGGTAATAAAGAGGCTTATTATGACAGATATCTTGACCTTACAGCTTTGTTTAGCGACGATGAGCTCGAAGCACATGGCATTGATGCACATGCTTACAATGACTTGAGAAATTATTTCGCATGTCAGACAAGAGCTGATCAGTTTAAGCCAACAGACGTAGACGGTCTTACAGCAATTGCTAACAACCTTGATATCTCTGAATCCACAAGATCTAAGATTAATCAGGTTATTGAAACAGGAGACATCTCCTACATTTCTTCTGACGCTGCTGCATGGGAAGAGCTCACAACATGGTCTGCAAATTACTATGATTTGAGCGTTGATATCATCGGCAAGCTCACATCTATCAACTCCACAGGAGTTACACTCACTACAGTAGAAGCATCTGACGATGAGTCTTCTGAAGACGCTATTACAACAGCAGACATTATTGCTAGTGATAGCTATGCTGGTTTCCTCGATACACTCCAGTCTGGAGATTTCACAGAGGGTCAGCAGGTACTTATGGCTTACCTTGCAAATTATGCAGGTGCCAACTCACTTTATGATTATTTCGCTAACATGCAGGACACTGATGTTGCAACTGATACATTCTACTATGTATGTTCCAACCTCGATGCTCCTAATGCTATCTTTGGCGGCGAGAAGATTGATGCTATCGCAGTTCCTTTCATTGCTGATCTTAATGAATATATGACAGCTAACGTATGGAACACATCAATCCCACCTTATCTTACATTTGATGCTTATATCGATGGTTCCAGAGATCTCCATGATGGAGAGGATCAGGTTATGTCTAACCTTGAGAAGCTCTACAGCATGGGTATCATCAACAACCAGGTACAGCTCGTTGAAGAGAATGGTACACTTGTTCCTTCTTCTGACGGTAAGGTAAACGTTCTTGCTAATATGCGTCAGTTTATTGATTCTCAGTATCAGTCTGATGCAGTTAAGGCAGCTTCTAAGATGCAGATTGCAGCTATGAATAACTACCTTAACGATTCCGCAAACTCTGCAAGAAAGGCTCTTGTAAATGCGGGATACACAGATATCGACTCCTATATCTCCTTCAATGGCGAGATGGATTTCGATAAGTATGCATCTTTCAAGTCCAGAATTGGTCTTGCTGGCGTACTTACAATGGATATGTATAATGAGCTCGATGCGGCTAAGAAGCAGAAGAATGCTGACAAGGCTCAGTCTAAGCTCGATGAGAAGGTTTCTAAGAGAGACCAGTACATTGAGGACTACAACAACGAGATTGCTAGAATCAACGGAATGTCAGATGAGGACATCACTACAAGATATTCTGGTAAGTTCTCTCGTGAAGACCTCATCAGAATGGCTGAAGAGACACGTGACTATAATACAGTTACTGCTGTAGCTAACCTTCAGAATCAGGTTGATCACCCAGCTGGTATCTTCGGTTCTGTAGATGCTTCTTCAAAGTACATTCTTGTTGGTATGTCTAACTTCTCTGGTATCTTCACAGATAACCACAGATTCGCAGTAGTTGCTGGTGCATTCGTAACAACATTCGTTATGTGGATCATCGGTTTCGCACCTCAGATTGGTTTGGCTCTCTTGCTCTCAGCTTGGTTCACAGATACTAAGCTCAAGCTCAAGGGCTTGTCCGCAATGAAGGCTTTGATGTATTTGCCTAACGTTATTACTGCTGCTACAATCGCTATCTTCTTCAGAAGATTGTTCCAGTATTCTACAGGTTCCGCTGCTTCTGCAGCACAGTTGTTCCTCGACGCTATCGGCGCAGAGCGTTACAACTTCTTCGACAGTGCATGGGCTACAAGATTGATCGTTTGCTTCATCAACTTCTGGATGTGGTATGGTAATACAATGATCGTATTGATTGCTGGTATCACTTCTATCTCTGAGTCTCTTTATGAGTCTGCTCAGCTCGATGGTGCTAACTCTTTCCAGACATACACAAAGATCACAATGCCATTGCTCAGACCTATCCTCTTGTATTCCTTCGTAACTTCCATGATCGGTGGTTTGCAGATGTATGATATTCCATACAACCTCAACATGAACCCAGCGCTCATCAAGTTCAACGGACAGAGAATCAGATCTATCCAGACAGTACTTATGTACATCAACGAGCTCGCTTTCGGTAGAGCCGTTATTAAGCAGATTGGTACAGCTTCCGCAGTATCCGTTGTATTGTTTATCGTTACAACAGCTCTCTCTATCGTAATCTTCTACTTGATGAGAGATAAGGATGCAGCAGCTGCAGCAAAGGCTAAGAAACTCGCAAGAAAGGCAGGTGTTTAATCATGAGTGCAAACGACGTTAAACTCCGTAGTAAGTCAGGATCAATTGCAGCATACAGCGCACTTGTTTATGTTGTAGTTATCTTCTTCTCAATCCTTGCTATTATTCCTTTCTGGTACATGTTTATGAATGCTACATGGGATACATTCAGCATTCAGACTGGAATTAAGCTCTATCCTAACTTTGGTAACCTTGTTGGACAGACAAAGGCAAACTGGGACTACCTCGCTAATCGTTCTACTTTTAGCTTCTCTACAGGTTTTACAAACTCCCTCATCATTACTTTGTCCTCCACAGCCTTGACAGTTTACTTCTCTGCTTTGACAGCTTATGGTCTTAGCGTTTATGACTTCAAGGGTAGAAAGACAATCTTTACAATCATCGTTGGTGTTATGATGGTTCCTACAGCCGTTAACATCACTGGTTTCTACAGATTGATGAACACATTGGGTCTCCTTGGTACAAGATGGCCATTGATTCTCCCAGCTATCGCAGCTCCTTCAACTGTATTCTTTATTAAGCAGTATCTTGATACTTCTCTTTCTAAGGAAATCATTGAGGCTGCTCGTATCGATGGTTGCGGCGAGTTCAGAACATTCAATAGCATCTGCTTGCCAATCATGATCCCAGCTCTTGCTACACAGGGTATCTTCTCCTTCTTGGGTTCTTGGAACAACTTCTTCGCTCCATCAATCCTCTTGACAAAGCAGGAGCTCAAGACTCTCCCATTGATGGTAGGTATGTTGTATGGTGACCGTTATACAGACTACGGTGCTATCAACATCGGTCTCTCCGCATCCGTATTGCCAATCATGATTGCATACGCTTTCTTGCAGAGATACATCATCCAGGGTGTTGCTGCCGGTGGTGTTAAGGAGTAATTACTCCTCTAGCATTTGCCAATTGCAAATCAAAAACTACAGCGCTTGTCTTCGGACAAGCGCTGTTTTTGTTTTGCTTATAATATAAAAATTTAATTAAAGAATTTTATAATGCTGTCGAGATTTTTATTAGCGACATCTCTGCCTAAGTTATATACTCTGTTAATCTCATTAGGATCAGTTTCTAATGCAGAGATATTAAGAGCATTAGGTGGAGTTAATACGAAGGCAGTACCATCATCTTTACACTTGTTAATATAGGCCAATTCATTGTTATACATAATGTGCCTTTCGCGAAGCGCCTTAACAAGATTAGGATACTTACGAAGTAAAAATGAGATACCGGAAATAAACTTATACTGGTGCTTAACATATCCTTCTGGCTGAGTTCTTATAACAAGACACTTATCACAGCCCTGATTAAGCATAAACTCAAGGGGAATAGAGTCGGATATACCGCCATCTAAATATCTGCCATTACCAACAGAGACAACTCTGGAAGCCAAAGGCATAGAAGCAGAAGCACGAATGTACTCTAAGTCTTCATAACTACTATCAGTTAATTTATGGTAATAAGGCTTACCAGTATCTACATCAGTGCATACACAGTAAAAATCCATAGGATTACGTTTTAACTCTTCAACATCAAAGTAATCTAATGTAGAAGGCAGTTCATGGTAGCAAAAGTCTGCTCCGTACAAATCGCCTGTGAATATTAAGGATCTAAAGCTTTTATAACGCCAGTTAGAACCATACTTAAGGTTATATCTCAAAACTCTTCCTGGCTGATTTGATTTATAGTTACAGCCAAACGCGGCGCCAGCGGAAACTCCTACTGCTTTATTGAATGTAATGCCATTTTCCATTAGTACATCAATAACACCTGCAGTAAACAGGCCTCGCATTGCACCACCTTCAAGTACTAATCCAGTAATCATATATACCCCTTATCCAATAAGACAACTTAAAGCAACAATTGAAAAGCCAATTACTATACCAATAACAGAGGTACTAACTGGCTTAGTCTTAATAACATGTGGAGCAAGCTCCATAAATACCAGGTATACGATCATACCTGCTGCAACACAAACAAGAATAGAAATAATAGTCTCAGTAAGAAAACCACTTAGAAGCATCATAAGAAGTCCACCAAGAGGTGTAGACATAACAACAGCAGAAGTTAATATATATTTATCTTTCTTAGGTTTGTGAGCAAGGGTAGAGAAGATTAGCATACCCATAGGTACATTATGAAGTCCAATACCTATAGCAAGAATTAATCCCTGCTTAATGTCACCCATAGACATCGTATATACTGTCATTCCTTCAACTATATTATGAAGTATTACAGCTAATGCAGACATAATTCCTATATGCGCGGAATTTTCTTCATCGTGATTCTCATCAGTATCATGGTGGTCTTCATGGTCTGGAGCTAACAAATCAAGAACAACTAAAAATCCAAAACCAACAGCTACGAAGATTAATACGAGATACCACTTAATCTCGCCACTAAACATATCAGGAATTAAGTCAAAAGCCATCAAAGCTACAAGCGCACCTAAGGCCAATGCAAATGATATAACCTCAACTTTATGAGTTTCCTTAGAAAACTTAATAGCTACTGCGCCAAGAAGAATAAATAATCCTGCAATTAATGTGATGATTAATGGCATAGCTTTTTACCCTCCTCATCATCTTCCATACACTCCTGGCAGATGCCATAGAAAACTGTTCGCATAGGATCAACACGGAAACCATGTTCTTTCATTATATGTGTAGATATAGAGGACAATTCATCACACTGCATATGGATAAGGCGGCCGCAAATCTCACATCTTAAGTGAAAACATATACCACCATGAACATGCTTATCAGGGGACACATATTCAAAACAGGCAGGACTTCCAGGCTCTAAAACATACTTAGAAACAAGACCTTCGTCAACCATTCTGTCTAACTGTCTGTAGATAGTTGTTGTTCCGATATTTTTACCAACACTTTGAAAATGGTCATGAATATCGCATACATTAAAGTGCTTACCCTCAATTGTAGAAAGGTAGTCTAATAATTCATCATACTGCTTAGTTTTATAATTACCACGATTGTTCATATTGACCTCTAAAATGAAAATGAAAATCGTTTTCAATTTGTTCCATTACTTTACTCTCATTGTATGCAAAAAGCAATGGAAAAATTTGTCAAAATGCGCAATTACGGGCTTTGAGCGTGGGTGATAGAATAAAAATGTGGGCGTAAAAACGACCATACTGTTCGCTAGAGGGTACGTTGAGAGATGGTGAGGTGGACCATGGATTTCGTTAAGGGCGATACGGTTGTATATGGTGCCAGTGGTGTATGCGAGATTGAGGATATCAGGGATATCAGTTTCTCACATGAGATGCCACAGAAGTATTATGTTATGAAGCCATTATTCGTGAAGCAGGCTCAGGTAATGTATGTTCCATATAATAATGAGAAATGCAAAGCAAAAATCAGACCTGTAATCACTAAGGATGAGGCATTGGAATTAATACATAGTATTGATACGACTGATACAGACTGGATAGATGACAGATTATCACGTAAGAATGTTTATGGCTCGATGATAACCAAGGGGGATCGCAAGGATATCATTCAGGTCATTAATAATTTGTATGCTCATCAGCAGCGTATGGAAGATAGTGGTAAAACCTTAAATCAGCAGGATGAGAAGATGCTTTACGAGGCTCGCCACAGAATCGACTGTGAGTTTGCAGTAGCGCTTGGTATTAATCCAGATGAAGTAGTGGACTTCATCCTTGAAAATGCCCGTAAAACTTGACACTTAGTTATATGGATGTTTTAATTAACACCATGAAAAAGAACTATTACGCTTACGCATATAACTATTATTATTACTTTACCAGGTAAAGTATGAGTGGTTTGTGCAAGAAATAGGTTCTAAGATTTAGTAATTAATCAGAACGCCGCACGAATCACTCGGGCGGCGTTTTTAATGCCAAATAGTTATAGATGTATGTCGGCAATTGGCAAAGCATGGAGTATACTTTAATACGATAAACAGAAAGGCAAAGCATTATGAAAATTAAAGTTGGAGTAGTTGGATTAGGATTGATAGGTGCTTCTTTCGCGAAGGCTTACAAAGAGAATGATAGCGAGGCTGTAGTTTACGGTTGGAACCGTACTACATCTGTTGCCGAGACTGCAAAGGAGCAGGGTGTAATAGATGAGTTCCTTACAGATGACAACCTTTGTGAATGTGACCTTGTTATTTTGAGCCTTTATCCTGCAGCTTCTCTTAAGTGGATGGAAGATCGTAAAGATAAGTTTAATAAGACTGGCCTTGTTATTGATGCATGTGGAACCAAGAGAACTGTATGCGAGGAGGGTTTTAAAATTGCCAAGGAAGGTGGATTTACTTTCGTTGGTTGTCATCCAATGGCTGGTACAAAGTTCTCTGGTATGGAATACTCCCGCGGCGATATGTATGTAGGTGCTCCTATGGTTGATTGTCCACAGGGCTTTGAGGATGGTGATTTACTTAATAAGGATAAGGAATTACTTACTCCTTGTAAGTTCGGTTCATTCCATATTGCTACTACAGAAGAGCACGATAAGATGATTGCCTTTACATCTCAGATGGCTCATCTCGTATCTAATGCTTATATTAAGAGCCCGACTTCACGTAACCATAAGGGTTTCTCTGCAGGTTCTTATAAGGATATGACCAGAGTTGCATGGCTTAACCCAACTATGTGGACACAGCTTTTCCTCGAGAATAAAGACAACCTTATATTTGAGATTGACTATATTATGGGCGAGCTTGTTAAGTATAAGGATGCGCTCGAGAGAGACGATTTTGATTACTTAAGAGACCTCCTTGACGAGGGTAGAAGAATCAAAGAGGAGGTTGATGGTATATGATTAAAACTCATGTAAAAGCTTCATCTGAATATGATGTAATTACAGGCAGCGGAATCTTAGATTCTGTTGGTAATTTAATTCGCGAAAGAGATTCCAAAATCACTAAGGCCTTGGTTGTAAGTGAGACTAATGTGGCACCTTTATACCTGGACAGAGTTATGGCTTCAATCAAAGCTGCTGGTATCGAGGCAGTGGAGTTAATCTATGAAGCGGGCGAGCAGAGCAAGAACATCAACACTATCGTTGATATGTGGAACAAGATGGCTGAAAACGGCTTTACAAGAACTGATTTACTCGTTGCTTTGGGTGGCGGTGTAACAGGTGATATGGGTGGCTTTGCAGCATCTTCATTTTTAAGAGGAATTAAGGTTTGTCAGATCCCGACATCGCTTCTTGCTATGGTAGATGCTTCAGTCGGAGGCAAGACTGGTATTGATATTCCAGCTGGTAAAAACCAGGTAGGTGCTTTCTGGCAGCCAATGCTTGTATTAGAAGATACTGACTGCCTTAAGACTTTGCCTGATGAGACATTTACAGAAGGTATGGCAGAAGTCATTAAGTACGCTTATATCATGGACACTAAGCTTTATGATCTTCTTGTAGAAAAGAAGGCAGAAGGTATTAATATCCGTAATGACGCAGAGCTTATGGAGCAAATCGTAGGTATGTGTGTTAAGGACAAGGTTTATGTTATCGAGGAAGATGAGTTCGATAACGGTCTTCGTCAGACATTGAACTTCGGACATACAATCGGTCACGTAATCGAGCGTAATTCCAACTTCTCTTTGCCTCATGGTGTATGTGTTGCCAAGGGTATGGGAATCATTATTGAGAGTGCAGTAGCACAGGGAACACTTACAAGGGAAGAAGCAGATAAGATGTTAAGTCTAATTAAGGCTTATTCTCTTCCAGTAGATGATGCTATCACGCCAGAAGATGCAGTATCTGGCGCTATGAACGATAAGAAAAAGAGAGGCAATACAATCTCCTTAATCGTAGTAAATAATATCGGTAAAGCAGAAATCGTAAAAATGACTCCAGAGGAGCTCTTATCATTCCTTAAAAAGGAGTCCAAATGATTATTAAATTAAAGAATCGCACTTTTGATTTTAAGGTAGATGCGCCGGCTTCAAAGTCGGTATATCATCGCGAATTGATAGTGCGATTTTTGCATGGACTTAACGATAATCTAGAGTATAGCGATGGCGACAGCGATGATATTAAGGCTACCAAGGACTGCCTTAAGGCTTTGCGTGACGCTAATACTCACGATGGCGATATTGTTCTTGATTGTAGAGAATCAGGTTCTACTATTCGCTTCATGATCTCAGTGGCGGTTGCATATTTATATAGTAAGAATATTACTAATAGAAAACTTATTTTTAAGACTGCGGGTCGCCTTTTTGACCGCCCCATGGATGCTTTGGAAGATGCATTAAGTCCACGTGGTATTATTATGACTCCTATAGCAGAAAGCAGAACCATTGAAGTTACTGGCAGCCTAACAGAAGGCCTCTTTACTATCGATGGCAGTATCTCTTCTCAATTTGTATCAGGAATTATGATGGCATTAATCGTGCTTCCTGATTTTTCTATTGAAGTTACAGGTGAGAAGTCATCTATACACTACATTGAGCTTACTCAGTATGTTATTGATAAGTATTCTTCTACACTTGAAGGCAAGGAAGTCTTTAATGTCGAAGGTGACTGGAGTGGCGGCGCGTTCCTCCTTTGCCTTAAGGAACTTATTAATGGCAACTTGGAAGTAGGCAACTTAGACATTAATTCCGTTCAGGGCGATAAGGCTATCGTCGATTATTTAAGTAGCGTCGGCGTAGATGAGCTTACATGGGATTGTAAGGATATTCCTGATATCGTACCTTATATGGCGATGGTTGCTGCCTTTAAAAATAAGAAGACAGTTTTTAATAATACAGCCCGCTTAAGAGCCAAGGAGTCTGACCGCGTTATGGCTACACGTGAGCAGCTTGAAGCCGCTAATATCAAAACAGAGGAAACCGATAATACTCTTACTGTTTATGGCTACGATAACTCCTTTACTAAGGATATAATTAATCTTAATTCCTATAAGGATCATCGTATGGTGATGTCTGCTGTTTTGCTAGCAGCTGCACTTCGAGTTGACTTAGATATTGACGACATTAATCCGCTGGATAAATCTTTCCCAGCATTTAAGGATGTAATTAGAGAGGAGTTCTCATAATGAGCATGGAATCCACCTACAGAGGCGATTGCTTGGAGCTTACAATTTACGGCGAGTCCCATAGCCCTACGATTGGTGTGTACATCAAGGGTTTACCAGGAGGCGTAGAGCCTGATAAGGATGTAACTTATAAGCTTATGAGCAGACGTGCCCCAGGTAAGAATAAGTGGTCTACACCAAGAAGCGAGAAGGATGAGGCCCTTTTCGAAAGGCTTGAAGGCGACGTTTTACATGGCTACATCATTAACGCTAACACAAAGCCTAAGGACTACTCCTCAATCGAGAATAAGCCACGCCCAGGCCATGCTGATTACACAGGCAAGCTTAAGTATGGTGACAAGGCTTCTAAGAGTGGTGGCGGAATCTTCTCTGGAAGAATGACTGCTCCTCTTTGTATTGCAGGCTCTATCGCACTTAATGAACTTAAGAAGCGTGGAATTGAAGTGTATGCTCACCTTAAAAGCTGCGGTGGAGTTATGGACGATAACTACTATAACCACGATGTTAAGGATGAAGCCTTTAAGCAGGAATTAATCAAAATTGCAGACAAGGAATTCCCAGCAATATCTAGCGAAGCTGCTGAAGGAATGAAGGCTAAGATTGAAGAAGCAAGAATGGCACAGGATTCTGTAGGTGCTGTAGTCGAGTGTGTTATCTACGGTATGACTGGTGGAATCGGTGGTCCACTCTTTGATGGCCTTGAAGGTAAGATTGCAAATCTTATGTATGCTATCCCTGCTGTTAAGGGTGTAGAGTTTGGTGCTGGATTTGAAGTTGCTGATTTACTCGGTTCAACAAACAATGATTCATTCGTAATGGATGGAGATAGTGTTAGCCTTGCTACAAATAAGTGTGGCGGAATTCTTGGTGGAATATCAGTCGGAGGCGGTGTTCCTCTCGTATTCGATTTGGCTTTTAAACCAACACCATCTATTTCCAGGTCACAAAATACCGTAGATTTGGTATCGCGCGAGAATACAAGTATTGAGATAATGGGTAGACATGATCCATGTGTTGCACCAAGAGCTGTTCCTGTTGTAGAAGCAGCGGCTGCAATTGCTATATATGATGCAATCTTGAAGGAGGAGACAAAATAATGAAGAGTCTCGAAGAATTAAGGCGTGAAATAGATCTCGAGGATAAGGCAATTATCGAAGCTTTTTCCAAGAGAATTAAGACTGCTAGACAGATTGGTGAGTATAAGAAAATCAAGGGCGCACCAGTTCTTGATAAGTCTCGTGAGGATGCAAAGATTAAAGAGATTAAGGCTCAGGCTGATGACGATGCAGTTCCTTATATCGGCGAGCTCTACGAGAAGATTTTTGAGCTTTCAAGAAGACATCAGGAGAAGTCTCTTTTTGGTGTATTAGGTCAGCATCTTCCACACACATATTCTCCTCAGATTCATGCAATCATCACTGATGAGTATGCATATGGAATTATTGAAAAAGAAGAGGATGAACTCGAAGAACTCTGGGCACAGGGCAGACGTGGAGTTTATGGTGGATATAATGTAACGATTCCTTATAAGAAGATTGCTGCAAATATGTGCGATGAGCTTACTCCTTCTGCTAAGGATGCTGGCGCTGTTAATACTGTTGTATTTAGTAAGGATGGCAAGGTAAGAGGAGCTAATACAGATATCTTTGGCTTTATGTTCATGCTTAATTCTGCAGGCATCGAGATTGAGGGAAAAGAAGTACTCGTATTAGGTCACGGAGGTGCTGCAGCTGCAGTTGAGTTAGGTCTTGGCTACATGAAGGCTGGTCTTGTTAATTTCTGTGATTTGGGTGAGCCAATTAACTACGATAACATCTATGAGATTTGTAGTAATGCTCAGGTAATTATCAACTGCACACCAGTTGGTATGTTCCCTAAGATCGATAATACTCTGGTTGACCTTGATAAATTCCCAAGACTTGAGTCTGTAGCAGATGTTATCTATAACCCATCTAGAACAAGACTTCTCTATGAGGCACAAAAGCGTGGTCATAAGATTGCAGGTGGTCTTACTATGCTTGTTGCTCAGGCTGTTAAGTCCTGTATGTTCTTTAAGGGCGCTACAACAGATGAAGAAGCTGAGTCAATGTGCGATGCAGATCTTATTAAGTCTGTAGTTAAGAAGCTTGAGTTTCAGATGAAGAACATCACAATTATTGGTATGCCAGGTTCTGGTAAGTCTGCTCTTGCTAAAAGACTTAGCGAGTACCTGGGAAGAGAAATGGTTGACCTGGATGTTGCATTTACTGAGACATACAACACAACTCCTTCTGAAGTAATTAAGTCTGAAGGTGAAGATAAGTTCCGTGAGATGGAACACGAAGTTTCCAAGGAATATTTAAAGAGAAGTGGACTTATCGTTTCCTGCGGTGGTGGTATTGTTACTCGTGAGTATAACTACTTCCCACTAAGATGTAATTCTCTTGTTATCTATAATGACAGACCTCTTTCTATGCTTGCATCCGAGGACCGTCCTTTGACAGCAAGTAAGGGTGTAGAGAAGCTTTATAGTGAGAGACACGAAGCATATGAGAGCCTTTGCGATATCCGAATTACTGTAGACAGTAAAGATACAAAGGAAGAATACTTGGACGAGGCGGTTAGAATTTTCAATGAAGCTATTAATTCTTAATGGACCAAACCTTAATATGTTAGGTATTAGAGAACCTGATATCTATGGCAAGAGCACATATAACGATCTTGTAGATATGATTAAAACTTACTGCGACTCTAAGGGAATAGAGTCTGAGTTTAAGCAGAGCAATCACGAAGGCGATCTGGTGGATTATATCCAGGCAGCTTATTTCGAGAAGGTTGATGGTATTATAATTAACCCAGGTGCGTATACACATACTTCTGTAGCGCTTCTTGATGCTTTGAAGGCAGTTCAGATTCCAACTGTAGAGGTTCATATCAGTAAGGTTGATGAGCGCGAGGACTTCAGACAGATATCATACGTGTCTAAAATCGCGAAGAAGACTATAATGGGAAAGGGATTTGATGGCTATATTGAAGCTGTTGATTTCCTTACCCAAGGTTAATAGGGGGATAGAGTAATGGCAGACGATAAAGATATTTTTAATCTTAATGGCGATGACTTAGATGCAGCTTTGCTCGCGGCTATCGATGAGACTGATGCCGAAGAAGCCAAGGCGAAGCAGGAAAAGGCTGAAGCTGACAGAATTCGTGCTGAGAAGAATCGTACAGAAGCTTTGCAAAAGCAGGCTAATGACATCGCTCAGGCTAATGTTGATCAGCAGATTAAGAAGGGTGGCGCGAAATGCTTCCTTATGGCTGAGGACATCGAATGCACTGAAGAAGGTATCGTTGCTGTCGGAGGCAAGGTATTTGGTGTAATTAACAAAGAGATGATTCTCTATGTCTATAGGCCTGACGGCAAGGTTTTGGTTACTAATGCCACGCTCATCAACACAACAAACGATAAGGGCGAAGAGACTCTTGTTGATGAAGCTTCTATGTGCGATGTAATGATTGGTTTTACAATCGACCTTCAGAAGGTTGGCATGGATTCATCAAATGTAGTTCCTAAGTTCTCTGTTATTTCTAATGTTCCACCAACAACCAAGGAGAACAGAAAGCAGGTTGAAAACCCGGCTTTGATGGGTATGACCTTACGTTATAAGGAATATGCAAAGGATAAGGAATTCATGAAGCTCATGATGGTTCACCTTATGAATGCAAGACTTGTTCTTCCTGCAACAGAAGTAAAAGAGACTGATGTAACAGGTAAGAAGAAAATCCAGTTTGTTACTATCGCTCGTAAGGATGATCCAAGCAGCGTTGCCCTGCCAGTGTTTACTGACTTCTCTACACTCGTTACTTGGAAAGAGATGTTTGCAGGCGGCAAGAAGCCATCTGTAGCTGTTATGCCTTTTAAGGAAGTTGCTAAGTATGTACAGAACAGAAAGTGTGATTTGGTAATAAATCCATTTGGTCCTGTGGGCGTTGGTGTGCCTAATAAGCTCATCGAAATGGTAGCAAACGCGACTAAGAAGTAATCTGGATCAGAATTAACCTAAAAACAAAACCGGCTGAGTATTTATAGTGCTTGGTCGGTTTATTTTTGCTCTTTGAATTGAAAATGTAACACAATATATAGTATTTTATGTTGACCAGTCCCCAATATATAGTTAGAATAATGTAGCAAATAGAAGGTCAAAGATTTGTTAGATTTGAAATGTTACATTTGTCAGTTTGGACATAAAAGTAGTTTAAAAACGCGTGTAACATTGTTACAATAACCAAGTCAATTTTTATGACTTAAGCAAACAGCAGGGGTGCTACTTATGAAGATCATTAAGCGTAACAAGACAGAAGTAGAGTTTGATATATCTAAGATTATCAACGCTATTACTAAGGCAAACGAGGCTGCCAAGGAACCAGATCGTATGACTCCTAAGCAGATTATGCGTATTGCTGAGCGTGTTACTAATGAGTGCGAGAAGGTTAGCCGTGCCCTCTCTGTCGAGGAGATTCAGGACCTCGTAGAGAAGCAGATTATGGCTCATGGCGCATATGAAGTAGCCAAGCTTTATGTAACCTACCGTTACACAAGATCCCTCATTCGTCAGTCTAATACTACTGATGCTTCTATTCTCACTCTTATCGAGTGCAATAATGAGGAATTGAAGCAGGAGAATTCTAACAAGAACCCTACTGTTAACAGCGTACAGCGCGACTATATGGCTGGTGAGGTTAGTAAGGATATCACACAGCGTCTCTTGCTCCCACAGGATATTGTAGAGGCTCATCAGCAGGGTATTATCCACTTCCACGACAGCGACTATTTTGCACAGCATATGCATAACTGTGACCTCGTTAACTTAGAGGATATGCTCCAGAATGGTACAGTTATCTCTGGAACAATGATTGTGAAGCCACATAGCTTCTCTACAGCCTGCAATATCGCTACACAGATTATCGCTCAGGTTGCTTCTAACCAGTACGGCGGACAGTCCATCTCTCTTACACACCTCGCACCATTCGTACAGGTATCAAGAGAGAAGATTAGAAAGATCGTAAGTAAGGAATTTGAGGACTTAGGTGTTGAGATTTCTGAAGAGCAGAAGAATGCCCTTGTCGAGAAGAGACTTCACGAGGAAATCGAGCGTGGTGTTCAGACAATTCAGTATCAGGTAGTAACACTTCTTACAACTAATGGACAGGCTCCATTCGTTACTGTATTCATGTACCTGAATGAAGCTAAGGATTCACAGCTTAAGCACGACCTCGCATTGATTGTTGAAGAGGTATTGAAGCAGAGAATTCAGGGTGTTAAGAATGAGTCTGGCGTATATATCACACCAGCATTCCCTAAGCTCATTTATGTTCTTGAAGAAGATAACATTACAGAGGATGCACCTTATTTCTATCTCACAAGACTTGCTGCTCAGTGCACAGCTAAGAGAATGGTTCCAGACTATATCTCTGAGAAGGTAATGAAGAGCCTGAAGGTTGATAAGAACGGTGATGGTAACTGCTACACATGTATGGGTTGCAGATCCTTCCTTACAACATATGTTGATGAGAATGGTAAGGCTAAGTATTACGGTAGATTTAACCAGGGCGTAGTTACATTGAACCTCGTTGATGTTGCATGTTCAGCTTGCTGTGAGTCCAGAGATGAGGCTAAGTTCTGGAAGATATTGGATGAGAGATTAGAGCTTTGCCACAGAGCTTTACGCTGCAGACATGACAGACTTGCAGGTACATTATCTGATGCTGCTCCAATTCTCTGGCAGTATGGTGCTTTGGCAAGACTTGAGAAGGGTGAGCCAATTACAAAGCTTCTCTATGGTGGATATTCAACTATTTCCCTCGGCTATGCTGGTCTTTGGGAGTGTGTATACGAAGTAACTGGCAAGAAGCTTACAGAACCTGAGGGTGAAGCTTTTGGCCTTAAGATTATGGAAGCACTTAATGACGCATGTGCTAAGTGGAAGGCTGCAGAGAATATTGACTATTCCATCTATGGAACACCACTTGAGTCTACAACATATAAGTTCTCAAAGTGTCTCCAGAGAAGATTCGGTATTATTAAGGGTGTAACAGACAGAAATTACATTACTAACAGCTACCACGTTCATGTAACTGAGAAGATTAATGCTTTCGAGAAGCTTACACTCGAGTCCAAGTTCCAGAGATTATCTCCTGGTGGTGCTATCTCTTATGTAGAAGTACCTAATATGCAGGATAATATTGATGCTGTAATCGATGTAGTTAAGTTTATCTACGACAACATCATGTACGCAGAGCTTAATACCAAGTCTGACTACTGCCAGGTATGCGGATACGATGGCGAGATTCAGATTGAGGAGAGAGACCATAAGCTTACATGGGTATGCCCTAAATGCGGTAACGATGATGAGAATAAGCTTAATGTAGCAAGAAGAACTTGCGGTTATATCGGAACTCAGTTCTGGAATCAGGGAAGAACACAGGAAATTAAAGAGCGCGTAATGCACCTTTAATTTATGTACTACAGTACCATCCACGATTGTGATATAGCTAACGGAACGGGAGTGCGAGTAACACTCTTCGTTTCAGGTTGCACTAATTGTTGTGAAGGCTGCTTTCAACCGGAGACTTGGGATTTTAAATTCGGTCAGGAATTTACTCAGGATACCGAAGAGCAGATTTTCAGGATGCTGGATCATAGTTATATCAAGGGATTAACTTTGCTCGGTGGCGAACCTATGGAGCCTTCTAATCAGCGTGTACTGGTTCCTTTTGTGAAGAGATATAAGGAGAGATTCCCTGATAAAAATCTCTGGGTTTTTACTGGATTTAGATTAGACGAGGAACTCTTAGTTGACGGCAGCCACCCAAGATGTGAGGTTACCGATGAGTTTTTGTCTATGATTGATGTTTTGGTTGATGGTAAATTTGAACTTTCTAAAAAGGATATAACTTTGAAGTATCGTGGTTCATCAAATCAGCGTATAATAGATATGAATATTTCTAGAACTAGAGGTGAAACCACACTTTGGGACGAGAAGCAGGCGACAAGCTGAATAAGACTCCTCGTAGAACGCTTAAGGATATGCTTAGAGATAAGCTTAAGCGTTGGTTAGGTGTGGAAGACCAGCCTGTAATTGTTAATAAAGTTCAGCCTGATTCAGCTGTTAAGGACGAATTGACCGATACAGCTAATATGAGTTTTTTCAGGAAAAGAGCAGCTGAGATTTTAACTGATCCAGAGACGAATTATCGTTCGATGATTTTCCTTTATCTGGATATCGAGAACTTCAGACCACTTAACGAGAAGTATGGTTTTGAAGCAGGAAATTCCTTCTTAAAAAAGATAGCAAGTAAGATTATAGACACCTTCTATGATGGCCTGGTAGGACGTCAGGGTGATGATCATTTTGTAGTTTTATGTGGTAAGTATAAGGTCGAAGAAAAATTAAGCGAGATAAGGTCTTATATTTACGATATGGGCTTTGATACTCAGACCGGTCTTAAGGCTGGTGGTTATCCAGTAAGAATTCGCTTAACTGACCCGGCTGCTGCCTGCGATAAGGCTAGATATGCCTGCGTTTCCATTAAAAAGCACTATGATCGTGATTACTGCGAATACGATACTGATCTTGATAATCAGTTTACTATGCGTCAGTACATTGTAAATAATGTAGATACTGCTATCGATCGAGGTGATATTAAGGTTTTCTATCAGCCTGTATGCTGGTCAAAAAACAGAAAACTTTGTGGTTATGAGGCATTAACCAAGTGGGAAGACAGCAAGCATGGTTTTATTCCAACACCTTTGTTTATTCCTGTATTAGAGGAATACCATCAGGTACACAAAGTTGACATGGTAGTTATTGAGACTGTATGTCGTGACATAAGATGGCTCCTGGATAATGGCCGTCCGGCAGTACCAGTTTCTCTTAATTTCTCCCGCCTGGACTTCGAATTAACAGATGTAGTTTCGCTGCTTGTTCAGTGTACAGATCGTTATAAGATTCCTCACGATATGATTCATGTCGAGGTAACAGAGTCTGCTCTTTCTGATAACCTGGATTCTCTCCACAAAGATCTTGATGAACTTAAGAGATTAGGATTCCCATTATGGCTTGATGACTTCGGTTCTGGTTATTCTTCTTTGAATGTTTTGAAGGACTTTGCTTTCGATGTCATGAAGATAGATATGGTATTTTTATCAAGCTTCTACGACAAGCCTGAGAAGACTAAGGCTGTTTTGAAAAATGTAGTTAGCCTTGCAAATGACCTTGGCATGCATACATTAACTGAAGGTGTTGAGACTCAAGATGAGGCAGAATATTTAAAGTCCATTGGCTGTGAGAGGCTTCAAGGATATTTGTTCGGTAAGCCAATGCCACTTAAGGATGCACTCGTAAAAATACAGGCTGGTACTTTGTCTGTTTCTGAGGAGTACCTTTGAAGCACGTTTTCTTTGACATAGATGGAACCCTCTGGGATCGAAGAAGTATTATTCCAAAATCAACTGCAGAAGCGATAACCAGGCTTAATGATAACGGTCACATGGCCTATATTAACACGGGCAGAACCCGCGGCTATATAACGAACCCTGATTTGCTGGCACTTCCATTCTGCGGCATTATCGCGGGTTGTGGAACCCATATAGAAATCGATGGTAAGGTTTTATTTGAGAACTTAATCCCTCCTGAATTGGCAACAAAAGCTATAGATATTACTAGGCGATTTGGCTTTAGAAGCATCTTAGAAGGACCTGAGTATCTTTATATGGAATATGATGAGTTTAAGGACGATCCGTACGGAAAGAAGGTAATGCGCGACTTAGGTGATACACGTATGTCCATAATGGGTAACTACGGAAAGTGGCGCATCAATAAATTCTCGAGCGACATGACTGGATGCGATAAAGAATCCTGCTTTGAGTTACTCAAGGACGACTTTGATTTTATTCTCCATAATGACGTAATAGTTGAGGTAGTACCTAAGGGATTTAATAAGGGTCAGGGCATCCTTAAGCTTTGTCAGATGCAGGGAATTAGTACTGCTGACACTATTGCGATAGGGGATTCTATTAATGATCTTGATATGTTTGAGGTAGCAGGAACATCTGTAGCCATGGGCAACGGCTCATCTACGACCAAGGAAGCAGCTGATTATGTCACGACTTCGATGGATGATGACGGCATTTATAATGCGCTATCACATCTGGGGTTGATCTGATTTCTCTTTGAAGATTAAAGTTGTATTGGCAATCTCATCGTAAAGCGTCTGAGAGAATACGTTTAGCGCTGAATAGGTTTTACAATACACATAGAAGGTTGCATCAAGAGCTGGATATAAGGGGATAAATTTCATTTTGCTACTCTCGAAATGCTTTTTCTCATTAGAAGTTATAAATCCTGCACCGTAACCGTTTTCAAGCATACCAAGTAGACAACTTGATGAGTCATAAGTGCCACATGACTTGCTTAAGTCCACCTGAAGATGACTCTCGAGCATGTAGATAATTCGTTTGTCTTCATGAGTGATTAGTGGCAACTGTTTTAAGTCTTCTGCGCTTATGCCTGGTTTCTTTGCCTGAGGCATACCAGACGGGATGACTAATCCCCATCTGGCGCCCTTAATAGTTGAAACAAGCTCGATGCCATCCATATAAAGAATGTGTGGTGAGATTGCTATATCAATAGTGCCGTCTGCCAGATATGAATTTAAATTGCTGCAGGTAAAATATTTGCTTTGGAGAACTGGGTCAGGATATAGCTTTACGAATTTATCAATAACAATCTGAGCTATGGTCCAGTCGACAGGATATGTGAATCCAATCGAGATATAACCTTTATCAGCGTTACCGAGTCTCTCTATAAGCTGACGGTCCAACTGTTCCTTTTGAGTAAGATAGTCATAATATGTATTGCCGCTACAAGTCATGGTCGAAGGTCTGGTATTACGCTTGAAAAATGTTCTTCCAAATTCCTTTTCCAGGTTATTGATAGAACGCGAAACAGTTGATGGATTAATACCTAGTGTCGAGGCAGCTGCAGAAAATCCGTGTTCTTCAACCGCCTTCGCAAAATAATGAGCATCACGTAGCATATAGCCTCCCAGCTATTTATTCGGTTTGCTTATTAAGAATGAATCGGCCTCCACATAGGCAATCTGAGAATCTTCAAGTAAGAAATTAATCCTTACACGCTTGTCGCTTAGATTCTCGATTGTTATATCGTCAAAGAAAATATCGTTTTTGGTTAATCTGTAGCATGCGTTTTCAGCAGTAACACTTAAGGTATCTGTCAGTGTGCATGTACAAAATTCACGATAAGTAAGAAGTGTCAGGGCTGCTCTTGAACTTCCCCTGGAAGGAAGTCTGGTAGCTTCTATTTTTACCTTGCCATTCTTATAAGGCTTTAATCCTAACTTAAATTTATCGTGATTTCTGGCTCTTACAAAATCCTGAAGTGGTCCTGGGAAACTACTATGGTAAGAGCGCTTATACACCTTGTAATCAGAAGATAATTCTTCTGTTTTTTTAATAGTAGACTCTAATAACTGCTTATCAGTCTGAATTGGCGCGAACTGCTGTCTTAATACGATGGCAAATTCAGCCTGTAAAAAGAAACCATAGGCATGAATTCTTGTAAACTTCTCAAACTCTGGACTAAGGCTTGTCGTAGCCAGCTGAATCTCACCCATACGAAGAGCTGCTTCAGCAAAGTTACCATCAAAATTACCTTCTTCGAATTCCTTACGCTTGTCGTTATAGACATTCTCAATTAAGTTGCCTGCGATGTTAATATTACGTGCAACATAAAGACCCTTAAGATACATCTCTGAAAGCTTCAATGTTGATTCAAAAACACCAAATGAATGTCCTATGGAAAAATACTTAAATGCATTCTCGTAGTCAGGCCTGCCATCAGATAATCTACCATCAAAATAGATATATCCGAGTGAGTTTGCAGCATAACCGATACCGCCGTCCCTCCATAAAATCTCAAGGCAGTTAGCAGCTTCCTTCCAGTCGCACTTAAATACAGAGTTACCACCACTTAAAGCGTAACCCTTAATCCTTAGTGCATCGATATCGCCCTTATCTGCGAGTTCATTAACATACTTCTTAAAAAGGAGTTTTGTGCCCTTATCTGCTTCTCTTAGAATTAAATCATTATCAAGCTCATGGATATAGTCCTGCTTAATCTGATCTATGTAGTGTCTTCTCTCTACAGGGAACATAACCTCGCCTTGCTGGATATCAATCATATCAAGTAAATCCTGAGCACAGATATAATCCTTGGCATATGTAGCGAGCATTATAGCTTCCATATCCTGATAGAGATTAAAAAGATAAGAGATAATCCATTTTAAAAGTTCGTCATCAGTCTGAGGCATATAAGTCTGTCTATAGTTAGCGATAGCACCAGGACTATTACCGAATAATTCATTCAGGCTTAAATTATCGTAAAAGTGAATTATCAGTGGCTCAAACCAGGTAAGGAAAAAGTCGGCTGATTTTGTATCTCGCTCAATAACCTTCTCGAGAACTTCTGCCATATCATCAAGAGAAAACTCTATAAAACTGTCACAAACGATATTCACTTCGTTTGCAACAGATAATGGGAGGAGGGTTATGTCATACCACCTCATATCAAAAAGGGCGAATGCCTCTAACGATTCTTTTGATACTTTTATTGTTCTCATATTCTTACCAATTTTTTATTCTACTAAAATTTTACCTTTTTACGCGCGCGTAGTGTAGTAAAATATATTGGTAATAGTAAAGTTTATGTATATTTTTACGGAGGATTCTTTTATGGGACTTAATTTTAGAAAGTCTATTAACATTTTTCCTGGTGTTAAGCTTAATTTAAGCAAGTCAGGCGTAGGTGTTAGCACTGGCGTTAAGGGTGCTCGAGTAAGTCTCAATAGTAAGGGTCAAGCTCGCACAACTTTAAGTGTTCCTGGTACAGGTATTTACTACACAAAGCAGGTAAGCACCAAGAAGATTGCCAAGGAGATGAAGGAGAAGGTAACAGGCAAGGGCAGTAAAGATGCTTCCCAAAGCACAAAGGCTGCAGCCTCCAAGGAATCCAGCATTGATGTTGCTGCAAATGAGGCTCAGGTTAATGAGTATTTGGAGTATGTAGAGGCTATCAAGTCTGTTCATAAGGATACAGATGGTTATATTGACTGGGAGAGAGTTAACAGCGGTGAACTTCAGTCTGAATTTAAGCCTTTTGCTTCTAAGGTATTAGAAGGCGATATCGATACATATTTTGAAGTAATTGATGTAGCAAAGCCTTTTGATGACCTTCTTGATTTTGGTTCTTCCTTTGAGGTTGGTACTGACAATCCAGAGGTTATGGAGGTTGAGTTCCGTGTTAAGTCTGATGAGATTGTTCCTACAGTTGAGTATTCTTTGAAGGCTAATGGCTCAATTTCTGAGAAGGAATTGTCAAAGACAAATTACTATGCTTTGATGCAGGACTATGTAGCAAGTACAACAATTCGTGTAGCAAGAGATACTTTCGCTTTGCTTCCTGTTAAGACATGCGTAGTACATGCTGTAGATACAATCCTTAATACAGCTACAGGACATGAGGAGGAGATGACATTATTGTCTGTTGAGTTCAAGCGCGATCAGCTTTTGACTCTCAATATGGCTATGATTGATCCTTCTGATGCAATCACAGGATTTAAGAATAATTGTAAGTTTGTTAAGACAACTGGATTTAAGCCAGTAGAAAGAATTATTCCTTCTTAACAGACATAAGGAATATATGAAGCTTAATAATCATATGAAGGGAATCCTATGCATCCTTATGGCTGCCATAGGATTTTCCTTAATGACAACCTTTGTAAGATTATCAGGAGACCTTCCCGTAATGGAGAAGGCTTTTTTCCGTAACGCATTTGCTGCGGTTATTTCTGCAGTAACATTAATTCGTTCTGAAGAAAAATTTAAGTTCCAGCAAGGCAGTATTAAGTTCATCTTCTGGCGCTGCCTTTTTGGTTCATTAGGTCTGTTTTGTAATTTTTACGCGATTGATAATATGCCACTTGCGGATGCGAACCTGCTTAATAAGCTGTCCCCGTTCTTCGCTATTATTGCGTCAGCAATTCTCCTTAAGGAGAAGCCATCGAAGGTTGATATCATTTCCACCATAATTGCATTTATAGGTGTTATTTTTATTGTAAGACCTACGGGTGATATGTCTGTAATTCCAGCTCTGGCAGGAGTCGCAGGTGGCTTTGGAGCTGGTGTGGCTTATACATTTGTAAGGCGCCTCGGAAAGCTTAAAGAGAGAACGCCAATTATAGTTTTGTGCTTCTCGTTATTCTCCTGTACTCTGGCAGTTCCTTTTATTATTCTGAACTATAAACCAATGACAGGAAAGCAGCTCCTGTGCCTTGTTATTGCAGGTACATTTGCTTCTATAGCGCAGTTTTCCATAACTTCCGCATATAAGTTTGCACCTGCAAGAGAAATCTCTGTATTTGACTATACTCAGGTAATTTTTGCAGCAATAATCGGCATCTGCTTCTTCGATGAGATACCAGTAGTTCTTTCTGTTATAGGTTACGTTATTGTACTTGGAATGGCGTTCTTCAGATGGTACTGGAATCTTAAGCTTCCGTCGACGGATTCTTAAATTCGACATCATATGCGCCATCATTTTTGATGGTCATTACAGCATATGACTTAGAAGATCCGCCTCGAGGTCTTGCCACGCTTCCGGGATTAATAATATGCACCAGAGAGCCTGCGAAAGGCACCTGCATAAACTCATCATGTGGTACATGAGTATGACCATAAAGTGCGATATCACATTCTTTTTCCGCGGCACTTAAAAGCAGACTGTTAAGTCCGTAGTTTACATGCTGAAGATGACCGTGGCAGCAGAAAAATTTGTGTCCGCCCAGGCGAAATGTAGCAGTGTCCTGAAGGTCTCCCTGGGAACTAAAATCGCAGTTACCCTTAATAAAAATGCATGGAGTTTTTGGGACGCCAAGCTCCTTCTCGACTCGTGATCTTAAATCTTCTATATCACCCAGATGTATGAAAAAGTCAGGCTTTTCCCTCCTTATTACAGAGAGTAGAAGCTCAGTATTTCCATGTGAATCACTTGTTATTAAGACTTTTATCGCCATAAGTTCTGATTATTTGCTGAAAAATTATATTGCTTGTCATAAACATCGGTGGCAGCATCAATTAGCTTTTTACCCATACTGATTCCCGCAGCGCCTCCTGCAACGAGTTTTTTCTTGGCAATTATCCTCTGCGTTGTGTCGTAGTAATAAGATACATCTGGTCTCTTGTCCAGAACATGAGGATTCTTTGCGCCCTTAACCTTATTACGTGCATTCTTTTCTGCAGAAGCCATCAGGGCAGGAAGAACGGTACCTCCAGCCATAAGTAAAAGCGCTATGCAAATCATTATTACTGCCAAAGATTTGCCTAGTGAACCTCTGAATTCCGTCCAAAAACGGAATGCGACATAAAGAAGTGTCAACCCGGATGCGCAGCCAATTGCTACCATCTCGCGAATAGATCTGAGAATTATAAGCGAAGATGACTGCATCTTTGTTCTTAAATCATAAATTGTCTCCCAGAATCTGGAATATGGAATAGCACCACAAACCTCGCCTGATTCGCCATTGATTGCAAACTGATAGTTCCTGTCTTCGTATTTGACATTTAAAAACCAGATAGGAAGCAGACAGTAGATAATCTTATAGTTTGAATACTTAATCATTGTGTATGCAGAGTTGTACTCAAAGAAATCGCAGTCCTCAAACTGTACTTTCTCAGCTACTTCGTGAGAATAAACATCCAGTCTCTTACGTATGTTGTCATACATATCCTTAGGCTGTGAGTCGTATTTCTCTGCAGAATAGCCGTGAAGATATGATGTGGAAAATGGTACGAGTTTACTTAAATCAAATGGCTCAACAGCTTCCATCAGTCGGTTGGAAATCTTCTTGGAACCATCAAATGGAACGTTCTTCAGACCAAAATCAATAACACCATCTACAGGAGCACACATAGCGTGATTGCCCACTTCTTCCTGCTTAACTCTGTCAAAACATGGGCTTCCGTCTATAATGTAAAAGGCATTACCGCCTATATCCATATGAACATCAGCAGAAATTATCCAGAATGGTACATAAACACCCTGAATCTTCTTGATTACATTCTGGGACTTAAATGCAGCTGGAACATGTGGCACGCCTTTTACATACTCAGTAAATTTCTTGACAGCTTCATCCTTATTAAACTCGAAAGGCAGAATCGCATCAGGCTTAAACTGGCGGGTAAGCTTTCTCATTACGAGCATTGGTGAACCGCAGAATGGACACATTGTTGAAGCAGTATTAGCATCTGTTACAATCTGTGAACCGCAGGAATTACATACGACCTCAGACAAGGAACGATCATCATAATCGATATCATCTTCTGTCTCATAATCAACTTCCGGATTGCCTATTGATAACGATCCAACCATATTCATAGAATCTGCGTCGTAAACGTTACCACAGCTGTTACAGATTAACTGACCAGCTTCAACGTTATATCGAAGATTTGAACCGCAGCCAGGACACTTTTTTGCATTACCAGAAAAGACAGAAAATGTCTCTTCTTTCATTCCTCCTGCAGGCTTAAATGCATTGATTTCAACAGTACCAAATGGTGTTTCCGGATTAAATTCAAAATCATTCTTTTTCTTTACACCATATACGAATTTTTTTGCATCAACGCTGCCGTTGCTTTCTGGCTTCTCAGATTTATTATCCTGTATTGGATTATTTTCTTTTCCTTCCATAAATCTATCCTCCCAAACCTCAAATATTATAATATACCTGAGCGTTAGAAATAAAGTTAATACAGACCGATTAATATGTTGGCGATGTTAGCTGGATTATCACTTACAACAACATCTCTAAGAGGTATAAAGTACCAGATATATACCATCGATATGATGAGTGTTATATATCCTTTTGGAGTCAGATAATTACGCAGGCAATCAATGATTTTATGGTCGATTGTCGAAGCTACCATAAAGGTGATTACAAAATATGCGATTACGCACATAGTCCATCTTCCGTAGTCACATTTTAAGATATATTCAGGAACAATAGTTAATGATCCTAATGCTAGTACCAGATATGAATATAGTTCAATTTTATCTTTGCTGCTCTTACATAATTTTACAATGTAATAGATGACCATACTTATATAAGGAAGGTTTAAAATTACGAAGACAATCATAGTCTTGAAGGCGATAAGCATCAGATACTTTTCCTCTTCCGCCTGACTGATACCAAGGATTTCTTTATCGATAACGCCACCGTGATATTCGCCATACATATTGAGATATCCAGCATTGTTAATGATAGTCTGATAGTAAGCTTCTCTTCCACCGTGGGAGAATAACTCAAAATATAAGAAAAATACAGAAACAGAAATGAATGTTAATGCGAAAACAATGAGGTAAGTTTTTCTCTTACCATCTCTGTTACGAATGGCACAGAACAGTAATAAGGCAAGAATTATGTTTACATACATAAATACATAACCCTGATGGATTAATGTCGCAATTACTGCACATGGCACGCAGATCCATAAATTTTTGCCAGATACTATTATGAAGCAGGCTATTACTGACAAAATCAGACAATAAGTGTCTAGTCTGCCCAGATTCCATACGCTTACATATGTCGTAACCAGGAAAGCCATAAGGAAATAGCAGATATAAGTCAAATATATCGTCTCATTAGGTGGTATTTTGGAAAAACAGTAAGCAATCAGACCAATAGTCAGTGCGAAGAGAATGATTGCAAAAATATATGTGAACAATAAAAGCCCATATGGACTGTACATACCCTTGAAAATAAAACAGAACCCTTCGAATAATGAGCCCATAAAGCCACGGGAGATAAATCCATAATCATAAGTGAAGGCAAAAGAAGTCGAATTAATATGCTGAACGCTGGTCGACATAAAACGCGTAAATATAATTATAGAAAAAAGAATCAAAGATATAAGCTGTAAGTAAGGCTTCTTCTTGTAATTTTCTATCATCTTATTATTTGCCTTTCGCTAAGAGAGCGCCATCAATACGTGATAACCAAATGTTTAATTATTATTATGTGACCAAAGCGATTATATATTATTCTAAAGGCCATTTAAAGGTGCTATAATACGTTGGAAATTTATTAAAGGAGAGGTTTTGTACTATGGAAAAGAAGAATCTTGACTGGTCAAACTTAAGCTTCAGCTATATGAAGACTGACTATCGCTTCGTTGCTAACTATACAAATGGCGCATGGGACGAGGGTGCTTTAACAGCTGACGATATGATTACAATGAGTGAGGATGCTGGTGTTCTCCAGTATGCTCAGACTGTATTTGAGGGCCTTAAGGCTTACGAGACAAAGGATGGAAGAATCGTTACATTCCGTCCTGATTTAAATGCAGAGAGACTTCACGATTCTGCAGTGCGTCTCGAGATTCCACCAATCTCCAAGGAGATGTTTTTAAAGTCTGTTCAGGAGACTGTTGCTGCTAACGCTGCATGGGTTCCACCATTTGGTTCTGGCGCTTCACTTTATCTCCGTCCTTATATCTTCGGTATTAACCCTGTTATCGGTGTTAAGCCAGCTGACGATTATCAGTACAGAATTTTTGCTACACCTGTAGGCCCATACTTCAAGGGTGGTGCTAAGCCAATTTCTATTAAGGTTTCTGACTTTGACCGTGCTGCTCCTCATGGAACAGGAAATATCAAGGCTGGTCTTAACTATGCTATGTCATTACATGCTATTGTTAAGGCACATGAGGAAGGGTTTGCTGAGAACGTTTACCTCGATCCAGCAACACGTACAAAGATTGAGGAGACAGGTGGTGCTAATATCATCCTCACAGATGGTAATGGTACACTCGTTGTTCCTAAGTCTGATTCTATCCTTCCTTCTATCACAAGAAGATCTCTCGTTTATGTTGCTGAACACTATCTCGGCATGAAGATTGAAGAGCGTGAGGTTCTTCTCGAGGAAGTTATGAGTGGTAAGTTCACAGAGGGTGGTCTTTGTGGTACAGCTGCTGTTATCTCTCCAATCGGAAAGATTACAGACCACGGCAGAGAGTTTACATTTGCTTCTGGTATGGAGGAGATGGGTCCTGTAATGACAAAGCTTCGTGAGACTTTGACAGGTATCCAGATGGGCGAGATCGAAGCACCAGAGGGTTGGGTAGTAGAGATTAAGCTTTAATTTATAAAGTTATCTGCACAATTAATTGACGCGGTGGATTTTTCCACCGCGTTTTTATGTTTATAATTACTGTATGTTTAGCGAGTATGACAAGCAGGAGGCAGCAGATTGTAACTGCCCGCTTTGCGGAATAGAAGGCGAATTTGAAGCGTCTATTGATGCCATTTTCTGTCCTTCCTGTGGGGGCATTTTTGATCTTGCCAGTAAAGAAAAAGTTGCTGATATTAATACTCCTTCTGTACCTTATAGTTATGTGCCTTTCGCGTATGATGAGAATAAAGCCAAAGAAGAAGCTTTAAGGCAGTTATTATCAATAAAGCATGTTGATAAAAAGTATGTCGATGAACTTATAAAAAAGCCATGGAGAGCCGTATATGCTCCATGTTATATCGTGACGTGTAATAGCGCTGTCAGCTTAAGTGGAAGAGGAACTTTTAATCGTGGTAAGGATCTTGTTCACGAGAGCGTAGAGACAGTTATTCGCTTTGGATTTAAGAATGTCCCTGTTATTTCTGTCAAGGGAATCTCGAGGGATATGCTTTACGATACTGGTGATTTCAAACTTACAGGGGAACGCGAATATGAGGGCGGAAAGTCTATTGATGGAATAGAAGTCCTGGACCTGGATTTTACTCCTAAAGAAGACCATAAAAAGCTCTGGCACAGATTAGACAGATTAATGAGAGATGTTGCTACAAAGCAAAAGCTTGATTATGATGAATTTGTGCCTAATACAGGCGCTATGATTACAGACTACTCTGACTTCGAGATAACATATGCCCTGGTTCCTCTTTATATTATCGATATGCCGGAGAGACAGTATCTTGTTAATGGCTTTACAGGCAGAATAACAGGCCTTGATATGATTCCATTAACTCCATGGTGGCAGGAACATAAAATGCATCCTGATAAGTCTCGTTCTGCTATTAAAATTATAGAAATAATAATAATGAGCCTTATAGGTTTGCTCGGCTTATATATCGCCTGGCGCCTTAGATTTATGTGGCCTGGAATGGCTGCGAGATACTGTTTTATCCTGGCAGGATTAATGTTTGTTTTTGCTTTCTTGATATGCCGCGTGCCGTGGGTATTTGATAAAATATATCCAAAACCCAAGGAATACATCAGAGATGATACTTTGATATATATTAACCCGTCTGCAAAAATGACCTGGACTAAGGAATCAGAACTTATAGCTGTTACTACTTCAGACGTTAGCGCAGATAAGGACGACAACTTTTTTATGTATTTAACCAAGCTATTCTGGCCGTATTAATGGAGGATTATTATGAGCAAAGTAACTGTATTTATCGCTAATGGAACTGAAGAATCTGAGTGTCTCATCATCGTAGATTTATTAAGAAGAGCAGGCATTAATACGAGATTAATATCTATTACTGATAGTAAAACTGTTGTTAGTTCTCACGATATTACTATCGTCGCTGATGGTATTTTTGCAGAAGAAAACTTTGATGACAGCGATATGCTTTTCGTTCCTGGTGGAATGCCTGGAGTTGCTAATATGCTGGCACACGATGGGCTTAAAGAGTTGATTATTAAGTTTAATAATGAAGGAAAGCGCTTAGGAGCTGTATGTGCAGGACCAGCTGTATTAGGTCAGGCTGGTGTTCTTGAAGGTAAGAAGGCTACATGCTTCCCAGGATGGGAAGACAAGCTTAACTGCTGTGAATACACAGGAGCTGCTTTTACAACAGACTGCCTTATCACTACTGGTCGTGGTCTTGGCTGTACAATTGATGAAGGACTAGAGATTATTAGACTTCTTGAAGGTGAAGAGATGTCTAATGACATCAAGGCTAGAATTCAGCACACTGATACTATCTGATTACTTCCTGTAAATGCCAGGAGCGAAGAGAATAAGTATTGGAAAAAGCTCCAGTCTTCCTGCCAGCATATCAAAGATTAAGACATACTTTGACAGAATAGAGAAGAAACTGTAGTTACATGTCGGTCCAACCATAGCTAAGCCTGGACCGATATTATTAAGTGTCGCGAGTACTGAAGTAAAAGTGGTCGTCAGATCAAATCCGTTAAAAGATATGATAAACATAGAGATTAGGAAGATACCTGCATATGTAGCAAGGAATGCATTAGTTGATCTGATAATCTCATCATCAACGACATGCTTATCAAGAGTGATTCTTCTTACCATCTTAGGGTGAATCATAGACAGAATTTCCTGCCTTATAGTTTTGAACAAAAGTATTAGTCTTGATACCTTAATACCACCACCAGTACTTCCGGCGCATGCACCCATAAACATCATAAAGCAGAGTGTAAACTTGGCTGCCGTCGGCCATAAGTCAAAATCGGCAGATCCGTATCCAGTTGTGGATACTACGGTACCAACCTGGAATACTGCGTCTGTTAAGGCGTCAAACGCAGTAGCGTACATATCAAGTATACTTACGAATACAACTATAATTGCGGCGAGAACGATAAGGAAGAAGGTTTTGATTTCTTCCATTGTAATAGCCTTTTTAATTTCCTTAAGAAGGATATAGTAGTAAGCGTTGAAGTTAACTGCAAACAAAAGCATAAACACGCTGACGATCCATCTTATAAGCGGGCCGTAACTCATAAAGCTGTCGTTACGAACTGCAAATCCACCTGTGCCAGCAGTACCAAATGACAGGCACAGTGAATCGAAGAGATTAAGTCCGCTACAAAGGAGGAATATAGTCTCGATAATTGTCATTACAAGATAGATAGCATAGAGAATAAACGCTGTACGGCGAATTCTTGGAACAAGCTTGCCGACAGATGGTCCAGGGGATTCAGCCTTCATAAGGTTGATGTTAGAACCGCCACTCATAGGGATTATAGCCAGCAGGAATACGAGTACTCCCATGCCGCCAATCCAGTGTGTAAAACTTCTCCAGAAAAGTGCTGTATGAGATAAACCTTCGACATTAGACAGGATGCTCGCACCGGTTGTTGTAAAACCTGATACTGTCTCAAACAGAGCATCAGTAAAGGAAGGAATTTCTCCTGTAAATACGAAAGGCAGGCATCCGACTATACTCATTAAAATCCAAGTAAAACCAGTAGCCGCGAAGCCTTCTTTTACGTAGATGGTCTGATTCTTAGGAATGAATCTGCATCCGATAAAACCTGCGATGATAAGTGTTGCTGCAATAATTGCATATGTAATACCTTCGCCATCACCATAAAAGATGGAAACAATGCATGGAAGGAGCATCAGGACTCCTTCAATACGCATTACCTGGCAAAGTATGTACCTTATCATCGAGAAGTTCATGCTTACCTCAAAATATCAGTGATTTCATTAAAGCCAGTGTGAGTAGTAACTATCATTACAATATCACCCGGCATGATTACACTGTCACCTCTTGGAATAATAGCTTCACCATTATGTCCAATGAAGGCGATAAGGAGATTATCTTTAAGCTTTAAGTCCTTAAGCTGAACTCCGGTAATACTACTCTCTTCAGTAACGCGGAATTCGATAGCTTCTGCTCTGGCATCAAACAAATGATAAAGAGTCTCGATGTTGCTTCCAGATGTGGCACTCTTGGCTCTTACATAAGCAATAATTGTCTCTGTAGTGATATATCTTGGATAGATTACGCTTCCCAAATCAAGACTCGAGACGATATCGTTAAATCCGGTTCTGTTGATCTTAGTGATAATCTTGGTTGAACTTGTCTTCTTGGCATGAAGAGAGAGCATTACATTTTGCTCATCAATTCCCGTAAGTGGAATAAATGATTCTGTAGTATCAAGACCTTCTTCAAGTAAAAGTTCTGTATTAGTACCATCACCATTAATGATAACAGCCTTAGGTAAAAGCTCGCTTAAGTCTTCGCATCGCTTTAAGTTCTGTTCGATGATTTTTACATCAATACCACTCTTCATAAGGATACTTGCCAGATAGTAAGATGAGCGACCTCCACCTACAATCATGGCATTTTTAACCTGGTGAGTATCAAATCCAATTTTCTTGAAGAAAAAGCTAAGCTCTTTACGAGCGCCTACGACGGAAATGATATCGCCTGCGGCAAGCTCAAACATACCACCAGGGATAACTACTTTACCTTCACGCTCTACGCCACAGATAAGAATGTTGTTTGTTATGTTAGAGCCAAGTTGGGCAATAGTCTTTTTATCAAGGATATTACCCTCTGGAATTTTAAGTTTAATAATCTCGGCCTGGCCGTGAGCAAAAGAGTTAATCTCAAGTGCACGCGGCATATAAAGAATTCGGGACATGACTCTGGCTGCGACAAGATCAGGATTGATAATCATCTCAAGTCCTAATTTCTCTCTTAAGTAAGCTGCTTCTCTTGAATAATCAGGTGTTCTTACTCGGCTTATCGCAGCACACTTGGAAAACTGCTTTGCAATAGTACAGCATAAAAGATTAAGTTCATCGGAATCTGTAACAGCGATAATTAAATCTGCATTACCAACGCCGGCTTCCTGCAAAGTCAAATAGGATGCTCCATTTCCAGCTAATCCCATAACGTCATATGAGGACGTTATATCTCTGATTTTTTGTGGATTTTTATCAATAACGGTAATGTTATGACCTTCTGCGCTAAGTTGCTCTACAAGCGTAGCACCAACTTTACCGACTCCGACAATAATGATGCGAAGTCCAGAAGGTGTTGTCTTAAAAAAAGGCATGTCTGCATCTCCCGTTTTTTTAAAATATATGCGCAAATTATAACCCCATTTCTTATATAAAGGCAAAAGTTTACAGTTTTTTCATTGAGAAAGATTATTTTGGGTTTTATACTTATCAAAAGATTAAATGGGGGTATGCGTTATGAGCGAGAGCGAATTTAAGCCCAAGAGTGACTTAAAAGAGATGTCCAAGGAAGATCGTCTGCCGCTTTTTCTCGTAATTTTCACTGTATTTGTTCTAGCTTCTCAGTGGGCTTATTCCTATTATGTTGCTGACCCATTGAAGTTTCCATGGGGTAAGCTTACATATAATGTTTCAGATGACAATATCGAGCTTCTTGATTACGAACTTGCTAACTATCTTGGTGCAAGAGCCGCTCAGGATGAAGCTAACGAATATGTATATCATGCAACAGATCTTAATTTGATTGCTGCTGGTGGTTTTTCCATAAGAACGGGACCTGGTGTTTATTATCAGAGTATCGGTCGTATGTACTATGGAAGAGAAGTACATGTAATTGCTATAAGTGAAGATAATGACTGGTATATGATTGAATTTGATGGCCAGGAGGCATATGTTCACAGAGCATGTTTGTTCGAAGTTCTTCCTGAACCTTATGATTTTGTTCCAACAAGTACAGAAGTTATCAGAGAAGAAGAAACTGAGGAAGAGGAAGTTGTCGAAGCGATAGAAACTGATGTTACAGAGCCTTCTGAGCCAGTAGAGACAGAAACTCCTACTACTGAAGGACAGGTAGCAACACCTACACCTACTAATACACCAACTCCTACTCCAACACCTACACCAGTTGCTATTGTAGCTCCAAGCGATTCTACTATGCTTGAGCTTTTCAACCTGGTAAATAATGCTAGAGAAGCTGCTGGTTTGCAGCCTTTGTCATGGAGTAATAGCCTTGCATCCGCAGCTATGACAAGAGCTACGGAGATTACAGTATCTTTTAGCCACACAAGACCTGATGGTTCACAGTGGTGGACAGTTAATCCTTCGATTATGTATGGTGAGAACCTGGCTGGTGGTCAGTCAACGGCTCAGGAAGTTTTTAACTCCTGGTGGAATTCTCCTGGACATAAGGCCAATATGATGAATCCTGATTTTAGAACATGTGGTTTTGCTCTTTACTACTCAGGTGACGCTGGTATGACATATTACTGGACTCAGGAGTTCGGTTATTGATTTTAAATCTACGGGCCTTATAATGCTCGTATGAAAAAAGAGAATATCAAAACAAAAGATAGTGTTTTTGTAAAGAAGCTGGCGTCGTTGATTGTTCCGATGACGCTTCAGAACTTTGTGTTCGCATTAATACCTGTTTCTGATTCTTTGATGCTTGTCGCACTGGATCAGGATGCTATGTCTGCTGTATCTTTGTCAGCACAAATAATGCTTGTCTTAAACCTTTTTCTGTTTGGTATTACTGCTGGCGCTAATATGTTTGCCGCTCAGTACTGGGGCAAAGGCGATAAGCGTTCTATCGAGAAAGTAGCTGCATATTCAGTATTACTCACAATACCAGTTATGCTTTTGTTTTTCTTGTCAGCGATTATTACGCCGAATGCATTAATTAGCATCTATTCTAATGTTCCGTCTATTATCGCGTACGGAGAATCATATCTTCGAATAGTAAGCTTTGCTTATATATTCATGTCTTTGGCTATGCTTTTTGAATCTGTTCTTAAGAACACAGGTTTTGTTAAGCAGTGTACGATTATAAGTATTATTTCTGTTTTCCTTAATATTGCACTTAATGCTGTGTTTATTTTTGGTCTTCTCGGCGCACCTAGAATGGAGGCCGCAGGTGCTGCCCTGGCTACTACCATTTCGAATGGATTTGCATGCTTCTCATGCCTTTATCTTCTGGTTAGTAAGTGTAGTGTAAAGATAAGATTTAAGGATATTTTTCATGTAGATAAAGGACTTCGCGAAGATTTCTCGAAGTATTCTGCACCATACCTTGCAAATCAGCTTTTATGGGGTATAGGCTTTACCATGATTTCTGTAATAATCGGACATATGGGTTCTGATGCTACAGCTGCTAATTCAATCGTTTCCATTATTAAGGATGTTGTGTCTTGCCTTTGCTTTGCATTGGGTAGTGGTGGTGCAATTGTAGTAGGTAATGAACTTGGCGCTAACAGGTTTGATACAGGTAAAGAGTATGGTGACAGAATTTTAAGGTTATCTATTGTTAGTGGTTTAATTCTAGGAATACTAGTTGCTTTATCAACGCCTATAGTCGTTCGTTTTGTTAATCTCTCACCTGAAGCTATTAGGTACCTCAAGGCAATGATGTATATGTGTTCTTACTACATTTGTGGAAGGTCTATTAATAGTGTAGTAATCGGAGGCATCCTTGGCGCTGGTGGTGACACTAAGTTTGGATTTATCTGCGACACCATTACGATGTGGGCGTTTATCGTTCCTGTCGGAATGCTTGCAGCGTTTGTTTTTAAGTTGCCGGTGATAGCCGTTTATTTTATTTTAAATCTTGATGAGATGATAAAAATTCCTGTTGTACTTCTACACTATAAGAAATATAAATGGGTAAAAAACATCGTAAACAAAGTTGCATAAGGAGTTCTTATGAAAGCTAGAAAGATAACTGCAGTTTTGCTTTGTATGGCTTTACTGACATCATGCGCTAAGGAAAGTAATGTATCCGAGACATCTTCTGCCATTGCTTCTTCTGACGGTGTAACTGAGACTATAGAGTCTTCAATTGAAGGAAGCACTTCAGAATCAACAACTTCCAGTTCTTACAGTTCCTCTATATCTACAGGAAACCTTACAGAGACTGGTAATGGTTACGAAGGCATAGAGGGAACAGGAGACTTTAATTATGGTGAGGCCCTTCAGAAGTCCTTGTTATTCTATGAGCTGCAAAGATCAGGTGATTTACCTGATAGTACAAGATGTAATTGGAGAGGTGATAGTGCTCTTAGTGATGGTCAAGATAATGGTATTGATCTGACAGGCGGATGGTATGATGCAGGTGATAATGTAAAGTTTAATTTGCCTATGGCTTATTCCGCTGTTATGCTCGGATGGTCTTACTATGAGTATGGTGATGCATATGTGGAAGCTGGTCAGGATACATATCTTTTGGATGATGTTAGATGGGTTACTGACTACCTTATGAGATGTCACCCAGATGATGATACATATTATTATCAGGTTGGTAATGGAAGTCTTGATCATTCCTGGTGGGGACCTGCAGAAGTAATGACAATGGAAAGACCAAGCTATTACGTTGACCGTAATAATCCTGGTTCTGCAGTATCCGGTGAAGCTGCGGCAGCACTAGCTGTAGCAAGTATTATTTTTGAAGATAGTGACCCTGAATATGCTGAGCTTTGCTTGGAGCATGCAGAAAGTCTGTTTGAGTTTGCAAACTCTACGAGAAGTGATTCTGGCTATACAATGGCGGATGGTTTTTATAATTCCTGGAGTGGTTTTTACGATGAGCTTGCATGGGCAGGAGCGTGGCTTTATCTTGCAACCGATAACAGTGAATACTTAGAGATTGCCGAGTCCTGTTATCCTCAGGCTTCTCAGGACTCAAACTGGGCGATGTGCTGGGACGATGTACATATAGGAGCAGCTATTTTGCTTGCTCAAATCACTGGTGAGTCTACATATAAGACAGCTGTCGAGCAGCACTTAAACTTCTGGCTTAATGAAATTACATATACTCCAGATGGTCTTGCATGGCTTGATTCATGGGGATCACTTCGCTATGCGACTACAACAGGTTTTATCGCTACTATATATGCAAATTCTGGCCTCGCGTCTGATTCAAATGCTAATGCTTATATTGAGTTTGCTGCTAATCAGTGCAACTACGCGTTAGGTTCTTCTGGTAGATCTTATGTAGTAGGCTTTGGCGAGAATCCACCTGAGCATCCACACCATAGAACTGCTCAAGCTTCATACTGCGATAACATGAATACACCTTCTTCTCATCGCCATACATTATATGGCGCTTTGGTCGGAGGCCCTGACGCGTCTGATGGTTATACAGATGAAGTTTCTAACTATAATACAAACGAGGTTGCCTGCGATTATAATGCTGGATTTACAGGTCTCTTGGCTTATATGTACTCTCAATATCATGGCCAGACCCTGGTTGATTTTGGTGCTGTAGAGCCTGTAGGAACAGAATATACTGTTGATGCTTCTGTTAATGCACAGGGCGATGGTTTTATCGAGATTAAGACTATCGTGTATAACATGACAGCATGGCCGGCTCGTAGCAGTGAAAATTTGGAACTTAGATATTTTGTTGATTTATCTGAAGTATATGATGCAGGTTATTCGGCATCTGATATTACTATCAGCACAAACTACGTTCAGTCTGGAAATGTTGATGGACTTCATGTTTGGAATGAAGATGCTCATATATATTATTTGTCTATCGCCTATAGTGATGGTGGATTAAGTCCAACTAGCCAGTCTAATTATAAGTCTGAAGTTCAAACCCGAATGACAGGTCCTGGTGGCATATGGGATAACTCTAATGACTTCTCTTTCGCAGGTTTAGGTGCTCCTTGTACAACAGTAGCGTTATATGAGAATGAGAATTTGATTTATGGTTCAGAGCCTTCTGAAGATGGAAGCGGAGCTGGAAATAGTGTAATTCCAGTTGATAATCCTGGTTCTGGTGATTCCGGGGCTTCTGCAGGTGGTTCAGCCTCTTCAGGAAGCGTAGATTCTGACGGAATTAATGTACGTGTAAACTATGACAGTAATGGTGGTAATTCGTTCTCAGGAACTATTACGATTACTAATAATAGTGGTTCTACTGTTAACCTGTCTGACCTAGAACTCGAATACCCATTAACTGATACTTCAGGACTTGTATTTGACTGTTATCACGCAGGTATGACAACTTCAGGTGGCGGTTATTCTGAAGTAAATGGAGTTAATGGATCATTTGGCTCTAACGGATGTACTATCAGTATGGGCTCTGGTTCATTTGCTAATGGTTCTGTAATCACAGTTAATTTCAGCATCCATAGAAGTGACTGGCAGAATATGACAGCTTCATCTAATGGAGATATTCTTATTAATCTTGGCTGATAAAACTTAATATCTCGTCATAGTTTTTAGCTAAGAAATCTATTTTATATTTCTCAAAACCAATTGGAAAATCCCCTTTGTGGCTATAAAGGCAACAGGGGATTTTACTATTGTTAGCCCCATTAATATCTGACGTTAAGCTGTCGCCGATAATGATGCATTCGTCAGGGCTAGCATTAATGCTGCTAAGAACCTTATCAAAGAATAACTTGTCAGGTTTATTTACACCTAGATCATCGCTTACAAAGGCATCATCGATATATTTATCTATTCCAGATACCTTAATTCTGTTATGTGCTGTATAGGATGTGCCGTTAGTAATTAAGTATATTTTGGTGTCAGGTAAAGCTCTTAAATTCTTCATGAATTCTTCTGCCAGAGGCAGGTAAATACCATAATTACCAAGGGCTCTCATATATGAATCATTAAGAATATTAGGTTCACATGGCATGCTAATTTGTGCGAGTCGGAAGGTCTCTGTCCATCTTAATTTAAGTAACTCTGGCTTAGTGATTTCTTTTCTCTCTAATGCCTTCCAGCACTTCTGGTTTTCTTCTTCGTAGATAGAATAAATATCATCCGAATTAGTAATATCCAAAGAATTACAGACATCAGCAAAAGCTAATCTCTCGCTTTCTTTGAAGTTGAATATTGTCTCGTCTAAATCAAGTAATATGTTTTTAAATCTACTCATTTATTCTATCTCGTATGCACTATCAGGAATACCAATATCTTCAACAATAATTGTACCAGCATAAAGAGGGCCTTCACCTTCGTTAAGACCTGTTTTATTACGTCCGAATGTTATAGTATTACTAGCGTGAATCGCAGCTCCCATCACTTCTCCTGTATCAGAATTAATGCCAGAAGGAACATCTACAGCTATAACATTTTTATAGCATTTCCTGTCTGCTTTTGACACTAACTCTAGAGCATCAGGTCTTAGCGGTTTAAGTAGTCCAATACCAAATAGGGCGTCAATTAATACATCGCTGTCGGGCAAGTCTTCACCCTTATAGTAAGATATCTTTCCACCGATTTCTTTAAGCTTTGAAAGCTGATATAAAAATTCCCAGGAAGCTTTCTCAAGGTTGCCGTTAATTAGAACTTCTATATTTGTATTAGAATTCTTTTGTAGAAGCAAGCGCGCAATACAAATACCATCAGCGCCGTTGTTGCCAACTCCTGACAAAACTAAGATTCTGCTATTCATAGCGCCTTGCGAAAGGCAGAAATCTGCAACCTTGGATGATGCTGTTTCCATCAGTGCTAGAGATGGAATTTTAAGTACATCAATTGCATAGCGATCGGCTTTTTTAGCTTTTGTTCCAGTAATAATCTCACTCATATTATTTATAATATATCATCTGATAGCGTATGAAAAATGTCATTAAAATATGATAGTTTTTGTTGTTGACAATACAAATGCTTGAATGTATATTATGTGCAAGCAAGGGCGCTGAAGTGATACTTCAGTGCCCATTTTTATTTTAGAAAACTAAGCCGTCCCACAATGGTGTGGTTCCTCAAATGCTTGGGGATTATCGCATCTTTGTGGGGCGGCTTTTAGTTTAAAAAGAAGGAGGACATAAAAATGGACGTAACAACAATTATGGAAACGCTGCGTTCGGAAATGTTCGGAGTATGGTTCCTTATAGGAGCTGCTTTGGTTTTCTGGATGCAGGCCGGTTTCGCTATGGTAGAGGCAGGTTTTACCAGAGCTAAGAACTCAGGTAACATCATCATGAAGAACCTCATGGACTTCTGTATTGGTACTGTTACTTTTATTCTCATTGGTTTTAGCCTTTTACTTGGTGAAGATATGCTCGGTCTTATCGGTAAGCCTGGCTTCGATATCTTCACAACATACGCAGATTTCGACTGGTCTGGATTCGTATTCAACCTCGTATTCTGTGCTACAACAGCTACAATCGTTTCTGGTGCGATGGCTGAAAGAACTAAGTTCTTATCTTACTGTGTATATTCAGGTATTATCTCCGCTTTGATTTACCCAATCGAAGCTCACTGGATTTGGGGTGGCGGCTGGCTTGCACAGCTTGGTTTCCACGATTTCGCTGGTTCTACAGCAATCCACATGGTTGGTGGTATTTCCGCTTTGATCGGTGCTAAGATCCTCGGACCACGTATTGGTAAGTTCGTTAAAGATTCTAAGGGTAAGGTTACAAAGGTTAACGCTTTCCCTGGTCATAACCTCCCACTTGGTGCACTTGGTGTATTCATTCTCTGGCTCGGTTGGTACGGATTTAACGGTGCTGCTGCAACATCTATCGATCAGCTTGCATCAATCTTCGTTACAACAACAATCGCTCCAGCTATCGCTACAGTAGTATGTATGATCTTTACATGGGTTAAGTACGGTAAGCCTGATGTATCCATGTGTTTGAACGCTTCTCTTGCTGGTCTTGTTGCTATCACAGCTCCTTGTGATGTTACTGATGCAGTAGGTGCTATTGTAATCGGTGCTATATCTGGTTTGCTCGTAGTATTTGGTGTATGGTTCCTTGATTATAAGCTTCATATCGATGACCCAGTTGGTGCTGTTGCAGTTCACTGCCTTAACGGTATCTGGGGTACTATCGCAGTTGCTTTGTTTGCTAATCCTAATGTTCCAGGTTATGCAATCGCTAATAAGTCCGGCGAGACAATCTACGGTTTGTTCTACGGCGGTGGTGTTGAACTCCTTGGCTTACAGCTCTTAGGTTTTGCTGCTGTAGCTGGCTGGACAGCAGTAACAATGACATGTGTATTCTTCCTTATTAAAAAGATTTTTGGTCTCAGAGTTACAGAGGAAGAGGAAATCATCGGTTTGGATGCTACAGAGCATGGTCTCCCATCCGCTTACGCTGGTTTCTCCATCATGGATACAAACACAATGGTAATGGATGCAAACGAGAACACAGATTTGGGTGTTGCAGATTACGAGAAGGCATCCGACTTCCAGAAGGAAGCAGCAGTTACAGTCGCTCAGGCTCCAGTTGCTTCTACATCTGGTATTTACAAGGTAGTAATTATCACAAAGCTCTCTCGTTATGAGAAGCTCAGAAAGGCTTTGAACGACCTCGGTGTAACTGGTATGACAATGACTCAGGTTATGGGTTGTGGTATCCAGAAGGGTGCTGGTGAGAAGTATCGTGGAGTTGAGCTTGACGCTACATTGCTTCCTAAGGTTAAGATCGAAGTTGTTATCAGCAAGATTCCAGTATCTGCTGTTATTGAGACAGCTAAGAAGACTCTTTACAGTGGTCACATCGGTGACGGTAAGATCTTCGTATATAACGTAGATCAGGTTGTAAAGGTTAGAACTGGTGAAGAAGGCTTCGCAGCTTTGCAGGACGTTGAATAACTTGACTTGTAATCCATAATGAAACGACCGTGGGTTTTAGGATCCACGGTCGTTTCATTTTAATTAATTTTTTAAATTACATTGGGCAGGTTGTAGGGCCACCATCCATATCGTCGTCTTTAACGTATGATGTTCGCGCTGCAAATTCAGCATTAATCTCGTGAAGTTCCTTTTCACCATAGATATATGCGTCATACATATCAATAATGCCCTGCATACAGCTGTCGCATGAACCATATGTGATGCCAAGGGATTCATTAACGATTTCCTTACGCTCTGCCATAGTTGTATTTTTAATAAGATACTTATCTAACATAATTAATCACCTCGTTTAAGAATTATAACTCAATTTTCAGATATGTAATAAGTTGTGGCATAAATGGTTATCTTGTGATATCATAATCAAGCTTAAGAGAATACTCGAGCGATTCGGAGAATTACCCAAGAGGCCGAAGGGGAGGCTTTGCTAAAGCTTTAGGCGGGGCAACTCGCGCGAGGGTTCGACTCCCTCATTCTCCGCCAATTCTATTTGGTGAAAACCCTTGAAATCATTGAGTTTCAGGGGTTTTTGTTTGCGTAAAATTCGGTTTTGACGACAGTTTTGACGACAAATGTCTAGGGACTTAACTGACCTTGTTTATGAATTGTTGTACATTCATAGCAGATTTTTTCTTCATTCCGTTCGATACATGTCCATAAACATCAAGTGTAAAGCTTGCGGTAGCATGTCCAAGATTTGTTTGAACTGTTTTAAAGTCGTCGCCACTTTCAAGAGAAAGAGTCGCATATGTATGGCGAAGGTCATGAAATCTCATACTTGGAATTCCTAGTTGTTCAACAATTTTCTTGAAGTTTTTATAAACTGTTGTGTGAACGTAGTATTCTCCAAACTCGTTAGTGAAAACTAGATTCCATTCGTTATTCCATGCAGATCCTGCCATCTTAGCCAATCTTCCTTGGTGCTCTTTTTGACGGGATAGAATAAGCATAACGGATGGGGCAACTTGTATAATTCTATCTTCGCTGTTTTTGGTTGCAGATAAAACATAAGTGCCGCCTGCATATTTGCTGTTCTTCTTGAGCTGTTTATTTATTAACAATGTGCTGTTCTTGAAATCGACGCAGTCCCAAGTTAGCCCAAGTACTTCACCCTCACGTAATCCAGTAAATAATGTGACGAAGTAAATATTTTCAAATTTGTGACCTTTGATTGCTTGAAGAAATTGCTCTATGTTTTCATTGGACATAGGTTTGATCTTCTTCTTTGGTGTTTTAGGTAATTTGGTTCTATTACAGGGATTATCCTTGATGTGGCCAACAATAAATGCCTGATCAAGCATTTTATGCAAAACACCAGCTATATTTTTTACTGTCTTTACCGATAGATTCTTTTCTTCAAGAAGGTGGTTATAGAATTTCTGTATTCTATCTGGAGTAATCTTTGTTATTAGCACGTCTCCAAGAATAGGCTTTATATGATTCTTGCTAATAGCGTAGTAAGCATCATATGTTAAGTCCTTAACAGAGTATTTAACATAATCCTTAAGCCAAGTATCTATCCAATTATCAAGAGTTATCTTTACAGGATTAACGTATAAATTGTTATCAATCTCGTATTGGATTTTAGTAAGTTTCTTACGAACTTCTTCTTTAGTTTTTCCATAGACAGATTTGCGGATGTATCTTGCGCTTCCATCATCTGCAGGGATACTGTATTTTCCTTCCCATCTTCCATCAGCGCGCTTTGTAATTGATCCGCTTCCGTTTGCATTTCTCTTCTTTTTGTTTTTGTTCTCTGGCATATTTCTCCTTTCTTTCAGACTTATAATAAGGGTCGTCAGTCCACTTATTCACAAATATTGTTTTCCTCAAGCCACTCCTTGAACTGTTCTAATGGATGTGTGCCTTGAGAGCTCAAATCACGCATTAAACGCGCTTCCTTCGACCAAGCTATAAATCTATCCTCTGGTATCTTGCCTGCGTTTTTAAGGGCATTAGCCTTCTTATAATGCTTCTGATACAGTCGTTGAACATCGTCACTATATATGTTCCTGATATTTACTCTAAGTCGTCCTACATCGTGACATGTTTTTCCTACATCTTTTTCGAACTTAGCTAATTCAATTGGTCTATTACAATACTTTGATTTTGTATCAGTAGTAAATCCGAAATATCTATTACAGTTAGGACAGCAGTAATAATGAATGCCATGAAATAGTGTTTGGCTAACTATATAATTAAATAAGTCCTCTAGTGTATCTGGAATGAATATGTCAAAATACTTGTCTCCATCAATATCAGTTAATGTATATAGCATGTTCCTGCCTTTGTAAGTAATTGGGTGACGAGTATTCTCATCACTATCAAAAAATACTTTGATAGGCGATTTAACATTTGGGTAGAGCATTACATTCTTAGCAAAGTCTGCTAGAAGCTTCTGCTCTTTCTTAATTGTAGATAGGACTTTCTCTGCTTTCTTATAGTTGTAGTTAATACCGTCGCTAATAATTCCATTAAGTACTTCAAGATAGAACGGGAGAAAAAGAGAATTCTTAGCATCGCCATCCATATCTGCTATTAGTCCATTGAAATTGTAGTAGCACATGTCCCTATAGAGTTTCATTACAGTATCAGCGAGTGATACGGGAGTAGGATTATTAGTGAACTGAAACTTTATGAAATCACTGTCATCTTTAAGCTTCTCATAAAGCATATCCGAATCGAAAACACCAAAGGAATAATCAGCTGCGCCGATAAGATCGCCAATAGCTGAACCTAAGTCATAAGTAAACATATCCTCGAAGTGGTATGTATCGTTTTTCTTATCATGGCGCAAAACAAAGAAAACCTCATTGGTGTCAGTTAGCTGAATACCAAGCTTTACTTCGTCTTTTAAATAATCGATGTTGCCTATAGAAGGACCGTATAAATATGATTTCATAAATTGCTTCCTTTGCGTTGGATTACAAATAATATAACACTTGAAATCTACGGGTTCAAGTAGTAATATTGGATTACAGATATATCTGTACAAATAATCCAAGAAAGGAGGACGAAACCATGAATGAAGAAAGCAACACAAGAACAAGATCAGCTATTCTTAACGCAAAGCAGGTAGCGGAGCATCTTGGAATATCAAAAGCAGGAGCATACAATCTTATGAATTCTTCAGGCTTTCCTACTTTAAGAATTGGTAAAAGATTGCTTGTTCCAGAAGACAAATTCATAAAGTGGATCGACGAGAACACAAATAGCTAACAAGGAACTCCGTATGATTAATTATATTAGCTAGATACCGGAAGAAGCAGGCATTCTTCCGGTATTTTTTATTGAAGATGTTAATTCCAATATATGATTTAGTGTGGACGACGATTTTTCATAAGTATCCAATATGCTGATAGTTATCAATTAATGTTACTAGGGTAGTCACACCAGTAGACTAGAATGTTAAGTAATACACTGAAAGATATAGATATTAAGAATAAATAAGAACGTTATTAATACAGCTATAAGAAATATAAGTATAGGATAAGAACTACTAATAGTTCTGAATTAGTTATAAGGTGGTCTCATTAGTTGTACCACCTTGGTTTGATATTTTTCTTCTTAATACATAAGTTTTTCCCTATTTGTTTGTAGTATATGAAAAGTAATGAGGAGCTCAACTATGAGCTCCTTTTCGATGGAAAGAATATTGATTGCTTTAAGAAGATTTATCCATCAATCGTTCTTTTAAGAGCTATATAGAATTACTACTGTGTCCAGTTATGTCGCAGAGTATGAAAAATTGTGGAAACAGTTCTTGGGTTTATTAGGTATTATTGCTAATCGAAGAATAAGCAGGATAAAGAAGGTATATACCTGACGGTATTACCTTCGCTCACAACACCGGGCAGTGCCCGTTGTATAAGGGGTTAAGGTGGTTGTGCGTCAGTATATATTTTTTACGCAAATATATATGTGGGTATATACTAATCGCAATTATTCGCTGTAACCTCCCTATTTTATTGAATCTTTGAATATATACTTCCGTATTCATTGAATTTTCTAGATATTAATCCAAGTAAATGAAATTGATACTGGGGTAGTGTCAGATTGACACCCCAATGTTAAGTAATACACTTAAAGAATATAAATAAAGAAAGAATAAGAACGTTACTATAAGAAATATAAGTTATACATAAGTAGAGTAATGAAGTTAGAGTAATAAACAAAGAATGCTCAATGTATACGCTTTTAATTTAATTATAGAATTAGTTAAAAGTTCAAAAATTAGATAATCCCAAGAGTTGATGTAACTAATAATTTATAGGTATAAGTTATGAAAGACTAATCGTATTTTTTCTTTTTTATCTGACTCAATTTCAATGCAACTGCGTCGATGACGGCATAGGGAAACACAATAAATAGAAGGGCTTAAATCAGATTCTTAACAGCTGCGATTACCACAACGCCGTCGTAACACCAATTTCGCCATCGTCAATTTGAATCTTGCAAATACCCATACAACGGGCACTGCCCGATGTTGTGAGCGCAGGGAAGGGCGTTCACGCCATCCCTGCTTTATCCTGCTTATTAAAGAGAAACAAGATCTTGTTATCAGCATCAACAACATTAGCGTGATTATTAGCAACCATATTCGCTGAAGATATGCTCCTTTCTGGTCACACAGCAGGCCAATTATCTAACATAGGAATCTGTTTTTCTGGAGTAACGCTTGTTTTGCTTTCAAGAGTAAATTCATTCTAAACCATTAAGTTTATTGAATTTGGCGGAGTAATCATAGGCGATGACGTTAATTGATAACTTAAGTTTCTAAGTGATTGATTTTTTAGGGATAATAATAGTTGCTTCATTCAATTGAATTTACTTTATGTATTTCTGAGAATATGAATTAATTACATTAGAAAAAGAATATTGAAAATTACTGTACAATAGCTAAAATCAAAATTAATTAACAACTATTTTTTATGTTTTTGGAGGATTGGCTATGTGTGTTTTGACGAAGAGATTGTCTAGTTTTATTAGTGTAATTCTGTCCCTTTGTTTTATCTTAGGCCTATTTCCAATAAATGAGCTTAGAGCTGATGCAAATACGCATGGCGCTTATTCAAGTAATCCATTTTCAATAACATATGAGCAGGATTCTTCGTGGGATAATAGTACGCAAGGACAGTTTACTATCACGAATACATCGGAATATGATGTTACCGATTGGTCTTTGGAGATAGATTATTTTGATGATGTTTTATTGACTAATATATGGAACGTAACAGGGTATGTATCTAATGGTAATATCATCGTATCAAGTAACCATACTATTGAGGCAGGTTTTACATATTCGTTTGGATTAATCGTTGAAGGGGAAGAAGATGCTCCTATAGCACCGGTTGATATAAACATATTGACCTATGTATCAGATGAGCCTGAAATTATTCCGACACCTTCTGCAGCGATAACGGAAGCACCTACTATATCATCTTCAGTTACAATTTCTCCTAGCATAACTCCAACCAAAGCTCCTACACTGACACCTATTCCTACGGAAATACCAGAAGAAGAACAAACTATTTTTTCATATGCTATTTTTTCTGGAAGTACAACCAATGACTTTTTGTTTCAGGGCTGGAAATCGAACATAATCGGTGATGTTTATTCTGGAAGGAACTTTTTGTACCAAGGCTCTGAGTTATATATGGAGGGATATGCTAGAACTGTAGGTGTAGTCAATCCTTCTGGTTGGATAACCAACATGAACGGCGCATATGAAGGTATTAGTCCACTGCAGATGCCTGACTGGTCTGCTTCAATTATTGCTAAGGAAGATATAATGCCTTCTATAGATATGACGATGATTGCCTCACAGCATAGTATCTATGCTAATGGATACTTGTATGTAAATGGAGATATAACAATAGACAGTGCAAATTTCTCGGGAACGGGAGATATAGTTATCGTTGCAAATGGAAACATTACTTATAACGTAGATACTATAACTCCAGGTGAAGAAAACCTTACGGGAAGAATTCTTCTATATTCTGAAGAGGGAAATATCACAATTAATGGTAATGAAATTGAAGTTAATGGCATTATGTATGCACCTAATGGAAGAGTTTCTATTAATGCATATAATACAACGCTCAACGGAAGAATTGTCGCTGACATATTTTCTTATAACGGATCAATTCTTAATGTGACAGCTAGTAAATCTGATTTAGAACTCATAAATGACTTACCTCAAGTGACTGTAACAGCATCTTCTAGTGATGTAAGTATAAATGATTCCGCTTACTACATTATAGAAATACCTGAGGATAATGTATTTGAAATAAGATATAGACTTAACAGTGAAGAAGTTTTTGTCCAACCTGCTAATGTGGAAGAGACATTGGCTTTATATAATCTGAATACAAGTACAACTGGAGTATATATTTTAGAGGCCTATGTAATATTACCTTATGGGGAATTCTTATTAGATAGCGATATGATTACAGTTGTAGCTTCACCTACGCCTACAAACGAACCAATTCCAACAGAAGAACCTACACAAACACCTGTACCTACTGAGGAACCAACACAATCTCCCACACCAATAGAGGAGCCAACAGTTACACCGACAGCTGCTCCTATGCCTACAGATTTTCCTTTGTACTCTGACATTGTCTATACAGAAGTTATGTCTCAGGGCGATACGAGATATGGATACGAAACCGAGTTTATTGAAGAAGATTGGAATATTCACGATAATACTACATATTCTCCTACAATAATAAGACTTACTGATGGTGGTACATATAGGAATGGATATTCATTCTTTAATCATTCTCAACATATTGATGAAGATTTCTCGTTTTCAGTAAGGTATACATATCAAATTGATCTTCAACAAAACCCATCATCAGATGGAATAGCATTTGTTATTCAAGCTGGTAACAGGAATCCCAATTCTATGAACTGGTGGGGTGCTGATATTGGTTATCAGGGGCTGAATCCTAGTTTAGAAATAGAGTCTGATGTTTTTAGAAATAGTGGAGAAATTAATGATCATCATATAGCTTTAGTATTAAATGCAAATAGTGCTCACCACGAAGCGGTGGCAGATTATCCTCTATTACGAGATAACGATGCAATTCAAAATATGTGGATTGATTATGATGGTATCCACGATATGCTATATGTTTATGCAGCCACATATAGTGATAATTATGATGCGCAAAAACCGTCAGAACCATTGATTACATACAATGTTGATTTAGCTGAATTGTTTGGTGAAATTGAAGACGTTTACATAGGTTTCACTTCGGCTTCCGGCGCGTATATGGTAAGATGCTCCGCTATAGGATTAGAATATGGAACAATAGAATTTGAAGAACCAGTAATAGGCTTAGCAACAAGCATTTTCAGAGTGATAAAGGGTGATCCTATTGAAGGTGATGGAATAATACATGGTGTTGACAGTTATATTCAATTAATCGATTCTGATGGAAATGAGATATATAATAGCGAGCTTAATCCTACAGGAGAATACGAGAGACTGTTTACAGTAGATACTACAAATCTAGATGAGGGTGTTTACACAATAATTGTAACCGCTACGAATAGTGCTGGTGAAACAATTACAAAAGAAATACCAGTACTTATTTATACAGAACTAATACCTACTGAATCTCCTAACCCAACTGAAAGTCCAGATATAACCCCAGATGTAGATTTGGACGATGAAGTGTTAGTTGATATTGACGATTGCCAGGATGGAGAAGAAATACCATATATTACGGATATCATTGGAACTGTATCTGGAGCAGATTTACAGTACTACACTTTTGATGTATATCCTGTTAACTCCGATGAAGCGATATACTCAAGCATAGGTACTGGTGAAATAGTTGACGGAATCCTTGGAAGAATAGATTCTACATTATTATTGAATGGTTACTATAAGGTAATTGTAACTGGTTATGGTCCTAATCAAAATCTATCTGATGAAATTATAGTATTAGTTTGTGGTCAGGCTAAGGTTGGTAATTTTTCTCTATCTTTTTTGGATATGACTATGCCTGTAGCAGGACTTCCAGTTGAAATATATAGAACATATGATAGTAGAGAAAGAACTCAAAATGGCGACTTTGGTTATGGTTGGAATCTCGCAATAGGTGGTCCGAGCATATCTATTAGCGATAATCTTGGTGAGGACTGGGATACGGAGTGTAGAACTGTGTTCGGAATCCCAATGTATTATTGGCATGAAATTCACCCTCATGAGATTTATATTGATTGGGGCAATGGACACGAAGAAGTATTTGAAGTTGTATTATCTCCTGAAAGAACGGTTAGCGCGAACAATTGGGTTGGTATATCTGCGTCAATTCATAATACATCTGGTGGGAATAATACTTTACAGTTTTTAGACAGTCATGACGATCTTATTTATGCAGACAATTGTCTATATCATTCATCAGATTTCAGTCTTTTTGAACCTCAGAATTTCCTTCTTACAAGATATGACGGAATTAAGTTCTACTTTAATGCGGACTTTGGTCTTTACAAGATTGAAGATACGTATGGAAGAACTATTGAGATTACAGAAGACGGAATCTTGTATTCAGACGGAAGCTCGATAGACTTTCTAAGAAACGCAGACGGGCAGATCACATCGATCGAGGATGGATTTGGAAACGAGGTCATCTATACCTATGACGACAATGGTGATCTTGTAAGTGTTCTTGATTCGGCAGGCTATACGACAACATTCTCTTACGACGATAACCATTACATAACAGATATCACGGCAGATAACGGAGTCCGTATAGCAAGAAACGAGTACGACGAAGACGGAAGACTCGTAGCGACAATAGACGCTGACGGAAGAAGACTGGAATTCGATCACGATCTTAACGACAGGACAGAGGTCACTACAGACAGGCTTGGATACAACACGATCTATGTTTACGATGAGCGAGGTAATGTAACAAGCGTCACAGATGCTTTGGGCAGAACGACAACGTATACCTACGATGATAGAGGTAACAAGACATCCGAGACAAGACCTGACGGAACAACATTTACATATTCCTACGACCATGACGGCAACCTGCTGACAGCTAACGATGGTAACGGCAGGACGATAAACAGTTCTTATGGTACAAACGGTGAACTTCTTACTATGTCCGCCATGGGTGTTACAGAGCTTACCATGGCATACGATGAACATGGAAATCTTCTGTCTGCTACCGATTCATCGGGTAATACGCAGAATTACGGTTACGATAACACCGGTAACCTTACAAGTGTAACCGACAGTCTTGGTTCTTTGATGAACATGACCTATGACAGCAATGGTCACGTAACGAGCATTATTAATTCCGAAGGCTCTTTGACCAACTTCTCTTACGACAATGAGGGAAGGTTAGTATCTAGGACGATAACATATCAGGGTCAGACATTAACCGATACATATTCGTACGATGAGGCGAACAGAGTAACGGGCATAACCTATGCTAACGGGAATACTGTTTCATATACCTATAACCAGGCAGGAGATGTAACGTCTTCTACTGACAGTCAGGGTAGAACTGTAAGTTATACATACGACGTCTATGGTAATCTTACACGCATAGATTATCCTGACGGAACACATGAGAACTTTACGTATGATGCTGAAGGAAGAAACCTTACGGCTACTGACAGAATGGGCAGGACGGCTACATTTACTTACGATGCTGTCGGCAATCTTTTGTCCAAGACATATGCCAATGGTGCTACTGAAAGTTACACATACGATGTCTGCGACAGAGTAATTACTTCTACAAATGTGTATGGTGGTGTAACTACCTACGGATATGACTATCTGGGCAGAAACACTTCTGTCACTGATCCGCAGGGCAACACTACAACATATACCTATAACGACAGGGGCAATGTCGCAAGTGTAACCGATGCTTTAAACAATACATATACCTTTACTTACGACAATAACGGTAATCAGACATCTGTCACATATCCTAACGGATCTGTATTTAGCAACACATACGATGCAAGGGGCAGAATGACCTCGCAAAGTGATGCGTACGGGAATACAACAACGTACGCTTACGATGATATGGACAGGCTTGTATCCGTAACGGATGCCCTTAACGGCACATGGACTTATGCATACGATTCCATGGGTAATGTGACTTCTGTAACGGATGCAAACAACAATACCACTACATACGCTTATGACATAAACGGTCAGGTAACATCCGTAACTAATGCGGCAGGGAATACAGCAACTACAACTTACGACCAGTATGCCAGAGTTGTTTCCACAAGCGACTTCGGCGGAACAGTTACGGAATATACGTATGATTCTATGGACAGAATCGCTACTGCAACTACAGCGGGCGAGACAACAGCGTATATTTACGATTCTGTAGGAAATCTTGTGAGTGTAACAGATCCTACGGGAACTATAACATATTCCTACAATGCTGACGGATATCTGTCTTCTGTTACGAATGCAAGAGGAGAAGTTATATCGTACACGTATAATGCCGGCGGTCAGGTACAAAGTATCTCGATAGACGGTCAGACAATCTCCTATGGCTACGATAACATGGGAAGGCTTGTATCCGTTATCGATCCTGAAGGAACAACGAATTATGCTTACGACGCTAACGGAAACAGAATAAGTACCGAGTATCCTAATGGAGTAACGACGACATACTCGTATAACAGCATAAATGTACTTGTGAGTGAGGTTACGACTGATCCTGACGAGAATGTGATCGCTAGTTACGAGTACACAATAGGATCTAATGGAGAGAGGCTGTCTTGTACTGAACTTGGAAGAACAGTCGAGTATACATACGACGAGCTTGAGAGACTGACTTCAGAGACGGTTACAGTAGGTTATGATGTTTCGGTAACAACATACACATACGATGCTAACTCTAACCGTCTCTCCATGACGAGAGATGGCGAGGTAATAAATAATACCTACAACAGCCTCAATCAGATACTTGAGGCCGGAGATATCTCTTATACATGGGATAACGCAGGTAATCTTGTAAGCCAGAGCAACAACGGAGTTATAGTAGCGACCTATACATACGACTGCCATAACCGCATGATTACCGCGAATGTAAACAGTATAAGCGGAACCATAGTAGAGTCTTATACCTACGATTATCTTGGTAACAGAACGAGTAAGACGACAGACGGGGAGACAACATATTTCACCACAGATCTGTCTTCCGGCTACAGTCAGGTGCTTAAGGCAGAAAGATCATCCGAGATAATCTACTACACCAGAGGCTTTGAGCTTATCTCCAGACGAGTAGGGCAGGATGCACACTACTATCTGTTCGACGGCGGTATGTCTGTAAGGGGTCTTACGGATGAGTCCGGAGTATTAACAGATACCTTTGTCTTCGATGCGTTCGGTAACGAAGTAACAAGGACAGGAACTACGGATAACTCCTACGGCTTCCAGGGTGAAGAGAAGGATGCAACAGGTCTTTATTACTTAAGAGCCAGATACATGGATCCTTCTACAGGTACATTTACATCAATGGATACATATGCGGGTTTCTTGTCAGACCCTATGAGTTTACACAAGTATCTGTTTGCTAACTCTAATCCGGTTAAGTATTGTGATCCGAGTGGGCATTTTTCTTTAGTTGAAACGATGCTTGTATCTGCATTGATAAGTGAATTGGCTAGTTCAACACTATACCTTGTTGAGCTATTCACAACCGATAATATCCAATACGATTCGTTAGGTGATTCTGTTGCAGGCGCATTGATAACAGTTATGTTGGGGATTGTTGTTGGACTTTTCTTTTGGATGTTGTTTGTTACGCTAGCTGTTATAGCATCTGTTGCTTTTGCTTCAGTTATCTTTGCGATGTTTGGTATAGGAATGAGCTTGTTAGGTATTGCCAACGGAGCATTGTCTATTCGTGAGGGTGATGAAATACTAGGATGGACTCAGATAATTATTAGTGTTATTTTTCTTATCCTAAGTCTAAAGACTTTTTTTGATTATACAGCGGATATTTCTCCTAATAAGAGAGGCGGTCTTGACTTGAGATCGAGAAATAATAGCGCTGTGGGAACAAGAGATTTTGTGCCCGATGTCAATACGGGGGAGGGATATGGTGCAGGAGATCCACCAGTGAGAATTGAGGGAGAGTGGACGGATAGTGATATCCAACGAGGCTTATACGGTCATCCGCCTAGAGGACTGGGAAGTCCGGATCTTCATCATGGAGGTCAGATGCCAGGAGGATCGTTGCATGAAATACAACCTGATTTGCATAGGGGTAATACTTCATTGCATCCTAATAGGTACAATCAAGGCGTTACAGATGCAATTAGAACCTCAGATAGACAATTACATTGGTGGTATAGAGCGCGAGAGCAAGGAGCTGATCAATTATTCCCAAGTATGATATATGATTGAGGAGATATAAAATGGATTTTAACGTTTTTATGAGAGAGATTAACTTAATAAAGAGAGAAAGACCCGGTCTCTTTGAGCTTGAAAGAGATGCGATAGTTAGCGATGATGTAGTTGATACTTTCGAA
>JAZRYF010000005.1:0-2329 GCA_045600625.1 Saccharofermentans sp.
CTTATTGACTGCAATACATCAATAGCCGGATAGTGATTCTTATGAGCTAACTTTCTGTTAAGCATGATATGTCCATCTAAAATAGATCTCGCCGTATCTGTGATAGGCTCATTGAAATCATCACCATCTACAAGGACTGTATATAAGCCTGTTATGGAACCTCTGTCATCACAGCCCGCTCTTTCTAATAATTTAGGCATCTCTGAGTAAACACTTGGTGGATAACCACGAGAAACCGGCGGCTCACCACCTGCAAGTCCTATCTCACGTTGTGCCATAGAGAAACGTGTAAGCGAATCCATCATAAGAAGAACATCCTTACCCTGATCTCTAAAGTATTCAGCTATAGCTGTTGCTGTCTTAGCTGCTTTATTACGTTCAAGAGCTGGCTTGTCAGAAGTTGCAACAACTACTACAGAACGTTTCATACCTTCTGGTCCAAGGTCACGCTCTATGAATTCTCTAACCTCACGACCACGCTCTCCAATAAGTGCAATTACATTAATATCAGCCTTAGTATTTCTTGCAAACATACCCATAAGGGTTGACTTACCAACACCAGAACCAGCAAAGATACCAATACGCTGTCCTTTACCGATAGTTAACAAGCCATCTACCGCTTTAACTCCAAGACTTAATACTTCATTAATAATTTTTCTAGCCATAGGATCTGGAGGTGCTGCCTCAACAGAATAATATCTTCCGTCAGTAATCTCCTCTCCATCAGTTGGCCTTCCAAGTCCATCAAGAGTTTTACCAAGTAAGCTATCACTTACCATTACCTCTAATGGTCTCTCCGTATTAACAACTATATTACCAATACCAATACCTTCTGTAGAACCGTAAGGCATGAGCTGAGTCTTGCCTTCCTTAAAGCCTACAACCTCAGTCATAATAGGTTTAGCTAATATATCATCTGGGTAGATAAAGCACACATCACCCAGCCTTGCATCAGGTCCCATAGATTCGATAGTCAAACCAACTACGTTGACTATCTTGCCTTTTCTAGAAAAAAAAGACTCTTCTGCAACCTTAATATACTTTTCAAAATTTATCTTAAGTGCATCCAAGTCTTAACTCTCCTTTATATGCTTATATTATAATTTACGATACTATCTGCCATCGTACGCAAGAAGCATAAGTTTCTTCTTAAGTGCTGTTAACTGCGTCTCTACTCCACAGTCAAATATACCGTTGGCTGTTTCGATAAAACAATCCCCACTCTTCATAGTAAGATCTTCAACTACATCGATAATTGCACCTTCAGCCATAGCTGCATCTGCAAGATCTTTCTTGTGTTCATACACAAACTTATAGTCATCTTTGCTTACATGAATCATATAATTCTTAGAACCTTCTACCTTCTGCATAGCAGTTTTTAGAAGGTTGACTACGATATCCTTTTCCTCAGCCAAATCAACCTGGAATACTTTCTCATAGATATTAGTTATATATCTTACAAACTTAGGCTCAAGCTCAAAAAGCAATTCTGAGTATTCATCTTCATGCTTCTTAACCTCTAAAGCAAGAGCATTTCTCTCACCCTCCAGCTCAGCATAAGCCTGTTGCCTACCATCCTGATATCCTTGCTCCCTAGCCTCATCATATGCTTGAGTCTTAATCTGTTCAGCTTCCACAGCTGCCTGGTCCTTCATGGCGGCTATATCAGCTAATGTTTCTTCAACAAGTCTATGTCTTAGCGCATCAATCTCTGCTCTAACTTCTGCTTCTGATGGTACTGGTGGCAAATCCGGAACAGGATTAGCTTTGATAACATTGCTAGACACATTCGATGAATTGTCATCAAACAATGCATTAGCACCATTGTCATCCATCAGACCACTTAACATATCAGCATCTAAGCCTTCTGCATACTCTCCAGCTAAATCATTTTCCCCATACACATCAGGCGCAAGAGCTTCAAATCCTTCTGCGACACCAGCTCCTGGAATCCCCTCTGGATATAAGTACTTGATTCGCTCAATTGCCTGTTCAACCTTTGCATTGCCATCTATAACGCGAGGAGTACTCGTTTCTTTTGTTGTATAATAAGACTTAAAAAGATTTTTAGACAATTATTCCGTCTCCTCCGCCTCTTGAGATTACAATCTCTGCGCTATCTTCAAGCTTACGTATAATATTAACAATCTTCTGCTGTGCATCTTCAACATCCTTCATACGAACAGGGCCCATGAATTCCATGTCTTCCTTGATCATAGAAGCAAGACGTTTTGAAAGGTTATTAAAGATTGCATTCTGTACTTCTTCATTGGTTCCCTTAAGAGCAAGTGAAAGGTCTGCATTGTCAACATCACGCAACACTCTCTGA
>JAZRYF010000006.1:0-18999 GCA_045600625.1 Saccharofermentans sp.
GCCGATTAAAGTGGTACGCGAGCTGGGTTCAGAACGTCGTGAGACAGTTCGGTCTCTATCTATCGTGGGCGTAGGAAATTTGAGGAGTGCTGTCCTTAGTACGAGAGGACCGGGATGGACAAACCTCTGGTGTACCAGTTGCATTGCCAAATGCACAGCTGGGTAGCTATGTTTGGATTGGATAAACGCTGAAAGCATCTAAGTGTGAAGCCAGCTTCAAGATGAGATTTCCCTCTTTTTGGTAAGGGCACTGGAAGACTACCAGTTGATAGGCCAGATGTGTAAGTGCAGAAATGTATTCAGCTTACTGGTACTAACGCCCGAGGACTTGACCACAAGTTATGTTCAATGTCTAAAGAGTTCAATCACATTTGTGTTGTCTTTTATTTTTCTCTTATACAGTCCTGAGGGTACAAACTCTCATCCATACCGGTGGTTATTACCTTGAGGCCACACCTGTTCCCATTCCGAACACAGAAGTTAAGCTCAACGGTGCCGACAATACTTGGCTGGCGACGGCCCGGGAAGATAGGTTGCTGCCGGTTTTATATTCCTCAATAGCTCAGTCGGTAGAGCGTTCGGCTGTTAACCGAAATGTCACAGGTTCAAGTCCTGTTTGAGGAGCCAAATGAAGCCTTAAGATTTGTCTTAAGGCTTTTTTGTTGTGTTATACTTAATTTAAAGTTAGAAGAGATGGAATATATGGATAGTATTAATAAGTTAGAAGGCATCAAAGCTTTTGTCTTTGATTTAGACGGTACCCTTATAGATACTGAGAAGATATATAGACAGGTGTGGCCTAAGGCCGCAGCTGACTTAGGGTATGTGTTTACTGATGAGATGTACCTTAAATTAAGATCTATGGGTAGACCATTTGTATTAGATCAATTTAGAGAATGGTTTGATGAAAACTTTGATTACCAGGAAGCCAGAAGAATACGTAAGGGTTATTTTGATGAGTATATCAATAATCATCCTATTGAGAGAAAGAAGGGTGCTATCGAACTTCTAACATACTTAAGAGAAAAAGGTATAGTAACTGCAATTGCGACAGCAACTGATCCTTCAAGAGCTCACGAATACCTCAAAAGTACCGGACTTGAAGGATATTTTGATAAAGTCTTAAGTGCGACAATGGTTGATGAAGGAAAGCCTTCACCTAAGGTGTACTTATATGCAGCGTCAGAACTTGGGTTAAAGCCTGAAGAGTGCGTAGCCGTTGAAGATGCACCTAATGGTGTCTTATCTGCAAGTAGAGCCGGTTTTACTGTTATAATGGTACCTGATCAGTCGCAGCCGGATGAGGAGTTAATGGAAATCATTGATATTAAGGCTGATTCATTAGATAAGATAATAGATTATTTATAAGGAGAGGAATCTTGGATAGAATAAAAAAGTTAAATACTGCCAAGATGATTGAATCAATAGTTGGAGCGGCTATAGAATTAATATTAGCGATTATTCTTTTAGTTATAACAATTATGACGTTGGCTATTAACAGACATTTTGGAATTGGGCAATTTTTACTTTATAACGGTCTTATGCTTTTAAGCCTCGGAGTATTCGTTACCTTTATAATTATTAATTCAATTGAATTAGGAAGAACAAAGGATATTATAAGTGGTAACACAACATTTGCCTTTGGCGGTTTAAGTTCTGCTGTAGCTCTTATTAACCTTATAGAGAATGGTTTTGCTTTAAAATTTATGAAGGGTGGTGCGAACTAATGGATTTAATTAGAAAACTAAGTACTGCAAAATTTGTAGAAGCACTTGTGGCAACAATAATTAACGTTATCATGGCGATTATTGGTATTGGCATCTTCTTTGTAAGTATGTTCGCAGATCCAGATTTTGGATTTGGTTCGTTCTTTTTCTATAATTTCCTTCTTGGCTTATTAGTAGTAATTAGCATAGTTTTCCTTATTTTTAGCAGAATTGAATCAAGTGCTGCCAAGAAGATGATATCAGGTGAGAAAAGTGTATCTAGCCAGAAAAATCTGCTTAATAGTCTTGCTATTATTCAAATTATCGTGTCTGCAATCTATATCCTTGCTTTCTTCATTATTACTTCAATTGCATTATTCCATTGGATTAATAATGGAATCTGGACATTACTGTTTACAGAATACGCATTTGGATTTACAACAGAACTTTTGGTATTAGCTAATTTAATAGAAAACATATTTGCTATCAAAAATATTAACAAACTAGTATAAAACTATATTCAAAAGTTAATAAAGTATCAACTAATCTAATATTAATAGAATTATTAAATCACCGAAACTATAATCAAAGTAGTTTACTATGCGAGGTAATTAGGTGATTGATGTAGCGATACAATTTTGTACCTTCGCCTTATCATTGGCTCTTATTATTGCATTTAGGAGCCGTAAGGAGTTTCAGAAGACCCAGAGTTACGTCTACATGGGTATTCTCACTATTCTCGCGGTAAATTCCTTAAGCTCTGCTATTAGTAACTGGATTGAGAATTCAGTTGTTGCTACAGGTGGATTGTTTGTTATTCAGTATGCGACTCAGATGCTTTTATTCCTGTCGCATAACCTGTTAGCGCCTTTCTTTACTTTCTATATCATGCTTGTAAATGGTAAGGCGATTCATACCAGACGTAAGGTCTTAGTTGGATTTGCGTTCCCTATGGTAATATTACAGATACTTACAATCTCAAATCCATGGACAAACTTGATTTTCTATTATGATGCTAACGCAGATTATGTTCGCGGCTCATTTTTCTGGATTATTTATGTAATTACTGCAGTTTATCTGGTATTTGCAGTTTACTATATGGTTAAGTACAGAGAGGTAGTTTCCCGTGAGACTAATATGATGCTCTGGCTTTTCTTCACTTTTTCTATTATAGGTGTTGTTGTTCAGGCTATATTCCCGGAACTTAAAGTTGAACTTTTTGCTGAGAGTTTATCCGCCATAGGAATTATGCTTTCTATTGAGGAAGAGCGAGATCTCATTGATGCGTCCTCAAGAATGTATAACAGACGTGCATTTATGATGGATAACAAGAGACTTATTGCTACAAATCATAATTATGCTGTAATCGCAGTAACGATTACTAATATCAGACTGTTCGTTCATATCTTAAGTTATAAGGCTATGTCGGATTCTATCGTTAACATCACTAAGTGGCTTATGCGCTGCTCCAAGAATACAATTCTCTATAGAATATCTACAGGTAATCTGGCATTGATATATACATATAATAATGTATCTGAAGTTGAGGACCTCGTTGAGAAAATTCGTTTAAGATTTATCGAAGGCTGGGTATATGATGGGGATAAGCTGGACTTTAATGTACAGATTAGATATGCATTAGTACCAGAGTACACTAATAAACCTTCATCACTTCTCGATTTTGCTGAAGACTTCGGTGACATCGATAAGGGTGGTGTAAACGTTGCTACTAAGGAAGATGTAATGGCAATCGTTGAAAAGGGCAATATCGAGTCAATGGTAAAGGATGCACTTATAAACGATTACTTTGAAGTTTACTATCAGCCAATATGGGGAGTTCAAGAGCAAAAGTTTGTATCAGCAGAAGCTCTGATAAGGCTTAAGACTCCTTCAGGTCAGACAATATCGCCAGCCAGTTTTATCCCTATAGCGGAAAAGACAGGTCACATTGGACAGCTTGGTTTGCTTGTGTTTGAGAAGGTATGTGAGTTTATTGCAAGTGAAGAGTGCAAAAAACTAGGCCTGCGCTACATAGATGTTAACCTAAGCCTTTATCAGCTAGTAGTTGGTGATGTTCCTCAGAAGTTTGATGAGATTATGAAGAAGTATGGTGTTACTCCTGACATGATAAATCTCGAGATTACTGAAAGTGCTCAGATTGAAGGTCAGGGCACAATCGCTGCAGGTATTGGTGAACTTAAGGAAGTTGGATTTAAGTTCTCATTGGATGATTTTGGTACTGGATATGCGAATATAAGCGATATGGTTGCTATGAGATTTGACTGCATTAAGTCGGATAAGGGACTTTTGTGGGATTCCGAGACAAATTCAGCTGCAAAGAATATACTATGTTCGTACATTAAGATAATTCGTAACTTAGGTATCGATCTTGTTCAGGAAGGTGTAGAGAGCAAAGAGCAGTTAGATCTCGTTACTAAGGCCGGAGCTAACTACATTCAGGGATACTACTTCTGCAGACCTTTACCTATGAAGGAATTCATCGAATTTGTAAAGAATTCTAACTAATTTACAGGAGATAAGATATGAAGATTGATTATTCAACAATGGAAGAGAAAGCTCTCCCTAATTTTAAAGGTGGAGAGAAAGAATATAACGTTCAGATGTTTACTGATTCTACCAACAAGATTATGCATGGCAGACTAGTGCCTGGGGCTTCTATTGGCTTCCATACACATACAGAGGACCAGGAAGTTATCTATATCTTGGAAGGTAACGGCACTGTTATTAATGGCGAGGGCAGGGAAAATGACGCTGCTAATCCAGGCGATGCTCTTTACTGTCCTAAGGGAGAATCTCACTCTCTCGTTAACACAGGCGACAAGGATTTGATTTTCTTTGCTGTAGTAACAGCTCTTTAAGGAGAAAACGATGGCTACAATTAATTTCACCAAGATGCATGGAATCGGTAACGATTACATCTATATCAACTGTCTCGAGAGCATGGTAGAAAACCCAAGCGAGCTCGCTATTAAGATGAGCGACAGACATTTCGGAGTCGGAGGCGATGGCATTGTATTAATCGCACCTTCTACTACAGCCGATGCGCGCATGATTATGTTCAATTTGGATGGCTCTGAGGGCAACATGTGCGGTAACGCTATTCGCTGTGTCGGAAAGTATATGTACGACAGAGTTGGACTTAAGAAAAATCCGATGACAATCGAGACCAAAAGTGGAATTAAGATTTTGGAATTTAATGCTCCTCAAGGCATCGTAGAGACCGTTAAGGTTAATATGGGAGCGACAATCTTAGAGCCAGAAAAAATTCCAGTAAATTTGCCTGGCGATGAGAATAACCAGGTAGTTAACCGTGAGATAGAGGTTGATGAAAAAAAATACGGCATCACAGCAGTATCTATGGGTAACCCACATTGCGTTACTTATATGGAGTCTGAAGAGGCTGTTGATAACTTAGAGATAGAGAAAATCGGTCCTAAGTTTGAGAATAATCCAATCTTCCCAGAGCGTGTAAATACTGAATTTGTTAAGGTAATTGATGATCATACACTTAAGATGCGTGTGTGGGAGAGAGGTTCAGGTGAGACATGGGCATGCGGTACTGGAGCATGCGCTACAGTCGTATCTTCCGTTCTTAACGGTTACTGTCCTAAGGGTGAAGATATCAAAGTAAAATTAAAAGGTGGAGATCTCGTTATTCGCTATACTGATGAAGCTGTCTTCATGACAGGCTCAGCTACATTCGTCTTTGATGGCGTAATGGAAGTCTGATTAATTAGTGGCAGGCGTCCAGGTACTGAGCTACGAATGTAGCGATGTCAGCCTGGATTGTCTGAGCACGATCAAAAGAAGAGCATTCACAATAAACAATTAAAGCGATCGGTTCCTCGGCGTCTATGATAGCGACGTCTGTATAAGCGTTGAAGGATTCATTTCGACCAGATACGTGAAGTACAGTCGCGTCTTCTCCAAAAGCAGTAGCAAAAGGCGATAAACCCTCGGAGTAATATAAGTCATTAATCAGTGGCTGGTAGATGTCCGGGTCGCTTAAGTAGCCGTAGTAGAGATATCTCGCATAAGCGGCCATGTCGTAGCAGGACGTTCTTCCGGAGCCTCTGGTCAGTATGCCTCTGTGGTTATAGTAAGTCGAGTCGCTATTGTAGTTGATGTACCCGCTGATGCTGCTGATAAAGCCCCATACAGTGTCCATGCCGCCACTACGCTCCAAGATTACATTAAGCGCGAAATTATCGTTACGCGCGACAGCTAAGTTCGCGAGTGTTCTATAGTAAAACATTTTGCCTACAGGGTAGGTGGATGTGATATAAGAAGAGCTACCAGGCGTGTAAGATCCGTCATAAGTATAGACGTAGTTAGGGGAGGAGTAGCCCTGGTTAACGCGATACCAGTAAGTAAGCTCTATGGGAAGAGCATACGAGCCTGCTGGTACTATCGGGTCTAAGTCATTAACACCTGTTGTCTCACCATTTTCAAGATTGATATATCTGAAGCAGATTCTCTCGTTAGAGTTAGCTCTGTTATAGTCCAGGACATTTTGCTTAAGGATGTCCAGGAGCACATCGCGCTGCTCGTGAGTTATGGACTGAAGTGGATAAGAGTTACGGAAGTGAAAATCCTCGCCCTCCTCAAAGACTGTTGCCGATAAATCTTCCAGGTTAATTGATTCAGTGGTAGCTTCAGTTACAATAACAGGAGCAAGGATTGTAGTCTCAGCTGTTGTTTCTGAAGCCTCTTCGGTAGCTACTACTTCGAGTGTCTCAGTCGAAGTAGCTTCCACGGTGGTCTCGATGGTAGTCTCAGTTGCAAATCCTACAAGATCTGGGTAGTTTTCTGCATACAAAGCCTGCATTCTCGCGCCAAAACTAATAAATATTCCAATCAAAACGAGTACTACAACAACAGAAACGATAACTATCGTTCTTACAAATCTGTTTTTACGGATATTCTCCGCCTTCGTTAAGAAGGTTGGGTTTGGGTAGTACCCTCTGTTAAACATTAGAACAAGCCGTGAATCATGCCATCAGAGTCGATGTCGATAGCAAGTGCTGCAGGCTTCTTAGGAAGTCCAGGCATTGTCATTACCTTACCTGTAAGAATTACGATATAACCTGCACCGGCTGCGAGGCGAGCCTCACGTACTGTCAAAGTAAAGCCTTCAGGTCTTCCGAGAAGTGAAGCATCATCAGAAAGGGAGTACTGAGTCTTGGCAATACATACAGGGAGATTGCCGTAGCCTGTCTTCTCGAAGAGGTCAATCTTCTCACGTGCTTCAGGTAAAATCTCAATATCAGCAGCACCATAAATCTTCTGTGCTACCTTACGAATCTTATCTTCAGTAGAATCTTCCAAGTCGTAGCAGAATGTAGGCTTCTTCTCTCTGTTTTCATCAAGAACCTCGAGTACCTTATTTGCAAGCTCGATTCCGCCATCTCCACCATTCATGAAGATATCAGCAGGCGCATAGGAAGCACCCATCTCCTCGCACATTTTCTTCATCTCGTCGATTTCTTCCTGAGTATCTGTAGGGAATTTGTTAGAAGTAACGATAACAGGGAAGCCCATGGACTGCATGTTCTCGATATGCTTGGCGAGGTTACAGAAACCTTCTCTAACCTTCTCTATATTAGGGATTGTTAATTCTTCCTTAGGGATGCCTGCGTTGTACTTTAAGGAACGTACAGTAGATACGATTACGCATGCGTCAGGCCAGATTCCAGCCTTACGACACTTGATGTCGAGGAACTTATATGCACCTAAGTCAGCACCAAAGCCAGCCTCAGTAATAGTGATATCACTAAGCTTCATTGCCGTCTTGGTAGCGATGATTGAATTACATCCATGAGAGATGTTCGCGAAAGGCCCACCGTGAATAAAAGCAGGTACATACTCAATAGACTGAACGAGGTTAGGGTTGATAGCATCCTTCAAAAGTGCTGCCATGGAACCATGAGCGCCCAAATCTCCTGCAGTAACAATCTTGCCGTCTGTGTTATAAGCCACAGCGATATTTTTAAGTCTCTCCTTAAGATCTTCAGCATCCGTAGACAGGCAGAGAATAGCCATAACCTCAGAAGCTGCAGTAATTGTAAAGGAATCACTTCTCTCTACACCATTAGTCTTACCGCCAACACCAATATTTACAGATCTTAAAGCGCGGTCGTTCATATCCATACAGCGCTTCCACAGGATTCTGTTGATGTCGATATTAAGCTCGTTACCTTGATAAATGTGGTTATCAAGCATAGCGGAGAGTAGGTTATTAGCTGAAGTAATAGCGTGGAGGTCGCCTGTGAAGTGGAGATTAATATCCTCCATAGGAAGAACCTGAGAATAACCGCCACCAGCAGCGCCACCCTTAATTCCAAATACAGGACCAAGAGAAGGCTCTCTTAAAGCGAGCATTACATTACGATTAAGCTTAGCCATAGCCTGCGCAAGGCCAATACTTACAGTAGTCTTACCTTCTCCGGCTGGAGTAGGGTTCATAGCTGTAACTAAAACAAGCTTACCGTCCTTATTAGAAGACTTCGCCTTAATAGTTCTAATAGGCACCTTAGCCTTATATTTACCATAGAATTCCAAGTCGTCACTTGTAAGACCAATCTTTTCTGCAATCTCGGAAATTGGCTTCAACGTTGCCTGCTCGGCTATCTCGATATCGCTTAACATAAAAACCTCATTACTTAATATTTTTATTAATTCCAGATAGATAGCATTATAGCATCTATATGCTGTAAATAAAATGTAATAATAAAGCCCGTAAATACTAGGTTCCCACGAGATTTTGTAAGGATTTAACAAACCACCACAATATATAGGGGTTGTTAATTGACAAAAAGTCCTAACATATGGTACTATGCTTTTGGATTTTTTATTGGAGGTAGCCAAGAATGATTATCAAATCAGATTTGGAATCATGTCGTAATAAGCTTCAGTCTATGATTGGCTCTACTGTAAGACTTAGCTCTAATGGTGGACGTAAGAGACTCATTATCCACGAGGGTGTTATTGACAACTGCTATCCTAACGTATTTACAGTTAGATGCCAGCGTGAGAGCGACGGAGCATTTGAGATTGTTTCTTATAGCTACATCGATGTCTTGACTAGAGCAGTAAGAATTGCAGTTCCAGTTGAGAATGTTGAAGCAAAGGCTGTTTAATTCTTAAACAATAAGGTATTCTTTTAACGAGGCGGAGCTGGTGCTTCGCCTTTTTAATTGCATAAAACCTGTTTGGGGCGTAGTGAATATTAACAAATAGATTTAATCTTTTACCCACCATTTGATATGAAATATCGAAAATCCTTTGTGAAGGCTTGATTTTGTTGACTTTGGACATTTGTAAAAATATACTTTCGACGGAAATTAAAAAACGGATTTATGCCGTCGGAGGAAAAGATGACAGAAGAGAAAGTTGTATTTGAGTGCAGAAGCGATCTTAAGCTTGATAAGGTAGTTGCTACTTTGGTTCAGAAAGCTTCAGAGTTCAGAAGCACAGTTTACCTCGTAGAGGGCGGACGCAGAGCAAATGCAAAGAGCCTTCTGGGTGTTATTTCCTTAGGCATTGATAACGGCGCTGAAATTACTGTTACTGCTGATGGCGCAGATGCTAACGAAGCGGTTAAATCTTTGGTAGAATATCTTAAGGACCCTAAGGTATAAAGCTAATGAGAGAGGCATGAGTCAGAACAATTTCGACGCTAGACTTGATATAGTTCCTGTAAGTCCCGGAGTATACCTGATGAAGGATGCTTCGGGAAATGTTATTTATGTGGGAAAAGCCAAGAAGCTTCGTAACCGCTTAAGGTCCTATTTTGGAGGCGGTAAGATTACCCATCCTAAGGTAGCCGCGATGGTATCCCATGTAGCAGATTTTGAGTATGTGGTAGTTGGCTCGGAGGCAGAGGCTTTGCTTTTGGAGTCTAACCTTATTAAGCGCTACATGCCTCAATACAATATTTTGCTTCGTGATGATAAAAGCTACCCATATGTATGTATTACTCTTAATGAAGAGTACCCACGCGTGTTTAAAGCCTTTCGCCCTGATGAGAAGATACGTAAGGCTGGAGGTAAGTACTACGGCCCATATATGAACGCGGACCTCTTTGGCACGATGAAGGCTATAGAGGAGATTTTCCCGTTGAAGCGCTGCCATAAGGTTTTCCCGAGAGATATCGGTAAGGAAAGACCATGCCTTAATTCTCATATCGGCAGGTGTATGGCTCCTTGTAGCGGTTCAGTGAAGGCAGAAGATTACCGTAAGATGATTTTTGATATCGTTGCCTTTTTTGAGGGGCGATATGACGGAATTATAGACGAGATTAATACCGAGATGATGGCGTGTGCTGAGCGCCTGGATTTTGAGCGTGCGGCTGTTTTGCGCGACAGATTAACGGCACTTAATAACATCACAAGAAGCCAGAAAGTATTCCTGGAAATCGAGCGTGATGTCGATGCCGTTGGTGTTTTTTCTGATGGTGGCGAGACCTGTATTCGTAAGTTAGAGCTTCGAAGCGGCCGAATTGTAGGCTCTTCGACATACTTTATGAGTGGTGACCAGGCTCCAATGAGCGAGATAGTAACAAGCTTTATCACGCAGTATTACTCGGGCGCAGGCACGGTTCCACCGACTGTAATCGTTCCACCGATGGACGAGGACGGCGATCTCGACTTGCTTGGCGAGTTTTTAAGTTCGGAGGCAGGCCGTAAGGTTCGTGTCTATACACCTGAGCGCGGCGAAATGCATGACTTACTTAAGATGGCACAGCTAAATGCACAGGAGATGATGGTAAGACGTGTACTTCGTGGCGGAGGATCAGGGGCAGATCCTGCAGCTGGAATGAGGGTGCTCGAGAAGTTTTTGGGAGTTTCTGAGAATTCCTTGCATCGCGCGGAGTCTTACGATATTTCTAACCTTGGTAATGACGATATCTGCTCAGGTATGGTCGTATTTAAGGATGGTAAGCCTGACAGGCAGTCGTATAGATTGTTTAAGATGAAGACCGTATTGGAGCAGGATGACTTTGCTTCTATGAGAGAGACATTAAGCCGCAGATTCTCGCACGATGAGAAGGACGGCTTTGCATACCCTGATATCATCCTGGTCGATGGTGGTAAAGGACAGCTTTCTGCGGTTTGCTCTGTCGTTAGATCACTTAATATAGATGCTGATATCAAGATTATCGGTATGGTTAAAAATAACCGCCACAGAACTGCTGGTATCGTCACTGAGGATGGCCGCGAGTATATGCTAGAGAAGGAAAATCCATCTGACGACGATGTAGTGCTGCTTCGCTTCTTATCTGCGGTTCAAAATGAGGTTCACAGATTTGCTGTCACATATCAGCGAAGATTATCCAAGAAGCGTAATATTAAATATAAGCTTGAAAATATTAAGGGTATTGGCCCATCTAAGCGTAAGGCTTTGCTTGCTGAACTTGGCTCTATCAAGGCTGTAGAAGATTCTTCAATAGAGGAATTGTCTAAGGTTAAGGGAATTAGTTCTACAGATGCCCGTGAGATTTTTGATTATTTCCACCCGGAAGAAGAGGAGGCTTAATGGCAATTTACGCTTTGTCAGATTTGCATATTGCGCTTGATAATCCTGAAAAGACCATGGAAGTCTTCGGTCCTGGGTGGAAAGATTATATGAATCGAATTAAGGAAGAGTGCCAGATTGTAGGACCTGACGACATCCTCCTTATGCCAGGAGATTTGTCCTGGATTACTTATCTCGAGAAGTCAGAAAAGGACTTTAAGTTTATTAATGATTTGCCTGGCAAAAAATTAATTGTTCGCGGCAACCACGATTACTGGTGGGGCACAGCTAAGAAGATGCAGGAACAGATGGCTTCAATGGGATATGACACTATTACGGTTTTACGTAATAATGCATATGTATGTGATGAAGCAGTTATCTCAGGCTCTAGATCTTGGAAGAGAATTGAAGACGATGATACAACAGCTGAGGATATTAAGATTCATAACCGCGAGGTAGAGCGTATCAAGCTTTGCCTTAAGGCTATCGAGGATGCAGATCCTGAACACAAGAAGCCTCATATCTTCATGCTCCATTTTCCACCTCTGTCCAAGACTGGAGGTTCGACTGATATTTCTGATCTAATAGAAGGTTCAGGACTTGTCGATATTTGCCTTTACGGGCACCTTCATGGACGCGCGCATTCACAAATTTTTGAGGGAGAAAAGGGTGGCGTGAAATATTTTTGTGTGGCCGCGGACTACCGTAAATACAGGCCTTTCGAGGTTTTGGGAAAAGAAAAAAGTTGAAAAAATTGCCCTTCCATATTATAATAATTAGCAATAACGCGAGCCTGCCTCGGACATGATGATAGTCATGGTGGCAGGCTCTTTTATTTTATGTAAATTTCATGGGAGGTCTTTATGGCTTACAGCATGACTGGCTTTGGCCGTGCAGAGAAGATTTTTGGTAACCGTCGTTACACAGTAGAGCTCAAATCTGTTAACAGCCGCTTCTGCGATATCAGTGTAAGAATGCCTAAGATTTTTAATTTTGCTGACGCTGGTATCAGAAAGACAGTTCAGGATACTTTGGTAAGAGGTAAGGTAGATATCTACATTACTTTTGAAGACACATCCGCAGGTTCCACCGAAGTAGTGCTTAACGATGGCCTGGTTGCTGCTTACTCTGATGCTTTGGCTCGCATTGCTGAATCCACAGGAAGACAGGATGGCACAACTGCTGCCAGACTTGCGATGCTCCCAGATGTACTTATCACAAGACAAAAAGAAATTGACGAAGATCAGCTTGGCGAAGAGCTTAATGAGACTTTGAATGCTGCTTTAAGCGGTATGCAGGAGATGAGAAGTGTAGAAGGCGCTAACCTCGTGTCCGATATTATCGACAAGGTTAATGAGCTTGAGAAGATTCATGCGGAGATTACAGAGCGTGCTCCACAGGTTGTTGTTGAGTATCGTAAGAGACTTTCTGATCGTATCGACGAGCTTTTGGCTGACAATAGTAAGGCTTTCTACGATGAAGCAAGAATCACAGCCGAGGTTGCTGTTTTTGCTGATAAGTGTGCGATAGATGAAGAGATTAAGAGATTGATGAGCCATTTCGCACAGGCTAAGAGAATTCTCGCAGTTGACGTTACTGTTGGTAAGAAGATGGATTTCCTTATTCAGGAGATTAACCGCGAGACTAATACTATTGGTTCTAAGGCGAACGACCTCGAGATTACAAACAGAGTTATGCTCATGAAGAACATCATCGAGGCGATGAGAGAGCAGATTCAGAACCTGGTGTAATCGATGAAGTTTGTTGAGATTGGTGGCGGAAATATAGCGGCAGCTGGCAGAGTGCTCTGTGTAGCATCCTCTGACTCAGCTCCAATCAGACGCATGATGCAGGAAGCAAGAGATAGAGCAATGCTCGTCGACTGCTGTGCTGGTAAGAAGTGTCGAAGCGTCTTGATTATGGATAGTGATCATATAGTGACAAGCGCCTTGGAGGTTGCTGTCATTAGAAAAGGATTGGAGGAACAAGCATGAGAAAAGGTTTGCTGATTTCTGTGTCTGGTCCTTCTGGTGCAGGTAAGGGAACAGTACTTGCCAAGGTTAAGGAGATGAATCCTCAGGCTGGCAATTCTATTTCTGTAACTACCAGAGAGCCAAGAGGGGGAGAGACAGAAGGAGTAGAGTACTACTTCAGAACCAAGGAAGAGTTCATGAAGATGTTCGAAGAGGGCGAGATCCTGGAGTACGATGAGTTCGTTGGTCAGTACTACGGAACACCAACAATTCCTTTGCAGGAGATGAGTGAGGCTGGTCAGGATGTTCTTCTTGATTTAACAATCGCAGGCTCCCTGTGCCTTAAGGAAAACTTTGAGCAGGCAGTAACAATTTTCTTATTGCCACCTTCAATGGCAGAACTCGAGAACAGACTTCGTGGTCGTTCAACTGAATCTGAGGAAGCTATCAAGGCAAGACTTGCCACAGCAAGTGAAGAGATAGCTCAGGCAGCAAATTTTGATTATGTAGTTGTAAATGACAAGGTTGAAGATGCTGCTAATAAGATTGATGCCATCATCAAGGCTGAGAAGTGCAGATATATTAGAAATATCGATATAGAAAAAGAAATGAATTAAGAAAAGAGGTAAAGAAACATGTTAGTAGATCCATCATTAGAAGCATTATTGCCAAACGCTAGTTGCCCTTATGAGCTCGCAGTTCTCGTTAGTAAGAGAGCAAGCCAGCTTGTTGAAGGTGCTCAGCCAATGATCCCAGATCAGGCTGCAAATGCAGTATCTCTCGCTTGCCGTGAAATCTTGAACCAGAAGGTTGTTGGTGTTCAGGGCGTTCTTGGTAAGGATGAGTTCACAGTACCTATCACAAGAGAAGCTCGCCTTAAGGCAGAGGAAGAGAAGAGAGCAAGAGAGCAGAAGGAGTCTTTCAGAAGAGACGCTCGCGCTGCTGATATCGCTTCTCAGGAAGCTGCAGCTGCTAATGAGATTGCTCCATCCCCAGCTACTGCTGAGTTTGTAGAAATCGTAGAAGAGTAATTGAGTCAGGAGAATAAAGATTATGTCTAATTCAGAAAAGATGGATAAGATTGTATCCCTCGCTAAGACAGCAGGTTTTGTATATCCAGGTTCCGATATTTATGGTGGTCTTGCAAACTCCTGGGATTACGGCCCTCTTGGTGTTCAGCTCAAGAACAACGTTAAGGCTGCATGGTGGAAGAAGTTCGTTCAGGAAAATCCTTATAATGTAGGTCTTGATTCCGCTATTATCATGAACCCACAGGCTTGGGTTGCTTCTGGTCACGTTGGTGGTTTCTCTGATCCACTTATCGACTGTAAGCAGTGTAAGGCTCGTCACAGAGCAGATAATCTCTGTGAGGACTATAACAAGGAAAACGGTATCACTGACGTATCTATCGAGGGTATGAAGGAAGAAGATCTCGTAGCTTATATCAACGAGAAGAACATCCCTTGTCCAACATGCGGTGGTCACAACTTCACAGATATTCGTAAGTTCAATCTTATGTTTAAGACTTTTATCGGTGTTACTGAGGATTCCTCTTCTGAGGTTTACTTAAGACCAGAGACAGCTCAGGGTATCTTTGTAAACTTCGCTAACGTACAGAGATCTGCACGTAAGAAGATTCCATTTGGTATCTGCCAGATTGGTAAGTCTTTCCGTAATGAGATTACTCCAGGTAACTTCATCTTCCGTACACGTGAGTTCGAGCAGATGGAGCTTGAGTTCTTCTGTGAGCCAGGTACTGACCTTGATTGGTTCAACTACTGGAAGGATTACTGCTATCAGTGGCTCTTGTCCTTAGGTATCAAGAAGGAAGAGCTTCGTACAAGAGATCATGCTAAGGAAGAGCTCGCTTTCTATTCCAAGGCAACAACAGACTTCGAGTTTGCTTTCCCATTCACAGACTGGGGTGAGCTTTGGGGTATCGCTGACCGTACAGACTACGACTTAAAGCAGCATATGGATCACTCTAAGAAGGATCTCAGATACTTTGATCCAGTTAAGAATGAGAAGTATGTTCCATACGTTATCGAGCCATCCCTCGGTGCTGACCGTGTAACTCTCGCATTCCTCTGCTCTGCATTTGAGGAAGAGAACATCGGTACAGAGGAGAAGCCAGACGTTCGTAACGTTATGCACTTCCACCCATTCCTCGCACCTATCAAGATTGCAGTGCTTCCATTGTCCGCTAAGCTTTCTGAGAATGCTTCTAAGGTATATGAGACTCTTTCTAAGAAGTATATGTGTGAGTTCGACGATCGTCAGTCTATCGGCAAGAGATATCGTCGTCAGGATGAGATTGGTACACCATACTGTGTTGTATACGACTTTGATTCTGAGGAAGATGGCTGCGTTACAATTCGTGAGCGTGACACAATGAAGAATATCGAGTTCGAGCCAGGCAACATTCGTTTCCCAATCGACAAGCTTGATGAGTTCTTCAATGGTAAGTTTGATTTCTAATTAGTTAGATTATCGATTTCTGAGCGGCTGCCCTTGTGGGTGGCCGCTTTTTTGTTGGTTTATTTTACTGTTTTTGAGTGTTTGTTTGAGTGATTAGCTGATTTTACGCAAAGAAACACTCAAATTTGACTGTTAATAGTCGATTTTTGAGTAAATATATGAGTGAATCGTGCCTGATACGCAAATAAATACTCAATTCAAATCTTCTCAATAATGAATAAGAATAGTTTGTTAATAATAATATAAACGGTGGCAATATTAAGTATCTTTCTTTATAATAGTTGCACAATATGAAAATCATTTCGAAAGGCAGGCAAGGCTTAAATGACAAAATACGTATACTTGTTTTCCGAAGGTAATGGAAGCATGCGTGAGCTTCTTGGTGGTAAGGGTGCAAACCTCGCTGAGATGACAAAGATTGGACTTCCAGTTCCACAGGGTTTCACAATTACAACAGAGGCTTGTACAAAGTACTATGATGACGGCCGTAAGATTAACGACGAGATCATGGCTCAGGCTATGGAAGGCGTTAAGAATATGGAGGAAATCAACGGTAAGAAGTTCGGTGATTTGAAGAACCCTCTTCTCGTTTCTGTTCGTTCCGGTGCTAGAGCTTCCATGCCAGGTATGATGGATACAATCCTCAACTTGGGTCTTAATGATGAAGTAGTTGCAGCTATGATTGCTGGTAACCCAGATCCAGCATTCGAGCGTTTTGTATATGACTCCTATAGAAGATTCATTCAGATGTTCTCTGATGTAGTTATGGAGGTTGGTAAGAAGTATTTCGAGCAGCTTATCGACAAGATGAAGGAAGAGAAGGGTGTTGAGTTCGACGTAGACCTCACAGCTGAAGACCTTAAGACTCTTGCTGAGCAGTTCAAGGCTGAGTACAAGAACCAGATCGGCGAAGACTTCCCATCAGATCCAGTAGTTCAGCTCAAGCTTGCTATCGAAGCTGTATTTAAGTCTTGGGATAACCCACGTGCTAACGTATATAGAAGAGATAATGATATTCCATATTCTTGGGGTACTGCAGTTAACGTAATGCCTATGGTATTCGGTAACCTCAATAATGAGTCCGGTACTGGTGTTGCATTTACTCGTGATCCTGGTACTGGTGAGAACAAGCTCATGGGTGAGTTCCTTATCAATGCTCAGGGCGAGGACGTAGTAGCTGGTGTACGTACACCAATGCCTATCGCTCAGATGGAGCAGGAGTTCCCAGAAGCTTATGCAGAGTTCATTAAGGTTTGTGACCTCCTCGAGAATCACTACCATGACATGCAGGACATGGAGTTCACAGTAGAGAACAAGAAGCTCTATATGCTCCAGTGCCGTAACGGTAAGAGAACAGCTCAGGCTGCTTTGCAGATTGCTGTTGACCTCGTTGCTGAGGGACATAAGACAGAGGCTGAGGCTGTTGCTATGATCGACCCTCGTAACCTCGATACACTTCTCCACCCACAGTTTGACATCGCTGCTTTGAAGGCTGCTAAGGCTGCTGGTAAGGGTCTCGGTGCTTCTCCAGGAGCTGCTTGCGGTAAGGTTGTATTTACAGCTGACGATGCAGTTGAGTGGGCTGAGCGTGGTGAGAAGGTAATTCTCGTAAGACTTGAGACATCTCCAGAAGATATCACAGGTATGAAGGCTGCTCAGGGTATCCTCACAGTTCGTGGTGGTATGACATCACACGCTGCTGTAGTTGCTCGTGGTATGGGTACATGCTGTGTATCTGGTTGCGGCGAGATTAACATGGACGAGGATAACAAGAAGTTCACACTTGCTGGTAAGACATATAACGAGGGTGATTACATCTCTATCGATGGTTCCACAGGTAACATCTATGACGGTATCATCCCAACAGTTGATGGTAAGATTGAGGGTAACTTCGGTACTGTTATGGCATGGGCTGATAAGTTCAGAACACTTAAGGTTAGAACAAATGCTGATACACCTGCAGACGCTAAGAGAGCACGCGAGCTCGGTGCTGAGGGTATTGGTCTTTGCCGTACAGAGCACATGTTCTTCGAGGAAGACAGAATTGCAGCTTTCCGCGAAATGATTTGCTCCGATACAGTTGAAGAGAGAGAAGCTGCTCTTGATAAGATTCTTCCATATCAGCAGGGCGACTTTAAGGCTCTCTACGAGGCTCTCGAGGGATATCCTGTTACAATTCGTTTCTTGGATCCACCTCTCCATGAGTTCGTTCCTACAGAGGAAGAGGATATCGCTAAGCTCGCAGCTTCACAGGGCAAGTCTGTTGAGGAAATCAAGGCTATCATCACATCACTTCACGAGTTCAACCCTATGATGGGTCACCGTGGATGCCGTCTCGCAGTTACATATCCTGAGATCGCTAAGATGCAGACAAAGGCTGTTATCCGTGCTGCTCTTGAAGTTAAGGCTGCTCACCCAGACTGGGCAATTACACCTGAGATTATGATCCCACTCGTATGTGAGATTAAGGAGCTTGCTTTTGTAAAGAAGGTTGTAGTTGAGACAGCTGACGCTGAGATTGCTGCTGCTGGTGTAGACCTCAAGTACTCTGTTGGTACAATGATTGAGATCCCAAGAGCTGCTTTGACAGCTGATGAGATTGCTAAGGAGGCTGCATTCTTCTGCTTCGGTACAAACGACCTTACACAGATGACATACGGATTCTCCCGTGACGATGCTGGTAAGTTCCTCCCAGCTTACTACGATACAAAGATTTTCGAGTCCGATCCTTTCGTTAAGCTCGATCAGACTGGTGTTGGTAAGCTCATGGAAATGGCTATCAAGCTTGGTAAGCCAGTTAACCCAGACCTCCACGTTGGTATCTGCGGCGAGCACGGTGGTGATCCATCTTCTGTTGAGTTCTGCCACAAGATTGGTCTCGACTATGTATCTTGCTCACCATTCCGTGTACCTATCGCTAGACTTGCTGCAGCGCAGGCCGCCATCGCTAATAGCTAAAATTACGGTTTTATAAGGCGAATCGCCTCTCGGAAACGGGAGGCGATTTTTTATTTATATATAGAAGGCTAATATGGACTATCTCATTAATAAAAAAGGAAAAGAAATACTAATTGAAGGTGAGTTGGAAAATATAAAGAGTGATATTTCCTCACTGTTTAAAAGTGAGAGACAAGCACAAAGTCTGACTCAGCAAGCCTTGGCAAAACGAGCCGGAATGAACAGGGCAGATGTATCAAGATTCGAGAGTGGAAGATACAATCCGTCGGTAGAGTTGATGGCACGATATGCTGCGGCATTGAATTGCGAGATTAAAATACAGCTTATTCCGAAAGAATAAAACTTAT
>JAZRYF010000007.1:0-4593 GCA_045600625.1 Saccharofermentans sp.
CTTACATGTAATGCGTCCTGAATAGCAAGCATATTACCTGTTCCACCCATCCAGGAACCACAAAGAGCTCCAAGAGCATTGTAAGCACCTTCGCCAAGCCATCTTCCAAAGATTGCATATGAAACAATAAAACCTAAGCCGATGGAGAATGTAGCAGCAAAAAAGCCAACAAGCATCTTAGGTCCAAGCTTAATAATCTTCTTAAAATCGCATCTAAGAAGCATAATAAAAAGCATGGCATAAAGAATTGGATTCTTAAGGGCTGAATAAGTAGAAGCTGTTGCCTCTAAATCCCATACCTTAAGTGTACAAAGGATCATAAATCCAAGGTACATAAGTACGATTGGCGCAGCGAAATTAAAGAACTTCTGAGCAATCTTGCCTGTAAAAATCTTAGGCAACATTACGAGAATTCCTGTAATAAACAGAAGCACCGCGATGTAAGTAAAACCGTCAGTAATCATAGGTTCACTCCTTTTCTATAATTATTTTACTTAAAGCATTTCCAAGACGCGGAGCAGATAGTTATAACTTCTCTCCACAGAAGCAATATTCATACGTTCCATTGGTGAATGTACATATTCAATCGTAGGACCTATTGAAGCCATATCCATATTAGGAATCTTCTCACCTATAATTCCACACTCAAGTCCAGCATGCATTGAAGAAATAACTGGAGCTTCACCATAGAAATCAGCATATGCCTGTACCATAGTGTCACGAAGAGGAGAATCCAGACGATACTCCCATGCAGAATATGAAGTATCAATAGTCATCATTCCTTGAAGCTGATCAGACAATAAAGAAATTTTACGAATTAAAACCTTCTTACCATAATCAGCATTGGAACGAACCATATAGCACATTGTCAAATTGTTATCACTATAATCAATCTTACCGAGATTAATTGAAGTCTGAACCATTCCTTCAATATCAGGACTCATCTCTGTTACGCCATGAGGACATTCCATCAAAGCGAATATCATCTGTCTTGTGCCAGCAGGAGATGTACCTTCAGAAGGAACATCAACTTCCTTTACATTAAAAGTAATCCCAGGTTCAGTTGACAAGCACTCCTTCTTCATCAATCGAACAAAGTCATTAATAATTGTTTGTGTGAGAGCTTTCTTGTCCTTATTACAAACGATAACCGTAGAAGCTGAATTAGGAATTACATTAAGTCTTCCACCGCACTTAAAATCGCATACAGAAATTCTTACTTTATGGAAAATCCAGTCAAGAAGTTCGGCCAGGACCTTACCAGCATTACGTCTGTGTGCATTAATATCGACACCAGAGTGTCCACCCAGAAGCCCACCAACGGAAATCTCGAATGCTACGCTCTCATCCGCATTTAATTTCTGCTTTGAAACAGGAATCTCAGATGTAATTCTGGCTGCACCAGCACAGCTTACTGTAATTATTCCTTCAAGTTCGGAATCAAGATTAATAAGCTGACGTCCCTTAAGCATAGAAACATCAAGGTCGTGAGCACCAATAAGACCAACCTCTTCATTTGCAGTTAATAAAACTTCAAGAGGCGGATGCTTAATATCACAACTAGCCAATATAGCAAGGCAGAATGCGATAGCAACCCCATCATCACCACCAAGAGTCGTATCCTTTGCCCAAAGCCACTCACCGTCTGTCATTAACTCTAGCGAGTCCCTTTCCATATCAGCATCGGAATCTTCTGTCTTCTCGCAAACCATATCCAGGTGTCCCTGCAAAATTACAGGCTTATGATTCTCAAAACCTAGTGTCCCTGGCTTATATATCACGATATTACCGGCATAATCCTTTTTATAATCAAGGTTATGCTTTTGAGCAAAGCTGATGCAGTAATCAGAAATACCATTCAAATTGTATGAACCATGTGGAATCGCAGAAATATCTGCAAAGTAACTAAAAACATCTCTAGGCTTTAAATCCTGAACAATCATTGTTAATCCCCCAACAAACAATGTAAACAGTATATCAAAAGAATCTTTTAAGATTTTATAATCTTACTATTCTTTACAAGTTGTTTATATTAATTGAAAACAAGTTCCTGCTCAATACCATCAACTGTAAGAATCATAGTAAATTCGCCATTACTATAGGTACCATTCATTACGCCAGAATCCGTGTGAAATACTACATTAACTCCATCAAACTCATATGTACCGCTAATAACCCTAGTCTCATAGTAGCCATTACCTATAGCACCTTCAATTGTATGAACAATAGAATTAAGCATATCATCATAGCCTTCATATTCCATACGAACAGCATATGCTTCAAGTTCATCTACCGAAGATCCCTGAAGTCCTGTAAAGTTCATAACAAGTGTACTTCCATTAGCTTCGATATATTCAAACTTGGCCATAATTATAGCGTACTCATCAATACTTAAGTTGAACTCGCCATCATCAATTTCCAAATCAATATAAGCTTCTACTTCGCCTTCAAAACCATCTGTTAAACCTTCGCCATATAACTCAAGTTCATACAGAACTGAATCTGTAAGATTAACTCCAGCCTGATACGTTCCATCCGCAATATAAGCAACTCTCAAAGTACCATCAGCTACTAAAATATCCATCAAAGACGCTAATTCATCTACATCTGCACCCAGGTTTATGTAATTAAAACCCATAAAAAGTTCACTATGAATGCTCTCTCGTGGATTACCAGAATTAACAACATCATAAGAAGCCATAGGTGCAGCAGAAATAGCGTTTTCCATAATAGGTATAATCTGATTGCCACAAGATCCTAGGAACTCAATATAGGACTCATTAGTAGCATATGAAGCTAAGTACTCACTTGAAGATATTGGATACGTATCACACAAATACTGAAGATAAAGGGAAAGATATTCCTGGCGCGCGCCAGCGTTATTCATTATGCTATCCCAACTAGGCGCCTCGAAAGTATAAATTGAGCCAGTTATACTGACATTTTTCAAAGTTGAATACTGCATATAAAAAGCTTCAACCTGATTAAGAAACTCTAATTGTGGCTGAGAATAATTCGCTACAGCAGCACAATTTTCTGCAGACTTCAAAGAATTAAATGCTTGATCTGCTTTTACTTTGTTAAATATAAAATACCCAGCAATTAAAGTAAACAAAAGTGTAATTACTGCGATTATGATACCAATACTCTTTTTATTCATCAGACCACCAGTTAAATGATTAATAATAGAATTATCCTACCACATATTAAGCGCAACAAAAAAGCCTGATGCTATATCTAACATCAGGCTTACTCTTAAGCAATTAATAAACTATTACTGCTCGGAAATAGCTCCTACTGGGCATGTCTCTGTGCAAGCACCACAAGAGATGCAAACCTCAGAATCGATGTTGTACTGTGTCTCGCCCTCAGAAATAGCAGATACTGGGCAACCCTCAGAACAAGCACCACAAGACAAGCAAGAATCAGAAATTACATAAGCCATTTTAATTCACCTCCAAAGTGTTATCGTCAATATTATCTCATATTTCGTGTAATAAACAAGTTATTACTCTTCATCGTTATCGTCAGAAATGGGCTCATTTACTCTTAAATCCGGATTTAAAGGTTCAAGACCAGCCCAGTCATAAACTATAGAAGAATTAGATTCACCATCAGTAAATCTGACTGTAATCTTCTCCTCTACATAGTTAACATCTCCAACTACGCCCATACCTTCAGGTGTTCTAATCTTCTTACCCTGCTTTGGCAGACGACGACGAGCATCTGCATATGCTTCCTTTTCAAACTGCAAGCAACACATCAGACGACCACATGCACCATTAAGCTTGCCTGGGTTTAAAGACATACCCTGATCACGAGCCATACGAAGAGTAACAGGAGCAAACTTGGAAAGGAATGTGCAGCAGCAAAGCTCACGACCACACATGCCAATACCACCGACAAGCTTAGCCTGATCACGTGAACCAATTTGACGAAGCTCAATTCTTGCTCTGAAGCAGGAAACCAAATCTTTAACAAGTTCTCTGAAGTCAACACGATTATCAGATGTAAAGAAGAATGTTACTTTCTTACCATCGAAGGTAAATACTGCATCAACAAGATTCATATCAAGACCACGCTGATTAATAAATTCAGCACAGAGATCGAATGCTTCCTTCTCCTTCTGAATTCTAAGTTGTCCACGCTCGATTTCCTTATCAGTTGCAAGTCTTAATACAGGCATTACATCCTCAGAGACAAGACTGTCTTCAAGCATCATTGGAACTCCAACGACATGGCCTAAGTCAAGGTTCCCCTCATTATCAGCCATAATATAATCGCCAGGCTTAAGATCCATTCCTTCGCATGTATATCTTAGGGATTTTCCACCTTCGCGGAAAATTACATTAACCGTTTTTCTCATCTTTAAGCTCCTTATATATACTCAAAAGCATATTGCAGCACGCTACTTCAAATGTCGCATTAACCTTGGAATTCTTGATATATTCCATTATCGAACGCTCTGCATTACTAATATTTATTAAAGTTATTCCTCTGTTATCAGATACAAATCGCACAAGTTCATCCTTACGATCCATATTCTTAATACCAGCTGGGCTGGGTGAACCAATAAGGCTTGCCACATCACCT
>JAZRYF010000008.1:0-16751 GCA_045600625.1 Saccharofermentans sp.
TCCAATGCTTAACCACAAGTTCAGCTTTGGTTTTAGCAGAAAAACAATAGAAGAAGAATACGATGTTCCATCAGACATTCATAATATTACATTTGATGGAAATGCTATCGAGCTGATTATTAAGGCTGATGATTCTGTAGATTCTATCGAATGTTCATATAGAGGCCAGGAAGAGTTACTCCCGGTTATGGATGTTAGTGGTGACACTATTGAGTTTTCTCAGAATGTTACACGTAACATGAGGTTTGGTAATATTGAGGGTCCTGAACTTACAATTCTCGTTAATCCGGAATTAGCACTGGAGAATGTATTTATCACAGTAAATGCAGGCGACGTTGAGATTACAAGGGCATCCATCGAATCATTAAGAGGCGACCTCGATGCAGGTAATATCAAGATTTACGATGCGGAAATTGATTTATTCGTTATCGATACTGATGCAGGTAATGTTGAAGTTACTGGTGGAGATATGAGTAGCATTAACGTAAGCTGTGATGCTGGTAACATCGAGTTCACTAATGTAAATTTTGATAACTTTGATGGTTCCTGTGATATGGGAAACATCGAGCTTCGTGGAATTAACACTTCTGATTACTCAATTGATGCAGAAGTAGATATGGGAGAGATTACAGTAAATGGTACTTCTGAGGGCAGTAATTACCATAGCAACAATACTGACAATGCGATTACTATCGAAGTAAGCATGGGTGCTATTACAATCGCTGGTTAATAAATATTGGGACAAGATATTGAATAATAGAGGGTTCGATTTGAACCCTCTATTAATTTGCAATGATTAGCATTAGTAAATCTTAAATATTGTCGTATTCTCCTCAGGGAAGTACGCTACCTGAGTTAAGTTCTCATAGAAGAACTCGAGATTATAGTAGTTGCCATTAGGATACTCAGTATTCCAGAACTCTGGATCATCAACTAAATATCTGATGCCTCTAGATTCACAGTAACTTCTGAAAGTATCAATGTCACCATCACAACCACGGAGCAGCCAGTAATAAATCTCTTCTCTCGTATAAGTATCGTGACCTGCAGACCATGCGTAGTATGGCCAACCGTAATACATTGGTCTTCCTGCTAGGACAAATCTGTTAAGAGACCATCTAGGTGTTAAGAATACATCTGAAGTATCTGTATTTTCTTCAATCCATGATACGAGCTTGGACTCAGTATTAACACCAAATAAGTAGTCATTCATATTATGGTAAATGCACCACTCAGAAACACCAGTTGCCGTTAGCGGAACGATAAGTATAGCTCCTATTAAAATCAGGCAAGTGCGAAGTGTTACATACCAGACCTTAGGCAGTTTGTCTTTGAACTTAGGAGTCGGTGAGAACAATTCGGAAATCGCACCTGCCACAAAGATGTCAACGAGAATTAAAGAGAACTGGATGAACTTGTGGTTAGCGAGCATTTCGAGAGATACCTGGACATTAAACGCGAAGATCATAGGTACTAGGAAAGCCAGGAACATAACCTCGCGGTAAAGAGGCTTACTGTTAACGATATTCATAATGAGAAGATACATTACGAAGACGAATGAGACTATAAGAGTTAATCCTGTGATGTTAAGCAGATAATTAGCGATGCCATTAGCGGTTTTGTCCTCTACCACGAAGCCTGCCATATACATAAAGTGAACTACATTTTGAGCGCCGCCAGAGAAGATTCTCGTCTGTATCATGGAAGACAAAACTGCAGTAACGGCTACCACCAGGTATGAAAGACGTGTCTCGGAGAAGATTGCCATGAAGGCAAGAACGATCAAAGCACCAATTAACGCTGAACCATGGAAGAATGGCATGCAGATAACGAGTATTGAGCCGAGGATCATTGTTCCAAGTGGATTCAAAGGATCATTCTCGCGGAAAATCCATGCTTCCTTGGTTGCAAAGAAAGTCTTGGTAACGCGTACAAATCTGTTAGGAACCTTAACACCCTTCTTGATTTCCTTACGTGTAAGCTCAGGTGTCTCCCAAGCTTTAACAAGACTAATAGACATACGACGTACATAAGGAGTGAAGATGATAATCAGAATCAAAATTACTGATACGCCAAGCATCAGATGACGCTGGTTAGGGTAGACATTAATAGCCCAGATTCCCCAGTTGTCATAAGGTGTGATGTCATACCAGCCGTTGAATTTTACGATATCCTGAAGCGCCGTCTCGATAGGCATTCCCTGACCACACAATTCTTTGATATGAACGAATACGTTAAGTGCGCTTCTGAAAAGGACGAAGACTGGAGTGAGGATAAAAGCAGCTCTTTTTCTAAAAAGTAAAACTGCGAGATCTCCAGCGAGAACAAGAGCACAGATGATTCCAAGGATGGTTGGAATGTTGATTGCCATGTCGATAGGAAGGCCTAAGTACTCGAGTGTTCCTGCCAGGAAGTAGAAAAAGAAGTGGTACTGAATACCGTCTCCAGAGAAGTGCATATACTGAGTAGGGAAATTAAAACCAGTAGCAAATGAAGATGTCATTGCTGTATGTGGCGCGAGGTCAGACCATACAGTACCTCCAGCATATAAAACACCATCCGTGATGTGATATGTGGAGATGATTAAGTAAGATGCAGCTACTGTAACAAGGATTACGGAGATACCGTAGTAAATAGTGTTAAACCAGTTGTGCCTGTAAGAAGGAAGCTTTGTCGTCTCCTCAGAAGCTTCTGCTATGAGCTTTTTTCTTTCCTTTCTGTAGTATCTGTTAAAGAGGAATCCTGTGATAACAATAAACACAGCGAAAGTAATTAGGATTCCAATTCTTCTGACAAAATCGTGGTTAGCCAAAGCGAGGTTTATAAGGAAAGTAACGTAGTAATTAAACATTGGAATACAAAGCATACCAACGATAATTCCTGTAGGGAAAGTAAATAACATTGGTGGAAGTTTATCGACTATGTTCTTATTTGTGGAACAGGCTGTAAATAATCTCGCCGTATCAGGTATGCAGAATCTGACGAGTGTAAAGCCAAACACAATGCAGAGTAATAAATATAAAATCGCTAACATTAAAATTCACCTTTATATATAAATATATATAAGTCTATCAATAAAGATTTACACGCATTTTTACATCTAAGTTACGATTTGAAGTTAAGTTTTTTAAGATTTCAAAAGCTTTAATTTTGCTCCTTTTAAGATTGCTATAATCACGATACTTATAAGGAGGATTGTACCCATGAGAATCGTAGTTCTTGGTGGCGGATTAAGCCCAGAAAGAGATGTATCTTTGAAGTCCAGCAGCCTTATTGCTAATGCACTTCTTCGTAAAGGACATGAGGTAGCAGTTGTTGATTTGTATGATGGAATAGAGGACGATGCAGCTGTAGCATCTTACTTTCGAAGTGGTACAGAAAACGAATTCTCCTACAATATTCCAGAGACAGAGCCTGACTTAGAAGCTATCATTCAAAGCCACGGCGGAAGACGCGAGTGGGTAGGACCACGTGTAATCGAGATTTGTAAGTATGCTGATTGCGCTTTCTTGGGTCTTCACGGATCACACGGTGAGAACGGCCAGGTACAAGCTGTCTTAGATGCAAACGGAATTAAGTACACAGGCTGCGGTTATATGGGCTGCGTAATCGCGATGGATAAGGATGTATCCAAGTCCTTGATCGCAGGCGCAGGATATAAGACAGCGAAGTGGTTTACAGCTCCTGCGTCTGAAATTTCTTATAAAAAGTCTGTTGACGAAGTCGGACTTCCATTTGTAGTTAAGCCTATTGGCTGTGGTAGCTCATGTGGTGTGTCTATCGTTAAGTCTGAAGAAGAATTTGACGCTGCTATGGAGTATGCCAAGAAGTATGAGCAGCTTATCGTTATCGAGCAGTTTCTTAAGGGACGCGAGATTACTATCGGCCTCATTAATGGTAAGGCTCTGCCAATAACAGAGATTATTCCTCATGAGGGATTCTACGATTATAAAAATAAGTATCAGTCTGGTCTTACAACACACGTTTGCCCTGCAAACTTTACTGAAGAGGAGACAAAGAAAGCCAAGGCCCTGGCTGAGGTTGAGTTCAGAATTTTAAGAATGAGTTCTTACGGTCGTATCGACATGATTTACGACGGCGAGGACTTCTGGTTTATCGAGGCTAATAATTTACCAGGCATGACAAATACATCACTTCTCCCTGAGGCTGCAGCAATCGAAGGCATCGAGTATGACGACCTCTGCGAGAAAATCGCACTCTCTGCTGGAGGCGCTGATATCTGATGATAGGCATCGTCGGAGGCGGTAGTGCAGGCTTGTGGGCAGCGTGCTTCTTGAAAAAAAGAGGAGCTGATTTCATCCTGCTCGAAAGAAACTTAGAATGCGGCAAAAAGCTTCTTTTAACAGGTCACGGCAGATGTAATATTACTAATCTTAAAGATCCTGCAAGTCTTAAAACAGGCTACCATGAAGCATCAAATTACATCTATCCTACGCTTAAGAAATTCACTCCTCAGGATGCTGTGAATTTTATTGAAGACGAACTTAATATCAAACTTAAAGAGGAAGATAACAATAGAATTTTCCCGGTATCAGACAGTGCCAGAACTATTCGTGATGGCCTTGTGAATTATATTGGAGAAGAAAATATCCTAACTGACTATTACGTGACAGATATCAAAAAGGAAGAGAAATTTATTCTTACTTCTAAGGATGGTCGTGTCACAGAAGTTGATACTCTGATTATCGCTACTGGTGGTAAGAGTTATGCCAAAACTGGATCAGATGGTCAGGGCATTACTCTAGCCAAGAGCTTGGGTCACGATATAACGGCATTATACCCAGCGCTCGTTCCTGTTGTTGTTAAGGAAAAAGAATTTACTTCATCGGTTGCCGGTGTTGCTGTAAATGCAGGCGCAGATTTGTATATAGACCATAAGAAGAAAAATGGTTCTGTCGGTGATGTGTTATTTACTCATAATGGACTATCTGGCCCTGTAATTATGAATTTGGCACGAGAGATTCCTGAGGATGTAGAGCAAAGGTCTGGCTGGATTGAACTGGACTTTACCCCAGGGCGTAATGAGAGTGAAGTTGAGGCTGAGCTTTTGAAGTCTATAAAGAGCAGACCAGAAGCAAAGGTAACTACTCTTGGCAGTAGCTTTGTTCCTAAGTCTCTTGCAGGTGCAATCGGTAAGCATGTCGGAATTGAAGATGTCCGTGGTAGTGACCTGAAAAAGGAAGACAGGCGTAAATTTGTGCAGGATATTAAGCACATGAAATTCACGATTGATGGACAGTCAAAATATAGCGAAGCTTATGTTACCAGAGGTGGGGTCAGCCTTAAAAATATTAAGCGCGAGAGCTTTGAGTCAAAGATAGTTCCGGGGCTCTATCTCATAGGTGAGATGATAGATGTCGATGGAATTTCTGGCGGGTATAATTTGCAGGCGACAATGAGTGAAGCTTATGTCGCGGTAAACGATATAATGTTAAAATCATAAATATCTATTTGAGGAGGTCCACTTATGGCTGGCAAGAGAGAAGACTACATTTCCTGGGATGAGTATTTTATGGGGGTAGCCAAGTTATCCGCCTTAAGATCCAAGGACCCAAGTACTCAGGTTGGCGCGTGTATTGTTAACGATGAGAAGAGAATTTTATCAGTAGGTTATAACGGTTTCCCTGCAGGTTGCTCTGATGATGATTTTCCTTGGGAGAGAGAGGGTGGTACATATGATTCCAAGTATGCATATGTATGCCACGCAGAGCTTAATGCAATTTTGAACTGTGGTACTTCTGACCTTCGTAATACCAAGGTATTTGTAACACTTTTCCCATGTGAGAACTGTACTAAGGCTCTTATTCAGAAGGGAATTAAGGAAATTATCTACGATAGTGATAAGTATCATGATACTGAAGGCTGTCAGGCAGCAAGAAGAATGCTTGATAGTGCCGGTGTAGTTTATAAGCAGTATGAGCCTTCAACCAAGAAACTTAATATCGATGTGTAAATCTGCACAAATATATTGCAAACAATGTTTCTAGAATTTATAATTTTCACAGATTAAAAGCCTTTTCCGGCGCAAAGGAGATTTTTATGCCAAAAGAATTCAAACCATGGATTTGGGACGAGAAGAATGAGTGCATGAGTGATGAGGAGCGTGAAGCTTTAGTAAGTGAGCGCTTAGTTGCTTGTGTTAAGAGAATGTATGAGAAGATTCCTTATTATAAGCAGAAGCTCGATGATGCAGGTGTTAAGCCAGAAGATATCACAGGTGTTAAGGATTTAGCTAAGCTTCCTTTCTGTGATAAGTTCGATTTCCGTGACAATTATCCATTCGGAACACTTGCTGTACCACGTGAGGAGCTTGCTCGTTTCCACGCATCCTCTGGTACTACAGGTCGTATGAAGGTTGTAGGCTACACTAAGGCCGACGTTGATCTCTGGTCTGATATGCTATGCCGTTGTTTTGCAATGGGTGGTGTTCAGAAGGGTGACTTGTGCCACATCTCTTATGGTTATGGACTCTTCACAGGAGGTCTTGGACCTCATTATGCATGTGAGCCTTATGGATGTACTGCAATCCCAGTATCGTCTGGTCAGACAGAAAGACAGGTTCAAATTCTTAAGGATTGGCAGCCAGACGTAATTTTCTGTACACCATCTTATATGCTCGGTATTCTCGACAAGATGGATGAGATGGGCGTTAAGAAGGAAGATATCAACCTTCGTTGTGGATTCTTCGGTGCTGAGGCATGGACAGTTGAGATGAAGGAAGAGATTGAGGAGAGATCTGGCATGAAGGCTATGGATATCTATGGTCTTTCCGAGACTTTGGGTCCTGGTGTTGGATGTTCCTGCTCTTGCTGCAACCAAATTCACATCAATGCTGATCACTTCTGGCCAGAAATCGTAGATCCTGAGACAGGTGAGCCACTTCCAGATGGAGAGCTTGGTGAGCTTGTATTCTCATCTATTACAAAGGAAGCTACTCCACTTGTAAGATACAATACTCACGACCTTACACGTCTTTACCACGGTAAGTGTGCTTGCGGTAGAACAACACCTCGTATTGATAAGATTACGGGTCGTGGTGATGATATGCTCATCATCCGTGGTGTAAACCTCTTCCCAAGCCAGATTGAAGAAGCTATCGGAAGACATAAGAAGCATGTAGTTATTAACTATCTCATCCATGTTGACCGTGTAAATAACGCTGACACAATCTATGTTGAAGTTGAGTCTAAGAAGCCTCTTGCTATTGTTGACAGTGTAGATGCTATTAAGAAGGGTATCGAAGCTGACATCACTGCTATTACTGGTCTCCACATTAAGATTAAGCTTGTAGACCCTAACACACTTCCTAAGTCAGTAGGTAAGGCAAAGAGAGTAATCGACAACAGATTTAATAAGTAATAATGAATATTTTTAAAAGAGTAGTATCAACAATTCTCACCGCGTGCCTAGTGCTCGCGGTGTTCTCTTGTGTGGCATTTGCGGATGCATCAGGAGTAATTAATTCCCCTAATTTCTGGGGTGATGGCGGTCAGGTATCAGTTAACTTATCTGGCTGTTCTGGTTATGGAACAATTACAGTTGTAGTCCAGTTCGAAGGTAATGTAAGCTCTGCTTCTGGATGGGGATTTGATTCCTATACAGTAAGCGGCAACCAGGTAACTGCAGTTGTCTCATCAACTGGTGGTAATTCCTGGGCATTTAATGGTAACCCTGGAATTCAGGTAACAGGATCTAATATCACTGGTGCTTCTTTGATATCAGTTACTGGCTCAGGAACAGGAGCTTCTGTCCCTGAGAATAACAATAATGCCAACGGTAATAACGATAATAATCAGCCGGGTCAGGCACCAGGTGCAAATTTACCTGATTTAAGTGTAGATGCACCAACTGGTGACGACTGGCTCACAACTGACGGTGACCGTATCGTTGATATGAATGGTACAGAAGTATGGCTTACAGGCTGTAATTGGTTTGGTTATAACACTGGAAGTAATATTTTCGACGGCGTGTGGGCCTGCAATATGCGCGAGGCATTGGAGTCTATAGCAGACCACGGCTTTAATCTCTTAAGAATTCCAATCTCAGCGGAACTTCTGCTTCAGTGGAGTAGAGGTGAGTATCCTCAGGCAAACTTTAACCATGCATATAATTCTGAGCTTGAGAGCATGAATTCGCTTGAGATTTTTGATTATGCTCTGGATATTTTAAGAGCAAACGGCGTGAAGGTAATGCTTGATATTCATTCTCTTCCTACAGATGCGATGGGTCATATGCTTCCTTTGTGGTATACAGATAATTTTTCTGAGCAGGACTATCTTGATGCGTTAGACTGGGTGTCTGCGCGTTATGCTAATAACGATACGGTAATCGCGTTCGACCTTAAAAACGAGCCTCATGGTAAGGCCTCTGAGCCTGAGCATGCTATCTGGAACGACTCTGATGATCAGAATAACTGGCGTCGTGTGGCTCAGGAAGCCGGCAATGTAATTCTTGATAATAACCCTAACGCGCTTATCATGATCGAGGGTATTCAGATTTTCCCTGTAGACCCTTCTTCTAACAACTTTACATCAACCAACGACGAGGATTATTACAACTCCTGGTGGGGTGGTAACCTTCGCGCTGTAGAGTACTACCCAATTGATTTTGGTACTCCTGAGCGAAATGCTCAAATTGTGTATTCCCCTCACGACTATGGCCCTGCGGTTTATGCTCAGCCTTGGTTTGAAGGTGGCTTTACATACGAGTCTTTGTATGAAGATTACTGGCACGATGCATGGCTATATATTGATGAGGATGAGATTGCTCCACTCTTAATTGGTGAGTGGGGAGGATTCATGACAGGCGATAATCTTACCTGGATGACATATATGCGCCAGTTAATTGCTGAGTATCATCTTAATCATACATTCTGGTGCTTTAATGCAAACTCAGGAGATACAGGCGGACTCGTTCTGGATGATTTTGTTACATGGGACTCTGAGAAGTATGCCTTCGTGGAAGAAGTATTGTGGCAGAACGAAAATGGTGAGTATATTGGTCTTGATCATGTTGTGCCACTTGGCGATAACGGTATTTGCTTAAGAGATTTTTCTGGAGAGACATCAGTACCTAATATTGTTCATGATTCGTCTTCAGAAGGTACTACAACGGTGGTTGCGAGTGCTAACAGAGAGGCATCTGAAACCGTTATTGGTGGTGCTAATGAACCTTCAGTCGTGGAACTTAAGGCTAATTCTCCATTAAAAACTGTGGGTGTTATCTTGGTAACTCTCGCAGTTGTTGCTGGTGGAGTTCTCTCATATATGCTAGGTTTAAAATCTACTAGCAGAAAGAATACTTAAATATCAAAGTTTATTGTTTGTTTATATCGCTGTAACTCCTTATACTTAAGGGGTTGATATTATTATTCATATTTCATATTAGGGGTGAAATTAATGCGTAAGGGAATTGTCAGAGTTATAGCCTTGTTTGTTGCACTGTTTATTTTTGGTGCACTAGCAGTTCCGGTGAACTGTGTTCGAGCAGATGGTACAGCTTATGCTTCTGGCGGTAGTTCATGGGACAATGGCGATGGTTCAAGTTCGAAGCAGTTTAGTGTATCGCTAAGTGGTGTTGATCCTCGTGGTGGCCCGATTTCTATTAGCGTATCTCTGGAAGGTAATGTAACAGGACTTTCCAGTTACTGGGGCTGTGATTCATGTTCCTTAAGTGGTAACACAGTAAGCATTTATATTTCTGGAAATAATCTTTATAACGGTGGAGTTGGTTTTATTGTAAGTTATGAAGGCGTCTGTAGTGTAGCAAGAGGTTCATCTTCAATTGCTTTTTCACAAAGCGCTGGCGTAGCTCCAACGGATACACCTACTCCAACACCAGTTCCTACAAATACTCCAATACCAACTTCTGCAACAGAGACTACAGCAGCTACTACGGCTGCAACTACAGCAGCTACTACGGCTGCAACTCAGGCTGCTGGCGGTAATTCTGGTGGTGGAGCTGCTCCAGCTCAGCCACAGCCAGAAGTGGTTGTTCCGGTTGAACCAGCACCTCAGGATCCTGGCGCACCAGTAGTGGTTGTTCCAGTAGACCCAGCAGATCCTACAGCGGAAGCTGTTGCAGAGGCAGCTGCTCCTGCTCAGGCAGAACCAGCAGCTCAGGCTGGAGGTAATGGAGGTGGTAACTCCGGCAATGGCGGTGGTGACAACGCAGAAGCTACAACAGATTCTACAGAAGAGACAACTGTTCCAATTGTAATTATCGATGTTAATGGTAATGAGATTATCGTTACTCCAACTCCAACACCAACTCCGGTTCCTCGTTTTATCGCGATGTTTACTGACCCTAACGATGATATGTACAACTTCCCATGGTGGATTGTTAATGTTCTTTTGATTGCGGGTATCGTAGTGGCAAGAATAGTTGCCTTGAAGATACAGGGTGCCAGAGGTATGGATTATGTTATTGATTTTGTGCCTTTCGGTATCGTGAGAGGTATTGTTGATAATGTTCAGTATGCTCAGGAAAAGCGCCGAAGAATGCGTGAGCCTGAGAAGAATAATGGCTACATGGAACGTGAGCATAACCATGTGAATTCTTCCGCGAGTGCGGCTGAGGCGGCCAAAGCAGCTCAGGCGGCCAGAGCAGAGTTCGCGAGAGCGGCCGCAGAGCGCAATGCAGCTAATGCTGCAAACATAGCGGGAACATCAACTCCTAATAATGGTATGAAGGCTCCAGTTAAGAGACCTCCATCTGCAGGTAGCAGTGATCATAATAATGCTACAAATTACAGACCTTCACCATTGAAGAGGCCTACTAACGATTGATTTGACTACTAACAAAAATACTTAATAAGTGGTATAGTTATAGTTATCTAATTTACATACTTCGGTATATTAGGGGGTTGCAGTAATGAGTGATAACAGTAGTCCATTTAAGCCTTTGAAGAGTCAGATTTCCAGGACACCAGTTCCTAGTTCTTCGTTTGCTTCTGGTAATTCGGATTCCAGTATTTTTAGCACCCCATTTAAGAGTAAGTCAAATTCAGATGCGACAGAGTCTCCTTTAAAGGCGCCTTCTGTAAGTGCATCTGAATCTCCATTTAAGCCAGTCGGAGGCGATGCGTCTCCGTTTAAGAGTGCTCCAGCAGCTCCTACTGCAAGTGAGCCAAGCTCACCATTTAAGCCAATCGGCGGAGGCGATGCATCTCCATTTAAGAGTGCTCCAGCAGCTCTTGCTGCAAGCGAGCCAAGTTCACCATTTAAGCCAATTGGTGGTGGCGATGCATCTCCATTTAAGAGTGCTCCAGCAGCTCCTGGTGCATCTGCATCTCCATTTTCAGGAAGACCAGCAGCGGCAGCTTCCAATGCTAATGCTCCAACTCCATTTAAGCCTATCGGTGGACCTGTTACAGCAAAGAGCGAAGCTCCTAAGACAACTATTCCTAAGCCACCTGTACATCGCGCACCTGGTGCAGCAGCAACTGGTTCCAGAAGCAATACTATGAACAGACCTGGTTCTGATACTCTTAATTCAAATGCTACTGCAACTGCAGCAGCGATGGCCTTTGCTAAGGATCAGGAGACAAAGAAGGAGTTTGCACCTGCAATTTCTACTGGTTTTATACCTCCTGTAATTGAAGAAAAGGAAGAGCCTAAGCAGGAGTATTCTCCATTCAAACCAATCCCTAAGACTAAGGCTCCAATTAAGAGATCTGATTCTATTAATGCACTTAAGGCTAAGGAAGAGGTTGCTGAGACTAAGCCAGTTGAGGCTGACGAGCCAAAGCCAATCTTTGCTCCAATTAAGGAAGAGTCAAAGGGACCAGCAATTGGAAGATTTGTTCCAGGTGCACTTAATACTGTACCTGATCCTGAATTTGAGAAGGCAAGAGAAAGAGCAAGAGAGAAGTCCATCAGCGCTAGACAGACAACTGCTGAGCTTAAGTTTATGCCTTTCGATGAGAGCCAGGTGCAGTCATTTGGTTCAGGTGCACCTAAGCCATCTTTGCAGGACAGAGTAGATTCTGCTAATAAGGCTCCTCTGGCATTTACACCCGTCGCAGATCCTAACTCTTATGAGAGATTCGGTGCGTTGGGACATAAGCCAACAATTAATGAGCGAGTTGAGCAGAAGAATGTACAGCCTTTTGCTTTTACACCAACACCAAGTGACAGCTCATTTGGTGCTGTAGAGGAAGAGGTAGTTTCTCCATTTAAGCCACTGAAGGAGAAGCCAGCTTTTACAAAGCCTACTTTTAATAAGCCTGCAGCAGATAATAACGCTGCTCCACAGTCACCTTTTGCACCAAGAAGAACCAATGATTAATACCTAACGAGAGGCTAACTAATAATGAGCGATAATTCTAATGCTAACAGACCAGCACCAAGATCACCATTCAGAAAACCTAATGGTGCTGTCGGAGTATCACCTAGTACTAGCAGCCTTCAGGCAGAAGTTAAGGAGTTAGAGGCTAAGCTTCATGCTTACGATACCAAGTATGCTCCATCAGGAAATTCTCCTTTTGGTAATTCTTCTGCACCAAAGCCAGCAGCTCCAGTTACAAATACAGCACCAGAACCAAAGCCAGCAGCTCCAGCTCCAGGTATTGCCGCTTCTGCGATGCGTCCAACAGAGAAGGTCACACCAGCGTTTGGCTCAAGACCTGTAACTCAGCAGACTTCACTTGTTAAGGAAGATTATCAGCCTGATGAGAAGCCAGCTATTATGGGTGGGGGTATTGCTACAGGTGCAGGATTTAAATTCACTCCTATGATGACTACTGCTGAGAAAAAGCAGCAGGAAGTAAATCCATTTGCACCTCGTGTTGAGAAGACAGAAGAACAGATTAGAGAAGAGGAAGAGAGAGCGCGTATTGCTCGCGAGAACAGCTTTATCGAGAATCAGAAGAAGTCAAAGCTGGACACTTTTATGGATAAGCTGAATTCACCAATTTTCTAAGATGGGAATCGCAATAATTACAGGTGCATCTTCCGGTATAGGGAAGTCATATGTTAATCAGTTAGTGGCGTCTGGGGAAACTTATGACGCCATTTGGATTGTGGCGCGAAGAATAGAGAAACTTCAGGAAATGAAGTCCCTGTCAGATAAAATAGTTCCAATTCAGTGCGATCTAGGGAAGGGTATTTCTGAGATTACGAATAAACTTAAAACTGAAAAGCCAGTAGTAAGTTTACTTATTAACAATGCCGGAATGGGACGTAAAGGTTATATCGCGGACAGATCTGCTTCTGATTTTGTGAATACAATTGGCCTTAACTGTACGGCTTTAACTGAACTCACATGCGAGGTTCTGCCATATATGGTTAAGGGTTCCCGCATTCTTAATGTAGGTTCTACAGCGGCATTCCTTCCCCAGCCAAAATTTGCTGTCTATGCGGCATCTAAATCTTATGTTGTTAGCTTTACCAGGGCATTAGCCAGTGAACTTAGATGCAAAGATATCAAAGCAACTGTTGCATGTCCTGGTCCAATCGATACTGAATTTAATGGGCTTGCTACAGATGGTAAATCCACAGAGTTTACGGGTTTTAGAAAACTCGTCGCAGCAGATAGTGACAAGTTTGCCAAGGCTTCGCTCAAAGCTTCTTCCAAGGGCCGTGTTTTATTTGTATATGGTTTTTCTCAGAAATGCCTTCATGTGTTCTCAAAGATAGTTCCAACTGGACTAGTTCTGCGTTTGCTTTATAAATAGGAGTTTGTTATACTTCTAACACTTTTGAAAATTGCCTTTATAGCTCAGTAGGTAGAGCGCATCCATGGTAAGGATGAGGTCACCAGTTCGATCCTGGTTAAAGGCTCCAATAATACTAGAAATCCCCTGTGTTTGAGCACGGGGGATTTTGTTTGTTATTCGCGTAGGAGACTTAATACTTTGTTAATAAAGATTCCCAACTTTTTGAAGATGTATTTTCGGCATATGTCCTAAAAATTGTCATGTAATTCAATGTTTACATGACTGTTTATAGGAATAATTGCTCATATTCCAGTTTTTTGTCATGTAAATCAGGTTTTACATGCGTGTTTTTAGGACTCGGACAGTGTTCCACCCTGAATTTAAGGTTTGCACAGCATAAATTAGCAGAGTAATATCGATTTATGGAATTTAGGGAACGGCCTAGAGAATTTTTCTGGTGTCGCTATATTTACTACTCTGAAATTTTAGAAGAACTGGGTAAAGTCTATTTATCAACTCGTAATGGCAGGGAGAGAGTTGACTTATACTTTTGGGATTCAAAAACGGGTAAGGAAAAGGTAAGAAGGATTACCAACAAAAATAAAGAGTGGGATAAATATCGTACTGCGGCTTTTACCAGAAAACTCTTAAAGCAAAAAATAAAAGATCTTATAAATGATTATAAGAATGAATGGGGTGGTTGCTTGTCTGAAGAGACTAGTCACTACAAAATCATTAAGAATGTGAACAATCACTTTGATAGTCGACTCTTTTCAACATTCACGAATAATCAAAGCGGTATAACGGAAAATCATAAATTCAAATACAAAGGAATTCCAATGCGTTCGGAATTTGAGACAGATATAGCAGAGCTTATTGATGTTTTGGATATTGAGTTTAAGTATGAGGTTAGACTTGAAATCAATAAATTTAAATGTAGATATCCAGATTTTGCATTGTCATTTCCTGAATTTAATCGTTGTGGGTTCCTTGAGTTTTTAGGTGCCTTGGATAATTTTTCTTATGTAAACAAGAACAGCAAAAAATTCGAAGAGTACAATAACCTGGGATTATATATTGGCAGAGATATTGTTTATGTTTCAGGTGATGAGAATTATAGACCTGATAAGAAACTGATTCGCGAGATGATTATGACAATGTATTCCGCGATCGCAAGAATGCACTTAGTAAAAGTAGATTAGTGAAGTACAAAAGTCTGAAGAAGAGATACAAGGAATGCTGCGACGCATGTTCCAATAGCAACTACAAGCAGACTCTTGCCCTTGTATGCCAGAATTAAGGCTACGATAAATCCGGCGGCAGCAGAAATAATGCTGTCTGTCGCGTATAAAATCGATGGGAAAGTCATCGCGGATAAAACCGAATATGGTATGTAATCGAAGAAAGCCTTCACCTTAGGGTTCTTCAACTTCTTTCTGAACAGCACGAAAGGCACCGCTCTTATCAGATACGTCGTTACTATCATGGTTAAAAGTAAAGGGAGGAACACTGTATTATCCATTTGCTTCCTCCTTATAAGGTGTGATGAGAACTCCGATAAGCGCAGAAATCACTGCGCAGATGATAATTGCAAATCCGGATGACACTTTCTCATTAATAATAGGCGTATAGCGAAAGGCAACTGAAAGCGCCACCGATATAACTGATACTATAGTAATGATTTTGTCCTTACGGCAAACAGGTAAGACAATTGCCACGAACATTCCATAGATTCCAATGGATAATGAATTGGTTACAATAGCTGGCAGAATTGATCCCAAAATCGCGCCAAGAAGTGTACCCAGTGTCCAGCCAAGAACAGGGAGAACACCGAGTCCGGTCATATATTTAAATCCTACCTTTTCCTGCGAAGAGGCAACTCCAAAAATCTCATCGGTGATGAAAAAAGAAGTGAATAATCTTCTTGGAGTATCCATTGTCTCATCTGTCTTTTGTGAAAGAGAGATTGCCATAAGTGAATATCTTAGGTTGATAATGAACTGGGTAAGAGCCATTTCGAGAAGCGTTCCGTTAGAGGCCATAATTCCAACGCCTGCGACCTGACCTGCAGAGGTAAGATTTGTAAGCGAGATAAGTACGGCCTGCCACCAGGACAAGCCATCATTTGCCGCCATAATTCCAAAAGAGAAAGATACCGAGAGATATCCTAGTCCTATGGCAAGACCGTCATTAAAACCCTTACGCCAGGATGAATTATTCAATACCTTCACCTGCGTAAGCTGTTGTAACCTGCTCCCATGTCATGAAGAAATCGAGACTTAAAATGTCATCGACGATATCACATGTTGAAGTCTCGTCGTTAACTAAATAAAAGTTGCCATTAGCTGAGATGTATTTAGTGATAATGCCGTAGCCGTTATCGTCAATGTAAGTTCTTACAGCCATCATCATTGTGTCTGAGAGACGGAAATATTCATCGTATTCAGTTCTATTATTGCGCTGTACTTCCAGAGAGCAGGAAGTAAATGGCTGATCGACAACAGATGTATATCTGACATTACATGGTGCACCATTAGGTGTCTCAGATACAGAAGTTACTACTGCAACCTGACCGTCACCAGTCTGAACGTAGTCTCTGTATGAATCCTCATAAGTCTTAATTAAAGCTGTTGTATCCTGATAATCAAGTGTCGGGTTTGAAGTGGAACTGCAACCTGTAAAGAGTAAAGTTATTGCTAATATTATGACTGCGAGTTTTCTGGTACGCATATGATTAATTCCTTTTTTATTAATAGGCTTGAATTATAGCACATTATTGAAAGCCGCATTGACAAATCTAGATTATGAATATACAATTATCAAGCATTTGATACGAATGGAGAAGTCGCCTAGCCTGGTCGAGGGCGCACGACTGGAAATCGTGTAAACCCCAAAAGGGTTTCGAGGGTTCGAATCCCTCCTTCTCCGCCATACATGAATCCCCTGAAATCATTAGGTTTCAGGGGATTTTTCTTTGCTTTGTTTTTGACCAACAGTTCTGCAACGGTCTCTTTTCTATACTTACATCATCAAACAAACGAAAGGAGAAACAACATGATTTACTTTGTAGTAC
>JAZRYF010000009.1:0-27698 GCA_045600625.1 Saccharofermentans sp.
ACAAATGCTACTCATATTGACCGTTTCACAAGATGATGTGCCGTGGCACCGATTATAAAGTAATCAACTTATAAAATTTGAGCTTCTAACTCAATCAATAATTCGCTTTGTAAAACAGACTCTGTTTCACTCACTTGAGTGCGATTATAAAGACTATTAAGAACTATGTCAATTATGTTCTTTTTGCATCAAATCCGACAGGCGAATACCATCTAGATACTCTGTTACTACCTTATCAAGACCTACCCACAATGGAAGGGTTCTGCACTGATCCTTGCGTATACATAGCTGCGCTCCTTCTTCAAGACAGGCAACCGGTGCCAAAGTACCCTCTGCTGGGCTTAAAATCTCATTTACCGTGTACTCTTCAGGCCTACGAGTAAGCTTATATCCGCCGCCTCTACCATGAACACCCTCGATAAGATTGGCTGATACCAAAAGGGGTAAAATCTTCTCCATATATTTAAGAGAGATTCCCTGTCTCTCAGCAACCGACTTCATCGAGATATAGTTACCATCGTAGTGTTCTGCCAGATCAATCATTACACGAAGAGCATATCGTCCTCTAGTTGATACCATATTCATCTAATCCCCCTTGCCCCTCTACATTATATGAATTAGGTATGGTTTTCAAGATTCTGCAAAAAGTGCTGTGGATAAATATCTGTCTCCAGTATCAGGGAGCAATGCTACGATTGTCTTACCCTTGTTCTCTGGACGCTTAGCAAGCTCGATTGCGGCATGAACTGCAGCACCAGAAGAAATACCTACAAGTACACCTTCCTTACGTCCAACAAGTCTTCCTGCAGCAAACGCGTCTTCATTTGCAACCGGAATAATCTCATCGTAGATATTGGTGTTAAGAACATCAGGAACAAAACCTGCACCAATGCCCTGAATCTTATGGCTTCCAGCTACACCCTTAGAAAGGACAGGTGAGCTTTCTGGCTCTACAGCTACAACCTTAACATTAGGATTTTTGGACTTAAGATACTCGCCAACACCTGTTACAGTGCCACCTGTACCAACACCTGCTACGAAGATATCTACATTACCGTCTGTATCCTCCCAAATCTCAGGTCCAGTTGACTCTAAGTGAGCCTTAGGATTTGCTGGGTTTACGAACTGACCAGGAATAAAGCTGTTAGGAATCTCTGAAGCTAATTCCTCTGCCTTAGCGATAGCACCCTTCATGCCTTTCGCACCCTCTGTTAATACAAGCTCAGCGCCGTATGCCTTCATGAGCTGACGACGCTCAACGCTCATCGTCTCAGGCATTACAATAATGATTCTGTAGCCACGAGCTGCGGCAACGCTTGCAAGACCAATACCTGTGTTACCAGATGTTGGCTCGATGATTACGCTATCAGGTGTAAGCTTGCCGGACTGCTCTGCATCATCAAGCATAGCCTTAGCTACACGATCCTTAACAGAACCTGCTGGATTAAAATATTCAAGCTTAGCCAGTAACGTTGCTTCCAAGCCCTCTGCCTTCTCGATGTTAGAAAGCTCAAGAAGTGGTGTCTTACCTATTAAACTATCTGCGGACTTATAAATATTTGCCATTTTTATTTACCTCACTTAATTGCTTCAAAGCCCTTCTTAAGGTCTTCAATTATATCATCAATATGCTCTGTACCGATGGACAAACGCACTGTTGTTGGGCTGATACCAGCAGCAGCCAGTTCCTCTTCGTTCATCTGTGAATGTGTTGTTGAAGCTGGGTGAATTACCAAAGACTTAACGTCAGCTACGTTAGCAAGAAGCGAGAAAAGCTCCAAGCTCTCTGTAAACTTCTTAGCATCTTCAGATGTACTCTTAACCTCGAAAGTAAAGATTGAACCAGCACCATTAGGGAAATAGGAGTCATAAAGTTCCTTCTGGCGACCAGTCTGTAGTGATGGATGATTTACACGCTCAACCTGTGGATGATTATTGAGGAAATCTACTACCTTAAGAGCATTCTCTACGTGTCTTTCTACTCTAAGTGAGAGTGTCTCCAGGCCCTGGAGAAGCAAGAAAGAGTTAAATGGGGAGATAGTAGCTCCCTGATCTCTCATGAGTGTTGTACGTAGCTTCATGATGTAAGCGATGTTGCCACAAGCCTCTGTAAATACAACGCCATGATAGGAAGGATTTGGCTTGGAAAGGCCTGGGAACTTATCGTTCTGAGCCCAGTCAAACTTACCAGCATCAATTACTACACCACCCATTACTGTACCGTGACCGCCGATAAACTTGGTAGCGGAATGAACAACAATATCTGCACCATGCTCGATTGGACGAAGGAGATATGGTGTTGCAAATGTACTGTCTACGATAAGTGGAATGCCATGCTTATGAGCAATAGCTGCGATAGCCTCTAAGTCAATTACATTGGAATTAGGATTGCCAAGTGTCTCCGCATAAAGAAGCTTTGTATTAGGCTTAATAGCCTTCTCATAATTCTCTGGATCTGAAGGGTCAACGAATGTAGTTGTTAATCCCTGCTCTGTAAGTGTATTAGCAAAGAGGTTATATGTACCACCGTATACATTTGCTGAAGATACAATGTGATCTCCTGCTATTGCGATGTTCTGAATTGCATATGTGATTGCTGCACTTCCAGATGCTGTTGCCAAAGCCGCTGCGCCACCCTCTAATGCTGCGATACGCTTCTCGAAAACGTCAGAGGTAGGATTCATAAGTCTTGTATAGATATTGCCGCCTTCTGTTAAACCAAAGCGACCTGCTGCCTGTGCGGAGTCCTTAAATACATAAGATGTTGTAGCGTAAATAGGAACTGCGCGAGCGTCTGTAGTTGGATCTGCCTGCTCCTGACCTACATGGAGCTGAAGTGTCTCAAACCTATAATTTGCCATTTTTGTAATCCTCGCTTTCTTTTACCCTCTGTTCGAGTAGGTAAATACTAACACCTTTTACCTACCGCGTCAAGGGGTAATTAGAAAATTATGAGAATTACTTAAACTGAGGTAACAATGGTCGAATCTGCTGCCATACTTTGATTAGCAGATAAAAAACAGCTATCGATATAAGAGAATCTGAAAGCCATATATGATTAATACCATCTAACAAAGGTATATGCTCCCAAATAAGTCTTAGGTAAATTACTACAGCGTAATTAAGAGCCATAATAAGAATCGTCTCTTTGCCAAAAAGCCCTAGGAATTTGTTATCGTTATTAAACTTCTGCCCTATATATAAAACAACAAACGAACTAATAATAGATCCTGCAAGCATAAGAATGATGTTATTAAATACACTGTTATTCATATCGATAAAGCCATTCATAAGGCTTAGTGTGGTGGACAGTATGAATAGCAAAATCAAAACTACTGCCGGGATTTTCTTCTCCAGAAGCTTTTTGGATTTAATAGAATAACCGATATACATAAAGAATGTTCCTAATAAAGCGACTACAATATGCCATGGCAATTGTGGAACATCGTAATAATCACAAAAAGCATTTAAGGCAATAGCAGATACGAATATTATTACTTTTATGATGTTATTGACTTTAAATATAAGATACAAAAATAGGATACTCAAAAATATTGCTGGCAAAAACCAAAGTGGAGTACAGTTGGGCATCTTAGACATACTTCCCCAGGAATAGAAAATCCATCCGATACGGGATATGGTTTTGCTTAATATTGCTTCTTTACCATAGTCAAAAATATCTTTGGGAATATTGATTAAAAGATTAAAAAATGCCCAGCCAAAATACGGGATCATATATGCCTTAAATTTATTTACCACGAGTTTTTTAAATCCAGCTTCCTGCCACTTGGAAGGGTTATATAAATACCCAGAGAGAATGAAGAAAAATGGCATATGAAATCCGTATATAAAGTTCATGACAGTAGTCGGCGGCTGAGTGTGACCGATAATAACAAGTATTATCATCAGTCCCTTTAAGTTATTAATCCAGTTAATCTGCCTTTTTGAATCAATACTCATGCTTTATCAGTACCACTTAACGTGATGGAATCCTTCTTTGCCGATAATCTCAAAGGTATGAGCACCAAAATAATCTCTTTGAGCCTGAAGTAAATTAGCGCTTAAACGCTCTGTCGTATACATATCAAAATACTCAAGCGCAGAAGCAAAAGCAGGGGCAGGTACACCATTAGTTACAGCTGTAGCTACTACCTTGCGAAGAGATGGAATATATTCCTTAATCACATTAGAAAAATACTCATCAAGAATGATGTTATTAAGATTAGGATTAACGTCATAAGCTTCCTTAATTTTATTAAGGAAATCACTTCTTATGATGCACCCTCCACGCCACATAGAAGCGATAGCACCAAAGTTAAGCTTCAAATCAAGTTCATTACTTGCAGTTTTAAGAAGCGAAAATCCCTGAGCATAAGAGAAAATCTTACTTAAATATAGTGCACGTCTAATATCTTCTACGAAACTCTTATCCAAGCCTTCTTTTGCATCAGAATGAGGAAAAACCTTAGATGCATTAACTCGCTCATCCTTAAGCGCAGACAGACAGCGTGCATAAACAGCTTCAGTTATAAGTGGAAGGGGCTCACCTAATTCAAGCGCTGTGATTCCAGTCCACTTACCCGTGCCCTTCTGTCCAGCTCTATCTAGAATACTGTCGATAACAAAATCGCCTTCAGGGTAACGGAAGTCTACAATATTACCTGTAATCTCGATAAGATAGCTTCTAAGCTCACCCTTATTCCACTCACGGTAAACTTCAGCCATCTTCTCGTTATCAAGTCCTAATAAGTCTTTAAGCAGCGTATATGACTCGCATATAAGCTGCATATCACCATACTCAATACCGTTATGCACCATCTTCACGAAATGCCCTGCACCGCCATCTCCAACATAGTCACAGCATGGCTTTCCATCTTCAGCCCTGGCACTAATGGCAAGGAGTATTTCAGATACCGCATCATAGCCTTCGCGTGAACCTCCAGGCATAAGTGCCGGACCCTTAAGAGCACCTTCCTCACCACCTGAGACACCAACACCCATGTAGTTAATTCCATGTGCTTTAACTGCTTCGAAGCGACGAATTGTATCCTTAAAATATGAGTTACCACCATCAATGATGACATCACCTTCACTTAATAAAGGAATTAACTTATCAATCATCTGGTCTACTGGAGAACCTGCCTTGATCATAAGAAAAACTACACGTGGAGTATTAAGCGAATCAACGAATTCTTCTAAGTCGTTATAGCAGTCTATGGCATCACAACGAGCTTTCATAGAATTCACAAAGCTACTGTCGATATCATATGCAGCTACCTTAAAGCCTTTGCCTGCCATATTGAGTGCGAGGCTTGAACCCATAACTGCAAGACCAACCATACCAATATTATTCATGTAAATCTCCTTATCGCTTTACGCGTGCGTTGCCATTATAGATATCTAGAAGCTGCTTCTCAGATATAGGATCTGCATAGTCATTAAGACTTCCACATGCCATTACACCACAGGCCCATCCGAGCTTTAAGCACATATCTCCTGAATATCCCATTCCAATACCGTAGAGAAGTCCACCTGTGAAACCGTCGCCGCCTCCGATACGATCCATAATATCGATTGGGCGTGGCTCTTCGATATACCACTCATTGTCCATGTGAATAATAGCTCCCCATAGATTCATATTAGCTGAGCACACTTCTCTTAATGTAGTAGCAAATACCTGAACCTGCGGGTAAGCACTAGACGCGAGATTAATCATCTCCTTAAATGAATCTATATTGGCTTTTAAATCCTTGCCACCAGCCTCAGGTCCTTTAAGACCTAGGCAAAGCTGGAAGTCTTCTTCATTACCAAGAAGGATATCTGCTTTAGAAGCAATTGAAGTAAAAATATTACGAAGCTCGTCTTCACGACCATCCCAGAATGAAGCACGATAATTAAGATCAAATGATATCTTAGTACCATTCTTTTTGGCATAATCACAAAGCTCTAAGCATAGCTTTCCTGTCTGCTCACTTAATGCTGCAATTAAACCTGAGATATGAAGAATACCCACTCCATCTTCTTCGAAGATTTTTCTTAAATCAAAATCATCTGTTGATAGTGTTCTTCCGACTTCACCAGTTCTGTCATTCCATACTGATGATGCTCTTAATCCAAAGCCACTGTCTGCGATATTAAACTGATGACGATAACCCCATGGGCCACCTTGTGGAACTTCTACATCAGTATAATCGATGCCACGACTTCTAAGTTCCTTACGGATAATCATGGCGATAGGAGAGTTTTCTACAAATTTAGTAATAGCAAGAGTATTTTTACCTAATGAAGATGCTACATTAAGCACATTAGTTTCTGCTGAAGTTGACTTAATATAGAACAAATCAGAGCTTTGAATCTGCATACGTTCTAGGGGGACAATACGCACACCCATGCTGGTTGGAGAAGCTACTAGGTATTTCATGAAAATACTCCTTTCGAGATGCTTATCAGAACTTAATTACTCTTGGAGCCTCAGTAAATGATGAAAATGTTGCAGTAGCGTCAGCAAAGTATAAAACCTCAGTATTGTCATCTTCTGCAGAATACATAGCCTTAAGATTAGGATACTGATCAAGCATATAAGCCTTAGCTTCATATCTGTCATCACGAACTAACTTGCCTGATACTCTAAGCCACTTACCTTCTGTAAATGCACAGATCTCAACTAAGTTATTAGCCTGAATTTGCTTAGATACTTCCTTAACCTTACCTGTCTGAATGTAAAGCTTATCTTCAAAGATTGCAGCTGTACCAAAAGGTCTGACCCTTGGCTGATTGCCTTCAACAGTAGCTAAATAATAAGTGCCTGCTGCCTTTAAAAAATCTAAAACTTCCTGCATTTTCTAGTCCTCCTATAATTAAATAGTCTTTGCCTTATCCTTTTTATATAACAAGAAATAAGGTAAGAAGAATACTGATATACCTATTATAGCTACAATTGCCTCTAATCCCCAATCTGAAATGCTGATAACACCAAAAATGCTAAGTCCTCCAATAAAATCCATTGCAGTATGAAGAACTATCGCCAGAGGATATAACCAGAACTTTTTCTTGTCCTTACATGCATAAAATACAAGGATTGATGCACCTACGTGGAACATTACCGCAAATACTCTTTCGAGAACACTAATCGCCAGGGTACCAAACGAAAACGTTGTGAGCAATTCGACAATAGCGTCTACCTGAGATAGCTGTTCTGGTGCCTGCGCCGCTACCTGCTCGACAATAATTCCAAAAGAACCTGTGTTGATCATAAGAGCGTAGATGATGTAATTAACAAAATTCAAGCCCAGAATAAACATTACTTCTATACCACCGTGACCGATACCATACGAGATAGAAGTCTCTCTTTGAGTACGCTTCTTAAGTAATGTCTTAAAAGCTACCAAGCGGCCTGTCTCCTCAAATACACCTGGGAATAATCCAGCAACCAATGACAACAAAACTGGGTTTGCCGCCAAGAACAAGCTTAAGGCATGATCAGGAAGTCCCATTGCAGTAGGAAAAGCTAGGACATTTTGAATTGGCTTCTCGAGGATAAGTGCAAACAATAGAAATGCACCTGCACCAATCAAAATGCTTGTAATAGGCTCCTTCTTTTTAATCTTCCATAAAAGAGCAATAACTACAGGAACAATAACAAAAATAGCTAGACCTAAAACGAGCCATGTCATTTGAGATGCTCCTACGTATCCATAATCAGTCATATTAGTGCCTCCTTTACGTATTAAGCTTCCTTAACCTTCAAAAGGTCATCATTATAGATTTCTACGCACCAGCGCTTTTTATCGCAGCATGGGCATGTAAGTTTTCTCGTATTAGGTGTGTGTGTAGCCCAGAACATCTCTGCTTTCTTTGGCATAAAAGTTGTGTGGCACTCAGGGCAAATATACTTAACTCTCTTAAGATAGTAATTAACTGTAATAATACATGCTGGAATTAAAAGTACCATTGCTACAACAAAAGGCCACCAGATTCCCTTAATAATCCAAAGTGCAATTGCTGCCCACTCAAGAATATTAAATGGAAGTACTCCAAGAATCATGTTTCTTCTTACTCTTGATAACTCTTTCTTGTTTGTCATAACCTTAGCCGCATCGCCAATGGAGTCTAGATTTAAATTGCCTGCTTTTTTGTTCTCTGAAATAATTTTATTAAGTTCAATGAGCTTATCTAATTTTTCCTTCTTCTCATCGATTTCAGACTGAAGTTCTTCCTGCTGATTTTTAAGAAGAAGTTCGATTACGTTGTTAGGATTTTCTTCTTTTAAGATATCCTGGATGTTATTAATTGAGATATCCAGATCTCTTAAAAAACAGATAACCTTCATCTTCTTAAGATCATCTTCAGAATATAATCTTCTGCCACCATCAGTGAGTTCGCTTGGAATTAAAATTCCTTTTGTATCGTAATATTGAACAGTTCTAACTGTAACATTACAAAGCTTAGCGATTTCTCCAGTTGTGTATTTTGACACGGCTTTCACCTCCTTGATGATGCCAGAATAATCTATTACCCAGCGTCACAAACAATACGTTACGTAAGGTGATTTTTTGTATTTTAACCGATTTTTTGCTAAAAAGCCGTAAAAATAAGCCTGAATTCTATAGTACGAAATGTGATTCTATATTAGCTGCTGCTCGTTAATCATGAGTTTAAACTGAAGACCAAGCTTCTCTGCTGCCTTACGGCAAAGCATCATTCGCTGCATAAATATCTCAAAATAATCCATTACAGAACCATAGTGGGTATCAACAAAAAGCTTAAGCTTAATAATAGTATGCGCTTCGTTAATTTTAAGTTCTGATTTCTTGACTGAATAATTTACTCTGTCATGTATATCAAAAGTAGACAAATCATCATTACGAACGCGATTACGTCTTACATCACTCTTGTCTGCCAGAATAAGAGCTGCTGCCATAGGACTTACAGGAACACCAGAACCTTCATCATGGTTACCGATAGCCGAGATAATCATGGCAATCTCGCTAGGGTCCATATGCATATTATCGAGAATTCTGAACGCCATAACCGCACCGCTCTGGCTATGATCTACGCGGTTGATGACATTTCCGATATCATGCATATAACCTGCTATTTTTGTTAATTCAATCATTCTCTCTGGATATCCTAAGGTCTCCAGAATACTTCCAGCCTTCTCTGCTACATAAGTGACGTGAGCAAACGAGTGCTCAGTATATCCTAGTGCATTAAGTGAATCATCTGCAGCATTAATATATGTCTTTATAACTTCGCTGTTTTTAATCTCTTCGTATGTAATCATTATCTTCCCTCTTTAAAAATACACAGATACTGTAGTTCCGACTCCTGGGGCACTATCCAGTTCTATTTTAGCATCATGTATCTCAACTATATGCTTAACTATAGCAAGTCCAAGTCCCGTTCCACCAGTTGCTTTGGATCTGCTTTTATCAACTCTATAAAATCTCTCAAAAACTCGCTGTTGCTCCGCTGCCGGAATTCCTATTCCGTTGTCTTTGACTATTAAAGCAGCCTTACCATTAACTTCGTTAATTCTAATTAAAACCCTGCCACCCTCATTATTATATCTGATAGCGTTCGAAGCCAAATTCTCTATTAATTCTTTTATCATTTCCTTGTTGCCAATAAGCTTACAGGATTCGCCCTCAAGTGTAATCTCCACTCCCCTCTGTCTGGCATTAACAGCAAGTACATCCATAGTATTCGAAGCAAGCTCATATATGTCAACCTCTTCGAAATTCTCATCACCAGCCTTACGGTCAAACTCAGACAATTTTAAGATGTCATTAATTAGCGCCAGGAGTCTGTCGGAATTACGGTGTATCTCCTGATAAAAGTGATTCTTTTTATCTTCAGGAACCATATTCCCCTCGAGAAGTTCCGCATAACCAGAAATCGCTGTAAGCGGGGTCTTAAGCTCATGTGACACATTAGCAGTAAAGTCCTGTCTTGCCTTGGCTGCAGACAAAATATCAGTATGCTGTTCTCTTATCGTCTGCGCGAAAGGCGTAAGTTCCATATATGGCGATTCAAAATCGCTGCTATCCAGATTCTTTGCCATCTTCTCGATTGGACTTATAAGCTGCTTGGTAAGCATCTGTGATATGGCTATACAAACGACGATGATTATTAAAACGATAAGCGCAATTATTGGAGTGGCAGACAAAAACACTGAAAGCAGGCTCTCTGCATTGGTCGCGACTCGAAGAACCGTGCCATTATCAAGTAAAACTGCATAGTAAAAAGTGTTTTTATTAAGTGTATCTGATTTACGAACTGTCTGCCCTACACCGCTATCAAAAGCATCTCTTATCTCTGGTCTGTCCAGATGATTTGATAAAGCCTCAGTAGTGACATCATTATCGTATAGAACTGTTCCATCACTATCTATCCAGGTAACGCGAAGTTCATTCATGTCTGTGGATAAATCTATCTCATCAATATTTATATCTACATGTTCAAAATAGCGTGTATCTTTAAGAATCTTCGCACTAATAGCAAGATCATTTCTAACCTGTCTTTGAAATAAGCCATAATAAACGATTGTTATTCCTATAACTGTCGCGATAATTGCAAGAATAGCTATTCCAACAAGTCTTATGTTTATCTTGTTTTTCATTCGATTATGTACCCAACATTTCTTACAGTTCTGATCCTGTTTCCATAAGAACCTAACTTCTGTCTTAATGTCTTCACATGCATATCAATCGTTCTCGATTCACCCTCAAAGTCTGTTCCCCATACATGCTCCATTATCACGGCACGCTTAAGAACAATCCCTTTATTACTAACAAGAAGAGACAACAGTTCATATTCCTTATAAGTAATCTCGATGGTGCTTCCATCTATAGATACTTCACGCTTCTCATTATTAATAACGAGACCATCGAGTACTAATTCTTTTGTCTCACTGTCCTTTGTTCTTCTAAGTAACGCTTTTACTCTGGAGATTAATTCCATAACTGAAAAAGGCTTTTTAATATAGTCATCAGCACCGTCTTCAATGCCCTTTACTAGGTCAAGTTCAGTTGTTTTTGCTGTTACCATTATTATTGGAAGTTTTTTGGTCTCAGGGGACTTACGAAGGCGCCTTACAATTTCACTTCCACTTTCCTTAGGAAGCATAATATCTACGATAAGAAGATCTGGGATTACACTCTCGATGCGCTCATAAACCTCCTGCGCAGAACCAAAACCCACAACCTTATGCCCAGCACTTAAAAGCGCCAGCTCCTCTACTTCTCTTATACTCTCGTCGTCTTCAACAATATAAATAAGCGCCATTCTTAACTCCCGGTTATCTTCATAGCTACATTAGAGCAATGATCTGATATTCTTTCAAGGCCTGTCAGAATATCCATTAGTATAAACCCCATCTCGATTGTACACTGTCCTTTTTTAAGTCTGATAATATGATTTTCTTTTATTCTTCTAGATAAAGTGTCTATTGTTTCTTCAAGACTCTCTACATTCAAAGCTTCACTGCTGTCTCCACAAAAGGAATTGGTAGTTAAGTCACAAATTTCCATAACAGCCTTACACAAATCATTTATCTCTTCTCTGGCGCTGTCAGTAAAAGACAGGCCCTTTGTATGGATTTCTTCTGCCGATCTGACAATATCCAGTGCGTGATCTGAAATTCTCTCAAAATCACTAATACTATGAAGAATAATAGACATGCTCTGGCTGTCAGAAGTTGATATATTTTTACTGGATAACTTAACAAGATATGACCCCAGAACATCCTCATACCTGTCTGCAATATCTTCCATCTTCGTCACTTGACTTGCCTTTTCTTCATCATAAGAATCCAACACCTCGAGAGCAAGCCTTATAGCAGCACGGCACAAAATCGCCATCTCCTTAACTTTCTCTCTGCAAAGTTCCATCGCGAAGGAGGGATTACTTAAAAATCTCTCATCAATTGTTACCAGATCCGTTTTTGCATCAACCGATTTTTTATCATCAGGAAAAGTGATTTCTGCAAGCTTAACAAGCCCTTTTGCGAAAGGAAAAAGCACAATTGTAGCACCAATATTAAACAGCGAATGAATTACTGCAATTCCAGCAACATTAGCTGAACGACTCAGAAACTCAAAGTGAACAAAGTGGTTAATAGCATAAAATGAAACCATAAAAAGCACTGTTCCAATGAGATTAAAATATAAGTGAACCATCGCAGATCTCTTGGCATTTTTATTCGCGCCAACTGATGAAATAATCGACGTTACACATGTACCAATATTTTGACCCATAATAATAGGAAGTGCAGTCGCGTAACTCACGCTTCCTGTAATGCATAAAGCCTGCAAAATACCAACCGAAGCGGACGAACTTTGAATTATAGCTGTAAGAACAGCACCAACAGTCATGCCAAGAACTGGATTGCTGAACTTAGTCATTAAACTAGTAAATTCCTGAACATTAGATAAGCCTGATACTGATGAACTCATTGCATGCATACCAAACATCAGGATAGCAAAACCTAATGCGATACCGCCTATATCCTTCTTCTTTGATTCACCTTTACTTGCCAGTATTAAAACAATGCCAATAGCAGCTATGACAGGAGAAAATGATGTTGGCTTTAAAAGCCGAATCCACAAACTATCACCACTTATTCCCGTCAAAGAAAGCATCCAGGACGTAATAGTTGTTCCGATATTGGCTCCCATAATAACGCCGACAGCCTGCGACAGTTCCATGATGCCAGAGTTTACAAATCCTACCACCATAACTGTCGTCGCCGACGAAGACTGAATAACTGAAGTAACCAGCGCACCCAGAAGTACTCCATTGAATCTGTTTGTAGTCAGCTTTTGCAGAATACTCTCAAGCTTACCACCAGCCATCTTGGAGAGGCCGTTTCCCATAATATTCATTCCATATAAAAACAGGGCCAGGCCACCTATAAGATCAAGCAGATTAAAAATGTCCATAGATATACCTCAGTTTATAATTATCCATTTGAAATTAAGGATAAAAATGCCAGGTAAAATCTATAGACGTTCTATGTAAAATCTGTGTAAAATCTGACCTGTCAGGTGGCTTCACCAGTAAGAGAATAAATTACCCATTCTGCTATGTTGGTAGCATGATCTCCAATACGTTCAAAATACTTTGCTACCATCAATAAATCCATTGCCTCTTCACCATCGACAGGATTTTTCAATATTAAATCCAGAATATCCTTTTTGGCTTTAACAAAAAGCTCATCGACTACATCGTCAAATTCAATAACGGACAAAGCCTTTTGCTTATCCTTCGTAACATAAGATTCTATACAATGATTAAGCATAATCAGCGTCTCATAAGCCATTTGATTGATGTTTTCAAACTGGTCGATATGGCTGCCTTCGCCCATCATTATTGTCATCTCTGATATATCCGCAGCATGATCTCCGATTCTTTCCATATCAGTTACCATCTTCATGGCTGCTGTTACGGTTCTTAAATCTCTGGCAACTGGCTGTTGCTGAATAAGCAAATTAAAGCAAATACCTTCGATTTTCTTTTGAAGTCTGTCTACTTCAACATCATCTTCCATTATTTTATGTGCTAACACATTGTCTTTTGATTTAAGAGCTTCTATAGCCTTAGACAGAGAATGAATTATGCTGTTTCCCATCTCAGTCAATGCTTCATTAAGCTCATTTAACTGATCATCAAATTTATTTCTCATTATTTCTCACCTGTTTATTAACCAAATCTACCCGTTATATAGTCTTCAGTACGCTTATCCTGAGGATAAGAAAAAATTCGATTTGTTGGACCAAATTCAACCATATTTCCAACTAAGAAAAATGCAGTATAATCAGATACTCTTACCGCCTGCTGCATATTATGAGTAACTACAACTACTGTGTATTTTTTCTTTAGTGTCTCCATAAGATCTTCGATTTTTGTAGTCGAGATTGGATCTAACGCAGATGTTGGCTCATCCATAAGTAGGACCTCTGGCTCTACTGCCAAAGCCCTTGCTATACAAATTCTCTGCTGCTGACCACCAGATAATCCAAGAGCAGATTTTTTAAGTCTGTCCTTCACTTCATCCCAGATAGCAGCGCCTCGAAGACTTTCCTCAACAAGCCTGTCCAGAGTTTTCTTATCCTTAATTCCATGGAGTCTTGGACCATAGGCTATATTGTCATAAATACTCATTGGAAATGGATTTGGCTGCTGAAATACCATCCCGACTCTTTTACGAAGAAGTGTAGTATCAATATCTTTGGAATAAATATTCTCCCCATCGATTAAGACGTCACCTGTTATTTTCACGTTCTCGATAAGGTCATTCATTCGATTCAAAGTCTTAAGAAATGTAGACTTACCACAGCCAGATGGCCCAATAAAAGCAGTAATTGCTTTTTCCGTAATATCCATATTTACATCTTTAAGGGCATGGTTCTCACCATAATACAGATTAAGATTCTTCACTGATATTTTTGTATTATCCATTATCAATCCTTTCTACTATTGTCTACTTTTGAAGTAATAAGCTTTGTCGCGATATTGATTCCAAGCACTAACACAATGAGAACCACCGCAATACCAAAAGCTGTATGGAAATCTCCCTCCGACGTAGCAGACAAATACATCTGAATTGTTAGCGTTCCACCAGACTGCATAGGTTTGTTTAAAAGTCCTATAATCCCCTTTGGAAGTAATTTCGCGCTGCCCGCAGTAAAAAGAAGTGCTGCAGATTCTCCCACAATTCTTCCTATAGCGAGAATTGATCCTGTAATGATACCTGGCATACTGCTTGGCACGAGTATAGTTCTTATCATGTGCCATTTGCCGCTACCTAGCCCAATCGCGCCATTACGATAAGAATCAGGTACAGTCTTAAGCGCTTCCTGTGTGTTTCTTGTTATAAGCGGAAGAACCATAAGAATAAGCGTCAAAGCGCCAGTCCAAATGGAGTATCCAAATCCAAGCTGCTCTCCAAAGAACATCATTCCAAAAAGGCCGAAAATAATAGACGGAATACCTGATAATGTCTCGGTAGCATATTCTATGAGTGTAACGATTTTGCCAGGCTTTGCATATTCATTAAGATATATCGCACTGCCTACTCCTATTGGCGTAGCTATAAGCATCGTAAGAAAGATAATAATTAATGTATTAACGATATTTCCGGCTATACCTATAGTTCCATTAAGAACGCTGGTTACAGATGTAAGAAATGACCAGTTAACTGCAGAAACACCTCTAATAAATACATAAACAAGTATTCCTGCTATTAACAATACTGAGATACAGGCACAAATATAAATCGCTATTCTTACTATTAAATCTTTAAGCTTTCTGGGTAGTATCATCATCTTGCCACCTCCCTCTTACGAACCTTAAGAAGTATGAAGTTAACAACCATAATGAAGATAAATAACACTAATCCGACTGTGAACAATACCTGCCTATGTAGGCCCTGTGCATATCCCATCTCACTTACGATCTGAGTAGTAAGAGTTCTTACTGAGTTAAAAGGAAGTGGAAGATTTACGGCTCCACCTGCAACCATGTTAATAGCCATAGCTTCACCAAGAGCACGTCCGATGCCTAGAACAACGCCAGTTAATATACCTGATTTTGCAGCAGGAATTACCACCTTAAAAATTGTCTGCTCCTTTGTTGCACCAAGTGCCAGAGAAGCTGCTCTTAAACTTTGTGATACCGCCTTAAGCGACGAATTACTAACGTTAATAACTGTTGGCAAAATCATTATCGCCAAGACTATAACCGCTGATATAAAGTTCGCTCCGCCTGTAAACTGGTGATTGCTGTCGTTCTTATAAATTATTAATTCCAATTTGTACATCAAAGGGTTAAGAACCATCATGCCAATCAATCCATAAATTACTGAAGGTATCGCGGCTAATAACTCAACACTGCTACTTACTATATTCCCCAGGCGTTTACCTGCCATTTCCGACAGAAATACTGCGGTTAAAAGAGCAATAGGTACACCTACTAAAACAGACAACAAAGTTCCAAAAACAGAAGACAGAATAATGAATCCTATTCCATAAGATGGGTTATCTGCTGTAGGTTTCCACACGGTGCCAAAAAGCAATTCGGATACCCCGATTCTATAAAGAGCCGGGATACCTTTTATGAACATATATAGCGTTATAGCGACAACTGCAAAGATAGCAACAACAGCACAAACAATAAAAACTACCTTCGCGACTTTTTCTATAAGGGCTTTACTATTCATATTGCACCTTACTGTGGAACAATGAGGCCTACGCTTCTAATAACTGCTCTTCCTTCATCAGAGTGAATGTAATCAAACCAAGCCTGAACCGCGTCGTTCTGCTCTTCGATTGTTCCTCTTGTTGCCATTACAAATGGTCTTTGCAAAAGATAATTTCCAGCAAGTATCTCTGCTTCTGAAGCTTCAACTCCATTAATTCTAAGTGAGATTACAGTACCATCAACAACATCAAGTGAGACATATCCGATAGCTCCTTCAGTAGATGCAACCTTGGCAAGAACACCACCTGTTGAATCTAATTCCTGAGCGTAACTGCACTCATCCTTAACACCAAGAAGCTCTTCGAAAGCATCTCTTGTTCCAGATCCAGATTCTCTACCGATAACAACAATTACCTGATCTTGACCGCCTAATTCACTCCAGTTAGTAACCTCACCTCTATAAATGCGAGCCAAATCCTCAGATGAGATATCTGTAACTGTATTAGAACTATTTGTGATTACTGCAATTCCATCAATAGCGACTACGTTTTCTACCAATCCCTGAGATGCCTCTTCTGGCTTAAGAGATCTTGAGGCATTACCGATATCAACTGCTCCTGATGCCAATGATTCAAGACCTGCACCTGAACCAGTATATTCAACAGTAACTGTTGCGTTAGGATTTGCACCCATATAGCTCTCTACCATCGCTTCACAAAGCTTCTCCATTGAAGTTGATCCAGCAAGAGATACTGATCCTTCTACCTGATTACTACTACAACCTGTAACCAAAGATGCGATAAGACTTCCAGCGAGCAATACCGCAGTAATTTTCTTCTTCATTTCTTGTTTCCTCGTTTCATAAATTAAAGACGTCTTTTGAATACAGGTTAAATCTATATCTCAAATGTAAAATCCATAATCTATGCAACGTAAAATCACAGTAAAACCTATTAGAATTCGTGAGAAAACAAATATAATGATCCACCCATCACACCAATAAACACTGCAGGATATCCAATAAAACAAATGAACCATGTAATATCAGGTAATAATAATCTTCCGATTAATGCCCAGATAATAGCTCCACAAAGACCATTTATTACAGTCAGAATAATAATAAACAGCCTGCTCTTATCTGTACTGCTTATATTCATATCATTAATATTTATCCACAATTTACGCATAATCCATTACCCCTTTAAATTAAGGGTAATAGACCTATGTAAAAACTACTGGAGGGTTTATGTAAAATACAGGTAAAACAAAGCAATTAAACAGGCAGCCATTACGACTGCCTGTACCAAGTTTTTATTTCTTCATTTCATCTTTCATTTTTTGAAGTTTCAACCTTATACGCATAAGTCGTATAAGCTCAATCATTAATCCCAATATTAGTAATGCAGTAACTATCCACCAGGAAAAGAATATCTCCTGACGATAGCCCCCTAATATGACAAATGCCATTAGCAGGCAAACTGTTATTACCTGATAAGCAAGCATGACTTTACGCAAAGTATTCTTCATAAACAAAGATTAAACCCACTCTTTATTCATCTTGATATAAATACCCTTAAGGATCTGAGCAAGAACCGTATAAAGAACCATCATACCGAGAAGCCATAATGCGAATACTGGTGTCATTACTGGAAGTGAAAGAAGAGCTGCAAGTCCAGTAAATCCAATAAGAAGCGTTGCAATAACAACCAGCACCGTCGAAAGGCTAAGCTGGACTGATGCGCGATCCTTAATAAATGGGACCTTAGGAGTTCTGATTGTATGAATAACTACAGTCTGTGAGATAACACCAAACATGAACCATCCACACTGGAAAAGTCCTGCCTGTTCGATTGTATTGAACTTGAATACATACCACATAACGAGGAAGCAAACTACATCAAGAACAGTACTTAAAAGACCAAAGATGACCATGAACTTCTTAATACCAGGAATATCCCACTTCTTAGGAAGCTTAATACTCTCTTCCTCTACATGGTCAAATGGCATACCAAGCTGAGCAAAGTCATTCAAAATATTCTGAACAAGAATATGTACTGGAAGAAGTGGAAGGAATGGTAAGAATACGCTCGCGATAAGAACTGAGAACATATTACCGAAGTTACCACTTACAGACATCTTTAAGTACTTGGACATATTAGCGAAAGTACGTCTTCCTTCCATTACGCCCTCATCAAGTACATTAAGGTCCTTCTCAAGGAGGATAATATCAGCAACTTCCTTGGCAATATCTACTGCTGTATCAACAGAGATACCAACGTCTGACTGCTTAAGTGGAAGTGAGTCGTTAATACCATCACCCATGTAACCTACAACGTGACCATTAGACTGGAAAGCCTTAACTACACGCTGTTTCTGATATGGTGAGAGCTTAGAGAAGATGTGACACTTCTCACAGGCTTCCTTAAGTTCTTCGTCATTCATTGCCTCTACTTTGGCACCTGTCAAAGTATAATCAGTTGGGATTCCAAGACGTCCACAAATGTTAATAGCAACACCTTCTGTATCACCAGTAAGAACTACAGTGCTAACACCGTTCTTGTGAAGCTTCTCAATAGCTGAACCTGCAGATGGCTTAGGTGGATCTAAGAATCCAACAAAACCAATAAGAACCATATCACTCTCGTCTTCTACGCCAAATGTATTAACATCGTGGATATTATTCTTCTGAGCAACAGCAATGACTCGAATTCCTTCAAGGTTATTTTCTGTCGCAATCTTCTGAGCATTCTCGATTAACTCAGGAGTAATAGGCTTAACTTCGCCATCTATCTCGATGAAGCTACAAATAGAAAGCATTTCTTCTACTGCGCCCTTAGTTACAAGTTGACGCTTACCATTATTATCCTTAAGAACAACGCTCATACGGCGACGTGAAAAGTCAAAAGGAATCTCATCTTCTCGCTTGTATGCTTCCTTCATGAAGGAAAGTTCTTCTTTTTCAGCTCTACTAATAATAGCAAGGTCCATCTGATTCTTAAGACCTGTCTGGAAGTAACTGTTAAGGAAAGCGTGACGAAGAACTCTCTTGTCCTCATTACCCATAACGTCCATATACTTCTCAAGAACAATCTCGTCCTGAGTAAGAGTACCTGTCTTATCAGTACAGAACACATCCATTTCGCCGAATGTCTGGATGGAACCAAGACGCTTAACGATTGTCTGCTTCTTAGACATGTTTACAGCACCCTTGGCAAGAGAAGAAGTCATAATAACCGGAAGCATCTCAGGCATGATACCTACTGCAATAGTAATGCCGAACATCAAAGATGCGAGCCAGTCACCCTTAGTAATAAGGTTGGCAACAAAGATAACTGGAACCATAATTACCATGAATGAGATAAGGAGTTTACTAATAGAATTGATATTCTTCTCGAAGCTGCTCTTATCCTGATATGTGTTAAGACTTCTAGCCATGCTTCCGAAGTACGTGCTATTACCTGTTGTAAGGATTACGGCCTTGGCACTACCGGATACGATATTACTTCCCATAAAACCAAGGTTATTAAGTTCGGAAATCTCACTACCCGTTGGATCTGGACCAGCGAATTTCTCTACAGGATTACTCTCACCTGTAAGCTGAGACTGATCGATAAAAAGGTCTTTTGTCTCAATAAATCTAACATCACCAGGAATCATATCTCCGGAAGCAAGTTTTACGATATCGCCTGGAACAGCTTCTTCAATATCGATTTCCATGCTGATGCCATTTCTTATAACATCAATCTTATTAGAAATCATTTTCTGAAGCTTCTGTGCTGCATTGTTAGATTTTTCAGACTGTACAAAGGAAATAATAGATGAGATAGCTACAACAAAAATAAGCATAATAAATGTAGCGTAACTCTTTTCCTTAGGGATAATAATATCTGTTACCAAAGTAACTCCGGCAACAATTAAAAGTACGATATTAAACGGATTAATTATCGCTTCTCTTACACGCTTAAAGAGGCTGTTTTCATTACCTGTATCGATAATGTTTTTACCATACTCTTCTAATCTGTCTGAAGCCTCAACCTGATTAAGACCTTCCTCATCTGTATTTAATTTCTTAAATAAATCCTCATCAGAAAGAGTACTAATATACGCCAGTTCTTTCTCAACTAGCTGCTTTTTCTCTTCGTTTTTCTCCGCCATTAAGTGCTTTTCTCCTTAATAAAACAATATAATTTCACGGGATAAGTATAATGAAGAAAAAAATAAAATATGTCTTATCGCAAGAATCGCAAGAAAAAAGCAAGAAAATACGCACCCGTATTCTTTACGAGTGCGTATTCTATTAATTCTCCTTAGGTTTCATACTCCAGAAAGCAATATTCATAACTATTACTATCAGGGCAACTACTGCCATAGACACCCAAAATCCCATATCAAGATTCATAAACTCTGTTCGTCCAAACATGGACTCCCACATATTAATCCAGTTCATATTAATACCTCCGATTATTTAAAGTAATTCTCCATAATGTCTTACATATGCTTTCTTAAGGCTTGTTGCCAGAATCATATAAAGCAGGATGCAAGGAATAAGATATACAAAGTAGCTCATTGGAAGTGGTACGAAGCCCAGCATTGCACCAAACTTAGTGAAAGGAATAATTGTAAGAAGTGCTATTCCAGAACATGTAAGAAGTGTCAAAGGCAAGGATGCTCTGCTCTGAATAAATGGAAGCTTAGGTGTACGAATCATATGAATAACAAGTGTCTGGCTCCACATTGATTCAACAAACCATCCAGCCTGGAACATCGCGATATATGCTGTCTGTATCTTAAGTAATTCATCACCTGTAAAATGGTTTGCCAAATCGTTAAACAGATATCCATGAGATACAAAGAGCGGACAGAACACAAAATACATAAAGATATACGTTGTAAAATCGAAGATAGAGCTTGTAGGTCCAATCCATATCATGAAATTACCAACACTTGATGCATCCCACTTTCGAGGAACCTTGATAAACTCCTCATCAACGTTATCCCAAGGAATTGCAGTACATGATAAGTCGTAAATCAGGTTCAAGAATATAAGATGTAAGCTCGCCATTGGAAGGAATGGCAATAATGCTGATGCAGCTAATACTGAGAACATATTTCCAAAGTTCGAGCTTGCTGTCATCTTGATATACTTAATCATGTTGGCATAAGTCTTACGACCTTCGATAATGCCTTCCTCTAATACCATAAGGTCTTTCTCAAGAAGGATAATATCGGCAGACTCCTTAGCAATATCAACTGCAGTATCTACGGAAATTCCAATATCGGCAGCCTTCATTGCAGCTGCATCGTTAATACCGTCACCCATAAAGCCAACTGTATGGCCATTCTCACGAAGGATAGATACAACTCTTACCTTCTGGTCTGGAGTAAGCTTTGCAAATACATCGGTTTCTTCTGCTCTTGTCGCGAGCTCTTCGTCAGACATTTTCTCTATATCAGAACCCAAAAGCATTCCGTTAACTTCAAGGCCTACCTGCTTACAGATTGTTCTTGTTACCTTATCGTTATCGCCAGTAAGAATTTTTGTAGTAACACCATATTCCTTTAAAGCTTTAATAGCTTCAGCAGTTGATTCCTTAGGAGGATCTAAGAAAGCCAGGTATCCCATAAATACCATGTCGCACTCATCTGCTGCGCTAAATGCTCCTACAGGTGAAGGATTACTCTTCTGAGCAATTCCTAATACTCTGAAACCCTTGTCATTAAGATCATCTGCAGTATCTAAGATTCTCTTAATAAGTTCCTCCGAAATAGGACTTACTTCTCCATCACATTCTACAAAGGAACAGATAGAGAGCATCTCTTCGATAGCACCTTTTGTAACCATCTGAGTTTTACCACTCTTGTTCTGAACTACAGTGCTAAGACGTCTTCTTGTGAAGTCAAAAGGAATCTCATCTACCTTTGTATAATTCTCTGACAAATCAACAAGATTTGAATCGTTAGCTTCTTCCTCTTCAGTCTTGTTAATAATTGCAAGGTCCATAAGCTTCTTGTAGCCCGTCTGGAAGTAACTATTAAGATACGCATGGCGAAGAACTCTTAAGTCCTCATTACCATTAACATTAAGATGATACTCAAGAACTACCTTATCCTGTGTAAGAGTTCCTGTCTTATCTGTACAAAGAATATCGATAGCACCAAAGTTCTGAATAGAATTAAGGTTTTTAACGATAGTTCTCTTCTTACTCATAGAAACAGCGCCTTTTGCAAGACATGTAGTTACAATCATTGGAAGCATTTCAGGTGTAAGACCAACTGCAATAGAAATACCAAATAAGAAAGCTGCAAGCCAGTCACCCTTAGTAATTCCGTTAATTACAAATACAAGTGGAACCATTACAAACATAAAGCGAATGAGAACCCATGATACTGAATTAACGCCCTTCGAAAAGCTGGTCTCCACGGCTTCGCCAGCTACTGCAGATGCCATAGATCCGAAGATAGTATTATCACCAACTTGAACTACAACTGCAGTTGCACTTCCTGAGATTACATTACTTCCCATGAAAGCAATATTATTGTAGTCAGTTACTGAGTCAGCCTCTTTTACTATGTTGGAAGTCTTTTCAACAGGTTCACTCTCACCAGTTAAACTTGCCTGACTAACAAATAAATCCTTTGCCTCAAGAATTCTAATGTCAGCTGGAATCATGTCTCCAGCACTTAAGTGAACAATATCACCAACTACCAAATCCTCGAGTGGAATCTCAACTTTAACCTGATTCTTACGTGTTACTGTACAGGTAGTAGTAATCATGGAAAGAAGCTTTTCTGCTGCATTACCACTTCTGCTTTCCTGAACGAATCTTAGTGTTCCGGAAATAAACACCATCGTAAGAATAATTATTACTGTTAGTGGATCAAAATCCTCTGGTGTACTTCCAAACAAAGAAAACTTTGGAAAAATCATATCTGTTGTAGCAGATACAATTGAGAGACAAAGTAGAATAGCAGTAAATGGATTTATAAATGCCTCTACTATTCTTTTGAACAGCGACTTCTTCTTTTCTTTTGTGACTTTATTGGTTCCATACTCATTTCTTGCAATATTTACACCAATTGTATCAAGACCAACCAATGTAGCATCCAAAGATTTAAGAACGTCCTTAATTGAATTTGTAGCTGCAAAATTTATACGCTCATTTTTTGTATTAATCATTTGCATTTACCTCCTTCACGTTTTCTACCAACGATTAGGAGTATAAAAAATCGCAAGAGCCAACCCTATGGTCAAACCCTTGCGATTTCCTTGCGATAAAACAAGATTTTAATTTATAAAGTATCGTTAAATTTATAGCCTATTCCCCAGATAGTCTGAATATAAACCGGAGCATCTGGATTTGGTTCTATTTTCTTTCGAAGTTTTCTTATGAATGCCATAATATTACTGTCATCCATAATGTAATTCTCTTCCCATACAGCGTTATAAATTTGTTCCTTTGTGAACACTTCACCTCTGTTACGAGCAAGGAAAAGCAGAATATCGTATTCCTTTGGCGTAAGTGATATTTCTTTACCAGATTCTTCTACACGGCGCGTTTTCTCATTGATTACTAAATCTCCGCATTTAATTACTGATGGTGCTATTGCAGAACTTACACCATCACTTTCGAGAATAAGTGAAGTACATTCTCCAGAAACAAGTTTTGTTACTCCCTGCTTAAGTTCACCTTGAGGGAGATTTTCCATGAGCCACTTTGCTGTAGCAGAATCTAGATTTGCATATTCAAAATTCTTCTTCATAGAAATCCTCCTTCCTTAGATCAATTTCTTCATTTTCTTCACATAGATAAACTTTGCGAAAGTAACCATAAGCAAGTACATAATTACATTCACAACAAGGAAGAAGTAAAAGCTAACAGGAAGCACGCTTAGTCCAAGAATCACTCCTAGTGGTGAAATTGGAAGCATAGTAAATAAAACTATTCCCGCTATTGTAACAAGTACAACCATCTTGCCTGGCTTACTTTGAATAAATGGCAACTTCTTAGTCCTTAAAAGCTGTAGAATAAGTATCTGCGTCCACATGGATTCCAAAAACCAACCTGTCTGGAATATGGAAATGAACTTCACTTGACTTACCAAATCCAGTGTATTAAATGCACCTCCGCAAACAGAAGGGCAGAAGATAAAATACATGACTGCAAAAGTAATCAAGTCAAACACAGAACTTATAGGTCCAAAGAAAGTCATAAAGCCACCCAGCTTTTTTCCAGACCATTCAAGAGGATGCTTAATCATGTCAGAATCAACATTATCCCAAGGCAATACAAGACACAAAATATCATAGAGCAGATTCAAAAGAAGAAGCTGTACAGAAGTCATAGGGAAGAATGGCAAAAGTATGCTGGCAATAACAATCGCACAGATATTACCAAAGTTAGAAGATGCTGTTATTTTTATGTACTTGGACATATTGGCAAATGCCTTACGACCTTCAAGAACACCTTCCTCAAGAATATTAAGATCCTTTTTAAGAAGGATAACGTCTGCGCTCTCTTTAACGGCATCAGTAGCATTTTCAACAGATATTCCGACGTCTGCCTGAATAATAGCTGGAAGGTCATTCATACCATCCCCTAAGAAACCAACAGTATGTCCGTTAGACTCCAACGTATCAACAATTAGTGCTTTCTGCTTTGGTGTAAGCTCAGCAAATACATCTACTTTTTCTACAAGTACAGGAAGTTCGTTATCTGTAATCAGATCTAATTCTTTTCCAGTAATACATCTATCGATATTTATGCCAATTCTTTTACAAATAGACTTAGCTACAAGAAGATTATCTCCTGTCAAAACCTTAGTCGTAAGATTAAGTTCCTGCATTTTCTTAATGGCACTAATACTACTTTCCTTTGGTGAATCAAAGAAAGCAAGGAAGCCCAAAAGAATGAACTCATTTTCAAGATTTGCTTCAAGTAAATTGTTACTTACTTTCTTATAAGCAACAGCGATTACCTTCATTCCATCTTCGAGCATCTCATCAACAATAAAGTGAACACTCTTTTGTGAATCCTCTTCAATTTCAATTACCTTTCCTGAATGTTCAATATACTTACAATTAGAGATAACCTCATCGATGCTACCCTTAATAACAATCAAGTTATCAGCGCCATCTTTAAGGAGAACACTTCCATACTTTCTTGAATAATCGAATGGATGCTCATCAATCTTAGGAAATCTCTTTACAAGATCAGAATAATAATCAGTTTTATTCGGCATAGTAACAACCTTTGAAATAGCTACATCCAAATGATTAACTACACCTGTAGTGTAGAAACTAGAAAGATACGCATAATCAAGGGTTTTCTGACTCTCGTTACCAAGAACATCCATATAGTACTCGAGAAGAACTTCATCTCCTGTTAAAGTACCTGTCTTATCAACACAGAGTACATCCATACTTCCGAAGCTCTGCATCGCGTTAATATTCTTTACAATAGTCTGCTTTTTACCCATAGAATAGCTACCCTTTGCAAGGCAGGCATTTACAACCATAGGTAGAAGCTCTGGAGTAAGGCCAACAGCAACAGAAAGAGCGAAAGTAAACGCTGACAGCCAGTTATTATTCATAAATCCACTTGTAACGAAAACTACAGGAACCATAATCAGCATGAATTTAATGAGTACACGAGCTATAGAATTAGCTCCAACATCAAAACCGTGCTTTCTATCTGTTTCAGATAAATTGAGACCACCATAGACAGTGTCTTTGCCTGTAGCAATAACAACACCATTACACTTACCACCAGTTATTGTAGTGCCACTAAAAAGAGTGTTACTGTACTCGGAAATGTTATCAGGATTATCTATAATTACATCTGCATTCTTTTCAACAATTTCACTCTCGCCTGTAATAACAGACTGAGATACGAATAAATCTGTTGACTCGAATATTCGCATATCAGAAGGCACTCTGTCACCAGCTATAAGCTTAACCTGATCACCAACAACCAGCTCAGAAGAATCTAGTTCCTGCCACTGTCCGTTTCTTAAAACATTTACTGTTGTATTAACAAGTTTTACAAGATTATCCGTAATGCGCTTAGCACGTAATTCCTGAATAAGTCTTACAACACCACTAATTAAAAGCATCGAATAAATAATGGCAATGGTTGTGAAATTCTTATGCAAAGCATTATCTGCGATAAGTTCAGTTACAAGGGATATTGCTCCAATAAAAAACAATATACTCGAGAAAGGATTTATAAATGCTCGTCTAAGACAATGTAAAAATGAATCCTGCTTTTTGGATACATAAGTATTTGCGCCATATTTTGATCTGTTATCGCTAACAGTCTCATCGTCGTATCCATTCGAATTTATCTTAAAATCTGAAGCAATATCCTTAAGAGAGGACTTCGAATACTTTAAAACTCGATCATGAATTACTTTTTTATTCATTAGTTAGCCCCCCTTAATTAATACCCTTAACATATTACAATGAAATGCTGCTATTGTTCCTTGCATTTTTCTTGCTTGAAAACTGGCCTTAACCCATAAACCCAACAATTTACATCGAGGTCAAATTAATTGACCTCGAATAATAGTTTCAAATATTAAAAAGCAGTATAATCAATCAGATGCTCATACTACTTTTATTAAATACTCATAATCAAACATTTTCCATAAATCCTATTAGCGCTGTTTCAACAACAGAATTTAATGACACTTTATGCTCTGATGCATATATTGCAGCATTCTTATGAAGTTCAGGAGAGATTCTTATATTAAAAGTTCCTTTATAAGCTTTCTCAGGTTCCGTTCCACGAGTTGCACATAATCCCAAATAATCATCTATCGCTGTATGAAAATCCTTTATTAAGTCTTTAGCATTCTCACCTTCATATGAAATTAAAGATCTGATACCTTGAACTTTTCCATAAAAAATACAATCTTTCTCTGAAAACTCAATATTTCCAATATAACCTTTATATTCCATAGTATTACTCATTCCAAAATCCCTCCTGTTCTATTATGTTATGTAGATCTTTTATTACATACTCTTTCAATTCCTTTTGAGGATGAGGTTTATGTAATAAGATGTCTGCATGCCCTTCCATCACAAATCTAACACGAGAGCCACTAGTTCTGCCCATATTATTTTGTGAATAGCCATAATGTTCCAAAAGAGTTGTTGCATCAGCAAAAGTAATGTCTCTTCCATAGTTCTTCAATTTTTGTTCAATTACTTTCCAACGCGCCATCATCTTTCTCCTTGATAATATAGCATGTATTATTTTCTTGCAACTAAATTTGGTACTACTTCTAATTCCATATATTAACGATAACAGAATATATGTTCTGTTAATGGGACTATTCAGTAATTAAACATAAAAAATGTTAATTGTCATTCTGAATTCTGTTTTGTCAGATTAAATTCATTTTCTCTAGAATTAAGTGTGGCATAGAATTTGAAAGTAGTTTTTCAACTTCATATAATCCAGTTGCAACTGATTGTCTGCCTGTGCAGATTGGAG
>JAZRYF010000010.1:0-35427 GCA_045600625.1 Saccharofermentans sp.
TCTGTTTTAACGTCCATGGTAACCTCCTGGTGAAAAAATGTGAAACGTGCAAAAAGTTGATACACGAATTCAACCTTTCACACTTTTTAATCTTCTCATTCTTCAAGCTACCATTCGAGGTACCTATGGTTTACCGTTTACATTTTATCTTCTCCTGTTTGTTCATGAGCAGAGTATAAGAATATGTGCGTTGCATAACCGTTGGCTCACATAAATATCTTGATAAACCCACAAGATATAATCCTTTCAAACCTAAAATTTAAGGGGGAGACTAAACTAATCTCCCCCTTAATTAAATGCTTTTAGAACTGTTATTCAAAGACTAACATCACACACAAGGTAAATATTATTACTTTGTCTCTTCCTTCTTATCATCTGCCTTGGCAGACTTCTTTGTAGCCTTCTTAGCAGGAGCCTTCTTTGCAGCAGGCTTCTTAGTTGTCTTCTTAGCAGGAGCTTTCTTAGGAGCTTCTGCCTTCTCTTCTACAGGCTCCTCAATAACAGCAGGCGCTGGAGCTGGCTCTGGTGCAGAAAGAGCGATACCAGTAATGAGAGAATAAAGACCTGCATACTCCTTAGCAGACTTTGTCCAGGAATAATCACCGCTCATACCAGCCTTAATAATCTTCTCCCATACGTCTGGGTGATTTCTGTAAAGATCACAAGCATACTTTGTGACAAATAAGAACTCATGTGCATTGATATTAGCAAATGAGAAACCATTACCTTCGCCAGTAAATTCATTGTATGGGAATACAGTATCCTTAAGTCCACCTGTCTCACGTACTACAGGAACTGTACCATAAGCCATAGATACGAGCTGTGACAAACCACATGGCTCAAAGAGTGATGGCATGAGGAAAATATCAGAAGCTGCATAGATTGTATGAGCCAAGCCAGAATCGAAGTCGATGCATGCACACATCTTACCAGGATTTCTGTTAGCGATATCAATGAGAGCTCTCTCGTAGTAAGGATCACCTGTACCGAGGATTACAATCTGCATTCCATCGTAGAGCATTTCGTCAAGAACATAGAGCAAGAGATCGAGGCCCTTCTGGTCTACAAGTCTTGAAATCATTGAGCACAAAGGTGCACCTGGGTTAACATCGAGACCGAGCTGCTTCTGGAGATCTTCCTTGCATGCAGCCTTACCCTTCTTGTAATTCTTGATATCGTACTTAGCAGGAATCTTGTTATCTTCCTTAGGGTTATACTCGAGGTCATTGATGCCATTTAAGATACCGGAAACCTTATAAGCATACTTCTGGAGAGTATAGTTCAATCCCTCGCCATAGTAGTCAGTCATAATCTCATATGCATATGTAGGAGATACTGTTGTTACAGAGTTAGAGAAAACGATACCAGCCTTCATAAAGTTGATAGCACGATCCTTAATACAGAACTCGTCTCTTAAATACTCATCTGGAATATCGAGCATTTCTCTTACTACATCTGTAGCGTGAACACCCTGATACTTAAGGTTATGGATTGTAAATACAGTCTGTACATTTGTGTGATAACCATGCTTCTTAAAGTGAACGTCGAGGAGCATTGGCATCATACCAGTCTGCCAGTCATTGCAGTGAAGTACATTTGGCTCGAAGTTCATGAAGTCACCCATGAAGTCGAGTACAGCACGCTGGAAGAAGCAGTAACGCTCAATATCGAATACATACTCTACATATACCTGGTCGAAATTGAAATAGTATTCGTTATCTACAAAATAGAAAATAGTACCATTTCTCTCAATCTGGAAGAGACCTGCATAAAGAGATCTCCAACCCATTCTAACGAGCTTCCAGCCTAAGAACTGAAGCTCATCAGCATACTTAATCTTAATCTTCTTGTACAAAGGAAGAATGACTCTAGCGTCAACCTCACCCTTATTAAGCTCTACTGGAAGTGCGCCTACTACGTCAGCGAGACCGCCAACCTTAACGAATGGGCTTACCTCAGGAGAAGCGAATAAAACTTTAATCTTCTTATCCATGATTAGATACCAGCTCCCTTTCCGATTACTACAGGATAGTCAGGGTGTCCGATGAGTCTTACACCAGGTCTTACGAATGAGTTCTTATCAAGAATTACATTCTCGAGGTGGCAGTTCTCAGAGATGTGAACATCCTGCATAACTACACAGTTCTTAACTGTTGTATTCTTAGATACTGTTGCACTTCTGAAGATGATAGAGTTCTCTACATTACCATAGATGCGGCAACCATCGGAGATGATAGAAGTAGAAACATCTGCATTATCAAAGTAGAGAGCTGGAGCCTCATCCTTAACCTTTGTAAAAATTGGCTTACCACTCCAGAAGAGATCTTCTCTGATATCTTCCTTAAGAAGAGCCATAGAAGCATTGAAATATGTCTGAACGTTATTGATACGAAGTGCTGTACCAGCATACTCGTAAGCATAAACCTTAATCTCATCAAACATCTTAACCATAGAGTGCAATCCGAAGTGTGTTGCACCATGGCTCATCTGCTTGGAGATAATATCAACGAGCATATCTCTTCTAAGGCAGATAATACCAAGAGAGGTCTTATTAGATGTAGCCTTCTGAGGATTGTAGAGCATATCCTTAACAAAACCATCATCATCAGTCTCCAAGATGTAGCTTGGGCTGCCATACTTAAGAGCATCTCTGTTGTACATTACTGTAAGATCTGCACCACTATCTTCGTGAGCCTTAATCATGCCATCGAAAGTACAATTCAATACGATGTTACTATTAGCAACGATAACATATGTAGATCTTGAATGTCTCAAGAAGTCGAGAACACCAGCAAGCTCCTCATCACCGATAATATTTGTTGCCTCAGAGTTTACATATGGAGGCAAGATGTGAAGTCCATCATTCTTTCTATCAAGAGACCAAGCAGAACCAGTTCCCAGGTGATCCATCAATGACTTGTACTTATTGTATGTAAGAATACCAACATTCTTGATTCCTGAATTAACCATATCAGAAAGCATGAAGTCGATTACTCTGTATCTTCCGCCAAAAGGTACAGCGGACAAAGCTCGTGGGCCTGTAAGCTCACCGAGTGAAATCTTCTTATTGTCGGCCAAGATGAGGCCCATTACATCATTAAACATTTTGTATTCCTCCGTACCCCTTCTTATACTCTGAACTTTTCTTCGATAACATTGTCTTCGTCAGAAACTTCAACATCAGAATCAATCATGGAGTTTCCAGCGATTACAGCGCCATCCTTAATCTTAAGGCCACGCTCAAATACAACAATACCCTGAGAGCAGATTTTCTTATTTGTGTAAGGTCCTTCACCCTCAATCTTAGGTCCAGCCTTAACATCCTTACCAATGATAGTACCAAAGTCAACGATACATCTCTCGAGATGAGCGCCTTCCTTAACAACTACACCAGGAAGGAGTACACAGTCCTTAACTACTGCGCCTTTCTCAACTATAACAGAATCGGAAAGAACGGAGTGGTTAACCTCACCATAGATTCGGCAACCATCTGTCAAAGCAGAGTTGATAACCTTACCAGTCTCACCAATAAACTGTGAAGGCTTAACTGGGTTTCTTGAATAGATTCTCCAGGAACGATCAACGAGGTTAATCTCTTCTGGCTTATCAAGAATATCCATATTTGTCTCCCACAAGGAAGAAATTGTACCAACATCCTTCCAATAACCAGAGAATCTGAAAGCATAGAGCTTCTTACCACCATTGAGGAGCATTGGAATGATATTCTTACCAAAGTCATTTGTTGACTCTTCATCCTGCTCGTCCTTGATGAGAGCTTCTCTTAGTACCTTCCATGTGAAGCAGTAAACACCCATAGAAGCAAGATTACTCTTAGGCTTAGCTGGCTTCTCTTCGAACTCTACGATAGCATCTTCGCCTTCTGTATTAAGGATACCGAATCTAGGAGCTTCCTCCCATGGTACCTCATATACAGCTACTGTAGCATCAGCGCCTCTCTCGATATGACTCTTAAGCATTGCTGCATAGTCCATCTTATAGATATGGTCACCAGAAAGAATTACTACATACTCTGGATCGAAGTCATCAAGGAAGTCCTTGTTCTGGAAAATAGCATTAGCTGTACCCTTATACCAGTCAGACTTACCAGATCTCTGATAAGGAGGAAGAATATAAGCACCAGCGTTATTACGATCGAGATCCCATGGATGACCGTTACCTACGTAAGTGTTAAGTGCGAGAGGCTGGTACTGTGAAAGTACACCTACACGCTCAATTCCCGAGTTAACACAGTTAGACAACGGGAAGTCAATAATTCTATAACGGCTACCAAAAGGTACTGCCGGCTTAGCTACAGTCTTGGTAAGTACACCAAGTCTTGCACCCTGGCCTCCTGCAAGTATCATTGCAACTACATCAGTCTTAGCCATTTTTCCTACCTCCAAATTTATGATTATTCTTATTTATTATTACTTTGCTTCCGTCTTAGCGGATTTCTTAGAAGACGTTTTCTTTGTAGAAGTCTTCTTGGCTGCTTCTTTCTTAACCTCAGGCTTCTTCTCCTCTGCTACCTTCTCAGGAGCCGCAGGAGTTTTTACCTTCTTAGGTGCTTCTGCTTTTTTAGTTGCAGGAGTCTTTTCCTTCTTGGTCTCAGTCGTCTTCTTTTCTGCTGGCTTCTTAGCTGCAGTTGTCTTCTTGACCTCAGTTGCCTTCTTAACTGTAGTCTTCTTAGCTACTGGCTTCTTCTCAATAGCCTTAGGCTTAGGATCTGCAATCTTCATGAAGTAAATACCAGCAAGAGGCGGAATATTTACCTTGATGTGATATGGCTTTCCATTGTATGGTTCATCAACTGCCTCAAAGAGAGGTTCGCCATTCTCACTTGTAGGATATCCACTACCACCAAAAGCCATATCATCTGTATTGAGAAGAATCTTATATGTACCAAGCTCATATACAGGAATCTTATATTCTTCAAGTGGCTGAGGAACCATATTGAGAGCTACATAAATATCGTTAAGCTTCTCATCATCACACTTTCTTGCATAAACGAAAACATTATTAACTGTATCGTCAGCAGCAATCCACTCAAATCCAGACCATGTATGATCGTCCTTCCAAAGCTGTGGATGGTCGATATAGAAACCATTAAGCTTGGAGCAATAATCCTGCAAAAGTCTATGAGACTCATAATCAAGCATGAACCACTCAAGCTGCTCATAGAATCTCCACTCAATGAACTGACCAAATTCAGCACCCATGAAGTTAAGCTTCGCGCCTGGATGGCTCATCTGATACATAAACAAAGTTCTTAATGAAGCAAATTTTCTCCATACATCACCAGGCATCTTATTGATAAGAGAATACTTACCATGAACTACCTCGTCGTGAGAAAGAGAGAGAACATAATTCTCAGAGAAAGCATACATCATAGAGAATGTGAACTGATCGTGATGCCATCCTCTAGCATAAGAATCTGTAGAAAAATAATCGATAGTGTCATGCATCCAACCCATGTTCCACTTATGTGTGAAACCAAGTCCGCCATCTTCTACTGGATGAGAAACCTTAGGCCAAGCTGTAGATTCCTCAGCAATCATCATTACGCCAGGATACTGACTTCTGATATAGCCATTCAAAATCTTGAAGAACTCAATAGCTTCCAGGTTCTCATTACCACCATACTTATTAGGAATATAGCTCTGACGTCCATAGTCTCGGTAAAGCATTGAACTTACAGCATCAACACGTAGACCATCAACATGGAATTCATTGAGCCAGTATACAGCGTTAGAAACCAAGAAAGAAATAACTTCCTTCTTAGAGTAGTCGAATACATATGTACCCCATTCTCTATGCTCACCAATTCTTGGATCAGAATATTCATAGCATGGAGTACCATCAAATCTTACGAGTGCCTCGAGATTCTTAGGGAAATGAGCTGGAACCCAGTCAACGATAACAGCGATACCATTCTGGTGGAGAATATCAATCATGTACTTAAAATCAGCTGGTGTACCAAATCTGGAGGTAGCTGCATAGTAGCCTGTTACCTGATAGCCCCATGAAGCATCAAGAGGATGCTCAAGAAGTCCCATAATCTCGATATGGGTATAATTCATCTTCTTGCAATAATCTACAAGATCGAGACCAATCTCTCTATATGTGAAGAAATTTCCATCTGGATGCTGTCTCCAGGAACCTAAGTGAATCTCATAGATATTGATAGGTCTAGCGCTAAGAGCATCCGGACGATTCTTCATATAACCTTCATCGCCCCATAGATAGTCATCTGGATTATATGCGATGGAAGCATTATTAGGTCTAGTCTCACAATGTCTAGCATAAGGGTCACACTTATCGTAGATTCTGGAATCCGCACCAACTACTCTGTACTTATAGCGATCCCACTGATTAACACCAGGAATCTTACACTCCCAAATGCCTGTATTTCCTAGCTTAATCATCTGATTAGCGAGTGGTTCCCACTCGTTAAAATCGCCAATTACGCTTACAGAAATAGCCTTAGGTGCCCATACTCTAAAAATGTACCCCTTAGAGTCTTCACCCTCATCATAAGGGTGAGCACCCAAAAAATTGTAACACATGAAATCTTGGCCGTTATTAAACAAATAGGCTTGATCCATACGTTCACCTCCCGTTACTTATACCCAATAATTATAATATAACGGCAAGTAAATACCAACTATAAATACAAAAAATTTTAGAAATAAACGCACTAGTTTGTGCAATTTTACAAAAGGTTAACAAACCTTAGAATAAGTCGTCAAAACGCTCCTGACGACGAATAATCTCGATACACATTCTAATATTGTGGAATGGACACTTCCATGGAGAAACCAGGGCTTTATCAAGATTAGGAGTACCATCAGCAGTAACCTCATAAGTCCATTCAGCTGGACGCTGCTTCTCGATTACGTACTTTTTGATAAACTCCCATTCTGCTCTGGCTGCCTGCTTATATCTCTTATCACCAGTATGCATATATGCATTAATAAAACCGACAACAGCTTCAGCCTGTCCCCACCAGTGTCTGTATACACTAGCAACACCATTCTCAAACTCAAGAACCAAAGATGCACCGTCAAAAGCATAGTTTAAAACACTACTCTCGATAGTACGTGAAATAGGATTCTCACGCGCAGTCAAATCAGGATCTGCTACATTTTCACAAATCTTGTCGAGCATCCATGCAACTTCAATATCATGTCCTGGTGAATACAAATCAATAAGACTGTTGTACTCTCTATCAAAGAATACTTCCTGCCTTCCCTTAGCCGGGTTATAGATTCTTGTAGCGTGAATATCAAGAGCCTTATAAATCTTCCTCTTGATGAACTGATCCTTAGTCTCTTTGTTAATTCTATAAAGTTCAGAATACGCTTCCATAACATTGATGTGCGTATTCATTGAGCGATAAGCTGTAACGCCATTTTCAGAAAGCAACGGATTCTTATCAGGAGTAAAATCTCTGGCAAAAGAATCAACATAGCCGTATTCATCAGCCATAGTATTCTCTATGCAATTCTTAAGATAATAAGCGAGCTTAAACGCTTCCTTGTCGCCCGATACCTCGTAATAAGCACAAAGGGCGTAAATAGCAAACGCATGATTATACGTATGCTTTGTAGTATCGGCGGGCTGGCCGTCATAAGTGACGGACCAGAAAATACCGCCGTATTCCATATCTACAAAATGATCTCTGAAGTACTCATAAGCGCATCTAGCAGCCTCTAGAATATCAAGTGAAGAATAACCAACATCCTGAAGCTTAGTCTCGCTTAAAGCACCATCAATACAGAGCTTATAGCAACTACTCATAGCCCACATAATACGGCTGTTAAGCACACATCCCTTATCGGCCTTACGATCAATTTTACTCTTAGAATCGACATAACCATAATAGCCCCCGTTCTCTTCGTCTTTCAAAGAAAGCCAGAACGGGATTAAGTCGTGTACCAGATGAACCTTAATCTCAGATGTGATAGCCATAAAGTAATTTTAACACCCTAATGGATTACTTTGCAAACTCTGCGCCCTTAGAAAAAGCTTCCATGTTACCAGGGATAAACTTATGTCTTCTCTCAGGGAGAATCTGATATAAAGCAGACTCGAAAGATTCCTTAGAAAAACAACCTGTAGCCTCGGACATACAACCAAGCATGGAAATTGTAGCAAAAGCCATATTTCCAAGATCAGTAGCAATCTGAGATGCACCCATTGGGATAAATCTGATATCTGTTCTTGTTGGCTCAACTGTGAACAAAGAAGAGTCCGTAATCAAAATTCCACCTGGCTTCAAGTAAGACTCAAACTTCTCAACAGAAGGCTGATTCAAACAAATAAGAACATCTGCATCATTAACTACTGGAGAACCAATTGGCTCATCAGAGATAACAACTGAACAGTTAGCTGTACCACCACGCATCTCAGGACCGTATGAAGGGAACCAGGATACTTCCTTACCCTCATAAAGAGCAGCCTCTGCAGCCATCTTACCTGCAGAAAGAATACCCTGTCCACCAAAGCCTGCGAGAATAATAGAAAAATCGATCATGCGTTCTCTCCTCCTCTTGCAGCCTTAAAATCAGCCTCAAGCTTCTTAAAGTCGATATCTGCACCCTTGTATACACCCAAAGGATACTGAGGAATCATCTTCTCCTTAAGCCACTCCATAGCCTCTAATGGCTCCTTACCCCAGTTAGTAGGGCAAGTAGACAAGAACTCAACCATTGTAAAACCAAGGTTAGCCTGCTGAGCTAAGAACGCCTGCTTAATAGCCTTCTTTGCAGCCTGAATATTCTTATAATCAGTAAGGCATACGCGCTCGATGTAAGCGGAACCTGTGAGATTAGAAAGGAGCTCACTTACATTGATTGGGTAACCCTGATAAGAAGCATCTCTTCCGAATGGAGAAGTTGTAGTAACCTGACCCAAAAGTGTTGTAGGAGCCATCTGACCTGATGTCATACCATAGACAGCATTATTAACGAAGAATGCTGTAATCTTCTCACCTCTTGCAGCTGCATGTGTAATCTCTGCAGCACCGATAGAAGCGAGGTCTCCATCACCCTGATAAGTGAATACAAACTTATCTTTGATATTTCTCTTAATACCTGTTGCAACAGCAGGAGCTCTACCATGAGCAGCCTGAACTGCATCACAAGCAAAATACTCATAACTGTTATAGGAACATCCTACAGAAGCAACAGAAACTGTATCCTCGAGGATTCCTAACTCACACATAACTTCACCGATAAGTCTGTGAATAATACCATGTGTACATCCTGGGCAATAATGGAAAGGCTTGCCCGTAAGACCCTTAGTAGCTTCAAAAACAACAGCCATTACATTACACCTCCCATTGGGTTCTCATTAATTTCAATGATTCTATCAAGAATCTCCTTCTGAGATGGGAGATTACCACCGTTTCTTCCAAAGAAGTGAACTGGCTTTTGACCATTAACTGCAAGCTTAACGTCCTCAACCATCTGACCATTAGACAACTCAACAGAGAGGAAAGCCTTAACATTACTCTTGGAAGCAATCTCGTTAATCTTCTTATGAGGGAATGGCCACAAAGTGATAGGTCTAAGCATACCAACCTTAAGGCCCTTCGCTGCAGCCTGCTTCATAACATTCTTGCAAATACGTGAACATGTACTATAAGCAACCAAAACGATATCAGCATCATCACAGTCGATTTCCTCGAAGCGAACTTCATTCTCCTCGATATAATCATACTTAGCCTTAAGCTCATTATTCTTAGCCTCAAGCTCATCTGGATTAATGTAGATGGATGTAACTACATTATGCTCTGCTCTTCCGTTACGTCCGGAAGCAGCCCATGGCTTCTCAACATTAGCGATTGGCTCCACATCACGGAATGCAACTGGCTCCATCATCTGACCTAATGTACCATCACCCATAATCATTGCGAGCATTCTGTACTTATCAGCAAGATTAAATGCCTCTACAGTCATCTCATAGAGTTCCTGCACTGAAGCTGGGGCGATAACGATATTTCTATAGTCACCATGTCCACCACCCTTAGTAGCCTGGAAATAGTCACTCTGAGCTGGCAAAATACCACCAAGACCCGGGCCTGCTCTGACGATATTAACTACAACTGCAGGAAGTTCAGCACCTGCAATGTAAGAGATACCTTCCTGCTTCAGGGAAATTCCTGGAGATGAAGAAGATGTCATAACTCTGAAGCCAGCTGCTGCAGCACCATAAACCATGTTAATAGCAGCAACCTCAGACTCAGCCTGAACGAAGTTTCCTCCAATCTGAACCATCTTCTTAGCCATATAGTGCATAACCTCAGTCTGAGGTGTAATAGGATAACCGAAGTAGTTACGACAACCAGCTCTTAAAGCAGCCTCAGCAATAACTTCGTTTCCCTTCATCAATACTCGTTTTTCTGCCATTCTCAAGCCCTCATCTTTCTACTGTAATAACAACATCAGGACATGTAGTAGCGCAGAACGCACAACCGATACAAGTATCCATATCAGTACAAGTAACTGGATGGTATCCCTTGTTGTTAAGTCTAGAATTGTCGAGCTGAAGAATCTTCTTAGGACAAGCATTTACACAAAGACCACAGCCCTTGCACAAATCATCATTAAATGTGACTTTTGCCATAATATTAATCCTCCATATTTCTAACCTTGCCATTGTAAACTCATGAATCTTGATTATCAAGCAATTAATTAATAAGTTTTTATGTGCAAAATTGATATTCAGCTCATTTTTAGCAACAAAAAAGCCCCGCTTCTCGCGAAACGGGGCTCATAAATTAACTTAGAAACTAAGCTTGGATTAAGCCTGTGGCTTACCGCAGTTCATACAGAACTTACCCTTATTTCCTGCCTGACCGCATGAGCATGTCCACTCAGCTGCTGGCTGTGGCTGACCACAGTTCATACAGAACTTACCTGTGTTACCAGCCTGACCACAAGAACATGTCCATCCTGCTGGAGCTGGAGCTGGCTGAGGCTGACCGCAGTTCATACAGAACTTGCCCTGGTTACCTGCCTGGCCGCAAGAACATGTCCATCCTGCTGCCTGAGCTGGAGCTGCAGCCATAGGAGCTGCCTGCTGCATCTGAGCCTGCTGGTTCTGCTGGAGCATACCGAAAGCTGCCTGGCCCATTCCGCCGCCGGCACCCATGCCGCCCATCATACCGAGACCCATCAAGCCATTAACAGCACCGTTAGCGTTACCGCCTGCGAGCTTCATAGCCTCTGTCTGGCCGAGGATAGCCTGAGCTGCAAGTGCATTCTGGTCTTCACCATACATCTTAGCCTCATCGATCTTCTCGATTCTCTCTCTGGACTTATCATCAGGTGTGATACCAGAGATAGCTACTGTACTTACAACAACACCACGATTCTGGAGCCACTCCTGATCGAGAGCATCCTGCATGTACTCACGAATCTTACCCTGGTGAGATGGGAGCTCTGCGAAGGAAATCTTATCGATAGAACCACACTTATTAAGCATCTCAGCTACACGATCGAGGAACTCGAGACGTGGCTGCATTGGAGATGCTGGTGTACCCATAAACTGACCAACCTTATACTCGCCAACAACAGAACTGCACTGTGTCTTAAAGAATGTTACTGGATCAACTACCTTAAAAGAGAATACACCATTAAGTCTTACATAAATCTTTCTGTACTCTGGGTCTGGATATACCTGAGCTGTAGGTGTACCAAACTTCTGATCTCTAATCTCGAGCATATTTACGAAGTAAATTCTCTGCTGTGTAGAGATCTCACCGCCAGCCTTCATACGGTTCCAAGTCTCAGTAACAAGAGACTTCATGTTATCCATGAAACCACCCTGACCTGCAAATACTGAAGGAGCAGAAGATGTATCCCATGTATACAAACCAGCTTCACATGTAAAATCAACAACCTTACCATTATCTACAAGGATAAGAGCTGTTCCCTCTGGTACAGCAATCTTAGAACCGTTACTAATTACGTCAACGCTTCCCTTATTATTGCCCTTCTGCATTCTTGCAGCACCCTGTCTAACAAGAACATCCTGACCTAAAGAGTCGCATGTGAAAAACTCAACGTACTGATCAGCAGCAACTGTAGAAATAGAACTGCCAACTGTAGCGACAATGTTTCTAATCAATCCCATTTTTCAATTCCTCCGATAAAAATCTCGGTCGATTTGACCGAGATTATTTTAACACATTTCCTTATATGTAAACAAAAATATTTGTTAATTATCGTTTAATATCACGCGTAGCAAAGCCACACTACCAAAGCACCTGTAAAAGCGGCAATTAAAGTAAATGGCACACCAATTTTCATAAAATCTGCTGTAGATACCTTGTAATCAGCTTTCTGCAAAATACCGATACCAGTGATATTAGCTGAAGCTCCAACAGGCGTAATATTACCACCCAGAGTAGCACCAATAAGAAGACCAAAGTCAAAAAGATATGGATCTATACCGAGAATTGCTGATATACCAGTAACAACAGGAAGCATAGTTGCAACATATGGAATATTATCTACAAAAGCGCTTATTACAACAGAAACAGAAACAATTAAGATATACATTAATAGCACGTTATTACCACCAACGTTAACAAAGATTTCAGCTATCTTGTTAATTACGCCCGCTTCAGTAATACCCTCAATTACCATAAAAAGACCTGCCAGTAGAAGTAATGTCTTATAGTCTACTGCCTTGAGTGTATCTACCATAGGCGCCTTATTCTTAGCCTTAATAGACTCATAGATTATTCCAATTAATGCAAGACCAACGCAAATAAATCCGTTAGTAAGTTCAGGCTTATTAGGGAACTGAGAAGCAACTATGAGAAGACCAATAGTACCGAACAACAATACTGTTGGAAAATGGTCTTCCACCTTAGTCTCAACATTAGACCCTACCTTTGCTTTTTCCTTACGGAAGATAATTAAAAGCACCGGAATTGTCATTAATGCACCAGCTTCGACAGCTACGCAGATGCCGGGTCTTCCCTGGAACCAGAAAAAGTCATTAAAGCCCATATTGGCATAAGCACCAAGAAGAATTGATGTAGTATCACCTACCAGAGTAGCTGCACCCTGAAGGTTACTTGATACCGCTACTGAGATGATAACTGGAACAGGGTTTGTATTAAGCTTTTTGGATACCGCCAAAGCAATAGGGGCAACCATCAATACAGTAGCTACATTATCTACAAAAGCTGAAACAATACCAGAGAACAGCGAAAGTGCAACTACAGCCCACATTACGTTAGGTGTAATTACCAAAAGTAACTCTGCCATGCGAGCAGGCATTTTACTCTGGATAAAAAGTTCTACGGTAGCCATGGTGCCGCCAAGCATCATAATTACATTCCAGTTGATAGCTGTAAGAACATTTTCGAGAGGCAGAATCTTAAGTACCATAAAGATAACTGCAGTTACCAACGCGACTATCCAGCGCTGTTCTGGAAGCGCCAGCAAAAGGATGTACATGATCGCAAATATTGCGATAGCAATTGCCATTTGTGTAATCATTCTATATCTCCATTTGTTTCAATTACTTCTTCAATTCTCTCGCCGCCAGCAAAGCCGTCAGTAATACCATCTCCTGTGTTAGGAACCATTCTGGAATAAACCAGATCACCTACAAAGATTACAGACAAAATAATAGCTACTGGTAAAAGTTTCTTAGGGTTAATTCTGCGAATCAAATCGTCTAAAATTGGTGATAGAACATAAATAAAAGCAAGTCCTGCTATACCGAATACAAGCAAGCCTTCAGCACAGATTCTTCCGTGAAGGTTGAGGAAGAATCCACTATAGTCCCACCATTTTGCATCAAATAATAACTCCAGAATTACACTTCCAAAGTACTCCAATGCACCACATAAAACTATAGTTCCAATAAAGTGCTTTCCAGGACTCTTACGAAGTTTGAAGAGGCAGGCCAAAATTAACACACCTCCTACACCATATATAGGAAGCCAAGGGCCATGCAAAACTCCTCGGTTAATGAAGTGACCCTGCAAGAGGTAATAGTAGAAGACTTCCCATGTCCATCCAAAAGCAGAATAAATAAAGAACATAGATACCAAAGACAGGAGAGAATAGTGTCTCATATAGTGAATAGAAGAAAGAATTCTTCTATGACGAGACTCAGAGATTGGACCAAGTCTTGTAGGGTAGCTTAAGCCTTCCATCTCATCCTTTAAATTCATTGTACTCTGTCTTTTTGCCTGATTATCTTCATAAGCGAGTTCATCAGGAGTATTCCAGAGAACTATACCAAATGTATTCGCAAAGAATTTCTTGGCACCAGTTAAGCCCTGAAGCTTATATTCAGGAGCTGCCAATGCAAGATCAACTTCGTGATAAGCCATCTTAAGGGCCTGCAAATCGGGCTTTGAAAACAAATACTTGTCATTAAGTAGTACTTCATCAGATGGATTATTCTTAAGATAATCATCTCTTAATGAAGCATATACTTCAGAATAGATTGTGATTCTGTATGGATTTAAGAAAAAGATATTAATAAGTCCAACTGTCATAGTTCCTAGAATATTCCATCCAAGAAGAGACAAAGATATCTTAAAAGCATTAAACTTATTACCCTTCATCATTTTCCAGGATAATTTCAAAGCATCAACAGGCTTAATATCAGGGTTTTCTGCGATGATATAAGGCATCAGAATTAATCCGTAATAGACAATCGGATATCCAATAACAGTCACAAGAGATGCATATATGCAGATAGAATAAAGGGCCATTCCCAAAGCTGTATTAAACCATCTTTTAACCTTTACAAAAAACAGGAATCTTCCAAAAGGGATCTTATTATACATTCTTCCTTCAAGAGTTATTCGACGAACTACAGACTTATATAAATTAGAAACAAAAAGCCAGAACCCACCTGTTACAAGAACTGTAAACACAGTCATAACTATATTGGCTGCAGATGGAGTACCGACAAGTATTAAAACCATAGATGAGATATTAGATACTATTGTTCCTGAAGTAATGTAATCAATAACTGCATTAAGAGTTCCCTTGGATCTCGAGAACATCAGATTAAGATTCTCGTTGTCATACTCACGATTCAAAATACCTTCGTAAACAGACTGCATAAACACAGAATTATCAAAGTTCCCCTCACGAGATTTAACAATCTCATCTTCTATAGCTTCTATCTGCGCATCCTGATTGATTAATTTTGAGAATGCTCCAGTTCTGGCAGAAGCCAGATAGTCAGTCGTCGAAAACTCTGCGCCAATCATAACGCCCAAAAAGCACATTAAAACAAAGAGCCAATAGTGTCTCTTTATATTTGCCATAGCTGCCTTTTTAAAACTCTTTCGACTTTTCTTATCAATACGCATAGTTGATAGTCTTATCCATAATCATTACTTCTGAAGCATCTAACTTCATTAACTCATCTTCTGTTAACACACCATCCATAACTGTTGTCAAAACAACTGGAATACCAGTTCTGTCAGTTACTTCCTTAAGGATTTCTTCTCCCTTTTTAAGATCTTCTATAGTAGTATCTCCAAGCAAATTGGAGTTATTGATAAAGCCAGTAATCTTCATCTTAGCTGCAGCCTGAAGTTCACTTGCCATTATGATGATCTCATCCACTGTAGATGTAAAAGGACGGCGGACATTAACTGCCATCAAAAGATCTGCATTGATATTTTCAAGTTTTGTCTTCATAGAGCCTAAGATAGTAGCTCCCATATCCTCACCACCGATATCGTAAACGCCACTATAAGACTCATCGTCAAAGATTACATTTACCTCACCACTTAAGACAGGTGCGTCAATATTAGAATTGGCATACATTGGAGATATGAGTCTAATATCATTTTCCTGTAAAAGCTTGGCTGCATCAGCAGAGCGATAGAATGGATTAACAATATCAAGGTCAGCCATCAAAACCTTAGCTGATGGATTTTCTCTCTTCATACTTAAAGCCAGGTTAACTGAAACCTCAGACTTACCACTACCATATGCACCAATTACAATCTTGAGTCTCTTATCTTCCATTTCTTTACTCCATCAATACAAACTAGCAATAGTGACACCGTCTCCACCTTCACTCGGGTCACCAAGACGATAGTTCTTAATTCTTGAATCATAGGACAGCTTACTATCAACAGCAGTTCTCAAAGCGCCCGTACCCTTACCATGAACAATACGAATCGTCTTAAGGCCTGCGAGCTGACAATCATCAATATACTTATCAAGAGCAGTCTCAGCTTCAAGAACAGTCTTTCCCAAAAGCAAAATCTCAGTCATTACAGTTTGAGCCTTATTAACCTTAATTTGAGACGCGGAACTAACATTAGATGCTGCATACTTATTCTTAGGTTCTTCCTTAGGCTTATCAAGCTGTGCCTGAGTTGGCATACGAAGCTGATTTATAGTAACCGTATATGTCATACTGCCATTACGAATACGAATCTTCGCATTCTTCTTAGTAGCAGAATCCAGGGCAACACCTGTAATTCCCATATGTGGAACATAATATTTAGAGCCTTCTTTGACTTCCTTAGGAGCTTCTCCTGGCATAGTTACATTAGCAAGGATATTCTCGTCTTCACCACTATCAGATAAATCCTTAACACCGGCACGAAGTCTTCTTCTAATCTTATCGAGTTCAGCCTTGGCATCTTCGTCGTAGTTACGCTTTGCCTTTCGCTTTACCTGACGAATAAGTTCATCAAGTTCTTCCTGCTTCTCCTCGAGCATTTCTTTTTCCTTTGCTCTGGAGTCATTCAAAATCTTAGTCTTGGATGCCTTGAGGGCCTTACGCTCCTCTTCTAATTCCAAAACCTTAGCCTTAAGCTCCAGGTTAAGCTGCTCATTCTCCTTCTCAAGCTGACCTGCCTTCTTACGGTCAAGCTCAGCTTCGGACAAGAGTTTCTCCAGCTTTAAGTCATCGTCAGACATACGAGACTTAGCGTCATCAATAATGTGCGCTGGCATACCAAGCTTTTTTGAAATAACAAACGCGTTGCTGGTTCCAGAAGTGCCAGTAATTAGTCTATATGTAGGGCTTAATGTATCTGTATCAAACTCACACGAAGCATTCATTACCCCATCAGTAGATACAGCATATTCCTTAAGTTCACGGTAGTGAGTCGTTGCCATGGTAACACACCCCTTAGCCTTCAGGCTGTCAAGAACCGCCACCGCCAAAGCTGCACCTTCTGCAGGATCTGTACCAGAACCAAGCTCGTCTAGGAGCACCAAAGACTTACCGCGAATGTACTTCAGGATAAATACGATATTAGAGATATGCGCCGAGAACGTCGAAAGGCTCTGCTCAATACTCTGCTCATCACCGATGTCAGCCAAAACTCTGTCGTAAACTGAAACCTCAGTTCCACTAGAACAAGGAATCATTAGACCCGCCATAGTCATCAAAGTCATAAGACCACATGTCTTCAAAGATACTGTCTTACCACCAGTGTTAGGGCCAGTAATAACCAAAGTATCGTACTTATCGCCATTCTCAATATCGATTGGTACTACTTTGTCCTTCTCAATAAGAGGATGACGAGCGCGGTGCAAACGTATATGACCATCTGTGTTAATAACAGGCTTAATAGCATCCATCTGAATAGCAAGCTCAGCCTTAGCAGAATTAAAGTCAATCTGAGCTACCAGCTCTACATCTGCTGCCAATACTTCTGAAGACTTACCAACTCTTGCTGTGAGACTCTCGAGAATTCTCTCAATTTCCGCTTCTTCAAGAGACGCTAACTCACGGATTTTGTTATTTGCATCTACAACACCCATAGGCTCGATAAATACAGTCTGGCCTGTTGATGATGTGTCGTGAATAATGCCTGGAAGCTTAGATCTTGCCTCAGATTTAACTGGGACACAATATCTGCCATCTCTAATTGTGATAATAGATTCCTGAAGGATATCTTCACTATTACGAATGATTCTATCTAAGATAACCCTTATAGAGCGAACAACATCCTTAATCTCGCGTCTGATGGAATAAAGCTCTGAACTCGCGCGATCATTCATCTCGGTATCATTTAAAATACAGGCCTTAATCTCGTCACGAAGTCTGTCTTCAGTCTCTAAGGCAGCTACAGACATAAACAGATTGGTGTCCGCCATATCCTGGTGCTCACCGGATATTATTTTCTTCAGGTCAGCTGCACTTTGAAGAAAAATAGCTACATCAAGCAGGGCACGCATATCAAGCGTACCGCCAGCCTTAATATATCTGATTGATTCAAGCACAGGAGGAAAAGCTCCAATAGGCAGACTTCCATACTTGTTAACATAAATGAAAGCCTCATAGGTATCCTCGAGGCTTTCCTTTACTACATCCGGATCAGTTGTTGGGAAAGCCTTCAAAGCTAATTCATGACCGTAAGAAGTCTTCGTTAAGCTTACAAGTCTTTCTTTTACCTTATTGAATTCAAGGACATCTAAAACTCTGCCCTTAATCTTTCTTTTCTCTGCTTCTTCTTCGAATGTTGTGTATTTATACATTATTCCTTTAATTAGGAGAGACGATTAGCATTAGTTATCTCAATCTCAGGAATTGTCTTCTTAATCGCGAGACCTTCCTCGATATCGATATCAGTAATCTTACCGTCCTTTTCTACAATAATTCTGTTATATCTCTTCTGAAGCAGGCAATCGATTGCACGAACACCCATAAGAGATGCTGTTGTTCTGTCACGAAGAGTTGGTGAACCACCTCTCTGGAGGTGACCTAAGATTGTAGGTCTAGACTCGATACCAGTAGCAGCTTCAATTCTAGAAGCGATATCTGTAGCATCACCAGCACCCTCAGCAACAATAACAATGTAATGTCTCTTACCCTTGTTACGTCCATCGAGAATTACACGGAGTACATCCTTATCAAAATCAAATGGAACCTCAGGAATGAGGATAACCTCAGCACCTGTTGCAATACCTACGTTAAGAGCGATGTAACCAGCTCTTCTACCCATAACCTCGATAACAGAGCAACGCTCATGGGAGGAAGCAGTATCACGAAGCTTATCGATAGCCTCCATTGCTGTATTCATAGATGTGTCATAACCGATTGTATACTCTGTGCATCCGATATCGTTATCGATTGTTCCAGGAATACCAATTACTGGAACACCAAGTCTTGCCAAAGCTCTAGCACCCTTAAAGGAACCATCACCGCCTGATACTACCAAAGCATCAAGGCCATAAACTTCCATCATCTTGGCAGCCTTAACAGTACCTGCTGGCTCCTCGAAAGTCTTAGATCTTGCAGTCATAAGGAATGTACCACCACGCTGCAAAGTATCAGATACATCTCTCATACCGATAGGTGAAATCTCACCCTTCCACAAACCGTGATAACCTCTTGTTACACCGTATACTTCGAGTCCAGAGTTAATACCAGCTCTTACTACGGCTCTGATAGTAGCATTCATTCCAGGAGCGTCACCACCAGATGTCAAAACACCAATTCTTCTAATTGGAGCAACTTCATCAGGATTAACGTTATCATAATTCTTAGCTACCAAAGAGTTAATATCTGGTACGTTATTATCATCGTATTCAATATGCATAGTCGTTTCCTCCTATAAGGAAAAATATTAATCGCGTAGATTATACACTATCTTTATATAAAACTAATATTGTTTTGTCCGACTAAATCTTTGAGTTTTTCAATAACTTCAGGCGAACAATCTACATAACAAACCTCATCTAAGAGCTGCCTATTGCCGTTAGCAAAGTGCATTTCGACGGGTGTTGTGCCATGAAAATACACTAAAAAGTGTAAAAGACGCTGGTAGCCTTCACCAAATGGGTCCCCGTTAAACCTGATAGCGAGCTTGTTATTAGCTTCCTTCTGCGGTGCCTCATGAATCTTAGTTTGCTGTTGCTGACGCTCGAAGTTAGAGGTATTGGGGCTAATAGCTTTACGCACAAGCCAGTTACTTAAGATATTATTAAGCTCAATATCATTATCTGGCATGGGAAATATCGCATCTACAGTTAAAGAGAAAGACTCCTCACCTCTTACACGGCGCTTGCCCACAATCACATATGGATTATCCTTATCAATCATCGAAGCATAGGTATCCATCGATTTACCGAAGAGCACCGCTTCAAACTGACCATATAAGTCTTCTGCCAGGAGCTGACACATAGTAGTTTTTGATCTGGTTGTTCTAATCTTCTTAGAGATAATAACCGCACACATCACTACTTCAGAGTCATCATTAAGACTCTCAAGCTTTCCTTCGTCCTGCACTTCCTTCAACGAGCGCATATCAAAAGTGCTAAGTTTACTGATACATGATTTATATTGATTAAGAGGATGACCTGATATATAAAGTCCAACCGTATCCTTCTCGAGTGCGAGTTTTTCTGACTCAGGATACTCCTCTACATAATTAATGCGAACAGAATCGTCTTCCGAATTACCAGTAGGAGACACCATATCAAAAAGACTAAGCTGGCCTTCTACCTGACGGTTGTTCTCACTGCTTAACTTATCAAGCTCAGTTCTTACAGTCGCGATAATGGTTGCTCTGTTATAGCCAGTAAAATCAAGAGCAGAGGAATAAGCCAAGGACTCAACCATATTACGCTTGATTCCAAGCTTGGAGCATCTTCTTATAAAGTTCTCAAAAGTCGTATAATCCCCATTCTTCTCTCTGTCTTCAATTAAGACATTTACGGAATTCTCACTAACATTTTTAAGTACCGAGAGACCAATTCTTATAGCCATAGTACCATCCGATAATCGCTCTGTAGAGAATCTGGACTGACTCTTGTTAATATCTGGAGGCAGAACCTTAATTCCCATATTCTCACAGCAGTTAATGTAGTAGGCCGCTGCCATTATGTTAGACCTAAAAGAGTTCATCATCGCAGCCATAAACTCAGTTGGATAGTGGAACTTCATATAAGCTGTGAAGTAACCAACCACAGCATAGCAGGCTGCATGCGACTTGTTAAAAGCATAACCTGCAAAAACTACAACCTCGTTGAAGATTTTATCTGCAACTTGTTCAGGAACGCCACGCTTAATAGCGCCATCGATTTCTTTACCAGTCTCATCTACTCCACCGTAGATAAAAAGCTGACGATACTTTTCCATCAAGGACTTCTTTTTCTTACTCATGGCACGTCTGATGTTATCGGACTGACCCATAGAGAAGCCTGCCAGGTCACGTACTATCTGCATTACCTGTTCCTGATAAACCATGCAGCCATAAGTTACATCCAGAATAGGCTCTAAGAGTGGATGGTCGTAAGTAATAGCTGACGGATCGTGCTTACACTGAACATATTTAGGAATCTGATCCATCGGTCCAGGTCTATATAGGGAAATACCCGCGGTAACATCTTCAATAGATGTTGGCTTTAAGTCCTTCATAAATGAAGTCATTCCGTTACTTTCAAGCTGAAAAATAGCAACCGTATCGCCATCTCCAATCATCTTATAGACGCCCTGATCATCAAACGGAATCTTATCGTAGTTAATATCAATTCCATAATTGGCTTTAACCATATCTGCCGTATCGCGAAGCACTGTAAGCGTACGAAGTCCTAAGAAGTCGAACTTAAGAAGACCTACACTCTCGATATCGGCCTTTGCAAACTGCACAACAGCGTTGCCATCGTTAATTGCCAGAGGTGCAATATCCGTAATAGGAACGCCTGAGATAATTACTCCGGCAGCATGAGTCGAGGCATGTCTTGGCATACCTTCAAGCTTCATCGCGATATCAATTACTTTCTTCACTGCAGGGTTAGATTCGTATTCGATCTTCAAATCCTTACGAAGTTCCAAAGCTGTTGCAATGGTAACACCAGGTCCATCCGGGACCATCTTAGCTATCTTATCCGTCTCGTTATACGGCAGGTCTAAAACACGGGCTACGTCCCTGATACAAATCTTTGCAGCAAGCGTTCCGAAAGTAATAACCTGAGCAACTCTCTCCTGCCCGTATTTACGGGTTACATAATCTATAACCTCCTGACGTCTCTCATAACAAAAATCAACGTCAAAGTCAGGCATGGATACACGTTCACTATTTAAAAAACGCTCGAATACCAGAGTATATTTGATAGGGTCCACATCTGTTATTCCAATAGCATAGGCAGCCAAAGAACCAGCACCAGATCCACGACCTGGGCCAACCATTATTCCGTGAGTTTTTGCATAATTAATAAAATCCCAGACTATTAAGTAATAGTCTGTATATCCCATTGAGTTAATGACACCTAATTCGTAATCAGCTCTTTGGAAATAAACTTCATCTTCTGCGGCTTTACCCTGAATACTAAATCTCTTCTTAAGGCCTTCTGCTACCAGATACTTAAGATATTCCTTGTTATCAGCAAAACCTGCAGGGACATCGTACTTAGGCAAATGAATAGTATCAAAATCATATTCAGCCTGACACATATCAGCGATTAAGCTTGTATTCTCGATTGCTTCAGGAATATCAGAGAAGAACCTTCGCATCTCAGTCTCAGATCTTACATAAAAATCATCTGTCTCAAATCGCATTCTATCGCTATCAGATAGCTTAGAACCGGTCTGCATACAAAGAAGAACTTCATGAACACTGCTGTCATCCTTCTTAAGATAATGGCAGTCATTAGAAGCGACAAGAGGAATTCCAGTTTTCTTAGAAAGCTTAATTAACCCAGCATTAACTGTACTTTGATTCCTTAAGAAATTACTCTGAATCTCTAAGTAATAGTTACCACGTCCAAATAAATTGTCATACCAAAGCGCGACTCTCTCAGCTTCATTAAGGCGTCCATCCTTAATATGGCTTGCCACTTCACCAGCAAGACACGCAGACATACAGATAAGTCCATCATGCCACTTCTCCAGAAGTTCCTTATCAACTCGAGGACGTCTGTAAAAACCTTCAGTCCAGCCACTCGAGACAAGTCGATTTAAGTTACGGAGGCCTTCATTATTCTTGGCTAGCAAAATCAGATGATGATATGGCTTATTGGATGAATCTGGATTCTTGTCGAATCTCGAACCTGGGGCCACATAGACCTCACAGCCTATGATAGGCTTAAGGCCTTCAGCCTTCATAGCTTTATAGAATTCGACACAACCAAACATCGAGCCGTGGTCAGTAATAGCGCACGCACTCATACCCATTTCCTTCAAGCGTGCTGGTAGTTCCTTGATTCTTATAGCACCATCGAGAAGGCTGTATTCTGTATGTAAATGTAGGTGTACGAACTCCCCTGCCATATCACTTACCCTTAAGGCTTATGATTACATCACGAAGTTCAGCTGCACGCTCGAAATCCAAATCCTTAGCAGCCTTAGTCATATCATTAGTCAAAGACTTAATAAGCTTATCCTTATCTTCCTTCGAAAGCTTAGTAGCGTCACCCTTATCAAGAAGCTTTTTAACATCAACCTTCTTAACCTTTTCCTTCTTTGCAGCTTCATCAACAGTGTCAAATACTGACTTAACATGCTTGATTATTGTCTTAGGAACGATACCGTGCTCCTCGTTATACTTTGACTGAATCTCACGTCTTCTATTAGTCTCAGATACAGCGTTCATAATTGAATCTGTCATCTCATCTGCATATAGTATTACTCGTCCATTACTATTACGAGCACATCGTCCTATAATCTGAATTAATGATCTCTCAGATCTTAGGAATCCTTCCTTATCTGCATCCAAAATCATGAGCAAAGATACTTCAGGCAAGTCGATACCTTCCCTTAAAAGATTAATACCAACAATTACATCTATCTCATCGTTACGCAGCTTGTTCAATATCTGCATACGCTCTACCGTCTCAATATCAGAATGAAGATAAGTTACTCTGATTCCTTCTTTTTCCAGGAAAGCGGTTAAGTCTTCTGACATCTTCTTTGTAAGTGTCATAATAAGTGACTTCTCACCACGCTTGTTATTCTCTCGAAGCTCATAAAGAAGGTCTTCTATCTGACCTTCAACCGGTCTTATCGCGATTGTAGGCTCCAACAGTCCAGTAGGTCTTATTACCTGCTCAACAACCTGATCTGAATGCTCTGCCTCATAATTAGCAGGTGTCGCAGACACATAAATTGTCTGACCCATTCTCTCCTCAAACTCAGGGAACTTAAGAGGCCTGTTGTCATACGCAGAAGGAAGTCTGAAGCCATAGCCTACGAGCATATCCTTACGGGATCTGTCACCGTTATACATAGCTCCAACCTGAGACACGGTAACGTGAGACTCATCGATGAACATCAAAAAGTCCTTCGGGAAGAAGTCTAATAATGTACAAGGAGCTTCGCCCTCTTTACGGCCGGCAATATGTCTTGAATAGTTCTCGATTCCCTTACAAAAACCAGTCTCTCTTAAAAGCTCCATATCATAACGAGTACGCTGCTCCAAGCGATATGCTTCAATAAGCTTACCTTCGTCACGGAAATACTTAAGTCTCTCATCAAGCTCTTCATCGATAGTAGTCAAAGCACGCTCGAGCTTCGCTCTTCCGGTAGCATAATGAGACGCAGGAAAAATCTCAGTAAAAGTTCTGTTATAGATAACCTTACCCGTTATAAAATCTACTGTCGATATCTTCTCAATCTCATCTCCGAAGAACTCGATTCTGGTGAGTGTATTATCAGAATCAGGAGTAAATACATCCAGTACATCACCTCTGCATCTGAAAGTACCACGCTTCAATTCAAAATCATTACGATCGTACTGAATATTAATTAGTTCAGCCATAACCTCATCACGACTAATCTCAAGCCCGACATGAAGGCTAACCATCAAAGATAAGTAGTCCTGCTTCTCACCAATACCATAAATACAGGATACTGATGAGACTACAATTACATCATCTCTTGTAAGCAATGATCTTGTTGCAGAATGCCTAAGTCTGTCTATCTCATCATTAATCGACGAGTCCTTCTCAATATATGTATCAGAGGCTGCAATATAAGCTTCTGGCTGGTAATAATCGTAGTAGGATACAAAATACTCGACTGCATTCTCAGGGAATAATTCCTTAAACTCAGAATAGAGCTGTCCTGCTAAGGTCTTATTATGAGCTAAAACAAGTGTAGGGCGATTAATCTCCTGAATAATATTAGCCATCGTAAAAGTCTTACCAGAGCCCGTAACACCAAGCAAAGTCTGGCCGCGCATACCTTTACGAATGCCTTCAGATAACTGTGCTATTGCCTTAGGCTGATCACCAGAAGGCTTGTAATTTGAAACTAACTTAAACATATTCTCAATTATACCACCATATCGGCGCAAAAGAAAATATGTTTGTTTTATAAAACTACTCTCTATTAACTATAACTCGAACGCCATCTATTCAATAACACTGCTCTCAAACGGCGGTATGACAGGCTCTGACTACTCAGGTGTTTGATTACCCTATTCAATAACACTGCTCTCAAACACGTCTCTCGCCTTGCCTCTGGTATTGCCGTTTGATTACCCTATTCAATAACACTGCTCTCAAACCGAGACGTGTATCTCTTTGCAGTGTTTGAGTTTGATTACCCTATTCAATAACACTGCTCTCAAACAGGTGTCTTTCACATTAAACGATTTGGAGGGTTTGATTACCCTATTCAATAACACTGCTCTCAAACATCAAGGCGGTTAAGGATATTAAATCTAATGTTTGATTACCCTATTCAATAACACTGCTCTCAAACCGAGACGTGTATCTCTTTGCAGTGTTTGAAGTTTGATTACCCTATTCAATAACACTGCTCTCAAACAAAGACAGTTTATAAACTGGGCATTCGTCAGTTTGATTACCCTATTCAATAACACTGCTCTCAAACTAGTCCTCAATTCCATATATAGAAGTTAACGTTTGATTACCCTATTCAATAACACTGCTCTCAAACATTGGTGAAGGACATTCGTAGTGGAGCGTCGTTTGATTACCCTATTCAATAACACTGCTCTCAAACACATAGCCTCCGACCTTGAATCCATCAACCGTTTGATTACCCTATTCAATAACACTGCTCTCAAACTACAAGGGCTACATGCCGGCAGAGATGCCAGTTTGATTACCCTATTCAATAACACTGCTCTCAAACATTAAATGAGTCTTGCGCATCTGGGTTAGAGTTTGATTACCCTATTCAATAACACTGCTCTCAAACGCGTCGCGTTCCTCATAAATTTTAAAAATTGTTTGATTACCCTATTCAATAACACTGCTCTCAAACGGAACCGATTCAAGCCCGAGCTTCTTCGCAGTTTGATTACCCTATTCAATAACACTGCTCTCAAACAACTTCTGCCGCTTTAAAATCCCCGGCCTGGTTTGATTACCCTATTCAATAACACTGCTCTCAAACCTCAAATTTGAGAATGGACCTGCTATCCTTACAGCGTCAAGAGCATCAAACATCTATATTATATCACGCACATATCATCATCTATAACGACCCGTCGTTCTAAATCAATAGTTTTATAGCAATGATTATCTATAAACAACGTTATTACCTTATGATCAACCAAGGTTTTCGCTAAACTAAAGAAATCGTCATCTGTAACATAAGATCTCAAACCGACAAATATAAATAGTTTATTTCCTTCTAAACTAATTACACTTTTGCAATAATTGAATACAGTTTCAACTAATGAATCATTCTCATCTGAAAACCTTACATTTGATATTTTCAATAAACCTGCTATGTCTATCGCATCAATCATCAGATTTGCATCAATACTCTCCGTTATTAAATACATATAATTCTCAATAGACGATATTAATTGCATTGATTCGTTATAATAATTCGAATTAGCAAAATCTTTAATCCTCTGGTGCAATTTTGTAATTAATGCTTTCTTATTAGTATCGAAAGGTACAAACTGCGTTAGTAGTTCTATATTTTTAGATACATCCTCTACTTTATCTGCAATTGAAAAAACTACTTTACCATCACCTTTATTAGTTTGATTGTATAGATCAGTTACTAAATTAAAAAACACCTTTCTATTTTCAACTACTAAAGAAGATATATACTCGTCTGATAGAATAATTGGCGAGGTTAATGGTGGATATGAAAACTTCATAAGAACAATATTCTCCTATCATCAGATACAACATCTGTATGGTATTCTCCTGCTATATATTCCATCCTGGAAAATTGCTTTTCCGTAATAGTTAATACCTGAACCAGACCTTTTGGAGGCTTATTATTCCTTATAGAATTAGTGATTGCATTCGCAACATTTTGATTAAGCGCCATTCGACAATAAACTGACTCTTGAAGCATAATAAAACCATTCTTTACTAATTGTTTCCTAAAGCGCCTATAGTTTTTCCTATCCTCCACAGTAACTACAGGTAAATCAAAAAATACAACAACTCTCATAAATCTATAACTCATAGGAATAATTTTTAATAAGAGACGGATCTCTGTCATTCAAGGCTTCAAAAACGCTATGCGAGTACATCTTTATAGCATTGCTAATGAGCTGCTTTGAATCGTTTATTTTTACTGTATTTGTAAACACCTGAACCAATTCATGCTTTTCTTCTGTCTCAAACTTCGTAAAGTGCTTCTGAAAAACAAATCTATCAACTATAACCCTATATGGCTCCATTAAATCGCAACTTAAATTGAAATAATTAAACATATTGTCGTGAAATAATCCTATTTGAGTTAAATATCCATTTGCGACAATCTCCCTATTAAAAGCGGATAATATAAGGCTATACCCATAATTCAAAGCAGCATTTGTTACACAATCAGAACTACGACTAAATTCCTTACCAAATAGAGCATTAAAGTAGACTTTAGCTGCATGACCTTCCCTATTTGTTACATCGTTAAATTTCATATCGTATAAATACATATACAACATATCTGCTTCTTTATCACGACCTAACTCAAGCAAGAATTCCATTTGCTTACGAATTTTTTCCGACACTATTTCAGTCCATATTGTTGCCTTGGTATCGCTGTCCCATTCTTGCTGTTTCTTAATTTTTAAGGAACAATCATGACATCCATACAAAGACACTAATTCTGAACTTGGATTACGTTTATTATCACAAAAGATAACTTTGATTTTTCGTTCTGTAAATTCCGCTATTAAACATCCTGTAATAGATACTGCAGAATTTTCAATTATTACAGTTGATATCTCATCAAGTACAATTCTTTTTGTTTCCGCACCACGAACAACAAGATAACCCATCTCAAGATCCATCTTGCATCTATGTGTTATTACAACAGTTCTCCAGCTCATAGTTCCAAAAGGTTTATTGTCTTGCTCTCAAACAGACCTGTACATGATTGATCTACTAACCTAATACTATTAAAACGCTTTGAATTTAGTTTCATCGACATTTTTTGTACTCCCGAAGACTTTGCACCTCCTATCATTGACAAATCTGCACCATGAGAATCATTACAATCAAAAAGTCTCACTATATCACCTAGAGCAAGAGCCTGCTTCTCACACGATAAACAACAGAATTTTTCGCGTCCCAAAACCATTGTGTCAGCAGCGGTAGACATCAATATTTTGTATTTCGTATTAGTCAACTTATTTAGCAATAAATCAAACAACATAATATTTTGAGACTTATTCAACTCATCATATTCAGTAATTGCCAATTCTTTCTTTGTATCAGCCACCTTATTACAATACTTGTAAACTCTTTTTACATAGGCCTCATCTTCAGATGAAATAACTAATTGATGACCACTTTTGAACCAAATTGAATCTCCTGATTTTCCTGAAAGATATACTCTATATCCATCTATCTCCCAGAGAGAATTCGTCTTTATTAATCTACCGTTAAGAAGAACTTTCGTATTCTTAAATCCTTCTCGTTCACAAAAATCAACAATATCCTTATGGCACTTAATTGTGTTTGATATCCATAGCGGTACTGCAACAAGGGAAACGCACCTCGTCTTTTTATCATCAAAAGAAACAAGATAAAAGCCTGTTATAGACTGCTTATTGTAGCCTCCATATTTGTTAATATTATCCAAAATTTTCTTACGAGGAACTTGACCTAAACCTTTACGCATTGGCATCAAATCAAACAATGCCCCTTGTGGGTTATAAGAATACCTAGTAAATCGAATATTATTTTTATGAATAGTATTGATAACTCTATTAAACCAAACATCATCCTTTGCATGCCATGCAATCAACCCATTACGCTCAATGTCGTGGTTAAGCATAGGCTTTAGATTGAGTGTATAATTAGCACCAGATTTAATAAAGTTTATAGGGTTCTTAGTAAATTTAACATCATATATATTTCCCATCACTATATTCAGATATGCATCCTTAGCATGATGCAAATCATTAACTTCGCGACATTTTAATGTATGGTAATCATCCTTAAACTCGTGTCTAAAACTAGATGCTAATCCCGCCTTAACGTAAACAATCTCAGAATTAGGCATAGATTTACCTAAAACTTCTGCAATTGCTTTTGTAGATTGTCTCGTCTCAACTAACTGCCTATTAATAAACTGGGCAAGTTCATCATCCGTAAATGTTGTTACTCTAGTAAGTCTGTCAAATTTCTTATCGGACATTAATCGCTTATCATGTAATGACGCCCAGGTACTATACATTTTTCTGCGCCATTCTTCATTGATAGGATACTTATCTCCCTTTTCACCATTTAATGCAGACAATACAAGAACTTTATTATCTAGGCTATCATCTTTGATTTTGCTCTGTGGCCAAATATGATCGACATCATACATTTTCTGATTTCCTATTTCAGAAATATTAATTGGTTTACCAGAATACATACATTTACCGAGCTGACAGAAATACAAAAACAACTTTTCACTTCGTAACTCATCATCGGTTTTCGAATCTAATTGTGTTAGGAGCTCAGCAACCTCATTCTTATCAAAATTGGCATACAAGTCCTTCAACTGATCTCTTCTACTCTTTGTTCTGCCCTTTTGATCTTCTCTTGCCCCACGAGCCATCTCAACAAAAATCTTTTTAGGTTCACACTTAAAAATCTTTACCAGTTCTTCGACTATATCAATAGTTCTCAGTATCGGTCTCTTTACTGAATTAGATATATACATATCATTAAGCCTGTCATCTAAAGAACGAGGATTATTACATTCATATTCTTCGTTTATGATATTTACATACGAATAATATCCATAATCCGACGACATTAGCATCATGAAATTTTCATTCGTATTCCACAGCATTTGAATAATGTTTTCTTCACGCCTTTGAACACCAGTATTTATATCAACATCAAATACTGAAGTTAATAGACGTTCAGATAACCTACCAAAATCGCTATACTTAAGTTTGCTTATTGCTTTTATGTCATCATTGCTTAAGTCAAATTCAGATGCCAGCCATTTTCTTAATCGTGTTCTATCTGTAGTTAAAGTAATCCTATAAATAATCGTTTCAACATCAGATTCATTAAGTTTTCCATCTCTTAAATACTTTCCAAAATCGTGGTATGCCTTCAAACTAGATTTGATATTATCATCCACACCTGAGATGGTATCGTCTTCTTTCATATAGCAATTTGAAATAAGAAAATTCTTAATTGCCTTAACAGTAACCTTACGACGCTTCATAAACAAAGACTCGTAAATTCCTTGTTTAGCATCAACGGAAATCTTCATATCATTTACACGCAGATTATTTATTTCATTAAGGACTTCAAACTTTTCATAAAGAAGTGAATTTTTAGGAAGTACTTCTTCTCCACGAATATATGTACACTTACCTGTCATTCTTCGTATAAATTCATTCTCACTTTTATCCAAATCAACTTTCTCTTCAAAATTCCATGGATAAATCGGGCCATCCTCTTTACGTACCATCCAGGCATTATTACTGCGATAATTATTAAGTGGTCCTACGTAATAAGGTATACGAAATCTCATGATTGAAAGAATCTTATCTCCTACAGTACCATAAGAATCATTATCATTAAGGAAGTTCAAATAATTAGAAGCATTACTAAGAATTAACTTTAATTCGTAATAATAAAGCTGATAAGGAATAACTCTGTTATCACTAGTCATCTGCTTAGGACAAAACGAATTATTGGCAAGACGATTCATCATCTCAGTAAATTGCTCTGAATCTTCAAAGGCAATTTCTTTTTCAAGTGGAGCTACTATTCCACTAACAAACTTACAAAATTCTTCTGCAGTTGCCATCTTATAATCCGCAGGAATACTTTTCCCTCTTAGATTTTTGCAATTATACGAATAGCTAGCATAGTTTTTCTCTTTGCTACATTCACGGAAGACTTTGTCATACTTATCAGGTGCATATGTTCTTATAAGATATTTTAAAAACTCAAGGTCATTTTTATGCTGTTCATAAGTATTGACCTTAGCTTGGGAAATCATTTTTTCACCATTCAAAATATCAACCAAAACAGACCAATCGTATAACTTTTTAATTTTAAAGAGCAAATCATATTCTGTATCATCTATTGAAGTTGATAAAGTCTCTAACTCATCATCAAATGTTGAAGAAGAAATACTTATAGAAGAGTTCTCAATCCCTGCATATTCCTCATTCTTAAATAAATCAGAAACTTTTGTCTTGCGACCACATATTAACGATATAAGACTTTTCAATGAGATTGGCATCGATTCATTGGAATCAATATCTTTAGGTCTCGCACCACCCATTACATCCTGATAAAAGAGTTTTTCTTTTCCAGAGACGCCAATTTTTCGAATTAAAATATTTCTAAAAGTTTCGGTAGAACAATTCCATGGAATATCGATTTCCATAGATTCAAACCAACTTAAAAATTCACAATATACATTCTCAAAATCCACAACTTTATCAACATTATCTTCACTTACATCAACCAAAAAGTGACCGCGGTGAGAAAGTATGTAAGAGCATGCCATATATACTAATCGAGGATCATGGTATTCAGGATTATCTATAAGCTCACATATTAAATGATGAATCGTAGGATACTGCAGATTATAAGCCTTATCAGATAATCCATTTCCTACGAATAAATGTGTTTCTCCGCCTGTACTTCTATCTTCACTCCAAAGAGCACTCTCCTTCAATCTCACAAAGAATTGAGGATCGACTTTAGCTATTTCTTTTGCAAAGAACTCCTGCAACATAGAAATCCTTTGCTTCTTTCTTACTAATCGTCTACGAGCAGTTCTATTTATTCTTCTAGACTCAGCCGTCTTTGCTTCATCAAAAAGATATATCCCCCAAGTAGCATTACCATTAAACTTTAAAACATTATACTCAGTATCAGTTGCAGCCCAACCCACAGAATTTGTACCAACATCTAATCCTAAATACCATTCTGTACTTCCATCAAACTTAGATTTACTCATATTGACAAATCCCCTTCCACTATGTTTATAATTAAGAGTAATTGATTCCTATTCAATTGCACTGCGAGTTCAAATAAAATTTTTATCAAATCGCCTTCGGGCCGCACAGTGTGTGCATTTTTGATTACCCTACCTTCCATTTTATGGAGGGTTTTTAATAGAAATCTGTATTAGCCTTAATTATATTGCTTTATTGGCTCCATTAATGGGACTAAACCAGGGAATTTACCGATAGTTCATATAATTATGAGCAAGATATTCGCACAAGCAAAGCGCGAAGGAGCTGAAGCAACAGAAAATAAATTATTCCCCTAGTCCCATTTCCTTCAGGATCATTGGAATCTGAATATGCACATTCTCAGAATATGCAGCTGGTGGATATACATTATGGATATCCTCGTGATAATAAACTTCTGAAAAAGCATCAACTAATTCATCAATACTCTTCCCTGCTTTATATCCATCGATAATAAGCTTACAGCTATATTCGTGACTTACTCGAGAATTACTAATGAAGTCTTTCACTTCATCGCCTGATAACATTCCCTGATGAGGAACAAGGTAATTTTCAATAGCGTAAGCAGAACATTTATCAATTGAATCCAGAGTCATTTGATAACCAACAAGGAACGATGGCATTACCACTCCTTCCTTTGCATAAAGACCAACTGTCTCACAACCGAGCATGAGCCTTTCGAGTGGAAAGTAATAACTTACAGAGTCACGTGTGTGTCCAGGCAAAGATACTACCTCACACTCAAGCGAGCCAATGTTTAACTTCTGGCCATCAGTTACAGGAATATCAATGTGAAGGTTTTCAATATACTTATAAGGCTCATCGTAGCCCTTAAGTTCACGCGCAGCCTCGTCAAGTCTTGTCATGGTCGCACGTGCACCTTCCTTCAGCATGACACGGGCAGCATATTCAAAGCCAACGATTTTACAATCAGGAAAAGCAACACTTAAGTAAGCGCTTCCCAGAGCATGATCATAATGAGAGTGTGTCAAAAGCACATAGTCAAGAGTTCTCTCACCTAATACAGACAAGATATTCTCATAAAGTTTCTTACTCGAGAAACCATAGCCAGAATCATATAAGAAAGTAACATCATCAAATACAAATAAGTATGCGTCGCCACCTCGAACAGGTGTTACGTTATATACAGTTCCAGACCCCACCTTACGTGGAGTATCAAAATTATCAATCATTAGTGGTAACCTCTACAATCTCTTTCGTCCATGAAATCGTCTGAAAACATGTCTAGTGCTAACTCAAAAGATTTCCAATTCTCATCTTTGGGAACAAGAAGAACAATATCGCCAATTCGATTCACGCTTACTTCGTCAGTATCAAATCGATATTCCTTAGGAAGCCTTATAATCTGACTTCTTCCATCATCAAAAACCTTGGCAGTCATCATAATCAACAACCTCCTTATCTCTTTTGAATTAACAGAATAATAGTACAATTAAGTAGAGGTCAAGACAATGGACAGACAAAGTATTTTTGATTGGGCTAAAAACGAATACGGAACAGAACCGGAGTATCTGTGGGAAGACACTCCAGACTGTGCGGTGCTTAGAAATCAAAGTGGCAAATGGTATGGACTGATCATGAATCTGTCCAGGCGTAAATTCGGAATTGACAGCGACGAGATGGTTGATGTTATTAATATTAAAACAGACCCAATGCTGATAGAATCACTTATTGAAGAGCCAGGTTTTTACAGAGCATATCATATGAACAAGAGACTCTGGATTTCAGTATTACTGGACGATTCAGTCCCTGATGTAACAATTAAGGGTTTAATTGAAGACAGTTATAGTAGGACGAAGAAATAAACCATTGATTAGCAGATCTTATATAGCAAACATTCAGAATCGTTAGTCAAAAGTATGCATGATACGTTGATATAAAGTTACTGATACAATATGATTATTTCTAACTGTTATCGTTCCATTAAGAGCTGATATCCAACCGTTTGCAGCATCTGAAACACCAGTAACATCTCCTAACACCTCGGCATTAAGAGTAGTGTTCTCAAACGAATTAACAATGTGTGGAGAATTATCAGAATAATTCATATTGTTGTAATAAGTATATACCGTATCGTCTATAATTACACTATTTGAAACAGGCAACGTGTAATTACCAATATTTCGACATATAGAATAGTCATCATATGTAGATAAAAACCAAAGACTGGAATTGCTATTAGGCACTAAATAATACAAATTGTCTTCACTTGTTAATTCTGGATGTGAATCAGATGCAGAATAATGGTCTGAAACTACTATTTCATCCTCTATCGCATTCCATCCTCGCAAATTAACAATATCACCAGGATGAAGGTTATTAATATCAGCTGCTGTGAATGTATAATATTCAAGAAGAGCAAATGATAAAGACGAATAATCGTTAGTTCCGAAAAATTGACTCAAATCCATTCTCACATAATACTGTCCATCAGGTAGAATAATATCTTCAGGAGATATCTGTTCTGTCTGATTAATAATTCCAATTGAATCACATATTCCCTCAAATTCAGTAGCGCCAATAATATTATTCACTAAATCATTTCTGCTCATTTCACCATCAAGCAAGGTAAGGTTTGAGTTAAAACCTCCCTCATCAGGCTCTCTATTAAGTACACTTCTATAAACTGATATTAAATACTCTTCATTTGAAAGATTACGATTTACAAACTCCTCACTGTTATACACAACATTTACTAAGTCTGATCCTGATAATTCTTGGTTAACTAACTGATTTACATAGGAAATAAGAATATTTGGTTCTGGAAATCTATTCAAAGCTCCTGTGTATAGTCTAACAACAAAGTCCAAAACGCCTCGATTATTCTCATCATCACAAATAGAATCTCCAGTAATAATCGCAAATGTACTTGCGATACTACCTGTTGTAGTTACATCATTACCATTAATATAAACAGTTGCCGTACCAACTCCAGTATTGTTTTCATAAGCACAAGAATAATCTGTACCTTCTACAAGAACTGTGTCTCCTGAACGAACTTCGAAAGAACAATAAACAGGAGCTCCCGTATACAACTGATTCTCTATAGGACT
>JAZRYF010000011.1:0-81632 GCA_045600625.1 Saccharofermentans sp.
ACCGTTAGCTTCCATCTTCTTTACGAGTTCCTCACCGTACTTAGTTGGGTGAAGCTCGAGGAATGCCTGACCGAAGCAAGCTGAGAATGTAGGAGTTGGCTCTGTGATACCACGCTCTGTACCAGCAAGCTTAGCTGTGAATCCAGAGAGGAAGTAGTACTGTGTCTGCTCTGGTGTAAGGATAGAAACTGGTGGCAATACGCCGAAAGCATCAGCTGAAAGGAAGATTACGTTATCAGCTGCAGGACCTGCAGATACACCGTTAACCTCAGCAGCGATGTTGTTGATGTGGTTGATTGGGTAAGAAACACGTGTGTTCTCTGTTACTGACTTATCAGCGAAATCGATTGTTCCGTCAGCAGCTACTGTTACGTTCTCAAGGAGAGCATCTCTCTTGATAGCGTTGTAGATATCAGGCTCGTTCTCCTTAGAGAGACCGATAACCTTAGCATAGCAACCACCCTCGAAGTTGAATACGCCATTGTCGTCCCAACCGTGCTCATCATCACCGATGAGTCTTCTCTTAGGGTCTGTAGAAAGAGTAGTCTTACCTGTACCAGAAAGACCGAAGAAGATAGCTGTGTGCTTACCGTCCATATCGCAGTTAGCAGAGCAGTGCATGGAAGCGATACCCTTAAGTGGGAGATAGTAGTTCATCATTGAGAACATACCCTTCTTCATCTCTCCGCCGTACCATGTGTTGATGATAACCTGCTCACGGGATGTGATATTGAAAGCTACACAAGTCTCAGAGTTAAGACCAAGCTCAGCATAGTTCTCAACCTTAGCCTTAGAAGCATTGTAAACGATGAAGTCTGGCTCAAAGTTCTCAAGCTCCTCAGCTGTTGGAACGATGAACATGTTCTTTACGAAGTGAGCCTGCCAAGCAACCTCAACGATAAAACGAACTGCCATTCTTGTATCAGCATTAGCACCGCAGAAAGCATCAACTACGAAAAGTCTCTTATTGCAGAGCTCCTTCTTTGCGATGTCCTTAACTGTAGCCCATACGTCCTCAGACATTGGGTGATTATCGTTCTTGTAACCCTCAGATGTCCACCATACAGTGTCCTTAGAATTCTCGTCCATTACGATGTACTTATCTTTAGGGGAACGACCTGTGTAGATACCTGTCATTACGTTAACTGTATCGAGTTCAGTATTCTTACCTACTTCGTAACCCTCGAGACCAGCCTTTGTCTCTTCTTCGAAAAGAACCTCGTAAGAAGGATTGTAGACGATCTCAGTAGTACCTGTGATGCCGTACTTTGTTAAATCAATGTTTGCCATTTGATTAAACTCCTTTGCTTATTTTTTTAACTAACCTATTATAGCCTTGATTATTAATTTATGCTAACTATATTTTTGAGTTTTCTATAAGAATTATTTGATATTTAAGTAAAAATCACAAATAAAAACCGACGATTCATATCGTCGGCTTTGAACTGGTGGGGCTGGTGGGACTTGAACCCACACGATTTATGGTCGGCAGATTTTGAGTCTGCTGCGTCTGCCATTCCGCCACAACCCCGTATTACATAAGGTGGAGCCAATGGTGGGAATCGAACCCACGACCTATTCATTACGAGTGAATTGCTCTACCCCTGAGCCACATTGGCATATAACCTACGTGCTTAAAAAGAATACTCATTAAGCACGTAAGTGTCAAGCCTTAAAAATCCCAAGAATTAATGTACTTCTCCTGCACTTCTGTTAAAGCATCTATAGCAATGTTCTTTGTTGATAAAAGAATTTCAGCTACTCTGTTATCAATAATTTCAGGAGTCTGATAAACCTTGTTATCAAGAGACTTGCCATTTTTTGCAATATATCTTGCAGACTGTGCCTGTAACGCAAAGCTCATATCCATAATTTCCACAGGATGACCATCTCCAGATGCAAGATTTACAAGTCTTCCCTCTGCTATTACGCAAATTGTGTTACCGTTAGGAAGCTTGTATCCAATGATATTCTTACGAAGTTCATTCGCCTCTGTACAGATTTCCTTTAAATCTTTAACTGAAACTTCACAGTCAAAATGACCTGCATTTGAACAAACTGCTCCATCCTTCATTAACTCAAAATGCTTTCTTGTAATCACATCTTTACAGCCAGTAACAGTTACAAAGAAATCACCAAGAGGAGCTGCCTGTTCCATTGTCATTACTTCGTAACCTTCCATAATCGCTTCGCAAGCCTTAACAGGATCAATCTCTGTAACAATAACTTTTGCACCAAGACCCTTAGCGCGTAAAGCTACACCTCGGCCACACATACCAAAACCGGCTACAACAACAGTTTTACCTGCAACTACAAGATTTGTTGTTGCCATAATACCAGTCCATACAGATTGACCTGTACCAAATCTGTTATCAAACAAATGCTTACATCTGGCATCATTAACAGCAACTACCGGATAAAGGAGTTTTCCTTCCTTCTCAAGAATCTCGAGTCTGTGAACACCTGTAGTAGTTTCTTCACAGCCACCAATAATATTTGCTGATAAATCCTTAAGTTCGGAATGAAGGAGCATTGCGAAGTCTCCACCATCATCAATAACAATATCAGGACCAAATTCAAGCGCCATCTTAAGGTGGTTTATATACTCTTCTTCATTGTCCCCATGAATAGTAAATACCTTCATACCAGTAGAAGCTAAAGCTGCTGCAACATCATCCTGAGTAGATAATGGATTACAACCTGTTAAAGCAACATCAGCACCACCTCTTGCCAAAGCTCTGGCCAGACATGCAGTCTTAGCCTCAACATGAACGCTAACAGAAATCTTAAGACCCTTAAAAGGCTGTTCTTCTATAAGCTCAGCCTCAATAGCTCTTAATACAGGCATATTTTTATAAGCCCATTCAATTTTTTGCATACCAGAAGGTGCAAGATTTATATCTTTAACATCGTAGTTAGCCATATAAACTCCTAAAATTACAGTGAATTAATAAATAATTTAACCAAATTACAACTATTAGCTGATGCTTTACCTGCATTTTCCAAAACTTCTTCATGAGTAAGCTTACTAGGACTAATGCCTGCAGCAAGATTGGTAATACAAGAAACAGCAGCAACCTTCATTCCGCAATGAGAAGCGACTATTGCTTCTGGCACAGTTGACATACCAACTGCACTTGCTCCTAACATCTTTAAGGCTTGAATCTCAGCCGGTGTCTCATACTGAGGACCTTTGCAGAAAGCATAAATACCATCATGAACCGTTATTCCGTTAGCATCTGCAAGCTCAATAAGCTTTGAAGCATATGTTCGATCATAAACTTCAGTCTGATCTGGGAATCTGACACCGAACTCCTCAACATTAGGACCTCTGAGAGGTGATTCACAGAAAAATGAAATATGATCAGTAATAACCATAAGTTCAGCAGGATTCATTTCTTCCCCAATACCACCTGCTGCATTAGTGAGGAATAATGTCTCAACACCTAGCTTCGACATTACTCTAACATACATTGTGGCAAAAGATGTATCATAGCCCTCATAATAATGAAAACGTCCAGACATCATAAATACCCTCTTGCCTTCAAGATTAGCAACTATCAGCCTTCCCTCGTGCCCTGGAGCTGTTGAATGAGGGAAATTAGGAATCGAATAATAAGAAATTGATGTAATCTCTTCAGCCATTGTAGCCAAAGGAGAAAGACCAGATCCCAAAACTATACATATCTTAGGAATTATTCCATCTGTAATCTGGGACTTAATGTATTCAGCAGCTCTGCATACATCACTATGAAACTCATATGGATTAGTTATCATGAATTCTTACCACAACAATTTTTATACTTCTTACCACTACCACAAGGACATGGATCATTACGTCCAACCTTATTCTTATCACGCTTTACAGGATCAATTGTTTTATTATCCTGAGATGCACCCTTAACCTGTTCAGCCTTTGTAGGAATAGATCTTGTAGATGCAGTAGCTCTAGCAGCTGCCTGAGCAAGCTTGGATGTCATCATTGGAGCTGCTTCCTTTACTGGTTCACCTGAAGCCGCTTCTGGATTTGAACTTGCTACCTGAACCTGCTGACGAGGCTCGAATCTACCCTTCATGAGAAGTTTAACGGAATCATTCTGAATAGCATCATTCATCTCATCAAACATGATTCCACCTTCCATTTTGTATTCAACAACTGGATCATGCTGTGCAAGAGATCTCATTCTGATTGATGTCTGGAGCTGATCCATAGCATCAATATGATCCATCCACTTGGAGTCTACTGACATAAGGAGAACTGAACGTTCAGCCTGACGGAAGATTTCAGAACCAACCTGTTCTTCCTTAACCTTAAGACTATCAACTGCCTGATCAACAAGAGTCTCAATAAGCTTATTAGAATTCTCGATATCTTTATTTGAATCCTTAATATCGATAACGATTGGCAAATCGCCGAAAATATCAGAAAGTCTAGCACCCAACGAATATCTTTCTGATGTTGTAATCTTTCCATCAATAGAGAAAGCATCAATTTCTCTCTCTGCAACCTTCTCAATCATCTTGAGGAATGTATCGTGCATATCCTCACCGTCAATTACTTTACGACGCTGCTCATAAGTAATTGTACGCTGGATATTCATAACATCATCGTACTCAAGGACATTCTTACGTGCTCCGAAATGCATAGCCTCGAGTTTCTTCTGAGAACTATCAATAAGCTTGGTAAGAATACTATTCTGAATCTCCATAGTTTCTTCAACGCCAAGAGAGTTATACATATTTGTAACTCTGTCACCACCAAAGATACGGAGTAAGTCATCATCGAGAGCCAAGAAGAACTTAGTTCTACCAGGATCACCCTGTCGACCTGCACGACCCTTAAGCTGATTATCAATACGACGAGATTCATGTCTCTCTGTACCTACGATAAACAATCCACCAAGAGCACGAACTTCATCAGCCTCAGGCTTAATCTCATCACTCTTCTTCTTGTAAATTTCAGCATACTTAGCTCTAGCTGCGAGAATAACCTCATCATCAGTATCATTATGAGCTGTAGAAGCCTCAATTGTTTCCTCATCATACCCTAGCTTTCGCATTTCCTGCTTAGCCATAAATTCAGGGTTACCACCAAGAAGAATATCAGTACCACGACCAGCCATGTTAGTAGCGATAGTAACAGCATTCTTACGTCCTGCCTGAGCTACAATCTCTGCCTCTCGTCTGTGGTTCTTGGCATTCAATACCTGAGCATCAATACCAGCTTTACGGAAAAGCTTATCTAGATACTCTGACTTATCAACGTTAACTGTACCAACGAGTACTGGAACTCCAGTCTTATGAGCTTCTATAACAGCCTTAAGAACGGCATGGTACTTACCCTTCTGAGTCTTAAATACAGCATCATTCTCATCGATACGCTCGATTGCCTTATTTGTAGGAATTGTAATTACATCAAGGTTATAAATCTGACGGAACTCAGCTTCCTCTGTTAAAGCTGTACCTGTCATACCTGAAAGCTTGCTATACATTCTGAAGTAGTTCTGGAAAGTAATTGTAGCAAGAGTCTTATTCTCATCAGCAATCTTTACACCTTCCTTAGCCTCAATTGACTGATGCAAACCATCACTATATCGTCTACCAGGCATCAAACGACCAGTAAAATCATCTACGATCATTACTTCGCCTTCTTCAGTAACTACATACTGTTCATCTTTGTGGAAATTACCATGAGCCTTCAAAGCATTGTTAATATAATGCTGTAATTCAAAATTATCAGCATCAGACAGGTTATCAACACGGAAGAATCTCTCGGCCTTCTTAATACCATTCTTGGAAAGAACTGATGTCTTGGCCTTCTCATCGATAACATAATCAGCATCACCAACTATCTCATCCATATCGACCTTGTCATCCGTCTCAACAACAACATATGGCTTCAAAGTACGAACAAACTGATCAGCCTTCTGATACAAATCGGAAGATGCTTCACCACGACCAGAAATGATAAGAGGAGTTCTAGCTTCATCGATAAGAATTGAGTCAACCTCATCGACAATAGCATAATTAAGTTCTCTCTGAACAAGCTGTGACTTAGAGACTACCATGTTATCTCTTAAGTAATCAAAGCCAAACTCATTATTAGTACCATATACGATATCACAAGCATACATTGCCTTACGATCTTTGTTAGGAATGTCATGAATAATAAGACCTACACTAAGACCTAAGTATCTGTATACCTTACCCATCCACTCAGAGTCACGCTTAGCAAGATAGTCATTAACAGTAACTACATGAACACCCTTACCAGTAAGAGCATTCAAGTAAACTGGCATAGTAGCAACAAGTGTCTTACCTTCACCAGTTCTCATCTCAGCGATTCTTCCCTGATGTAATGTGATACCACCGATAACCTGAACAGGATATGGCTTTAATCCAAGAACTCTCCATGCTGCTTCACGTACAGTAGCAAAAGCATCTGGAAGAATATCATCAAGAGTTTCACCGTTCTCAAGTCTCTTCTTTAGTTCAGCAGTCTTACCCTTAAGTTCACTATCTGTTAACTTGGAATAAGTTTCTTCCAAAGCAAGAACCTTCTTCTTGATAGGTTCTATTTTCTTAATCTCATGATCACTATGAGTTCCAAAAATCTTAGATAAACCCATTACTTAGTATCTCCTTTAAGTCTTCCCAAAGCGATTCTATATCCACCGTCCGGGTTGTTATAACATGCTTTTACACGAGAAATTGTAGTTGAACTAACCTTAGTTGCATTCCTACCTTTTCCCTTCTTGGTATCCTTAATTCCACTATTAACTACGGTAGAATCTTCAGGTGCCAACTCATCGATTATTTCTTCATAACTCTTGCCTTCATTAATCAATTCAAGAATCTGCCATCTGTGAAGCAATGAACATAGTTCATTACGAGAACACAAATCCTCAAAAAACAAATGAAGTTCATCAGGAGTCTTCAATGTCAGAATTGCACTATATAAGCTCTCAAGAGCTTTCATTTCTTCAGCATCAAAATCCATGATTACAATAATGCAAAAAACTCGTCAACGAGCATTCCTACATAGCCGGCAACAAATAGATAAACAATAAGTGCAACCAAAACCAAAAGAAATAAACCATAGCAGATACGAGAAAGGATATACTCTTTCTTGGCTTTTCTTAAAACATCACCAACAGTCTCGTTACCGCCTATGCTTGTACTTACTGAAGTTGCAGACATTGATGGCTTTCTAATATAATTAGCCATAGCTACAAGGCATACCTCCTTAAAATAATCCATACAATAATAACCTAATATTCTTATTAAAACAAATTTATATTCTTGAAGAACCGTCAGTAACTACTGAAACATCGACTCCCATTGTATTTCCATAAGAAATCAAATTATTCGCAGTCTCAATTAACTCCACTGGTGAATCTTCTGGAATTACAAATGTAATCCTTCTACCAGTTATCGATTCAGTATTCACTTCATAGTATTCCCCGTTAATATTAGCTCTTGCACCATCAAAGTTTGAAATTCTGTCTATTTGTTCAATCATTCTGTTACGAACACTTGTTGGACTTGAATAAGTTGGTCTATTCAAATCAATGCTTGTTACTGAACCAACTATACCATTCTCATAATAATTAATAACAGGAAATGTATGAGGCAGATTTGCTCCATATCTCTGAGCAAAATAAATACCTCTGGTAAAATTATCTTCATGCCAGATTGAATCATTATTTTGATTATCTATTGAATCTGCGCGTAAAAATAACTCATACTCGCCGTAAAAAGGAATAATTCCAGTAATTTGACGATTAATTAAGCCAATAATTGTTCTAACCTGATAATCAACTAATACCTCTACATAATTCTCACAGAAAATGAAATCCACTTCGATTGATTCAGGACAATAGAAATCACTACCACAGTATTCTACATATTCAGATGCTATATCATCTGCAAAAAGCCTTCCTAAGGCCAAATCAACAATAGAAGACCTTAATTCTCCTCCGGATAATATGTCTGCCCCAATAAACAAAGATCCTAATTGCTCTATTTCAGAGCACTCATAATCACCTGGCAATGCGTTGGTTAAAGTTGAAATAGAGTCTGCTGAAGTAATTGAAAATGGAGTAAGCAATTCAAAATCTTCACAAGTCTGGTTAACTGCTCGTTGCATAAGAATATCTGTTCTAAAAAAAGAAGTAACACTGATTAATGCCGTCAGAAAAATTACTACCAGACTAAAAGATATAGCGGTCTCAATAGATACTGAGCCTTTCTTATTCATATAAATTATAGCGTGCTTCATAATGCAATGTCCTCATTCCGTAATCAGATTCAATTGTTACACCTGTTATGTAGTCAGGAAAATCGCGATTGATTATATTAGTTATCCTGTCTAACAGGAGATTATCGGGAATATAAAACAACAATGAACTCATTAAGTCTCTGTAATTTAAAGAAATAGCTTCAATTCCATCAATCTCAATAAAAGTGACACTACTACCACCCAATAAAGTTAATGAATCTGAATATGCCTGAACTGCTGCCCAAATTAAAACAACAATAATCTCATATACAACCGAAGGTAATGGAACTGAACCTCCACTTATAGCAGTAATTATTACAGATAATACTTCTCCACAACTTGAGATTAACTCTCTACTTCCAGAATCTAATAGAATAAAAGCTATATTTTCAACAAGCAGTAATGCATAGACTGAATAGTAAGAAATGAGTCTGGCCAGAGGTCCTTCAAGTCCAGTTAGAATATATTCGGTGTCAGGCAAATTATCTTCATGAAATAATGAAAACTCATACCCATTAATTGTTGAATCTCCAGCTAGTCGTGTATCAAAATTATAGGCAGCGTAATCAACGAGATACGGATGAAGCATATAATCTGCAATAATCTCACTTGAAGTCTCATACATACTGATAACACTTTGAATACTTGATGAAATAAAACCCAAATCAGAAGGATCAAAACTATTATCAATATCTGGAGCAGAGTTTCTAATCTGACCGAGATTAGAAATTAGATTTACAATCAACTGAAATCCTTCTGAATCAACTCCAATTCCTAATTCTTCCAATGCTTCAGTAATATCTTCTGCAACAGTTAAACCACCATCGATAATTCTTCGTAAAACTTCAGATGCACTACTAGAAGTAAAATCCCTTAGATAATCAAGAATACCGTATTCGTCTATACTTTCAATTACAGCGAATAACTGAGATGATACTTTTTCAAAAATAACACCTGATGTTCTATAAGTGTAATAAGTTGCAACAACTCGTCTTAAGTCTTCAGTGTTAAACTGATAAACACCACTGACATATAAAGTCTCACCTACTTCATAACCATTAGTTCTAAGTACATCATCGAATACATAATCATTCAACTGATTATTATCAAAAGCATAGATACCATAAGTTTTAAATAATAATCTGTCATATTGTGCTAGATATACTTCCCCCTGAGATTTAAGAGCTCTCGTCAAGGTTAATCTTCTGTCAAGATCAGCAACATATGCAATATAAGTAGTTTCAATTAAAATTAATGCTGAAAGAATTATTGCTAGAAAAAGTGTAGTAACGCCTCTTTTATTCCTCATCTGAAACCTCCTCTATAATACTTCCGTAAATAATTCGGTAGTTTTCAGATAAGCCTGTCAAAAATGTATTTAACTGTTCACTTGAGATAAATCCATCATCAAACAAAACATCTTCTATCGATGTATTTGCATCTTCAAGTGACTGAGAACAAATACTTACAGGCATTAAAATCAAAGCACACAAAACAGTAAAAACAATTGTAATACTGATTACACTTTCAATTGTACTCATAAAAATCCCCCATATCCTAAGTTATTAACTTAAGGATATAGGGGTAAAAGTACTAATTGGGCGACAATTGTCGACAAAAAGCGACAAAAAACGACAAAGGTTATCTCAAACGAGCATCATATGTTTTCTCGAGTTTTGCAAGAATTGCTGCAAAAGAATCCTTAATATCGTCATCTGCCAATGTTCTGGACTCATCTCTGAATACAAGAGATACAGCAACGGATTTCTTACCGTCACCAATCTTAGAATCCTCATAGACATCAAAGAATTCAACTTCCTTCAAGAGCTTACCGCCAGCTGACTTACAAGTCTTGATGATATCACCAACAGCAACCTCCTTATTTACAACTACAGCCAAATCACGAGCGATTCCAGGGAACTTAGGAATCTGCTTATAAACTCTCTCTGTCTTAGCTGCATTAATCAAAGCATCAGCTTCAATCTCAAAGAAGCAAGCCTTGCTAGGTGCGTCAAAATTGTCTGCAACTTCTGGATGAACAATTCCAATAACACCACAAACCTTGTTATTTACAAGAATTGAGGCTGTTCTGCCTGGATGGAATGTTGGATTATCTGTTAATGGCTCAAAAGTCATTGAACGAATTCCGAGAATCTTAGAAAGTTCTTCAATTACTCCTCTTACATGATAGAAAGTACTAGCACTATCACTCAAAGTATTGTCATAAGCAAAGCCACAGAGAGTTTTTCTCTCAAATGGAAGATTTGTTGGATCGCTGTCTGGAATATAAACATAAGCTACTTCAAATACCTTGGCACTTGGAACACCACGATTTGAATTACGAGCAGCAATTCTAAGCATTGAAGGAAGCATTGTAGTTCTCATAACAGATGAATCATCACCAAGAGGGTTTGAAATCTTAACCTGATTACGCAAATCATCATCTGCAGCAACATTCATCAAATCCAAATCAGCAGGACTCTCAAATGAATATGTAATAGCCTCGTAGAAACCACATGAAACAAGAGTATCCTTGATTGTCTCTGTAAGATTCTGGTTTCTTGTTCTTCCACCAAGGGTAGTTGTAGAACCATTAAGAAGTGTTGGCTCAATATTATTATATCCGTAGAATCTAGCAATTTCCTCAGAAATGTCCGCTTCACTCTCTAAGTCAGGACGATATGTTGGAGGAGTAATTAAATTATTCTCAACAACACAGCCAAGGTTCTTGAGAGTATCAACCATAAATTCTTCAGACGCATTAATACCAATAAACTTATTAATCCAGTCAGGTCTGAAAGCAATAGTTTTTACTTCCTTCTTTGTTGGATATACATCAATAAGGCCCTTGGAAACCTTACCACATCCAAGAATTTCAACCAGCTCGCAAGCTCTGTCCAAAGCTCTTAAAGCATTCTCGCTATCAAGTCCCTTCTCATAACGGGAAGAAGCTTCTGTACGAAGACCATTCTTAATTGCTGTCTTTCTTACACTTACACCATTAAAAGTAGCAGATTCAAAGAGGATAGTCTTAGTAGTCTCTAATACCTCGGAGTTCTCACCACCCATTACACCAGCGATAGCACAAACCTTCTCTTCATCAGCAATAACAAGCATAGAAGAATCAAGAGTATGGTCATTACCATCAAGTGTCTTAGTAAGCTCGCCATCATTTGCTGTACGAACAATAACATGATTATTCTTAAGATAATCCAGGTCAAATGCATGCATTGGCTGACCTAACTCAAGACATACGTAGTTAGTAATATCAACAATATTATTGATAGAACGCATTCCAGCAGCAACTAACTTCTCAACCATCCATTCAGGTGAAGGGCCGATTTTAACATCTTCAACAGTTCTGGCGCAGTAGCGATAACATAACTCTGGAGCTAAGATATCAACCTTAGCGATATCCTGCGTAACAAGACTACCTTCCTGCTTCAAAGAAGGATTAATAGGTCTGAATGGCTTACCCATTGTTACTGCGGCTTCACGTCCAAGACCTTCAACGGAGAAACAGTCAGGTCTGTTGGATGTAATCTCAAAATCAATAGTTACGAATGCGTCAACATTTAAGAATTCACGCATATCAGTTCCTAAAGCTGGCATTGGATCTAAATTCTTAAGATCCCAAAGTCCATAAACGTCTGAGCCTGGCTTACCCATTGCAACAGGGCCGAGTTCTTCTGCAGAACAACACATACCAAAGCTCTCAACGCCTCTAATCTTACCCTTCTTAATTGTAATCTCAGGAAGAACTGCGCCAACGCAAGCTATAGGACAAATCATTCCCTCATACACATTAGGTGCACCGCATACAATCTGAACATCATGACCAATCTCATCACGTCCAAAATCAACCTTCAAAATATGAAGATGATCAGAATCTGGATGCTCTGCAACACTTAAAATCTTTCCTGCATATACACCGGAAAGCTTATAATCAATAACTTCTTCTACCTTAGATCCAGAAAGAGTCATTGCATCAGCAAGTTCCTTAACTGGAACGTCAATATCAGTAAAATCCTTTAACCAAATTACAGGTGCTTTCATTCTCTTTCCTCCTTACTTGAACTGCTTTAAGAAGCGTACATCGTTCTCATAGAGGAGTCTGATGTCATCAATACCATAACGGCCCATCGCTGTTCTCTCAACACCGATACCAAAAGCAAATCCGCTATATTCATTAGAATCGATACCGCAGTTCTCAAGAACCTCAGGATGAACCATACCAGCACCAAGAACCTCAATCCAGCCTTCACCCTTACATACATTACAACCACAGCCACCACACTTCCAGCAAGTCAAATCAACCTCAACTGAAGGCTCAGTAAATGGGAAATGATGAGGACGAAGTCTGATTTCAGTCTTCTCACCAAAGAGCTTCTTTGCAAATAACTGTAAGGAACCAACCAAGTCACCCATAGTTACACCCTTATCTACTACAAGGCCCTCAATCTGATGGAATACAGGAGAATGAGTTGCATCAAGAGTATCCTGACGATAAACCTTACCTGGACAAACTACCTTAATAGGTGGCTTCTGCTTCTCCATAATACGAATCTGCATTGGAGAAGTCTGAGTTCTAAGAAGAATATTCTCGTTAATATAGAATGTATCCTGTGTATCACGAGCAGGGTGACCCTTAGGAAGTCTTAAAAGCTCGAAATTATACTTATCATATTCGACTTCAGGTCCTTCTCCGATACTGTAGCCTAAGCCTAAGAAAATATCGCAAATTTCATCAATAGCCATATTAAGAGGATGACGTGAACCAGCACCTACAAAATTAGTAGGTAAAGTAACGTCGATTACCTCTCGCTTGAGCTTATGAGCACTCTCCATGGCCTTCATCTTAGACTGAGTCTGAGCAAAAACATCTTCCATCTTCGCACGAACTTCATTAACCATCTTACCAGCTTCTGGACGCTCTTCAGGCTTCAAATTACCCATACCACGCAAAACGCCAGTAAGCTTACCCTTCTTACCGAAGTATTCAACTCTTAAGCTCTCGATATCAGCAGAACTTGTGATTTCTTTAATCTTACTCTCGAATTCTTCGCGAGTCTTATTAAGACTATCTCGCAAATCGCTCATGATAAGCCTCCTTAAATTACACTTTAACCTATGAAATATAACATAAATTACTTTTTAATAAAAGAATGGATTATTATTAAACTCAAACTCCAATGTAGAAGCTGGTCCATGGCCAGGATAGATTTTTGTATCAAATGGAAATTTTGAAAGTTTTAAAATTGACTCATTCAGAAGTTTTTGTGAGCCTCCAGGTAAATCTGGTCGTCCAACTCCAAGTTTAAACAAAGTATCTCCTGTAAACATTACAGATTCGCCAGTTTCAGAATAATAAATACACACTGAACCAGGTGAATGACCAGGCGTCTCCTCTATGACTATTCCATCTATATGACATTCACTAATGTCTCTAACATCAGACTGATACTTACACTTATCAGCAAAAAAAGATGAACAATTGTATACAGGATCAGTTATACAGTTCCTGTCTCCATTATGAATAAAGACTTTTGCCTCTGGATACAAAGCAGACCACTTATCAATAGCATTAATGTGATCAAAATGACCATGAGTACAGAAAATTGCATCAATACTATCAGGTAATTTATCTCTTAAATCATCAGGATAAACCGAAGGATCTAATAAAAAAGTCCCCGAACATGATTCAAGAATATACATGTTCGAGGCCAAAGGCCCATATGGGTAGGTTTTAATATTCATCAAGAAACCTTAGAATCCTTAATCCACGTTCTGTAATCAAGATCGCCACGGTCAATGGAAAGAATCAAAATCTCAGCTGTAGCAAGATTAGTAGCATAAGGAATATTATTCTGATCACATGTGTTAAGTAAATCGAGAGGTACATTAACAGTATCTTCTTCAGCATCTCTTAAATAAATAACACAGTCAATCTCATCAAATTCAGCTCTTGAAGCTAACTGAGCAATGCCACCAAGGTAATCAACATTAAGACCAGAAACATCAATATCTACTGCAGTCTTCAAATACTTTGCTGTACTGTAAACGGAAATAAGTTGATGTTTTGAAAGCAGAGACTTATAAGCAATACAAAAGTTAACCAAAAGCTCATTTTTACGGTTGTCAGCCATCAAAACAATCTTCATAAATAAGTCTCCTTACTTCGCATATATTCATATTCTACAAAAGAACATAAAAAATGACAATGTATTATTGTTGATAAACTACAAATAAATTATACAGGTGCAGCTACTGGCTGAATTAGTCTATCCAAATCGTCCCCTGTAATTGGAATGGAACTCATAGCCTGCTCAGCCATAGTAGGAGCAACACCAAAATATGCAGCTAATAACTTACGTGCAATAATAGCTGTTGATGCACCCCACTCACCTCTTTCTACTACAAGAGCGATAGCTACCTGAGGATCATTAGCTGGTGCATAGCAGACAAACAAACCATTTGAATACTCTTTACGGATATCCTCAAAACCAGTCTCAGCGGTACCAGTCTTACAAACAACTGGTATTGGGAAATTAGCAAAAATGTCCTGTGCTGTTCCTGGCCACATGCTTGTACCTGTAACTACGCAGCGCATTGCATTTCGAACAGCATTTAAATTATCTTCATCCAAATTAAGTGGAGTAGATTCAGTTTGTCCCTGGTAAAGAATAGTACCATCACTCGCAGTAACATTATCAATAACATAAGGAGTAACGAGTTGATTAGTCGCTATTCCTGCAGTATATCTGCAAAGCTGCATAATAGTAAAACAGTTATCGAACTGACCAATTGAAGACTGCGCAGTATCAGCTGGGAACCATGTACGATCATATTCAAGTTCATGAAGTAAAATCTTAGTCTCACGAGAAGCACGAACGCCTCTAATCTCACCAGGAAGATCGATACCAGTGTACTCACCTAATCCTAATCTCTCACCCATCGCATCAATATTATCAATACCCGTGTCTACACCAAGTCTCATGAAATAGATATTACAAGATGTAGCAATAGCTTCATTTAGGCTTAACGGACCATGTCCTCCATTTGGAAACTCAAGACAACGGAATTCCCAACCACCAATATCTATAGGTGAATCACATGAAATCCAGTTAGAATTAGCAGTAATAACTCCATTTTCGAGAGCGGCCAGTGCAGTACACATCTTAAAAGTAGAACCCGGAGCATACTGTGACATAATAGCACGGTTCCAAAGAGGCATGTCTTCAGCTGTAATATCCTCATATTCACCAAGTCCGAGATAATATTCAACCTGCTCTTGAGCCTGCGCATCACCATACATTGATAATACGAAGTCGTTAGGGTCAAAGTTAGGATAAGAACCCATAGCGATTACTGCTCCAGTATTAACATCCATCATTACGAAAGCACCAGCATTAGCGGTCTTATAACCAGACATCTCAATTAGCTCAGCGTTTTTAGCTTCATCAATATAAGTCTTAAGAGCTTCAATCCCTACTCTTTGCAGGTCAGAATCAATTGTCAACTGAACTGTAGCTCCACTTTGAGCAGGCATACCATAAGATGATGGGAAGAAAATTCCTTCAGGACCCTGGGTAGTCCATGTATTATAAGTAGCTACTCCGCTATATCCATGTAAATATCTCTCCATCTGAGACTCAACACCAGACTGTCCAACGAGGTCATCGTTAGAATATCCATAAGGAGCAAGTGTTACGAGAGACTCCTGAGAAATACGTCCAACATATCCAACTACATGGCTTGCAAGCTGTGCAGCAGGTTCATAAGTTCTTCTATATGTCTTAGTTGTGATAATACCCATATAATGATAATTCTGCTCGTTAAATATAGTAACAAGTTCATCTGGAACATCAGTAGCAATTGTTACAGGAGTACCTGTCTGAAATGACCAGTTATCACTAAAAATCTGATATCTCATTCTACAGATTCTATAAGCTTCATCTTCAGTATAACTCTCGTCAATGTCGAATAACTGTCTTAGATATAAAAAGAAAACCTGTGGGTCTGTCTTAACATAGTTGTCAGTAAAAGTAACAATAATACCCTGGGTATAATCATCGAGATCAAAAAGATTATGATCAGTCTGCCATAATCTAATCTGCTCTTCCTCTTTTAAAAACATAAAAGGATTAACCTGGAAATAATCATCGAGGCCAGATACAGACGTACAGTTATACTGATCAAATAGATAACTCAATTCTAGGCACATTGAATTAAGTGCATCATCATCAAGATAAGCATTAGAAATCATAACCGTATTTACTGCTCTGGATGATGCCAGTACAATTCCGTTTGCATCAACAATATCGCCTCTTGGAGCAGTAATAATATACTGTCTCGAAATACCTTCAGAAGATGCAGAAATAGTTCTCTGATATCCAGAAAACTGCAAAGCAGATGTCATAACGAGGATAATTGCTCCAAAGACACAAAAACCTAAGGACAGAATGAAATATCTGTTCTGAATAACTTCATAAATCTTGCTGAATACGGATTCTTTATTTCTTCCGCTTACATTGTCAGCCACAAGTTATCCTCCCTGTTTTTCTCATCAATTAATGAAGGATTAATCCCTTTAAAATAAGGACCAATAAATCTTAAAGCAAAATAAACTGGTACAGCAACAATCGAATTTAGCAATGTTTGAGGCAATATAGAATACATTAAAGCATTTTCAAATCCAATATTGTACTCATGATGTAAAAAAGCATTTTCCCATGTGAATACAACCAGATGACCTACAATTTTGTATATTAGCGTAGCTGTAACAACTGTTAAAAAGGCCATAGAAAAATTACGCTTAATTCTTAATGTGAAAAATGAAGATCCATAGGATGCAGCTAGAATCATAACTAAAAGCCCAATTCCTGTTGTCGCAGTAACAGTCCCATCAATTCCAGTAATAGATGGACTTGCAAAATAGTCTCTTAATAAACCGACCAAAACACCGACTATCATTCCATCTTTAAATCCAAACATATATGCAGTTAAAACTACAAATACGAACATTAAATCAGGATATAAACCCTGAAGCGAAAATAATCCACGAAATGTTACCTGGAATGTAGTTAAAAAAAGAATATATGCAGCATATACTGCTATTTTACGAATCAAGCTGGTCTTGTTCTTCATTAAAAGGCACCATGATAAAGACATCACTAAGATCAGCGATATCTGAATAAGGTCTTAATGTAGCTGTTATATTAAGTAGATCTGATGTATCAACATCAACTATTACACCAATTGGAATACCCTGTGGAAACAATCCACCATCACCAGAAGTAACTATTACATCACCCGGTTCAGGAATAACCTCAGGATCAATACCAGTAACCAAACAAAGTCCCTGGAGTTTAAGCATAGCATCACCAGATACTATCATCGTCGCACCGTTAACTTCGTTTACCTTACCGCTAACAGAGAACCCTTCATGAAGTAAAGGCAAAATCTTAGCATCATCCTCATTGATTTCGATAACGCGACCTATGAGGTTCATTCTTACATCTACAACGGCAAGTGATTCATCTGAATCAAGATATATTCCATCAGAATTACCTACACCAACACGAATTACAGAAAACCACTCGTCAGCTTCTCTGGATAACACTGATGCACCAAAAATATCATAATTCGAGAATGTCTCTCTAATATGAAAAGCTTCCTGAAGTTCCTCGTATCTGATTGCTGCTTCTTCCATCATATTTAACTGATACTGTAAAGAAGCAATTTCAGCACGAAGTTCCTCATTATTCTTACGAATTGCCATACCATCAGTTACAGCAACCCAGAAATCTGAAAGAGTATTTCCAACATTGTTAACAAAGTTCGCTACAGGATTAGCAACTGCACCTACAGGTTTTAATACCTTATTAACTGGGCTTCCTGGGAATGAACCTAATATAATCACGGCCACGACAATAAGAGTCGATATGGCCGTGATAAACCATTTGTTTGTCAGAAGTCTGCGCATTAAAAATTAAGCTTTTTTACCACAACAATTCTTATACTTCTTACCAGAACCGCAAGTACAAGGATCATTTCTACCAATCTTTGTAGAATGAGCAATGTTTGCTTCTCTATACTCACGTGTAATCTCAGCAATCTTGTCCTCAGCAAGAACCTTCTTCCATGCTGGGAGTTTGAAAAGCCATGTAGCCTTTGCATCTCTCATATTGTAGAAGAGCTTCTCATAATTGATATCAAGGTCGATATCAGAATCATCTGTTACACCTTCAACATCAATCTCATTATTCAAGGAAGACTTAATACCATCAAGGAAACCAACGAAAATGTCCATTGTGCTAGCATTAAAGCCAAGCTTCTTAGCAAGTTCGGAAGCCTTACCAGAAGTAAACTCCTTATTATCAGGGAAGCTGGATAAAATCTTCTCGTAAGCATCTCTCTCCAAAGAATAGTATGCATTAATATACTGTGTATAAGATGTCTGATCCTTTACATTTTCAGAATTATCAATCCATGTCTCATAATATGTCATAAATTATTATCTCCTTAAAATTAAAGCTTAGCTGCAATAGCCTTGAGGAAATCCTCAGTATTAACAACATTCTTTGTTGGTACATCAATGAGATTCTTAAGGTCACCTGTAATTGTACCCTCTTCAATAGTCTCAATAGATGCCTTCTCAAGCCTGTCTGCAAAATCAACAAGCTCTGGGAGTTCATCCATCTGACCTCTCTTACGAAGAGCACCAGTCCAAGCGAACAATGTAGCCATTGGGTTTGTAGATGTAGCTTCACCCTTCAAATACTTATAGTAATGTCTTGTAACAGTTCCATGAGCGGCCTCATACTCATAAACACCATCAGGTGATACTAGAACAGAAGTCATCATAGCAAGTGAACCACAGGCAGAAGCGAGCATATCAGACATAACATCGCCATCATAATTCTTACAAGCCCAAAGAATTCCACCCTCAGATCTCATAATTCTTGCTACAGCATCATCAATCAAAGTATAGAAATACTCGATTCCAGCTTCCTCGAACTTTGCCTTGAACTCGTTCTCAAACACTTCAGCGAAGATATCCTTAAAACGATGATCATATGTCTTGGAAATAGTATCCTTAGTAGCAAACCACAAATCCTGCTTAATATCTAAAGCATATGTGAAGCAGGAACGTGCAAATGACTCAATAGACTTATCAGTATTGTGCATACCCTGAATTACGCCTGGAGCCTTAAAATCAAAAATATCCTTACGATCAACTCTTCCGTCTGGATATGTAACAACAATCTCAGCCTTTGCAGGACCATCTACTCTAAGTTCAGAGTTCTTATAAACATCACCATAAGCATGTCTTGCAATAGTAATTGGCTTCTTCCAGCATGAAACAAAAGGATTAATACCCTTAACAATGATTGGTGATCTGAAAACTGTACCATCGAGCATTGCTCTGATTGTTCCGTTAGGACTCTTCCACATACTCTTAAGGTTATATTCAGTCATTCTCTGAGCATTAGGAGTAATAGTAGCACACTTAACCGCTACACCTAATTCCTTAGTTCTGTTAGCAGAATCAATTGTAACCTGATCATCAGTAGCATCTCTGTTAACAAGACCAAGATCATAATATTCACTCTTAAGGTCAACAAAAGGAAGAATTACGATATCCTTAATCTGCTGCCAAATAACTCTTGTCATCTCGTCGCCATCCATCTCTACAAGTGGCGTCTTCATCTGAATCTTAGACATATTAGTCCTCCATTTCTTAATAACCGTAATATTTTATTGTATTTAACGACCTGTTGCAAGAATAAAGAACATTTCAAGACTTGTTCTTTCTTCTGCCTTTCCAGTCTTAATATCTACATCGTACAAATAGCACAATTCGTATAGTTTAAGAAGTTTTTGCATTGAAAATCTTTTGGACTGTCTTATTAATTTATCTGCCTGAAAAGGTCTTAATCCAAGTTTTTTTGCCAAAACAGAACTATTTCCAGTATCCTTCGCACAAATCAATTCCCTAAAGTGCTTGGCAATCATAAATCTGATTTTGGTTACAGGTTCTTTAAGTTTTATCAGATTATCAAGATAATAAAGAGCATCTTTTACCTGTCCATCACCTACTGCATCCATCATTTTAAAAATATTGCCATTAATATCAGGAATACACAAATCATCAACAATATTCATGTCTATTTTGGAAGCTCCAGAAGCTGATGCGTATATTGCTATCCTTTTTACTGCAGCATCAATATTACGCATCGAAGAATCATATCGACTTATAATGCTCTCTGTTGCATCGCCGTCAATTGTTAATCCGACTTTACCAAATCCAGAAACTATATATCTGCTTAGTTTTTCTTCATCAAGATAATCTATCTCGGAAATGACACCGTTTTTATCAAAGGCTTCATATAGTTTCTTTTTACGCTTATCAATGGAAATTGTTCTAAAAATAACAACAGTTGAATCAGGAATTGCCCCAATTAATTTGATTGTTTTATCAACATCAAGTTTTTCATAGTCAAAATTACATACTTCAACTACACGCTTCGTAGAAGACCATGCTGGTAGTTCAATATTCTCGGATATTTTCTCTACATCAATAGCTTTACCACCAAAATCAAGTTTGATGTAATCCATTGATTCAAAGCCATCAGTTATGTATTTAGCCTTGATAGAATTAGCTGCTCGCTCGATATAATAATCTTCCTTTCCATACAAAAGGAAGCATCTGTCCTCATCAGACTTAATTCTTCTGGCTAAGTCGGAAAGAGTGACAATCATACATCAAATCCTTTACTATGTGCCCAGCACCAGCAATAAGCTTGTGTTCTTGCCGCAAAATGAGTGTCAGTTTTAAGCATTTCGCGAATCTCTTCCTTAGAGTACCAATTAGCTTCAATTTCTTCTTCTGCAGAAGTTGAAGGAGCAAATTCACCTTCGGCTACACCTAAAATTACGACAGAGCGCTCATCCATAACGCCAACAGCACTATATGCCATAGGCCACAAATCTTTAATCTCAGTAAGATTAAGACCTGTCTCCTCCCATAACTCACGTGTTGCTGCTGTCTTATAGTCTTCTCCAGGATCAATCAAACCTGCAGGAAAGTTATAACAGTAATCTCCCACAGCCATACGGAATTCTTTATTTAGCAGAATCTTCTCCCCTGTTTTATCGTGAATCATAAGCACAACAGCCTGCGCAGGGGAATTTTTAATATCCTCCAAAGTCTTAATATCAGGCGTTCTTGAAATCATCTCATAATTCTTGATGTTGCCATCAGAAGTTTTGTACTTAACATCAAAGCGAGTAATAAATCTGCTGCTAAATACCTTATCAATACTTATAAATTCCATTATCCAAGCCTCTTCTTAAGGATTTCATCAGATGCAAGAGAGTACCCGAAGAATCCAATTTTCTTTCCTAACAGGAAGTATTCTCCATGATTATAAACAACCAAATTAGCCTTATCCAAACAAAGCTTACCATTCTCATCAAGCAGATAAGAATCAGCAGTAATTCCTACAATATCTGCCAGATACATGTCATGTGAACCAAGCTCGGTCTTTGATCTTACCTTACACGACAAAGAAACAGGAGCTTCCTTAATTGCATAGGCATAGTTAAGAAACTCAGACTTAACTGGAGTTAAACCACATTCCTTAAACTTATCCAAATCACTTCCGCTCTTAACACCACAAAAATCACATGATTTAGCTAGTGACTTACTAACCAAATTAACGACAAACTCACCAGTTTCTTCAATGATTCGATGCGAATGTCGTGATTTACGAACAGAAATACTAAGCACTGGGGGTTCAGAATTAACAGTACCAGTCCAAGCTACTGTAATTATGTTAGGTCTGTCCATTACATCTTCAGTTTTTTTACCAGCGCATGAAACCATCACAACTGGTACTGGATTAAGTAATGTCGATATACCTATTTCGGTTTTATCATGTTTTGCCATATATTCTCCTCTAACATAGCGGTAAAGCCGCAAATAATTCGTGTGTCAGCAAAAAGTCCTTAAACTCTACACCATCCTTGAAGCCAACTAACTTACCATCCTTACCGATAACCCGGTGACAAGGAATAATAATAGGAACCGGATTCTCAGAACAGGCATGACCAACAGCTCTGGTAAGCTTTCTTGCCTTAACCTTATCATTATCAGATAAAACAAGTGCAATATCTTCATAGCTTCGAGTATCACCAAAAGGTATCTTCTTAAGCTCATTCCATACATCAAGTCTGAAGTCAGATGTTTGTGGTAGTTTGATATTGATATCAAAACTGGTTCTTTCCTTAGTCAGATACTCTCTAATCTCAGAAATTGCTCGTAAAACTTCTGCAGGAAGACCTTCAACAGAATAAAATTCATAATTCTCATGACCTCTGCTTAGCAGAAGACCATTTTCCATAAGGCCACTATAGTCTGCACAAAGTCTTATAAATCTGTTATCAACAGGAGAACCATAACTTAAGAAAGAGATTTCATCAACATAATCAATTCCGCCGCATATAGCGATAACTCCACGCTGGAATGGAATAAAACCAACATTATACGAAGTAAACATAGGAGCCGTAATATAAAATAAACCAGCGTCCTCAAAACTTCCGTTTACTTCAACCTCATTATGAAGTACAGCTTCCTGAATAAATCCGTTACGCATTAAGATTTCTTCAATATTCGTCTCATCCATAGCAAGCACAATACTTACTTTGTATATTTCCTTCTCGAAAAGCAAATATTTAAGGACTTCATTAACAAATGAATCTGTAAGCTCGCCATAAAGCTTGATCACTACAGAATTACTGCCAAACTTACTATAAGTCGCGAGTGACAGGTAATCACTAGTAATTACTGACTTATTATCTCGTAGAAAATCTTCAACAAGCATAGTCTTATCTAAGCCAAGTGTAGTCTTTAATTTTGAGGCATCCTTTATTAAAGCTTCACGAACTACTGACATGTTAAGAACCCTCTGGAAGAGAATAAACAGCATTACTCATAAACTGTTCATAAAGCATCGCCTGAGAACCAAACTCACTGTCACTGGATAAAATTTCCCATACAGCTGGAGATGATATTACTGGGAAATATCCTCTCTCTATCTCAAGTCTGTTAATAAGCATTTGAGCATCACGGTCAAAGCATATAAAAGCTGCAAAATCAGCTGCGAACTGATACTCATTACTATTACTTGATACACATAAAGGATAAACAGTTGCATATACATTATCAGTAGGAAGCATTGTAAAATATAAGCCATCAGGATAGTAAGAATTCCACGTATCAAATTCTCCCGAATTCATAAGCCATACCCCACATGAACGAGATAATCTAGAATCGGTACCATCCTCTTCATTAACTTCAAAAAAACCGTCACCAAGATATTCATTAAAATCTAATGGGTTATAAACGGATGTAATCTCATAATTAGATGGTATAGAGTCAACAAAATCATAGAATTCATCAGCAGACATTGAGAATGGAGGTATACCACTCTCTGGCAGATAATCCTTATTACCTGCAATCATCATAACTGTAGAATAAAAAGGTAGTCCCATATAGCCATCGCCAAAAAGTAAAGGCTCTAATGCACCAAGATAGATAGAAGAACTTAAAAAGTCATTGTCAAATAAATATGAATCAAGAGGCACTATTAACCCACTTCTATTTAAAGATTCAATATCTGGTGTCAGAAATAAATCTGGAACACCTGAAGTTTCACTTAACTGAACTATAGTTGAAAGAGTCTCACCTTCACCTGTAGTTGTTATTGTATTAGCAATCCAGGTAGTACTAATAGCATTAAGATACTCAAGACTAATGTCAAGGCCATTATGATCATCAGGAAAAATTCCATGAGCCTTCGCATAATATAGCTTCATCAGGTAATTAACAGTGTCTTCTGATAAAGGTAAAGCAACAGTAATCTCATGAAAACTATTATCAGAATATACAGGAGAATCGATAATAACATCAGTTGAATTCGTATTATCCTGAGGGAAATTAAGCACCGGAAAAGCAGATTCTTCTGAGAAGCAACCTGAAAAAGCAAATAGCATAAAAAATATCAATATCAAAGATGCAAATCTATTTACACGAGAACACATAAATTCACCTGTAAAAATTATACCATTCTTTTAAATATTGATGCACTCTGTTCTGCAAGTTGTCGCTATCTAAATAAAATGCCCCATTGTTCTGCAAGCTGCGCACGAACGAAGTGAGAAGCACTGTTCGACGCCAAGAACAAAGGGGCTTATTTTGTGGTGCGGATAGCGGGACTCGAACCCGCACGGGATTGCTCCCACCAGCACCTGAAGCTGGCGCGTCTGCCATTTCACCACATCCGCAAGGCTTAAGAATATTACAACAAAATAATATTTAAAACAATGGCAATATATTAAAGCAAGGACTTCACTGCTTCTGCATCATAAGTTACAGATAAAATTTTCTCCACTTCTATTCTATACAACGCGTTGGCAACAATATGCTCTGCTGCCTGCTCGAGATCTCGAATACCGCTAGTAGTTTTATAAGTATCAATAATGGCATCTAAGCCATCTTCTGTAATAGTACATTCTTCAGGCTTAAGGCCAATTTTTCTTAAAACCTTAGGCATTACAAACTGAGTAAAAATAGCCTTCTTCTCATCAAAGCTATAGTCAGGCAACTCAATTACAGCAAATCGAGACATCAACGGGGCACTAATCTGAGACTTATCATTAGCTGTAGCGATTGGATATACACCACTAGTTGGAATATTGCACTCAATATAGTTATCTGTAAATCCAAGGTTATCAAGAAGAGTCAAAAGAACATCAGCAGGATTTCCGTTACCTTTACCAGCAGATGCTTTATCCAGCTCATTAATGATAAATACCAGATTTGAACTCTCAGCCTTCTCAAATGTCTCCATAATAATTCCTGGCTTAGCGTTGGAATAAACTCGTGAGCTTCCTGTAAGCTGCTCAGGATCGTTGATGGAACTCATTTCGAGAGTAGTCCAAGGCATCTTAAGAATTTTTGCTACAGCATAAGCCAGCTGAGATTTACCAGTACCTGCAGGGCCGATAAGTAAAAGTCCATAAGCAGGAAGAGTATGAGTTCTATTAATCTGAATAATAGTCTCGATAATTCTCTGCTTTACCTTCTCCATGCCATATAATTCTTCATCAAGAATCTTTCTGGCCTCAACAGGATCAATCGCTTCAAAATAATCATTCTTCCAATGAATGCTGAACATTATTGAAAGTGCACGAAGAGCATGTCTTCTCTCTTCAGGAGTAACTTCACTAGATTTTGCAATTGCTAAATTACGCTTAGCCCACATACGAATATTTTCAGGTAAAGTATTACCAGCACACGTAAGAAAATCAGCAATACTTTGTACGCTGGTTAATTTCATGTTATCAGAATCTTCAATATCATCTGGATCTTTTTCTGTGTCAGATGGAGCCTCGCTTTGAAATAATCTTCCAAGCATAAACTGCAAAAAGCCATTCTCGCCTGCAAGCTTAGCGCCACGAACAGCAATTCCAGTCTCCATAATCTTATAAATCCAGTATTCACCATCCTTTGCAATACCAGATAATCTAACCATTACATGGCTATCACCAAGCCATTTAACGAGACTTACAAATCTTGAATCAATTCTTAAAATGTCTTCATTAATATTTTCACCATCATCAGTTTCAAGAGTAAAAGAAGTACCCTTAGTTGGACTTGTAAACATGCCACATGAATGATGCTTAAGTTTTCCTGCCTTATTACTAATTACAATAATAGGATTCTGTGCGTCTGCAGTTCTTCTATCAGAATCAAATGTTGTATATGTAACTGTTACATCAGCCTGTTCGTCACTCTTAGTATTAAAATCAAATACTGGCATAGTTAACCTCGATTAAACAATAAAATCTATGAACTATACGATAATAACATATGTGAAAAATATAAGTAATAATTTAAGTTGAAAATATAAGGCATTTGAGTTATTGTAATTGCTATCTATGTATTATTAATATATATGAATAAATATACATTGAAAGAAGGTTTTAAAATGGAAAAAGTAATTTTGGCTTATTCCGGCGGACTTGACACAACAGCTGTAATTCCATGGCTTAAGGAAACTTACGGATATGAAGTAATCTGCTGCTGTATCGACTGTGGTCAGGGCGAAGAATTAGACGGACTCGAAGAGCGTGCTCAGCTTTCTGGTGCTTCTAAGCTTTACATCGAAGATGTTGTAGATGATTTCGCAGAGAACTATATCATGCCCTCCGTTCAGGCTGGTGCTGTATATGAGCATAAATATTTGATGGGTACAGCTATGGCTAGACCTGTTATTACTGCCAAGTTAGTTGAGATTGCTCGTAAGGAAAACGCTGTTGCTATTTGCCACGGTGCTACTGGTAAGGGTAATGATCAGATTCGATTTGAGCTCGGTATCAGAGCATTAGCTCCTGACATCAAGGTTATAGCTCCATGGCGTGACGACAGATGGCAGATGGATTCCCGTCAGGCTGAGATTGACTATTGTAAGGCTCATGGTATTGACCTTCCATTCAGCACAGACCAATCCTACAGCCGTGACAGAAATCTCTGGCACATCAGCCACGAAGGTCTTGAACTTGAAGATCCTTCTAAGGCTCCTAACTATGATCATATGCTTGTTTTAGGTGTTACACCAGAGAGAGCACCTGAAGAAGGCGAAGAACTCACAATCACATTCGACAAGGGTATGCCAACATCCCTTAACGGTGAAAAGATGAAGGTTGCTGATATTATACGTAAGCCCAATGCTAACGGTGGCAAGCATGGTATTGGTATCGTTGATATCGTTGAAAACCGAGTTGTTGGTATGAAGAGCCGTGGTGTTTATGAGACACCTGGTGGAACAATCCTTATGGAAGCACATCAGCAGCTCGAAGAGCTTGTTCTTGATCGTGATACAATCGCTCTTAAGAAAGATCTTGGCAACAAGATGGCTGGTATCGTTTATGAGGGTAAGTGGTTTACACCTGTTCGTGAGGCTATCACAGCTTTCACAACAGTTACACAGCAGTATGTAACAGGTGAAGTTAAGCTCCGTCTTTACAAGGGTAACATTATTAAGAATGGTACTACTTCCCCATATTCTCTTTATAGTGAGTCTCTTGCATCCTTTACAACTGGTGATATGTATGACCACCACGATGCAGAAGGATTCATCAACCTCTGGGGTCTCCCTCTTAAGGTTCGTGCTATGAAAATGAATGAGCTTAAGAACGAGAACAAGAAGTAATTCATTTTATTGAAGTTTAACAATAGGCTGCGGACTTATTGTTCGCAGCTTTTTTATTTTTGGAGAGTAATATGAAATATCGCCTAATGACGATTGATGACTACGATGAAGTCTACAAGATGTGGATGTCGTGTAAAGGTATGGGATTTAATGATGTTGATGATTCAAAGGAAGGAATCAAAAGATACCTCGATCGTAATCCTAATACCAGTTTTGTGTCTGAACGTTTAACTTGTTGTGGTAAAATAATTACTGGTGCAATTCTTTGTGGCCACGATGGAAGACGAGGAATTATACAGCACACATGCGTTCATCCAAATTATCGTCATCAAGGTATTGGCGAAGAATTAGTGGCGCATGCTCTGGAAGCTTTAAAAACTGAAAAAATCAGTAAAGTATTACTTGTAGCGTTCAAGCATAACGAAGGAGCTAATGCTTTCTGGGAAAAACAGGGTTTTACTGTTAGAGAAGATCTTAATTACAGAAATAAAGCTTTGATTGATTTAGTAAGAATTGATACGTAAGGAGAACACAAATGGCTAAGAAAATGTGGGCTGGCCGCTTTGAAAAGGCAACTGATAAGGACGTTAATGACTATAACTCTTCCCTCCCTTTTGACTCTAGAATGTACGAACAGGACATCAGAGGTTCTATTGCACATTCTCAGATGCTCGCTAAGCAGGGTATCATCTCACAGCAGGATGCTAATGATATCTATAAGGGTATGATATCAATACTTGAAGATATTAAGACAGGTAAACTTACTTTCGACTCTGACGCTGAAGATATTCATATGTTTATTGAAGAAGAACTTACTAACAGAATTGGTGATGCTGGTAAGAGACTTCATACAGGTCGATCTAGAAACGACCAGGTTGCACTCGACCAGCGTCTCTACCTCGTAGATGAAGCACAGGGTATTTTGCAGGGTATCGATGATTTGGTAGAAGTACTTAAGGATATCGCCCTAGATAATATCTATACATATATGCCTGGCTATACTCACCTTCAGCGTGCTCAGCCAATTACTTACGCTCACTACCTCTCTGCATATATCGAGATGTTCCTAAGAGATATTGAAAGAATTGATGCGGCAACAGCAAGAGCAAATTTTTCACCTCTTGGTTCAGGTGCTTTGGCTGGTACTACATATCCACTTGATCGTGAAGCTGTAGCTGAGGATCTTGATATGAATGGTGTTACCTTAAATTCTCTTGATGGAGTAGCTGACAGAGACTTCGCCATCGAGTTCGCTTCTGCTATTTCAATCTTTATGATGCATGTCTCTCGTATGAGCGAGGAAATCATTCTTTACTCTTCACAGGAATTTAAGTTCTATGAGCTTGACGATGCATATTCTACAGGTTCATCTATGATGCCACAGAAGAAAAACCCTGATGTTGCTGAGCTTACACGTGGTAAGACAGGACGAGTTTATGGTGATCTTGTTTCCCTACTTGTAATTATGAAGGGACTTCCACTAACATATAATAAAGATATGCAGGAAGTTCAGGAATCACTATTTGATGTTATCGATACTGTTAAGGCTGTTCTCCCTCCTTTTACTGGTATGCTTAAGACGATGACTATTCGTAAAGATAATATGGAAGCTGCTGCTCTTGGTGGATTTACAAATGCTACTGACTTGGCTGATTATCTTGTTAAGAAGGGCCTTCCATTCCGTGAGACACATGCAATTTCTGGAAAACTTGTTCACTATTGTATTGAGAACAATACAACTCTTGAGAAGTTACCTCTTGAGAAGCTCAAGGAAATCTCTGAAGTATTTGAAGATGATGTATATGATGCAATCTCACTTAAGACTTGTGTTGAAGGAAGAAGCTTAATCGGAGGCCCTGCACCAGAGACTGTTAAAGCATATCTTGAGAGCTTATAATAATCGTCGAGTTAAAAATGCAAGCACAATTAAAGGAGAGGCTTCAAAACCTCTCCTTTTTTCTTAGCTTATAAACTTTTTATCTTTCCATAAGGAAAATCTTAGAAGAATAAGGTGGAAGTTCCGTACCACCTCCAAAATCATGAGTTGTTCCTGAAATTAATTCCTTAGCCTGTCCACATCCAGCGTCAAAATGAGCCCAATAAGAGTTAGAATCCATATTGATAGCAACCATAACTCTCTGGTCACCACAGTTACGCTCAAAGATACACTGTTTATTTGTAAGAACTACATTACGAAGACCACCATAATTTAACGCCTTAGAGTTCTTCTTAATCTCAGAAAGCTTAGCTATATGGTCAGTTAGTTCATTCCACTCAGGTCTTTCAAAGCAGGCTCTCAGAGCAGGATCTCCTTCTTCTTTACGTGCCTTTGTTCCCCATTCAGATCCATAATATACACATGGAATTCCTGGCATCGTATAAACCATAGTGTAAATTAGAGGAAGCTTGTTAGAATCATTAACAATTGATGCAAGTCTGGTTACATCATGGTTATCAGCAAAAGACAACAGATGAGCACCCCTGCACACAGTCCAGTCCTCTGGACCAAAAAGTCTCATAAGAGAATGCATAATCTCAAACATATTATCTGAGTTAAATGCAGAATACAGGCCCTTATAGCACTGATAATTAGTAAGTGAATGTAAATGCATCTCATTAAGCATACGTCCATACTCACCGTGGAGAACCTCACCTAATAAAAAGAATTCATTTTTCTTCCAGTCACAGTGCTCACGAAGTCTTCTTAAAAATTCATGGTCCAAACAATAAGCTACATCAAGTCTTAAACCATCGATATCAAAATAATCAATCCAAAAGCTAACCTTATCCAAAATATGATTAATTACATCAGGATGGCGAAGATTAAGTTTTACAAGATCATAGTTTCCTTCCCATCCTTCATACCATAAACCATCGTTATAGTTTGAATTACCATCAAAAGATATATGGAACCAGTCTTTATAAGGGGAATCCCATCTCTTCTCAAGTACATCCTTAAAAGCCCAGAAGCCGCGTCCTACGTGATTAAATACACCATCAAGAACAACCTTAATATCATTCTTGTGAAGCTCATCAACTACCTTCTTAAAATCTTCATTAGTTCCAAGTCTAGTATCAATAACGCCGTAATCTCTTGTGTTATATCCATGCGTATCAGATTCAAATACAGGTGAAAAATAAATAGCATTAATACCAAGCTTTTTGATATGAGGAATCCAATCAATTACCTTGAGAATTCTACTTGCTGGAACACCATCATTCTCAAAAGGTGCACCACAGAACCCCAAGGGATAGATTTGATAAAAAACGGCTTCTTCATGCCACATATTGTTTGCCTCCAAATAAATAATAACGAAGTACTTAAAAAGCACTCCGTTATTATATCAATCTTAAATTGTAGATTTTTATGCAAAAACCAACGTTTACACGGTCTTTACATAATAGAAATATGTTAACTAATAATTGATAATAATTAGTTACGCATACTATGAATTGGTGCAGGAATTCTACCGCCTCTGTGGATAAATTCAGCACATGAAGCATTATTAACAGCCATAATTGGTGCACTACCAAGAAGACCACCAAATTCAACCATGTCACCAACATCCTTGCCTGGAACTGGAATAAGTCTTACTGCGGTTGTCTTATTATTGAATGTACCAAGAGCCATCTCATCAGCGATAATTCCTGAAATAGTCTCAGCTGTTGTAGAACCAGGTACAGCAATCATATCAAGACCTACAGAGCATACACATGTCATTGCTTCTAGTTTTTCAAGCTTCAATGATCCAGACATAGCAGCTGCAATCATTCCTTCATCCTCAGAAACAGGAATAAAAGCACCGGATAAACCACCTACATATGAAGAAGCCATAATTCCGCCCTTCTTAACTGCATCATTAAGCATTGCAAGAGCAGCAGTTGTACCCCATGTACCACATTCTGCAAGACCAAACTCTTCAAGAAGTCTGGCAACAGAGTCACCTACGGCCGGAGTTGGAGCCAAAGAGAGATCAATAATACCGAATGGAACATTAAGTCTCTGAGAAGCTTCACGAGCAACAAGCTCACCTACACGAGTAATCTTAAATGCTGCCTTTTTAATAGTCTCAGCGACAGTTCCCAAGTCCTGGCCTCTTACGGCTTCCAAAGCAGTCTTAACAACACCAGGACCTGAAATACCAACATTGATAACACACTCTGGTTCACCTGGACCTAGGAAAGCGCCAGCCATAAATGGGTTATCTTCAGGTGCATTGGCAAATACTACAAGCTTGGCGCAGCCAAGGGCATCATTATCCTTGGTAAGTTCAGCTGTCTTCTTAATAATTCTACCCATATCAGCAACAGCATCCATATTGATACCAGTTCTTGTGGAAGCAAGATTAACAGATGAACATACGAACTCTGTAGATGCCAAAGCCTCAGGAATAGATTCAATGAGATTCTTATCAGCGTTGGTATAGCCCTTCTGGACTAATGCTGAGAAACCACCAACGAAGTTAACACCACAAGCCTTGGCAGCTCTGTCCAAGGTCTTTGCAAATGGAGTGTAATCAGTTGCACCACATGCTGCAGCAACAATAGAAATAGGTGTTACAGAAATTCTCTTATGAATAATTGGTACACCGTACTTCTTAGAGATAGCTTCTCCTGTAGCAACCAGATTACCTGCATATCTGCAAATCTTGTCATAGATTTTATTACAGGACTCTTCAACAGTAGAAGCAGCACAGTCCATAAGAGAAATACCCATTGTTATAGTTCTGATGTCCAAGTGCTGCTCGTTGAACATCTTCATTGTCTCTAATATTTCAAAATCAGTAATCATATTCTATGCATCCTGTCGAACAATTCTGTATGCTGAATAGCAATTGTAACGCCAAGCTCTTCTCCTAACTTGTCAAGCTGCTCCTTAATATCAGACTCTTCAATGATGAGATCCTTAAGATCAACAAGCATAATCATTGTGAAAATATCATCAAGAATTGTCTGGGAAATATCATTAATATTAATATTGTTATCACAAAGAAGCTTAGAAACTCCTGCAATAATACCTGTTCGGTCCTTTCCAAGAACGGAAATAACAGCTGTGTTCTTTTCTGAAGCCATAGTTCTTCTCCTTCAAAAATAATCAATCTATAATAACACACTTTGAGCAAGGCGATTAGCACATTTTATGCCATCTACAGCACAACTCATAATGCCTCCGGCATAACCAGCACCCTCTCCGCAAGGATATATTCCTTCTACACTAACACTTTGCAAAGACTCTTTATCCCTAAGAATTCTAACAGGAGACGAAGATCCTGCCTCAACAGCAGTTAGTACGGCATTAGGGTCTCTAAAAAAGCTGGCCTTATGAGACATAAGTTCAATTCCCTGCTTTAGTGTCTCAACAATTCTATTATCTTCAAATACATCTGAAAAATCAGTATATGTTACGCCAGGTCTGAAACTTGGTTTAACTTCTCCCAAGCCATAAGTTTTATTGTTGCCAAGCAAGTCTCCAACAGTCATACATGGGGCTTTTCCGTTACTTCCACCTAATTCAAATGCTTTATGCTCTAATCGTTCACGATAATCAAAAAGCGCAAATACATCTTCATAGATATCCATTGGTATTACTGGAACTAAAAGCGCACTATTGGAATTCTCATTATCGCGAGCTCTATAGCTCATACCGTTAGTGCAAAGCTTGTCGGGACTACTTCCACTGGAAATAACATGTCCACCTGGGCACATGCAAAAAGTATACAAACAACTGTCATTTGGCGTGTCTACAGAGAGTTTATAGTTAGCAGCAGAGATATTTTTATAAATCGATGTATCAAATCCATACTGGCACATATCAACATCTATTCGCTTATGTTCAACTCTGACACCAACAGAAAACGGCTTGGCAGTCAGTGTAAGCCCTCTACTCATAAGCATTTCGAAAAGCTTCTTATCACCATGACCACCAGCAATTATCAAGCGACTACATGGTATTTCAAAGTTATCTCCTCTTACAGATATTATTCTTCCGTTCTTAATATCAATGTCGGTTACTTTACTCTCAAATCTTACTTCACCACCTAAGGCTGTGATTTTACGTCGAAGGTTAGATACAACCTTTACAAGTACATCAGTACCTACGTGAGGATGAGAGTCATAATCGATATCGCTGTCGGCACCACATTCAATAAAAATTTTATTTATGAATGCTTTATAAGGCGATGAGATCCCTGAATAAAGCTTACCATCAGAAAAAGTTCCAGCTCCACCCTCTCCAAACATTATGTTTGAATAAGGGTTTATTCTTCCAGTTTCCCAGGATTTTTTAATATCTTCACTTCTTGATACAGCATCCTTGCCAGTCTCTAAAATAATTGGGCGAAGTCCATATTCAGCAAGAACCAGTCCAGCATACATACCACCAGGACCAAAACCAATGATTACAGGTCTATCAACTGTATTAAACTTCTGCCCCTTAAGTGGCAAAGCTACGCAGTCAGGATCAGAAGTAGCTTCATCAGTGACTCGATATACTACTTTAATATTTGGCTTTTTACGTGCGTCTATATATGATTTAGTTATATATATTTTTCTGCCTGAATGAATTCTCTTACCTATTAAAGAGATAATATCATCACAGTTTCCAATTTCTTCAGGCTTAAATACTACGTCTTTAATCATTGATAGAATCCTTAATAATTGAATCAGCAACCTTCATAGCCGATGCCCATGCCCAGTGTAAATTATATCCTCCACAAGGACCATCAACATTTAAGAGCTCACCACAAGCATAACACTTTGGACTTTTTAATAATTCAAGATTACTGCTTAAAGCTGACATTTTAAGTCCACCCCTTGTAACCTGCGCATTATCAAAACCTAGTGTTCCAGTAACAGTTAACTTAAAACTATTAAGTGTCTTAGCTATATCAACAGGGTTACTTCCACTTCGTTTTACAACTACTTCAGCTAACTGCCTGTTAATTAAACCGGTTAACGCCAGAGGTACTGGTCTGTCAGAAAAAGAACTTATTAGTTTTCTTACAATTTCAGTCTTCTTATCAAGCGAATACTTAGGTAAAAAATCTATTAATATATCAACAGATTTAGATGCTTTTTCTGTAAATTCATAATACTTTCTAGAGAGCTGCATTACTACTATTCCTGACACACCGTAGTCAGTGAATAGTATTTCACCTTCCTCGATAAAGTCTTCGAGTGTAACCGTGCATTTAAAACGATTACCAGACAAAGTCTTAATATCGCTATCTGATGTCTTAAAAGGAACCAATGCAGGTGTAATTTTGGTAAAACTATCGCTTCCAGCAAGCTTTTTAACTACTGAAAATAAAGAACCATCACTACCAGTAGAAGGAGCAGCTGCACCACCAACAGCAAGAACAAGATTATCAGCGGTATAACTGCCACTTTTAAAGCATACTTCAAAAGAATCATCATTTTTGTTTACTGAAGTAACAGTCTCTGTAATTATTGTGATTCCTTCACAATAAAATCTAATACAGTCTAAAACTGTAGCTGCTTTATATGTAACAGGATATACAAGGTTATCGATACTATCAGTTACCAAACCAAGATTATCTTCAAAGAAAGACAATACTCTGTTGACATCAAATTCAGAAAGAATCATATCAATCTTATGAGTGTCATCACTAAAATAATCATTTGAGCTCGCGCTTAAATTTTCAAGATTACATCTGCCATTACCAGTAGCAAGAATCTTTTTACCGACACGAGTATTTTTCTCAATTATACAAATATTAAGAGATTTGTTCAGAGAGCATAGATAAGCGGCACACATCAAACCTGCCGCGCCGCCACCAATAATAATTACATCAAAATTATTCTTCATCAGACTGATCAAGTAATCTTAAAGCTCTGATATATTTACTGTCATCAAATAACTTAGCATCAGTATTATCAATAATAAACTGAGCCATATCCTTAAGATCTACAACATCACCAGACTCAAGTTCCAACTCAAGTTCACAAATCTCTTCTTTCTTATTGCCAGCTGTGATAACACCTACATCAAAGCATGCTTCCATAATGGAGTCACCAAATCCAAAAGTATATGTTGTTCGCTCACAATAAGTAGAGCATAAAGCAACAAGATCATCATTCTTAATATCACCAAGGGCGTCTTCAAGAATCTCACTTGGATCATCATCACTTCTTACAGAAGCTGCCTTAAAACTATCAACATCAAAAGAATCTTCTTCTGAATCTACATTCCACTCATAGCGCTGATGTAATCCATTAACTACGGACCCACCAAATTTAACGGTGTGCTCATAACGTTCACCATCTTCATCTTCATAAAGACGAACGCGAACAGAAGTACCCTTAGCTTTAAGAATTCTGTCCTTAGTATCGTAGTAAGTATTTGTAAGCTTAACTGGTTCCTTCTCACCTGCATCCAGACAATAATCAACAAACCACTCAGCGTTAATAACGGCCATTAATTCTTCTTTGCTTTTAAAAGCAAGTTTTATTTCAGTTTCCATAACTCCCCTAATTAATAATCTATCGTGTGCACACCACTTGTTGAAACTACAACAAGACGGTTATTATCTGTAAAACCTATTCGAATTATATCCTCATCAACAGCAATATCGGAAATTACATCGCCTTCATCATTAAAAATAATAATTCGGTTATCAATTGATAAAGAAAAATTGTTATCATTAGAAGCAATAGCATTTACTACAGAACCCACTTCAGAATCATAAATAGTATTTCCTGAACTACTTATTACACGAAGTTTGTTAAGCTGGTTAACACCATCCGAATAAATGATATAAATATTATCATTAACCATTCTTACATAGTTAATAGAGCCAAGACTCTCACCTAATGGAGACAACTCGTCATTTCTTAATGTATACACGGTATCAACAGAAAATGTGTACAAGGAACTACCAATATAATCTATGTAAGAAAGAATTCCAGGATCACTAATAGAGAATAACGCGTAGTCCGAAGTTGAAATTGCATCATTATTATAATTTAAAGCAAACAAACGAACAAATGGCTCGTAAACAGCACCAGAAGTATTAAGAGTTGTTAATGCAAAGTAATTCTCATTATCAGAAAAAGCTCCACAAATAGGATATCCTGAATTATAAGAAGACCATCTTGATATCTGAGTACCATCTCTATAGTACAGAATTACTTCGCCATAAGCGTCAGTACTATCAGTAACAATTGCACACAGACCGGAGTCAGAAAGAATAGCTGACTGAACGGTATTCTCAGTTGGCTTGGAATACAAGACTCCACTCTCATCCATTACAACAAAACCATATCCACCATTATCAAAAACAACACATCTTGTTCCATTGATATAACATTGTGGATTGTTATATGAGACAGAAGTACTGAAAACTTCATTACCAGACAATGTAAGATAAGCCACTCTGTCTGTTGTAACTTTGATTACACCATCGCCAAAAACATATAACTTCTGTGCTTCAGCATACTCGCACTCGAATCCACTTTGGCCAGAAAGTCTAATCGATCTGTCAGCACCCTTGGTTGCTTCTTCATTACGAACAACAATAACAAGAAGAACAATTGAAACAACAAGAATTGCAAGGAAAACACCAATAGTAATCCATAAGCTTTTTTCTATATTGTTTTTAACAGTTTTACTCATTATCAAGCAGCCTCAATAGGTCTGTCATAAATACCATTAATAGCGTTATCTATAGCTTCTTCCGCGATCTCATAAGCTGTCCAAGCACCATAATCGAAAGTATTCTCTCCACCATCGTGGAAAATCTGAGTTCTAGGAACAACAAATGAAGTATACTCACCATTCATAAATACATAATAAGACGTACCATCACGTACAACAAAAGACAACTCATACGTATGGTAATCGTTTGTAATATAAGTAAATGTTACTTCAGGATCAAAATCAGGGTTTGCATCTGATTCAACACCAGAAATCGAAATAGTAATCAATGACTCATAAAGAATCGCAGCATAAGATCTATTATTAGAATTGAAAATCTTAACATTTCTCAAATTAAGCAATGCTGTAGCATTAGCAGAAGAAATTGAATCATTTGTATCTATCTGATATGTAAATGTCTCATCACCATAAGTACCAGTGATAGATGACATATCATAAGCAGCATAATAAACAAGATAACTATCAAGAAGCATTACCAATGAAGTATTAAGGCCAGACATCTGCATTGAGCTTAACTGGAAGTATCCATCGATATTTGAAGACTTTCCATAGTAGTATCCATTAACTTCATTAGACAAGTTGATTTCAAGACTAGTTCCATCAACCATTGTGAAGATAAATGTATATGCAGGATCCAAAAGACCATAATCGCTAACCTGCTCATCTGTAAGTTCTACAAAAGAAGTAATCTGCAAATCAGTAACATTACTAACAAGATCATTAAAGTAATTACTACATCCTATATTGAATGGAGAAATTGCTGTAAATATAGGAGAACCTGTCTCATAAATCTCACAGGTAGTAAGCATATCAAGATTATCTTCTACTCTAATAAACTCAAGAGTAGCGATATTAGAGTAATCAATATCAAGAATCTGAGTAGCAAGGAAATCAATCATTTGATATCCACAATACAAATACTTGGCAGCAGCAATTGTATAAATGTTAGGATCACCATCTAACATAAAATAACAATTTGCTTCATTAACAGTCTTATTACCAACATATATTGTATGTAAAACACCATCATAACCAGTAATAAGAATTGTATATACAGGATTATCCAAACCGTACTCTGCAAGATTTAAAGTAGAACTGTCACCTATAGTTGCATTTGCATTAAAGTTAGTAAGAACCGCAACCCATGAAGAAACACCATTTGAATTGATATCAACACCAGAATCGTATTTATCAAGCAATGACCAGTTCAGGACACCGTCATTAGTAAAATATGACTGAAATCCAATACCAGTACCATTATTATTTAACACTTCAACAGTAGAAATTGTTGAGATATCCATAAAGAAAACCTCTACACTTTCATTACTAACAATTCCATCACCGTTACCAGAATTATTTGAGATGATTACACCTACAGCAACAGCTACGAGTACAATCATAACGATAAAAGGAACTAATAAACTTTTTAAAGATTTCATAATTACAGATTCTTTCTCTTGTTATAAACAACTACACCAGCAATAACCAATGCAAGAGGAACAATAGCAATGAGAATAAATGTCAATACAGTAACTGTATTACCATTAACCTTAGTTGTATCGATTGAATAGTCAGACAAAGCCTTTCCTTCAACATATACACTATCCTCAGCTTTGAGCATCTCACGAACAATATTTCTGGTGAAAACAACGTTTGCATCGTTAAAACCGAAGCTTGAAATGTATTCATCAGAAGTGAAAGTCATTGTACCGAAAACATAAACTTCAGGTGGAGTTGGAGTGCCTTCGTAAGTAGCATACATACCAACATTGTACTGACCTAATACAGAGTTCTGCATAAGGTTACCAGTTCTTTCATCATACTGACTCAAAGTAACATTATTAGATGTACTTACAACAGCCTGAGTCTGAATATATGCATATGGAGTGTCAGCCGTTGTAATTGGTCTTGCATATGAATTACGAAGAAGTGTAGCTTCACCAGCCATGGAAGCAAATGCATTATTAAGAGTAACAAGAGAATTAAACTTATCACTGTTAATCTGAGCACCTGTGTCATTCTCCATAATAAGTGCATTCTGAATTCTAAGGTTTACGTATGTCAATAAGCTGTTCAAATTAGGATATGACTCAGAAACATTTGAACTATAGTAGTTAACAGCAACAATCAACTTACCGCCTCTTCCGAGGTAATCCTGAATTCCCAAAGCCATAGAACTTGTAATATCAGAATTGATACCATTAATAACCAGCAAATCACAATCTAGTGGTACTTCAAAATTATCACTAGCCTGTACCTCACCACTCTCAATACCTAATGCAGCAAACATATTAGATAACTGTGTATGAGAGCTTTCACCTAAACCAGTTACAAAGTAAGCCTTATAGCTATAACCCTGAGTTAAGTTAACAATTGCACTGGTAAACTTTGACTCAACGATATTGGATGTAGGCATATAGTAGCCATACTGTAAGTACTCACTATCATAAGTAAAACAGTCAACAGGCATAATCTCAATCAAGCTGCCACCACAGCTGATTACATAGCATGAAGTATTAGCAAGGTCATACACACCACTTGGATCGAGTTCTGAGATGATAGATGGATATGTAGTTGGATTAATATAATCAACTGTAATTCTTCCGTTAGAAACAGCTACATAATCATCAAGTAAAGGAACAATATACTCATATGGTGTATCTCTTAAAGACTTAGGTCTGTCAAAAAGACCAACAATTCTAATATGAGTATCTTCTGGCAATGAATTTAAGTATGTAATAGTTATATCAGATACTGAATTCTGACCAGTTGAAGACATATCATATGTGAGATAATCATCAATTGTAGTATTCTTAATTTTTAAACCAAAAATGATGTTTATAGCTAAAACACTAACAAGAAAAATCAAGAAAGAACCAATAGAGAAAAGCTTGAGCTTTTCAGATCTTACATCTGTCTTAAGATTGTCCTTCTTAGTCTTATTATCGCTAACAGGATTTTCTACTTTTTTATTATCTTTACTCATCTTGTTACTCCTTGGATTACTTCTGTGACCAACGCTTCTTCTCAAGGATTCTGTATGTTAAGAACAAGAATACAAGAGCCATTGAAGCACAATACACAAGAGGAGATATGGAGAAAACACCATATCTGAAATCGTTAGTTTTAGAGAATGGATCAAGCCAGGAAATTGCATTTGCAACATTATCACATGCGGCGTTTACCTTTTCTGGATTGAGATTAAACATTGTTGCAGAGAGCAAAGATGCGACTGCAGAAGATGCAAGTGAACTAATAGTTGATAATAGCTGAACACAAAGAATAATAACAAAGCTAATAATAGCAGCAATAATCTGTGTATCAGTAAGAGCAGATGCAAAAATACCTATAGAGATGAACAATGTAGCAAGGAAAAAGTATACAAGTACTGATCCCCATGTACCAACATTAACAACTCCACCCGAACAAGCAGTAATTACCATATGCACCAATACATTGATGAAAAGAATTGCAACAAGTGTCAAAGCTGCAAAAAACTTACCGAGAACAACATCAAACATCGATACAGGTGATGTATAGAATAGAACTTCTGTTCCTCTCTTCTTATCTTCAGCAAAAAGGCCCATAGTAATTACAGGTACAATTATTACAAAGAAAGAAGCGAGAGACATAATCTCATTAGAAACATTTACGTTACCGCCACTGTACTGATTAATGAAAAAGAATCCAGACAAGAATCCATACAGAGCCAAAGCTACATATCCAACAGGCGATCTGAAATAAGATGCCAACTCTCTTTTATAAACCGCAGACATTAATAACCTCCGTAATCAGGCTGATGTAATAGACAAGAAGATTTCTTCGAGTGTAGGATCCATAGATCTAAACTCCAAGATTGGCCAATTGCCCTTGCTCATTGCATAGAATACAGAAGCACGAACATCAGTTTTTGAATCATTAGCGATTGTAATCTCAACCTGGCTAATAGAAGTGTCCTTATTAGCCACAATAGAAACAACATTAGAAATACCAGGAATAGATCTCAGAGCATTAATAACATCCTTCTCTGGTCCCTTAAATGACAAAGATAACTTAGAAGAACCACTAAGTTTCTTAGACAAATCAGTAATCGAATCGATAGCAGCAACCTTACCCTTATTAATGATAACTACTCTGTCACAAACAGCCTGAACCTCAGAAAGAATATGAGAACTAATAATAACAGTATGATTCTCAGCAAGCTTACGTATTAGTTTTCTTATCTCGATAATCTGATTTGGATCCAAACCAACTGTAGGCTCATCAAGTATCAAAATATCAGGATTACCTACCAAAGCCTGAGCAATACCAACTCTCTGCTTATAACCCTTAGACAAGTTACCAATTAATCTGTCAGCCATGTCAATAATCTTTACCATAGAAAGAATTGAAGCAAGCTGATTCTTACGCTCAGACTTAGGAACCTTCTTCAAATCGCAAATGAAGTTCAAATATTCAAGAACAGTCATATCAAAATAAAGTGGTGGAATTTCAGGAAGATAACCTATACACTTCTTTGCTTCTTCTGGTTCTTCAAGAATATCGTGACCGTTTACCTTTACATAACCTGATGTAGAAGAAAGATAACCAGTAATAATGTTCATAGTAGTTGACTTACCGGCTCCATTAGGTCCCAAAAAACCTAACACTTCACCGTCGTTAACTGTAAATGTGATACCGTTAACAGCTTTAATGTCACCATATCGCTTTACAAGATTGTTTATCTCAATCATGAGTGCCTCCTATAAAATTGCACATTAGACAATATTTTATAACAAATCAGCTTAAACACAAAATGTTAATTTTGAGGCAAAAACACCGATATTTTCATTTTTATAGCCACAAACAAGAATCCCGTCATCTTCATCCTTAATAAATATATCAACCTTTTCTCCACTTTTAACTTCAGAAATATAATTGATGTTTATATTATTAATACTGCAAAGGTCTTTTCCGTCTTTGTACAAGGCATCATAAATCCAGGCAACATAGCGTGTATTATTAACATGATGATTATGATCAAGTTCAGTATAATCTCCGAATTTACTAAGAACTACAGGTTTGTCGAAATAACTAATATCAGGAACTTTAAGTTTTGGACAACTATGACCTAATGCCATCAGGTTACGCTGTGGATTTAAATTAGAAGCACCATCCAGTTTTGATGGAAAAACTGGAGTATGATCACTCATATTAGCAAGAATCCATACAGATGTTCCCTTTGCTATGACTTCACCATTAGAATCATACACTTCATACTCACGATCCCAGAACAACTTCTTACAGCCTTCAGACCATGTTCTTATTGTAAACGATTCCCTCCACTTAGGAAGTCTTATTATTTGAAGTTCACATCTTAAAACAATCCAGCAAAAACCCTGACTGTTTATGAAGTCCCTTCCCCACCCACAGTCATTAGCACCTTTATCAGCACTTTCCTGTAAATCAGATAAAAGCACATAAGGAGCAAGACAAAAGTCCATGCTACAATCTGTGCTTTTTACGTAAAAACTAACTTCAGAGTATTCAGGAATCATATCTTTTGTGTTCCTCTTGGATTATATCTTCTAAACATAGGATACATCTCTTCATCAAACTGAAATATTATCACATATGGTGTTTTATCCTGAGTAATAAAAACATACCAGTTATTCTCATTAATACAATAATTTTTAAGTGTAGTAGCATTAATACAAAAATCAGATTTTGCCAAATCATCATTAAATCTGTCTGATGTTACACAACCTATGTATTCAGCTTCTTTTAATGAAAATTCAGCTAATAAATCATTCTTTTTATTATTGGTTATTCTTGTTAATTCAAACTGATCATTAGTAATCTCAATTTGATATTCAACTCTTAAACTGACATTAGCTCTGTAAACAAGGTATCCAATACCGAGGGAGACCATACCTGTAAAGTAAATAATGTTTACACCCATCAAAATAGGTATGATATTAAAAAAAACAATAAAAAGAACTGCTGCAGTAATAGAAACTACAGGAAATACTTTGCCAAGTGGGCCATTATCTCTTTTTACGGTCTTATCATAATAAAGGTCTTCCATAAATCTCCTTAAAAAAGCGGCCGTGCTAAGCATGGCCGCTCAAAATAATCAATTAGTTAAATTAATACATTGGAGCTGCTGGCGCTGCTGGCTCTGGTTCTGGAATATCAATAACAAGAGCTTCTGTAGTAAGAACAGTAGAAGAAACAGATGCAGCATTCTGTAAAGCGGATCTTGTAACCTTAGCTGGATCAACAATACCTGCTTCGAACATATCTACATACTGGTTGTTAAGTGCATCATATCCAACACCAGCCTTCTCTGTTTTTACCTTCTCAGCAATTACTGAACCATCAAGACCAGCATTTGTAGCAATCTGACGTACTGGCTCTTCGAGAGCACGTACTACGATGGAAACACCAGTTCTTACATCACCTTCTGTTGTATCAAGCAAAGCCTTAACAGCAGGAATTGCATTAATATAAGCGGTTCCACCACCAGGAACAATACCTTCTTCAACAGCAGCCTTAGTAGCATTAAGAGCATCCTCGATACGGAGCTTCTTCTCCTTCATCTCAGTCTCAGTAGCTGCACCAACCTTAATTACAGCAACACCACCAGCGAGTTTTGCAAGTCTCTCCTGAAGCTTTTCCTTATCAAAGTCAGAAGTAGATTCTGCTTCCTGCTTCTTAATGAGATTAGCTCTCTGAGCAATAAGATCCTTATCACCAGCACCGTCAACAATCACTGTGTTGTCCTTAGTAACCTTAACCTGATGAGCAGTACCAAGCTGATCAAGAGTTGTATCCTTAAGCTCAAGACCCAAGTCAGAAGTAATAACCTGAGCGCCTGTTAAAATAGCAATATCCTCAAGCATTGCCTTTCTTCTGTCACCATAGCCAGGAGCCTTTACAGCAATACATGTAAACGTTCCACGAAGCTTATTGAGAATCAATGTAGTAATAGCATCACCCTCAACATCCTCAGCAATGATAAGAAGCTTCTTACCAGACTGTGCAATTGGCTCAAGAACAGGAAGAATATCCTGAATATTAGAAATCTTCTTATCTGTTATGAGAATGAATGGATCGTCAAGAACTGCTTCCATCTTATCTGTGTCAGTTACCATATAAGGAGAAATATAACCCTTATCGAACTGCATACCATCTACAACTTCAAGCTCAGTCTGCATAGACTTGGACTCTTCAACAGTAATTACACCATCACTAGAAACCTTCTCCATTGCCTCAGAAATGAAAGCACCAATCTCATCATCACCAGCAGAAATAGCGCCAACGCGTGCAATGTCCTTAGAACCATCCACTTTTTTTGCATTTGCAAGGATTTCCTTAACTGCTGTATCAACAGCCATAGAGATTCCCTTACGAAGAATAATAGGATTTGCACCAGCTGCTACATTCTTCATACCTTCGCGAATGATAGCCTGAGCCAAAAGTGTAGCTGTAGTAGTACCATCACCAGCTACATCATTTGTCTTGGATGCAACTTCCTTAACAAGCTGAGCACCAGCATTCTCGCCTCTATCCTCAAGCTCGATTTCCTTAGCAATAGTAACACCATCATTAGTAATAAGAGGTGCACCATACTTCTTATCAAGAACTACATTTCTACCCTTAGGTCCTAATGTAACCTTAACTGTATCAGCAACCTTATTTACACCTCTCTCAAGAGATTTACGAGCATCCTCTGCATACTGAATATCCTTAGCCATAAATAATTACCTCCAAAATTACTCAACAATAGCAAGTATATCTTCCTGGCGAACGATAATTACCTCTTCACCATCAAGCTTAACTGTAGTACCAGCATAATCACGAATGATTACCTTCTGACCAAGAGAAACTTCCATCTTAACTTCGTTACCATCAATAATACCGCCAGGACCAACAGCAATGATTTCTGCTACCTGTGGCTTCTCCTGAGCACTAGAAGCAAGAATAATACCGCTCTTTGTTGTCTCTTCTGCCTGGAGTTTCTTGATTACTACCTTATCTCCTAATGGTTTGATTGTCATATCAAACACCTCCACAACTAAAAATTGCTGTTAGCACTCTTCTCACTCGAGTGCCAACAGCAATTATGATAATTCTCTGTCTAATCAATGTCAATATTGAATATCAAAAAAAGTCAAAAACCTATTTTTTGCCACAATTTATTATCTGAGAAGTTCAGAAATATCAATATCAGTTGGGCAATTAGTTGGAGAATGATAAATCTCAGGAACTGGGTCAAATATAGTAGTCTCACCGTAGAAGAACTGCTGTACATATGGAATCATACCATTCCAGTTAGGTCTGATACTCCACTCATCACCATACATACCAGAATTGAAGCATCCCTGAATTGGTAACTGCATATATTCAATCTGAATATTTCTAACATTAGGTAAGAAATTCAATGCATAATCATTAATCTGATCAGCTGGAATGTTAGTAGTAATAGATGAAAGAATTGTAGGTATAGCTGCAGCCTTACCTGCCAAAGACAATGAAATAAACTGATCCATCAAAGATCTTAATACTTCAACCTGTCTCTCGGATCTCATATAGTCAGAGTCTATCTTACGAATACGAGCATAAGCAACTGCCTGTGGACCATTAAGCCAGATATGATCACCAGGGTTTGCAACAGGAGTATACTGACCTGTTGAACCACCACCAACAAGGTTACTTACCTCGAGAAGGTTCCAGTTAAGACCACCCTCAGAATATAACTCTGAAGAAGAAACATCACAGTAAACACCACCAACAGCATCAATAATCTCAGCCATATGATAGAAGTTAACATATGCCCAACCATCAATATTAATTCGTAAGGAGTCTTCGACAGTTGCACAGAGAATATCTGGTCCACCCAAACTCATTGCCGCATTAATCTTCATAGGATTGGAATAACCAGGTACATGAACATATGAGTCTCTAGCAATAGAAATCATCTTTATAGTACCAACAGTACTGTTAACAGACATAACCATAGTTACGTCAGAAAGTCCACCTGTACCAGTCTCATTGTAATTACGAGATCTAGAGTCAATACCAATAAGAAGGAAGTTATGAATCTCTTCTTCTGTTTGAATAATCTCATGAACTGTTGTCTGTCTGATAGACTCAAGATTGATAGTGTTACCACTCTCATCCACAACTGTAATCTCAGAAGGTGTAGTTACATATGTGATATGACTTAATAGATAATTCTTATAATAATTTGCAAATCCCAATACACCAGTAGCAATACCAAGAATAGCGGCAACTACTCCGATAATTATCTTCTTCGCCTTACCCTTCTTTTTTACAGGCTTTGAACTTGAATTGTCGTAACTCTTATTTTTCATATGCACCTCTAAAATTAAATATCTTCAGGTAAACCATTAGGATTCTTACTCTGCCAATTCCAGCAAGAATCACACATATCGTCAATAGTTCTTGTAGCTTTAAAACCTAAATACTTCTCAGCCTTATCTGTAGAAGCATAACATACTGGTAAATCGCCTGCACGCCTTGGTCCAATGACGTTATTAATCTCATGTCCACAAGCCTTCTCAAAAGCTTTAACAGCTTCAATTACGGATGTTCCTTTTCCAGTACCAAGATTGAAAACATCTACACCAGCGTCAATCTTATCCATATAATTGATAGCTTTTACATGGCCATCAGCAAGATCGCAAACATGTATATAATCTCTTAAACATGTACCGTCTGGTGTGTCATAATCTCCACCATGAATAGTAAGTCTCTCAAGACTTCCTGTTGCAACCTTAGAGATATATGGAAATAAATTATTAGGAATCCCCTTAGGATCCTCTCCGATGAGACCACTCTCATGAGCACCAACAGGATTGAAGTATCTAAGCAAAATCACCTTAAGATCAGAATAAGCCTTAGAACAGTCTCTTAAAATCTGTTCAATCATCCACTTAGTCCATCCATATGGATTAGTACAAACACCAAGAGGACTCTCCTCAGTAAAAGGAACATCTTCACTCATTCCATATACAGTCGCAGAAGAACTGAAAACAAGTTTACTAACATTGAATTCTCTCATCAGCTTAATAACTGTAAGCATACTGTTAATATTATTAGAATAGTATTCAAACGGCTTTACAACAGATTCTCCTACAGCCTTAAGACCTGCGAAATGAATTACACTGTCAATATCATTCTGTTCAAAAACAACTCTTAATGCTGCTTCATTACAGCAATCTACATTATAAAACTTAAATCTCTTGCCAGTAATTATCTCGAGTCTGTTAAGAACTTCCATCTTACTATTAGCGAGGTTATCAGCGATGACTACATCATATCCATTGTCATTAAGTGCGATAACAGTATGGGAACCTATAAAACCCATTCCACCTGTTACTAGTACTGTATGCATAAAATCCCCCTAAAATAATGGTCAAATAATTATACACATAATCGTTAATATTTTGTACACATTATTTTCTCTCAATATTTCACCAATTTTACAATTTATATCTACCCTATAAATGTAAAATAGATAATATACTATTAAACATAAGGTGTTATATGGAAAAGGTAATCTATATTGCTGATGATGATAATAATATTCGTAACCTGCTGAAGTCATTCTTAGAGCGTGAAGGTTATGTAGTTTATAGCTTTCCTACGGGAGATGATTTATTAAAAAAATTCCTGTCTGAACCATGCGATCTCATCATACTTGATGTTATGATGCCAGGAAGAGACGGATTCTTCATACTTGCAGAAATTAGAAAAATCAGTAATGTACCTATCATTATGTTAACAGCACGTGATTCAGATGCTGATTATATTGAGGGTTTAAATCTTGGCAGTGATGATTACTTTACAAAACCATTCAGTCCAATTAAGCTTGTCACTCGTGTTAAATCAGTATTCGCCAGACAGGAAGCTAATCAGGTTATGCAGACTGTCGGCAATGATGCTTCTGATACTCTTTTATCCTTTGGTGATATTACGATTAATCGTAAAACAAAGGAAGTATCTTTAAAGGGATCTGATTTAAGTCTTACTCCTAACGAGTATTCCCTTCTTTCATACTTAATGATTAATCGTGATCGAGCTGTTCCAAGGGTTGAGCTCTTGGATAAAATCTGGGGGTATGAGACAGAAATTGAAACACGAGTAGCTGACGATACTGTTAAGCGCCTTAGAAAGAAAATATCTGAGTCAGATGTTAAGATATCAACTGTATGGGGATATGGATTTAAGCTTACAGATGTAAGTTCAAGCAGCGACGATGAGTAATCCCTTCAGGAGAAAGCCTTTTAGAATTCCAATTGCGATTCACTTCTTCGTATCGCTTGTTGCTGTAACTTTAATTACAGGAATAATGATTTGGATATCAAGTAACTATATTATGCGTAGTTACATCGCCAGTGAGTGTGAAAAACGTATTGCTAGTGCCGTTAGCTCATGTCAGAACTTCGCTAAAGCCTTTCGAAATTCTCTTCCTAGTGAAGAAATAGAAGATGAAGAATTAATCAGAACTTACCTTTTAAATTCAATTGTATCTTCAACAGATTTGTCTAATGAAGCTTCTATTGTTTTGTTCGAAGAGACAGATGACACGGAGCAGAAATTTAATGTTATGTGGCCTACAGCTTCATATTCAGTTTCTGCACGTAACAGAGCAGATTATTATCTGAATTCAATCTACGAGAACATCAACAAATCGAACTCATTACGAGAAGGTGATGTTAACAGCACTATTGTTAATGGTAATCTTGTTTATTATAAATTCTTAAACGTAGAGTACAGCAGTCACGCTGGAGAAGATGAGACAGAATATGATGAATATTATCTTTTAATATATATCGACACTACTTCATACTACAGTTTTACATCCTCTATTAATATCGCTATTTTCAGAAATATTATTATTGCAGTTCTCATATCAACTTTGATTAGTATTATGATTGCAGTTCCTTTCTTTATCTCCTCCAGACGTATATCAAAATTCGCCAATCGTGTAGGTAAAGGAGACTTTTCTCCTCTAACCGGAAGAATCACAAGCAGTGAATTTAATGATATCAGTGTCTCTATGAATACGATGGCCAAGAGACTTGAAAAAGCTGATCAGGAACAAAAAACATTCTTCCAGAATGCCTCTCATGAATTAAGAACACCACTTATGTCCATTCAGGGATATGCAGAAGGTATAAAGTACGATGTCTTCAGTGATGAGGACAAAATTGATGCTGTTGATGTCATTATCAGTGAAACAACGAGATTATCCAATCTTGTTGAAAACCTGCTGTCGATTTCAAAAATGGATATGTCAAAGAGTGGAACTTATGATGTTAAAAAGACTGTTGTTGATGTACACGAAATAATTGACAGGACAATAGATATCGTAAGAGGTGGATTCTTACTTGAAGACAAAGAACTGATTACTGACATTAAAGCTAATTCAACATATATTCACGCTAACGAAAATGATATTCTGAGAATGCTCGAGAATATTTTCTCCAACTGCCTGCGTTATGCAAACAAGAGTGTGTATTACAAAGTATACACGAAGCGTAATCATGTAATCTTTGAGATAAGCGATGACGGCCCTGGTATTTCAGACGAAGTCTTAGAAAACCTTTTCGAGCGATTTGCAAAAAGCAATGATGGTAAGCATGGTATCGGTCTTTCTTTGGCAAAAGCAATTGCGGAAGAACATGGAGGATCTATAGAAGCAGCCAACAAACCAGATGGCGGAGCAGTATTCAAAATCTATATTCCAACTATTAAACCACGTGAGCAGTTATCTCATAAAAACAACGAGGGCTAATTAGAAACAAAAAAAGACGGACCGCAGATGTCCGTCTTTTCTTTGGGTGAATTGCCAACTCATAACAAAAATAAATTCTAACTAAGGTAAAAAAGTTTTAATGAATATTATTTAGCAACATCAGTTGCTCGAGTCTCACGGATGATATTAACTTTGATCTGACCTGGATAATCAAGTTCATCTTCAATCTTCTTACAAATCTGTCTTGCCTTCAAAATCATCTCTTCATCGTTAACCTTCTCAGGCTGAACAATTACTCGAATCTCACGGCCCGCCTGAATAGCATAACTCTTATCGACACCATCAAAACTTGTAGCAATTTCTTCAAGCTTCTGAATTCTCTTGATATAAGTCTCAAGATTCTCTCTTCTGGCGCCTGGTCTAGCTGCTGATATAGCATCTGCTGCAGCAATCAAAGCTGCTTCAGGTGTCTTTGTCTCAACATCGCCGTGATGAGCTTCAATGGCATTGCAGACATTTTCTGATTCATGGTACTTACGAGCGATATCATAACCAAGCTGTATATGTGTTCCTTCCTGTTCGAAGTCAACAGCCTTACCGATATCGTGGAGAAGTCCAGCTCTCTTGGCGAAATTAACATCAAGGCCTAATTCACCAGCCATCATACCTGCCAAGTAGGAAACCTCAATAGAGTGCTGAAGCACAATCTGTCCATAACTTGTACGGTAACGGAGCTTACCAAGGAGCTTAATGATCTCAGGATGTAGGTTCATAACGCCAGTCTCATATGCTGCGCGCTCACCTTCCTGCTTGATTGTCTGATTAATTTCCTTCCTTGCCTTATTCGCCATCTCTTCAATTCTTGCTGGATGTATACGACCATCAGATACAAGCTTTTCAATAGTAAGTCTTGCTATCTCACGACGAATTGGGTCAAAAGATGAAAGAATAACTGCCTCAGGTGTGTCATCAATAATAAGATCAACACCTGTAATTGTCTCGATTGCTCTGATATTACGACCTTCACGACCGATAATACGTCCCTTCATCTCATCATTAGGAAGGTTTACAACGGAAACAGTAGCTTCCGATACATAATCTGATGCATATCGCTGAATAGATGAGACAATAATGTCTTTTGCAATCTTATCAGCATCCTGCTTAGTTTTCTCTTCCATCTGCCTGAGCATTACAGCCATATCATGACTATATTCCTTCTCAGCTGCATCAAGCACAAGGCTCTTTGCTTCTGCGATTGACAAACCTGAGATACTCTCGAGTTCACGCTCCTTAGCTGCTTCAATCTCTCTTACTCTATCAAGAGATTTTTGAGCTTCATCAAGCTTTTTCTCGAGCTCTGCACGCTTATTTTCTGCGTTCGCGAGCAATTTCTCAACATTGTCTTCCTTCTGCTCAAGCTTGTTTCTCTCTCTTGCAAGTTCCTGTCTCTTCTCTCTAACATCGTGCTCTAACTCTACGCGCGCCTTAGAGATTTCTTCCTTCGCTTGCAAAAGAAGTTCTCGCTTACGATTCTCAGCATCCTTTTGGGCCTGTGCCTGAATTTTTTCAGATTCTATCTTAGCCTTTTCTGAATCCTCTGCTAACTGCTTCTGCTTTGCAGATAATCCACGCTTGTAATAGAAATTTACACCAATAATTCCAAAAAAGAGACCAAGAACCAATCCAATGATTAAGAATAACCACTGCATGTTGGTACTCACCTCCAATATAAAGTTGTCAAAGAACATTTTTATAAGCTATTATTAGCCTTAACTATAATAAAAATTAATATAAATTGTGTCAAGGACGACAAAATGGAATTTAACTATGTTGTAACATCTAATGAGGACGGAAGATTTCTTAAATCTGTTATGGCTTCGATGGGAATGAGCCGTAATATGATTAAGCGAATAAAACTTTACGGTGAACTGGATGTTAATGGTGAACATGTATGGGTTAATCACATTGTTCACGAAGGAGATATTATCTATGCCAGATACCCTGACGATGTTGGCGATCTCAATAAAGTTCCTAACATCCCTATTCTTTACGAAGATAAGTATTTTGCTGTTGTCTGTAAACCTGCTGGTATGGTTACTCATCCAACCCACGGACATCTTGATGATTCATTGCTAACTGCATTAAATTCCTGTGAAAATCCTCTTCACCCTGTTATGAGATTAGACAGAGAGACCTCCGGCTTGATGGTTGTTGCAAAAACAGGACATATCCATAAGTTATTTTCCGAGCAGCATAATATATCCAAGCAGTATATTGCAGCCGTATATGGTAAATATAATCCAGTAGCAGGAACTATTAACGAAGCTATTAAGCGCAGAGAAAACTCTGTTATGATTCGAGATGTCGCGTCTCCTGATGATCCTGAAGGCAAGTCTTCAATCACTCATTATAACGAGATTGCTTACGACAAAGAACTTAATATATCACTTATACGATTTAAGTTAGAGACTGGTCGCTGTCATCAAATCAGAGTTCACTCCACTTATATGGGACATCCATTAGTTGGAGATGGCCTATACGGACCTAATTCTGATGATAATCCTAACGACTCATTTCCTCTAAGCCTTGCTTTGGACAAACAGTGCCCACGAGTTGCCCTACACGCAGCTTATCTTCAGTTTACTCATCCTGTCACTAACGAAGAGATGACTTTTACTTCCATGCCATCAGATGAGATTTTAAACTTAAGTCCTGAATTCAGAAATCATCTCACGGGCGAGCTCAATAGATTCTTTATTTGAAGTACCTGACAACAAGCGTGATACCTCCTCTACCTTAGACTCACTATTAAGAGTAGTAATGCTAGTAAATGTATTATTCCCATCAGTATTCTTAGCAATAAGAAAGTTACCATCAGCAGCGCAAGCCAACTGAGCTGTATGCGATACACACAAAACCTGATGTGCATTTGCAATGGAATGAAGCTTATGAGCAATTGCCAGAGAAGCTTTACCTGACACACCAGTATCAATCTCATCAAAAATTAAAGTAGGTACTGTATCACTATTAGACAGAATACTTTTTATCGCAAGCATAATACGAGATGCTTCACCCCCTGATGCAGTTAAAGCCAAATTAGACGGATCCTGACCAGGGTTACTTGAGAACATAAAAGTAACTTCATCTATTCCCTTCAAGTTAAAAAACTTATCCTTAGATCTCTTCTTAAAATCAACATAGAACTTTGCATTAGGCATTTCCAAATCTCTAAGTTCTGACGTAATGCTTTCAGCAAGCATTATAGCTACTTCTTTACGGCTATTCGAAAGGCAGGTAGCAACCTCTAACAGTTCTTTCTCGCACTCACTTCTTTTAAGTTTTAATCTATTAGACTTATCGCTTGCATTTTTGATCTCATCCAATTCTGAAGAAGCATTAACTGCAAAATCATTAATCTCACTAATAGTCTTGCCATACTTTGACTGAAGTTCATAAAGCAGGCCGATACGCTTCTCAATTCTGGCTGCTTCATCAGGACTAAAACTATTATCAGAGGAAGACTTTTCAAAATCAAAAGATAAAGCTTCAACTTCAAGACTTAAATTTTCAAGTCTTGAGATATATTCATCATATGAAGAATCGGATTCAGAGATTCTTTTTATTGTACGAAGAGCTTCAGATAGTCTTGATGCAGCAGTTAATCCATTACTGTCCTGACCACATAAATAGTTTCTGGCTTCTTCAATCATTCTGGCATTACGAGCCTGAGCAGACATGGCTTTCTTTTTAGAAATTAAAGACTCTTCTTCACCATCCGTAAACTTAGCTTCAGTAATTTCTTTGATAGCATATTCTAGATAATCTACCCTTGTATAAGACGAACTCAAAAGCGCAGCAACTCTTTTATACTCAGCTGTTATATCTTTGTACTCCTTCAATTTTTGAGCATAAGAATCAAGCAATTTTTTTATCTTATCGCCACCAAATCTGTCAAGCATATCAATATGGTACTTGGCATCAAATATTCTGGAAGTATCATTCTGTCCATGAATATCAACGAGTTCAGAAATTATATCTTTCAAAACAGAGAGAATAACAGTTGAACCATTAATTCTCGCGATACTTCTTCCATCTCTGCCGATAGTTCTGGAGACAATTAAATTTCCATCGTCAAGAGGAATTCCATTATCACAAAGAATAGAATCAACAACAGGATTAGAATAAGAAAATACTGCTTCGACATAAGCATTATCTTTTCCATCACGAATTAAACTCTTAGATGCTTTCTGTCCTATAATTAAACCAATAGCATCAATTAAAAGAGATTTACCGGCACCAGTCTCACCCGAGACTACATTAAGCCCATCTATAGGACAAAATACCGCCTCATCTATAACTGCAAAGCTTCTAATTTCAAGCCTTGTCAGCATATTTATGAACCTGCCATATCAAGAATTGTAGCAGCTAATGCAGTAGCTTCTTCAATACTGCCAGTAGCAACAAATACAGTATCATCACCAGCTATAGTGCCAATTACATATTGTAAATGCATAGAATCAAGAGCCGAAGCTGCAGCTTGAGCCATACCTGGCAAGGTTTTAATTACAACCATATTCATTGCATTTCGACATGACAGAAGTGAGTTAGTAAAAACTGCCAGAAGTCTTCCTGGAGCTACATCTCCAGTCTTATCGAGTACCGCATATTTACTTTGATTATTAGGAAGAATAACCTTAATAATACCAAGCTCCTTAATATCTCTGGAACATGTAGCCTGAGTTACTTCCATGCCATGAGACTTAAGAAGATTAGTAAGTTCTTCCTGAGTTGATATATCATGCTCTCTGATAAGTCGAAGTATTAATTCCTGTCTGTCATTCTTGGCCATTTTCATAGAAACTACCTCTTGCTACAATCTTACGCTTTACAGTCTGGAAGAATCCTGTAAATCCAAGACTAACCGTCTTACATGGAGACTCTACTTTACTAATTTTGAGAACATCATTTTGCTCAACATTAGGGAACTCACGTCCATCAGGGCAAATAAGAGGAACTGTCTCAAATTCACCAAGATGAATCTCAACACTGCTCTGAGGTCCAATAACATAACTCATATGCTGCAAAGTATGAGGGCACAAAGGCGTAACAAGCATTACATCCATAGCAGGCATGATAAGAGGCCCTCCTGCTGCTAATGTATAAGCAGTAGATCCAGTAGGAGTTGCAACAACGATACCGTCACCATGGAACTTCTCAACACGTTCACCATCGATATATAAAGTAAGTTTCGTAATATGAGGCTTAGCTCCTCTTAATACTGAAACATCATTAAGACAAATATCAGAACTTTTAAGATATCCATCTCTGTCAAAAAGTTCTGCTTTAAGCTGCATTCTGTTAAGTATCTGATAATTACCAGACAAAATACGGTCAACAGCTTCCTCCATATTACTTTCAGTAACTTCAGTTAAAAATCCGATACTGCCCTTATTAATACCAATAAAAGGTTTATTGAGCTCTCTGTACTTTGAAATTACAGACAGGAAAGTACCATCACCACCAATAGACACAATAATGTCTGCAGTCTCAAAAGTATCAAACCTGACACCTTCAATAGAAGCTAAGACAGAATCCTTAAGGCTTACACCAAAAATAGGAGTACAACTTCTGGACAATAAAACTTTTGAAAAAGCAATTGAAGTCTTAAATTCCACATCACGAGATGTATTCGGGTGAATAGCAAAAATCATAATTAACTCCTCCTTAATACTTTTAATATTCTGTCAGAAATACTATCTGCGTCAAGACGAGCTAGCTTTAACTGCTGACTGACAGTTCCTGCTTTAATCATCTGATCCTCTACTGCAAATACAGTAACCTTCCCATCATATCCGTTCGTTGTAATCTCGTGCTTTAGAGTCTCACCAAAGCCACCTGATAAAATACCTTCTTCTCCAGTAAATACAAACTTAGAGTCACCTATAACTTCTAAGATCTCGTGGCTGTCAATAGGATTGATTCTCGTAAGACATATAAGTCTTCCCTTCACACCATGCTTAAGTAAAATCTCAAAAGCATCTTCACAAACTTTATCATAAAGACCAGTTGTAAACATCACAAAGTCAGAGCCTTCATCTTTTACAATATGAGGTTTGGATATAAGTTCGATATCAGTATATAAACCCTTTTCTTCCTCAAAAGGAGATGCACCTCTAGGATATCTGATGGCAACAGGTCCATCAATTATATTTACTGCATAATCCATACACATCTTAAGGTCAGTATAATCTCTGGGCGATAAAATAGTCATATTAGGCATTGAATTAAGATATGCGATATCACGCAGTCCATTATGAGTATGTCCGTCATTACCAACAAATCCAGACCTATCTATCGCCAAAACAACATGATTATTCATAAAGCAAACATCATGAATTATCTCATCATAAGCTCTTTGTAAAAAAGATGAGTAAATTGCAACAACAGGCACTAACCCCATACGCGACATGCCGCCAGCCATAGTTACGCAGTGCTCTTCCGCAATACCGCAGTCAAAGAATCTGGACGGGTATTTAAATGCAAACTTATCCATACCTGTACCAATCGACATCGCAGCACAAATACCAACAACATTCTTGTTTTTGTTTGCAACGTCCAAAAGACTTCCTGCAAAAGCATCAGTATATGATTTCTTAGAAGAAGGCTTTACACCAACATCCTTATCGAAAGGCCCAACTCCATGGTAATCAGACGGATTTTCCTCTGCGTAACTGTAACCTTTGCCTTTTTTAGTAACTACATGAAGAAGTACTGGTACATTTAAATCTTTAACTGCATTAAATGCCTTAATTAAACCTTCAGTATCGTGACCATCAATAGGTCCATAATATCTAAGGCCCAAATCTTCGAACATTGATGGTATTTTACGATTAACAACGAATCGGAACAACCTCTTCACACCCATTATCAAAGCAATAATCGCATTACCTAAAAGTGGAATCTTATTCAAAAAACTCTCGGTATTCTTCTTAGCTGACAAATAACCACTGGAAATACGAAGACTCTTGAGATACTTACTCATTCCGCCAACATTCTTATCGATACTCATCTCATTATCGTTAAGAATAACAATCATACGGGTATTCTGATGGCCAAGATCATTAATAGCTTCATACGCCAGACCACCAGTCATTGCTCCATCACCAATTAAAGCGACAACATATTCATCTGTTCCCTTAATATCTCGAGCTCTTGCCATACCCATTGCGGCAGATACTGAAGTACTTGAATGACCTGTATCAAAAGCATCATATGGACTCTCATTAACTCTAGGGAAACCAGCAATACCTCCCTGCTGTCTTAATGTGTCAAACTGATCATATCTGCCCGTTAAAAGCTTATAAGAATAAGACTGATGTCCTACATCAAAAACAAGCTTATCCTTGGTGTAATCAAATACAGAAAGCATCGCTACTGTAAGTTCTACACAGCCCAAATTACTTGCTAGATGGCCACCATTACTAGATACAGTATTTATGATTTTGTCTCTTAATTCTTCACACAGTAAAACACGCTCATCTTTATTCAATGAAGCGATTTTATCTGGTGTTAAATCAGTACCTAGATACTTATAATTCACTAAATCAATAATTCCTTTTAATAGTAAATTCAGCTAGCTCACGAAGCATTGTAACATTTAATCCCATTTTGCTTAATAGGTCCAACGTTCTGTAACAGCCTTCTTCCTCTTCAGAGAGCTTAATTCTGGCATTTTCAATGCCTAATAAAGTAACAAATGTAGGTTTATTATCACGCTCATCCTTGCCTGTACTTTTACCTAATAAAGTTTCATCAGCTTCAACATCTAAAATATCGTCTTTTATCTGAAAAGCTAATCCAAGATGACCGGCATAATCCTTAAGCAGAGAATATATCTCCTCATTACAGCTACTGAAGAAATATGGAGTTGTAACTGCGGCCTCAATTAAAGCACCTGTCTTTTTCTCCTGCAGTTCATACAGAGTATCAATACCAATCTTCTTGCCTTCATTAACTATATCAATACTTTGACCGCCAATCATTCCATGAATACCAGCTAATCTTGATATATTATGAGCTGCAACAGCATACTCTTTACCTTTAGCAGACTGACTAAGTAATTCTTCATAGGCAGAATTTAAAAGCATATCACCTGCTAATATAGCAATCGCTTCACCGTACTGTACATGACATGTTGGTCTACCTCTTCTTAAATCATCATCATCCATAGCAGGCAGGTCATCATGAATTAATGAATATGTATGTATCATCTCAAGAGAAGCAGCATATGGAACAATTGTAGTTTCATCAACACCAAAATCCTTCAATGCCAGGTATGAAGCATACATTAACGCCGGTCGAATTCTTTTTCCACCAGCAAACAAGCTATAAGCCGCAGCATCCTTAACTGTATCATTAGCAGGGAGTCTGCTAAAAATCTCTTCAAGATATGGAGTTATCCACTTATTTGCATCAAACATCGATTTCATCACTCTCTTCATTAGTTACAAGATTAACAATAGCTACCTTCTGCTCGATTTCCTTAAGTTTTTCATCACACAATGCAGATAACTCAATACCACGAGTATAAAGCTTCAATGAATCATCCAGTGATACATTACCAGATCCAAGCTTATTAACAATTTCCTGCAACTCCTTAACTGCAGTCTCGTAAACAAATCCTTCTTCCATTGTCAATCCTCCATATTAATTACACTTGTTACTACCGCATCAGCATAACCATCAGCAAAATTAATCCTAATTCTTGAATCAATATCCAAGTCATCAGCAGATATCACAGGTTTACCTTCATCCGACACAACATACGAATAACCTCTGCGAAGTACATTATGAGGTCCAAGCAGCGTTAGTGAATCTATATATTTAGATACTTGATTTCTCTCAAATGATATTCTATTAGAAATAGATACATTAAGACTATTAATAATACTATCGAGTTCTTTACGCTTTAATTTCACAGAAAATTCAGGTGAATATAAAGCTTTATTAGATGTAAGAGACTGAAGTTCAAATCTCTTTGATGCCAGATAATTACGCATTTTTGAACTAATGCGATCTCTCAATACATCAATCTGCCCCTGAAGCTCATCATAAGTAGCTATAACATCCTCTGCAGCGGCAGTAGGTGTTGGAGATCTTTTATCAGCAGCATAATCAAGAATTGTATAATCTGTCTCATGACCAATAGCAGAAATAACAGGTATTGGACAATCATATACTTTTCTGGCTAGAGTCTCATCATTAAATCCCCAAAGATCCTCAACAGAACCTCCACCTCTTGCTATAATAATTACATCAACATTTTGCCTTTGAACAAAATAATCAAGGCCATTAATAGCTTCAGAAGGACAATTTTCACCCTGAACTGCAGCGGGATAAACCAATACATCAAAATATGGATTACGCTCTCTTAATTTAACAATCATATCGTGAATTACAGCACCAGTAGGTGATGTAATAATGCCGATTCTAGATGGTCTTATAGGTAGTGGTTTCTTATGCTCTGGAGCAAAAATACCTTCCTGATTAAGTTTATTGTACAAAAGTTTTAACTGCTCTTTAAGAGTTCCCTGACCTGCCAGCTTCATCGAATTACACTGAATCTGATATTTACCATTAGCAGAATACAAAGTACAAAAACCGGTGACTGTAACCTTATCACCGTCTTTTGGTCTGAAGGATATGCTCGCCACACGAGAAGCCCACATAACGCAAGCGATTTGTGATTCACTGTCCTTCAATGTGAAATATGCGTGCCCACTAGAATATACCTTAAAGCCAGAAATCTCGCCTGTAACAGCGAGATTAGATAATTTTGCGTCAGAAGACAGAACACCAGTAGTATACCTGTTAAGCTCTGAGATTGTTTTGAATTCAAACAAAGATGAATCCCCCTTAAAGGCTCTTCTCGTAACTAGACAGTACCCCGTTAATATAGGAAGACGAATCGTCAGTACCAAATTTCTTGGCAAGCTTTACAGCTTCATTAATAGCAACGCTTGTTGGAATATCATCGTTATAACTTATCTCGTAGATGGCTGTCTCGAGAATAGCCTTATCGAGTTTTGGAATTCTGGCCAGAGTCCAGTTCTTGAGATAACTGGAGATAATCTCGTCGAGTTTATCTCGCATCTCTAAAATACCAACAACAGTTGACTTAAAATAATTTATATCCTCTTCAACCCCAGGATTATTCTCTACAAACATATTAATCTGATCAGCAATGTCTTCTAATCTGAAGTCATGCTGATAAACAAAGAATACAACAGCTTCTCTAGTCTCAATTCTACTCATCTTACTCTCCCTGGTGGCAGGATACGATCCATAAACTGCTTAAACTTACCTTCATCGCCAAAGAAAAATGCTCCAACAATGAATCCTACCAATGTAAAAATAGTTATAAAAATGGTCTTCCATAGCCCAAAAATACAAATTAAGACAGCAACAACAAAGAAAACAAAAGCGAACATATAGCCTGCCTTTGTATTCTGTAGCTTCTCAATTAATTTGGACAGAAGCCTCTCAATCATAATTAACGTGCCTCGACACGAGCGGCTGCAGGTTCAACCTGCTTAACCTTAACCTTAACTTCCTCTACGATGATACCTGTATATCTCTCGATATCTTTCTTGATTCTCTCCTGAACCTTAGACATAGAAGAAGGAATTTCAACGTTAGAATAAAGAGTCGCACTGATTCCTACTTCAATGGAACCATTCTTACCAGAAGTTACTCTAGCTTTAACACTCTTAATACCAGCCTGAGCGGACATAGCAGCATTACGCGCAATACTCTCAAGCGCATCAGCTCCAATATCAACTGAACCAATATCAGTCTTACGAAGCTTAGTTCTGTATGCTCGACCAGCAGAAATTACACATACAATAGAAGCAACACAGGAAATAAGTACCAGACACAAAACAGCCACATAAGCATATCTGGTTACTGGATTATTAACCATATTAGACAATGGTGATAGCAAATCAGCAAAGATGCCATCATCAATTACTGCAAACAATAATATAAATGTCAGAAGTGAAAGAAAAATCGAATATACAAATAAGAAAAAACGCATAAATCCGTTCATACTTCTTCCTCGCTTTCAGTAACTTCCTTCTTTTCAACTATACCACAAACATAGACATCTACTGACTCAACATCGAGACCAGTAAAGCGTTCTACATCTTTTTTTACTTTTTCCTGAATATTCCATGCTACCTCAGGAACAACCATTCCATAATAGATAACTGGATAAATAGTAATAAAAACAACCTCTTTACGGCTGTCGCTGAAGACTACTCTTACACCCTTGCCTTCGTGAACAACTCCGGACTTTTCCTTAAGTGCAACTGCAAAAGAGGGCTTAAGCTCGTGAACACCTTCAATCTGAAGAGCGGCTTCAGCGGCATACTGTGCCACGAAGCCTTGTGTCATCGAGCGATCGCCCTTTATTGTTGCAATATCTGTAGTAATACCGTTCATATACCCGCAGGTATCGAGATGCTATTAAGCACGCTCGAGGTATTCACCTGTACGTGTATCTACTCTGATAATCTCATTCTGATTTACAAAGAGAGGAACCTTAACAACAGCACCAGTCTCGAGAGTAGCATACTTAGAAGCATTATTTGTTGTATCGCCTCTTACACCTGGCTCACACTCAGTAATCTCAAGCTCAACAACGATAGGAAGCTCAACAGAGAAAACCTCACCCTTGTAAGAAAGAATCTTACAAATCATCTCCTCCTTCAAGAATTTAATAGAATCGCCAATATTAGCAGCAGAAATAGGAGTCTGATCATATGTTTCCTGATCCATGAAGTAATAGAGATCACCATCAGCATAAACATACTGCATATCTCTTCTATCAAGCTTAGCCTCTTCATACTTATCGTTAGGGTTGAAAGATCTCTCAACAACAGAACCTGTCTTAACATTTCTGTACTTTGTTCTTACGAAAGCTGCACCCTTACCAGGCTTTACATGCTGGAACTCAACAACCTGATAAACCTGACTATCCATCTCAAAGCAAACACCATTTCTAAAATCGCCTGCGCTGATCATTAATAAATCTCCTTTAATATTAAAAATAGTTACATAGCATTGTACTTAATAAGGAAAGAATATGCAACCTCATGAAATTTAAAGTTGAATTTGATTATTATAGGCTTTAAAATTTTTGTATGAATATTTCTTACGATAACATTTTTGATTTAATTAAAAAATGCGAGGTTTACGATAAATCATTTTCTGAAGATGGTGTTGTGCTTCACTTCATTAATGAAATTGGAATTAGTAAAATCTCATATCGTATTTTTTATAATGACATCAATACTGAATCACATGATGTCTACATTGCACCCGATGCCACACTTGGAGAGTTATTTGAGTTTAAAAAATATTCAAGCAATGACAGATTAATTACTCTCAAAGTATTCAGATATATCGATTCATTTGATTTGTCAGAAAACGACAAATCATTACTCAATATTTTTGGTGAATGCACGGTATGTGGTATAAGCAACAAGAATCTAATTAAGGCATATGAAAATGCTAGAAACTATGACTCTTTAACCAAGCTTACTAATATCAATTATTTCACGAATCATTTAAGCAAATTAATTGAACAGGAATCTTCAGTCCTATACTCTGTCGCATGCATAAATATTAAGAATTGTGGAGCTATTAACAGAATATTTGGTTCCGATATTGTAGATAAGATTCTCAGGGATTTTGCTCAGGACAACCTTGAACTGCTGGATATTACTAAGAACGAATTGCTATCGCGTCTTTCGAGCGATACTTTCATTATGACAGTCCTTACAAGCCGTGTTGACGAAGTAATTGACAAGATGAAGAGTGCTACTGTAAATGTAGAACTTAACGGAGATATAGTTGAGTATAACGTTGATATTAGGGCTGGTATTGTTAACCTTAAACATAACGATCGTAAAGCTTCTGAGATAGTTCATCTTGCTGAGCACGCTCTCGTCTACTCACGTTACGAGCAGTATTCAGATGTATTTAAAATCAGCTCGCACAGTTCTAATCAAATGGAACCTTCAGATCTCTCACAGGAAATTCATGAATCAATGAAGTCAAATAAGCTGTTCATCTACTACAAACCAAGTCTTAGACTTAACGAAGATGGTTCATACAGATTATCAGGAGCTGAAGCTCAGTTAAGATTCCGTAAAAATGGAGAAATGGTTAATCCAGTTGACCTCATTTCAAATTCTCCAGAAAACAGCAATCTCCTTAGAGATATTAATGAATACCTTTTCCGTCATACATGCAAGCAAATTAACGAATGGTCTGAGCAGAACATCAATACTGTTCCTGTAGCGATAGAATTATTTGCTTTTGATTACTTTAATACTGCGTTTGCTGAGAATATTATTAGGTGCATCGATGGATATCACATCAACAGGCATGACATCATCCTTGAGTTTGACGAGAAGAACTTCCATGGTCATTTCCAGGAGATGCTTATTTGTGCAGAGAAATGCTTTAAGGCTGGTATCAGAGTTGCAATCAAAAACTATGGTTTCAGAGAATCTTCACTTGGCCTTTTAAGCGATATCAAGTGTCAGTATATTAAACTCAGTCCAAATCTTATTAATTCAGAATCCAACAAAAACAATATTATTCTTGAGAATATTATCAAGCTTGTTACTTCCCTTGGAATAGAAGTAATTTGCACTGACCCAGAGTCAGAAGAAATTGCAAAAAAGTTAATCAAGTACGGCTGTGGTATCTTCCAGGGTGATATTTTTGATAAGTACCTCTCTGAGAGATTCTTTGAACGCAGACTTAAAAATCCTATTTATAGCGACAGCGTTAGTGAATAACCTTCAAAAATGACCTTCTGTGAATAGGAGTCATTCCGTGCTCGCGAATAGCAGCATAATGAGCAGCAGTACCATAACCCTTATGACCACCAAAGCCATAACCTTCATAGACAGAATCATATTCTTCCATAATTCTGTCTCGGGTAACCTTTGCCAAAATTGAGGCTGCAGCAATAGAATTAGACTTGGCATCACCTTTGATTATAGGTTCAACAATTGCTACATCAGTTCCCTGCAACTTAACTGCATCAACTAACAATACATCTGGAGCAAATCCTTTAAGAGTAAGTTCCGTAACACATGTTCTCATCGCACGCTTGGTTGCTTCTAGAATATTAATCTCATCAATAACATCAGCTTCAACTCTGCAAACAGCGTAAGCTAAAGCCTTCTCAACAATCTCGTCATAAAGCATATCTCGCTTTTTGGCAGATAATTTTTTTGAATCATCAAGACCTAAAATTGGCTTATCAGGATCAAGAATACACGCACCAGCAACAACAGGACCAGCAAGAGGGCCTCTTCCAGCCTCATCAATACCAGCAACTATACTCTTGCCCATATCGCGATACTTATTCTCATACTCACTAAGTAAAGCGTACTTCTCAATTAGTTGTTCCTGGGTAAGCTTAGCCATTATTTAAGGCCTCTCGAAAGTAATACGACCAATTCGTCCCTGTCTTAAATCGTCAAGTAACAGTCTTGAGAAACGATCTTCATCAATTCTTCCACCGCTCATAAGACAGCCTTTACCCTTGGCCATTGCCAGGAATCGATCATATGGATCATTAATTTCTTCATTAACTTTATATCTGTCAGCCATTAATTCAGGATACATATCCCACAACAAATTAGCTGCATCATAAGCAACATCTATAATATCTGTAACCTCTGCTTTAACAGCACCAGTTGCAGCTAGAACAACCTGATTTTTACGTGTGCCAAGCTTAGGCCATAAAACACCAGGCATATCCATTAACTCAAGTCTTCCACCTGTTGGAATCCACTTAGGAGCTCTTGTAACACCAGGCTTATCACCAGTAACAGCAGACTTTTTACCTGCAAGGCTGTTAATTAGAGTTGACTTACCAGTATTAGGAACACCTACAACCATTACTCTTATAGGTCTTCCAGTTCTGCCCTTGGATTCAGCCTTATCAAGTACATCCTTCATCAACTGCATAGTAATATCGTTAAGATTCTTAAGATTATTACGATCAATAGCCTTCATAGCTAGCGCATTAACGCCTTTTCCTTCAAGATGCTTAATCCATTCAGAAGTAACATTCGGATCAGCCAAATCAGATTTATTAAGAATTACTATGCGCTTTTTATTGCCTATAATCTTATCAAGCTCCGGATTACGAGATGAAAAAGGAATTCTTGCATCAACAGTCTCATAAACCAGGTCTACCAGCTTAAGTTTGTCAGAAGTATCATTGAGGGCTTTGCGCATATGCCCCGGAAACCAGTTAATATCTTGTGCCATAAATGTATTTTAACATAAAAATAAGACACCACCGAAGTGATGTCTTAAATTTAAAGTTTCCGAAACTTAATTAGATTAGAGCTTCTCCTGAATACGAGCTGCCTTACCCTGACGGGATCTGAGATAATAGAGCTTAGCTCTTCTTACACGACCCTTACGTACAATCTCGATCTTATCGATCTTTGGGGAATTTACTGGCAAAATACGCTCAACACCTACGCCGTAAGAAATACGACGAATTGTCATTGTCTCAGAAAGTCCGCCGCCCTTACGAGCAATAACGTAACCCTCGAAAACCTGGATACGCTCACGGCTGCCCTCCTTAATCTTAAGGTGAGCCTTTACATAGTCACCGATCTCAACTTCAGAAAACTTATTTCTGATGTTCTCGCTCTCAATAACCTTTACCAAATCCATTATGAGTTTCCTCCTTCTCCTGCAGGCGTTCATTAAAATCTATTTATTCCAGAGGACCGCCCTGATTAACCAATTAAAGTTATCATAAGTTTTTTCGCATGGCAATAGTTTTTTGCCATTCATCTTCAGATATTTCGAGATTATCGAGCATATCTGGTCTTTTTTGCCATGTTTCTACCAAAGACGCTATTCTTCTGTGTTCATTTATCTTCGCATCATTACCTGAAAGCAAAACTTCAGGCACTTCACTTTGATGCCATGATGAAGGCATTGTATACTGCGGAGTTTCCAGTGTTCCATCCATATGAGATTCATTTGTAAATGCATCTTCATTAGGTAAAACATCTTCTATCATTCGGGACACTGAATCAATAATTACACAGGCAGCTAATTCTCCACCAGTTAATACATAATCACCAATAGAAATCTCTTCATCACAGATTTCATCAATTACTCGTGAATCAATACCTTCATAATGTCCACAAATTATGCATATTTCCTTTTTCTTGGATAGCTCAATTACCTTTTTTTGATTAAGAACACTGCCCTTCGGACTAACATAAATTGTATAAGGCTTGTTACCCTCACCATCAAACAAACTTTTCCAGCACTGGTATACAGGTTCACATTTTATTAAAAGACCTGTTCCACCACCATAAATTGTGTCATCAACCTTACCATAATCGTTATCACAGAAATCGCGAATATTAACTGCATTAAGTTTAATCACGCCCCTAGATAAAGCACGTCCAGTAATTGATTCCCTCAAATTATTCTCGATTTGAGATGGAAATAATGTCATAACATCAAACGTCATATAATTCGTACAATCCTGCTGGCAAATTACACTTCATAAACCCATGTTCAATCTGAACATCATAAAAAATCTGCTTAACAAATGGTACAAGCAAATCCTTTTTACCCTCACGCTTTATAACAACAATATGCTGAGCTCCAGTATCCATAACCTCCTTAACATGGCCCAAGGAATTATAGGTATCATCAATTACTTCCATATCCTTCATATCACTTATGAAGAAACTGTCTTTTTTCAAAGCTACTGCATTCTCACGATCAACACTTAAGAATTTACCTTTAAGTGTCTCAGCTGCTGTTCTGTCAGGGTAGTCCTTAAACTTAAGAAGTACATTTCCACGATCCATACGAGAACATAAAACCTCACATGCTACTTCATTATTAGCATTTTCATCGCAGAAGAAAGCATTTTTAAGCTTAAGAAAACGGCGAGCATCATCGGTAATTGGGAAGACTTTTACCTCTCCCCTTATACCGTGTGCCGCCGTTATTTTTCCAATTATCAGGCGATTAGAAATCATCCAACTATATCTACTACAACCCTCTTACCGGACTTAAGATACTTAGCCTTCATGATAGAGCGAATAGCCTGAGCACGCTTACCATTCTTGCCAATAATCTTACCCATATCGTCAGGAGCAACAGAAAGCTCGAAAATAACAGTATTTCCGCGCTCTGTCTTCTTAACCTGAACCTCGTCAGGGTTGTTTACGAGGGACTTCGCCATGTTCGTAAGTAACTCCATTAGGTTCTCCTTAGATGATGCCCTGCTTCTTAAGAAGGTCACGAACTGTATCTGTAGGCTGTGCACCGTTGCCAATCCACTTCTTAGCTGCCTCAGCATCAATGTTAACCTGCTTGTCATCAGAAGTCATTGGATCATATGTACCAATCTCCTCGATGAAACGACCGTTTCTAGGATATCTGGAATCAGCTACTACTACTCTGTAGAAAGGAGCCTTCTTCTTACCAAGTCTCTTCAAACGAATCTTTACTGCCATTTTTCTTTCCTCCAAAAATGAATTTTGATTTTAATTTATATCTGACTTAAGCCCGTAGGCCTTTATCACTTAGAAAAAACCTCTTCGGCCAAATGGATTACCACCGCCGAACTTACCACCAGGGAATCCCATTCCTCTTGGCATCTTGAATCCACCCTTATTAAACTGCTTCATAAGCTTTGATGTCTGGTCAAACTGCTTCATAAGCATATTAACATCCTGAACAGATGTACCAGAACCGGCTGCAATTCTCTTTCTTCTTGAAGCATTAAGAAGATTAGGATTCTTTCTCTCCTTTGCTGTCATAGAACGAATAATAGCCATATTTCTGTTGAGAACAGTCTCAGAATCCTCCAGCTGATCATCTGTCACTTTACCAGATACACCAGGAAGCATATTCACAATATCCTTCATAGATCCCATTTTCTTCATCTGCTCGAACTGTGAAAGTAAATCATTCAGGTCGAACTTATTAGAAAGCATCTTCTCTAGAGACTTCTGAGCTTCTTCCTCATCAATATTGGCAGATGCTTTCTCAATTAAAGTCATAACATCGCCCATACCAAGGATTCTGTCAGCCATTCTGCCTGGGTGGAAAACATCTATCTTATCAATCTTCTCACCTTCACAGATATACTTAATAGGCTTTCCTGTCATCTTTCTGATTGAAAGTGCAGCACCACCTCTGGCATCACCATCAAGCTTCGTCATAATGAAGCCATCCATACCGATAGCCTCTTCAAAACTCATAGCTACATTAACAGCTTCCTGACCAATCATGGAATCAACAACAAGCATCTTCTCATCAGGCTTAACTACTTCGTTAATAGCCTTAAGCTCATCCATCATCTCATCATCTACAACTGTACGACCTGCTGTATCAACGATGAGATAATTACAAAGCATATACTTAGCTTTATCGATACCTTCCTTGGCAATCTTAATAGCATCCTTTTCTTCGATATTAATGTAGTTCTGGATACCAGCATTATCAGCAAGAACCTTAAGCTGCTGAGCAGCTGCTGGTCTATGTACGTCAACTGAAACTACCATAGGCTTCTTGCCATCTTTTTTCAGGATATTAGCAAGCTTAACTGCAGTTGTTGTTTTACCTGCACCCTGAAGACCATAGAGCATAATTACTGTAAAACCAGAAGAAGAAACCTTAATTTTGGAATCTGAACCACCGAGAAGTTCAGTTAAGGACTCGTGTACAATTTTTACAATCTGCTGTCCAGGTGTAAAACTTCCTTCGATGTCTGCATTAAGGCACTTAGCCTGCATGTCCTTAACGAAATCCTTAGTAACCTGATAGTTAACGTCAGCTTCAAGCAGGGACATACGAATCTCACGCATCATATCCTTAATATCAGACTCAGTAACACGTGCTTTACCACGCATAGAGTTAGTAATCTTTTGAAGCTTAGCCGAGAGGCTCTCGAACATTTGTTACTCCTTCATAATCTCAGAGAGGCCAGATAAAACTTCGCGAGCCTCACTATAATTTTCTTCATCTAGTAGTCTAATTGCTTTATTTATAGATTCTGTCTGCTCTAAGAATCTGTCTACAAGACCTAACTTGTCTTCATAACTATGAAGCTGATCAAGGGCTCTTTTAACCTTATCGTGAACCCCCTGTCTTGATATCTCCTCTTCCATAGCTATCTCAGCCAGAGATAAGTCTTCATTAAGATACATATCAAGAGTGCACTGCATCTTCTCTGTCAGGAGATTACCGTAAAAATCAAATAAAAGACCATCTCTTACAGACTTCAAAATAACCTCCAAAGGCAATTAACCTCGAGAATAATATAACAACAGTTATAGAGTGTCAAGTATTTTTACTTGTCAATAATATTACTCACCGAAGATTTCATAGAATCCGCGCTTCAGGCCGTATTCCAAATCTTCAGTATACAAAGTCTTATCTATCTTACCGTGCGGACTTTGAATAGATCTTAATCCATGCCACTGGTCTCTACCATTAAGTTTGGAATAATACATCGCCATATCAGCAAGCTTTATATGATCATTCAAAGACAACAATGTGTCCGCTTCCTTAAAGAAAGGATATACAGCATAGCCAAGAGAACATGTAAGCTTATACTTAACACCATCATTAGGATCAGTAACAGTTATTGTTCTTGCAAATTCTTTTCTAATCTCTGAAGCAATATCAGAATAATTAGTATCATAATAACCAAGATAAATTATAACAAATTCCTCTCCACCATATCTGACAACTACTCCTCGGTCACCTACATACTCACGAAGCATTAAACCAACAGAAGCTATTACATCATCGCCTGCAGAGTGACCAAAATTATCGTTAACACTCTTAAAATGGTCGATATCAAGCATGAATATGCCATATTTCTCACGTTCCAAATCATGCTTACCAACAAGATTTTGAGTCTGCATATATGGAACCATTTTCTGGGCGTAATATTTACGATTAAAGCATCCTGTAAGCTCATCCAGATACTTCTCACTTGTAGCAGCATCAATGTAGAAAGCAACCTGATCCTGCCAAGTCTCGTCTCCCGAAGTTCTGAAAGGTCTTGATACCTTACCAGAAACAGCATAACTGGACAGATTATCACGCTCCATCTTAGCGAGCTCACCCTTAATCTCATTAACAGGTTCGCCTATTGCCTGCATATAAATAGCATATAAGAAACGAGTAAAAATAAATGTAACTATAACTGTACTAACAATGTAATACCAAAATGTAATCCACAAATCAAAACCAGAAAATGCCAGCAAAACAAATTCAACTGTGTTAACACTTAAGACGCACAAAAATACTGCCAAAGAAATTCCTCTTGCAGCAGAAGAACTATTTTGCCATGTCTTAGGATCTGTAAGCTGATGATATCGATCTTTTATGCTCATACAGAGAAAATTATATATTAGCGATTTATGAAGTATGTAAACAATTTGTAACATTAAAAAGGGCTACAACCAAAGTTGCAGCCCTGTAAGGTTAATAAAAATCAATTAGCAATTAAGCCTGCTCAAGAGCGAGAGTCTTAGTTGTGATATCACATACAGAAGAAGGTCCATAGTACTGGATAGCACCTGGGAATGTGAAGCATGTCTCAACTGCCCAGGTATCACGGTTAGCCTCGAAGAACTTGAATGGAGCACCATCAAGCTCAACAAGAGCCTTACGGATAACTGGCTTATCAGCACCATTACGTCTCTCGATGTTCATCATCTTTGTGATTGGCATACCACCTGCAACCCACTCATCAGCTGGCTTGGAGATATTGGAAACCTTAGAGAGGTAACCTGTGTAACCATACTGGATGAGCATGAATGCGTTGTAACCCAAAGAATAGCAATAGTCAGCATCAAAGTTAGATGGGAATGCACAACGTCCCTCATAACCGAAGAAGTGGTGTAATGGAGAGAACTTACCATTGTATGTACCAGCAGCCTTACGCTTAGCAAGCTCGTTCTTAACAAGCTCAGAGAAAAGCTTCTCAGACTCAATGAGGGAAACCTGTACGTTACCATGAGGATCTCTCTCGAGGAAGAGCTGTTGCTGAATACCAACTGGAAGGAGATCGAATACTGCAAATGCAGACTCTGTAAGACCAGCCTTGATGAAATCGTATTTAGCCTGCCAAGATGGGAGTGCATTGAACTCCTCTGTCTTACTACCAGCAAGAAGCTCGTTAATCTCAGCAATCAAAGCAGAGAACTCAGGAACGAACTCTACGATACCCTCAGGAATAATAGCAACACCAAAGTTGTTACCATTAGCTGCTCTCTTCTCTACAGAATCAGCGATGTAATTTGTAATCTCAGAAAGTGACATCTGCTTAGCCTTAACTTCTTCACCAATGAGGCAGATGTTAGGCTGTGTCTCAAGAGCACACTCAAGAGCAACGTGAGAAGCAGAACGGCCCATTACTTTAACAAAGTGCCAGTACTTCTTAGCGGAGTTTGCATCACGCTCGATATTACCGATAAGCTCAGAATATGTCTTTGTAGCTGTATCAAAACCAAATGAAGCCTCGATATCCTCATTCTTAAGGTCACCGTCGATTGTCTTAGGGCAACCAATAACCTGAATACCTGTCTGCTTAGCAGCCATGTACTCAGCAAGAGTAGCAGCATTTGTATTAGAGTCATCACCACCGATGATAACGATAGCTGTAAGACCATTTTTCTTAGCATTCTCTGCTACAATATTGAACTGCTCTTCTGTCTCGAGCTTTGTTCTACCAGAACCGATGATATCAAAACCACCTGTATTTCTGTAAGAATCGATGAATGGATCATCGAATACAATATAGTCATTCTTAAGAAGTCCATCAGGACCGCCCTTGAAACCAAGGAGCTCATTGTCCTTATTTGTAGCCTTCAAAGCATCATAAAGACCTGTAATAACATTGTGTCCACCTGGAGCCTGACCACCGGAAAGGATAACACCTACTACCTGCTTCTTAGCTGCAGAAGTATTAGCGCCCTTCTCGAAAGTAATCTCATTCTTACCGTATGTATTAGGGAAAAGAGCAGCGATCTTATCCTGATCTGCTACAGACTGTGTAGGATTTCCTTCCTTAACGCAGATTTCCGCAATACCATTTCTGAGCATGCCAGGAAGCTTAGGCTGATACTCATATCTTGCTGTCTGAAGTGGTGAAATATTCATAATTTCGCTCCTTTTCATATATAAGTTAACTATAAAATAATAATTAATTTAAAGCTAAAAGTAAATGTATTTTATATAAAACTATATTGATATATAATCCCATTATGTTTACGGATACCCACAACCATACTATTCACTATAGTTCGGATGCTAAGATGACTATTGATGAGCTAATTAACAGCTGTATCAGTAAAGGAATTCCACGCGCTATAATTACAGAGCATTATGATCTTGACTATCCATGTAAAGATGAATCATTTGAGTTTAATCTCATTGATTACGGCAAGAATTTTAGTCTTTGGAAAGAACTGTCTGCCAGAGTAAATGGACCAGAACTATTGATGGGAATCGAATTCGGATGGCAGGAACACCTTAAAAAAAGAATTGAAGAGGCTGCATCTTCACTGCCTTTCGATCAGATTATTCTGTCGGAGCATGTTTTTAATGGTAATGATGTGTATTATCTTACTAATTTGGAGAAAATGTCTGCCAAGGAAAGGCAAAGTAAATACATATATAACTTAGCTTTAATGGCAAACCAGATTGATAATTACCACATAATTGCTCATTATGATTATATTGACAGATATCTTCCACCATCTATTTCAGGTGTTTTTTACGATAATTGTCCTGAAGAGTTTGATTACTTGTTCGAGACGATTATAAGACGCGACAAAGCGCTAGAGATAAACACTGGAAGTATAGAGAAAAACATCCTTAAGGGCGTAACTAACCCAATGCCAGATTCCAAAATCATAAAACGCTATATTGATATGGGCGGAAAATTAATTACAATCGGTTCCGATTCACATAACAAAGAAACTTTGGGAATTCATTTTGATAATACAGTAAAATATCTGTCCAGTCTTAAAGTAAAGGAATTATGCTATTTTAAATCTGGAATTCCTAATTTTGAGAAGATTACCAATTAATTAATTCAACACCTTCTGGCAGATATGAAACTACAGACTCCTGTCTTGAATTCATCTCTTCGAAGTCTCCATGACCTACATAACAGTCATAAACTCTGCCACTAATTGATTCGTAGTTAAGCATAGGATGCCTTGATGAATCAAGATTGCAGCATGCAATTATCTCACCACAGTCAAATGAACAGATTTGTGAACAGATATCTCCACTGCTTAATCGTCCATAATTCGCACAGTTGATTATTTTTCCAAAGTAGAAACTATCTGCAATACCGCCACAACGAATATCACCATGGATTCGAGCGTTGTTATAGCAATTAATTATCAAAGCTCCTTCATAACCAGCGGTATAAGCTATACCAGCAGCACATTCGCCTCTGATATTTCCACTCTCAATACCCAGATTCATTACAGTGCCTTCTAAAACACCGAATAATGCAACATTATTATTATCAAGTTCGTCACCATCGATATTAAGGTTATAAATCTTGTGGCCTCCACCATTGTAAATACCTCGGAATGAATAACCACTTGTTAGTGAACCTATTGGTTCAAAATTCTCAATCTCTTCGAGGTCGACATCAACAGTCTGCAAAAAATATGCAGAAGTAAATAAACCACCATTGTTTACAGAATCAGCAAACAGTATAAAATCGTCAGTCGACTGAATAAGATATGGATTTTCAGCAGTACCTCTTCCTTCAAAGCCTATATCATCATTCCATCTCATCTGAGTATCAAATCGGTCAAATATATAATTCCATTTACTAGTAATATTAAAAGCAAAGTAAACTATAAATACTGCAAGCAGTACGCGAGTAATGAATAATATACTTTTAATTACATAATTAGCAATCTTCTTCATATTTACCACTTATAATCATTATCAAAAGTTACGCTCTCAACAACGGATCCATAGAGTTCATTAACGATAGTAATATCAGCACCGGTATTACCATGATTTATAAACGTTCCATCATAATAAATGCCATCCCTGTTTGCTACCAGATGATGTTCTCCATAAGTTCTCTCGAAATACAATCCATCATCATTTTGCACATAACGAGTAACTATACCATTCTGAATCATCCAGATATGTTGATTATCAAATCTAATGCATGGAATGTCGTAGTAACCAAGAAATCTCTTTGTCTCTTGATAAATATTACGCGGGTTTGTCAGATAGATTATAACGATATACTCTTCTGGTAATTCTCTGACGATTGAGAAATAATCCTCAGCAACAATAGTTGTTCGAACAAGATGATTATAATAATCCATCTCAAGATATCTGGCATTCATCTCCCATGTATCGAATATTCCAGAATCATCTGTACTTCTATCAGGAAGGTCAAATGTAGAATCTATAAATGAACCCAGGTATGAAGTAAATTTACGTGAGCCAACAATATTCAGGTGGCCTGGATTATAAAAATCATTCTCAAAATCCAAATCCATCTGGCTGTAATACTCATTATAATCAATGAGATCAAAATCGTACTCTGAAGCTATACTTCTTGCTTCATTATATTTCATTCTGTGCTCGTTACAATAATCAGCATATGGAGCAACAGCCACGACTAATTCTATATTATTATCCTGACACAACTGACATATTCTTCTGAAGTAATACTCAACTCTGATAGACAATGACATAGTATTATCACGTCTTCTGTTAAAGAGTGGTTCAGTAGCTGGATTTGCTCCTACAAGGCTGTGAAAGCCCTTAAAGCAGTTAAAATAATCTTCTTCAGTAATTCCATAATTAAAATCGTCACTGGATAATTCATTATATCTGGTATGGTATCTGCCATAATAAAGACCATATTCCATCAAATCCGCATCAGGTGGAATTGAATCATTAATAGCTTCCATACTACCCTCTCCAAAGCGCAATCCGTAAGTGTTATTAATAATGAATTCCTGAGTTAAATAATCAGAACCTTCGGTCAATACATAACCTTCGAGAACAATTACCTTAGGATTTTGATATCTAATCGCTTCTTTAATATAGTGATATGAGTTATTCATAGGCTGCAAATTGGCACCAAGCAAATAAGACGCAATACCATACTCATCCCACAAAGTACCAGTATTAATATTCGTAAATGCGTGAGAGCTTCCGACAATTAACATATCAACACTATCTTCTGGCTGTCTGTAAAAAATATCCATACCAACCATGCCGTTTTGATCTTTGAACTTAAAAATCTCGTTCCAGTATCCAAGAAGAACTGTTACCAGAAGAATAAAAGCTACGATTCTAACAAAATTAAAAACTTTCTTCATAGGAACTCCTTAGAAATCAAAGTATATGAATCCAGCTTTATCAAACCCTGGACCATAAATACCGAATGTTAGAATCGCGAATAGGAGGACAATAAGTACAGCCCATCTGAAATACCAAGGCTGTTCATTCATAAAGGCACCAAAATTCTGCTTCTTCTTATTCTTAATCCAGTCAACCAACACTAAAGCCAAAAATGCTACAAAGAAAATATTGAACTCTTTTCTGCCCAAACCGAGATTGTAGAGGCTGTCGTCAAATAATACCCACCAGTCTGGCTTTGAGAAAATGCGTCTAATAATATCAATAGCTACTCTATAATCACTAACTTTAAAGAAAATCCAAGCAAAGTTAACAAAAAGACAGGTAATCAGAGTTCTTGTCAGATGATATCCAATTCCTTCTGTCTTGGCATTTGTTTTCTTATATAACCAATCTCTTACTGGCGATACAAGATCACCTATCACCTGCAAGATTCCATGTATTGCTCCCCAGATGATAAAATTCAATCCAGCCCCATGCCAGATACCGCTAACCAGGAACGTAATTAAAAGATTAATGCACTTACGGAATTTAGAACATCTGCTACCACCAAGAGGTATATAAACATAATCTCTAAGCCATGTGCTAAGTGAAATATGCCAGCGTCTCCAGAATTCCTTAATACTCTCGGCTGTATATGGAGCATCAAAGTTATCAAAAATATCTATTCCCATCATCTTGGCACAACCAAGAGCAATGGTGGAATAACTCATAAAATCACAATAAATCTGTATTGAATAACCTACAGATGCCAGGAACAATTCGATAGAACCATAAACATAATAATTAGAGTAAACAGTATCAACTACCATAGCTATTCTGTCCGCGATTACCATCTTGGTAAAAAGACCCCAGACTATCAAAGAAAAGCCAGCGATAATATTTTCACTATTGAAAAGCTTAACCTTCGAGTAACCTTTTAATTGTGGCAGAAGTCTGTCCGCTCTCTCAATAGGTCCAGACATGATACAAGGAAAAAAACTAGCAAAGAGAGCATAGTACAACGGGTTACGCTCAGCTTTATATTTTCCTCTGTAAACATCAAACAAATATGCTGTGTTAGTAAAAATAAAGAACGAAATACCAATAGGCATAATCAGTTCACTGGAATTAAAAAAATACACACTTATACTTTCAGGAATAGAACTTCCAAAAGTCTCCATAATAAAATTGGTATATTTAAAATAAATAAGCATACCAAAATCAAGAATTAAAGCTTCCCACAGTAAAATGATTCGCAAAATTTTAGTCTTAAGTCCCTGTAAAGGGATTAAATCAATAACTAATGCACTAACCCAGGTAACAAATGTGGCTGATAATAAATAAACTAAGTTTTCTTCACTTCCACAGGAATAAAAATACAAACTGGCTAATAAAATCCACCATACTCTTATACGGCGTGGCAAAACAAACAATACAGCCAAAACAACTATAAAGAATGCTGCAAACTGCAAAGAGTTAAAAATCATACGTTCTTCAAATCCTCTAGCCAGATTTTGGAAGAAGCATCAGAAGGCATTCTCCAGTCACCTCTTGGAGACAATGTGACAGTACCTACCTTAGGACCATCCGGCAGACAGCTTCTCTTAAACTGCTGATTAAAGAATCTTCTGATAAAAGTCTCTTCCCACTTATATATAGTAGCATTATCATAAATACCGTCAAATGTATAACAAGCAAGACGATAAATTTTAGAGGGCTTAAAACTCCATCTTAAGAAATAATATAAGAAAAAATCGTGCAACTCATATGGACCTACAAGGTCCTCTGTCTTCTGAGCAATATCACCATTTTCATCAGGAGGCAGCAACTCAGGAGATACTGGAGTAGCAACTACATCAGACAAGATTGAACCTAACTCACCTTCTTCTCTTGATGCTTCATAAGAAACAAGGTGTCTGACCAAAGTCTTAGGAATTGAACAATTAACTCCATACATAGACATATGATCACCATTATAAGTAGCCCATCCAAGTGCCAGCTCACTTAAGTCTCCAGTACCAATAACAATACCGCCAACCTTATTAGCAAGATCCATGAGAATCTGTGTACGCTCACGAGCCTGACCATTCTCATAAGTAACATCATGAATATTCTCATCATGTTCTATGTCTCTGAAATGACTTCTTACACTATCTTTGATGTCAACTTCCTTCAAAGTCGCACCATAAGCCTGAGCAAGACATACTGAATTATTCTTAGTTCTTGTAGTTGTGCCAAAACCTGGCATTGTTACTGCATAGATACCATCATGAGGAATATCTAACATATCAAATGCATGAACTGTAACAATTAAAGCCAGCGTTGAATCAAGACCACCAGACAATCCAATTACAGCTCTTTTGCAGTTAATGTGCTTTAATCTAGTTGCAAGACCAGCAGCCTGCATTGTAATTATTTCTTCACAACGAGAATCGAGATCATCTTTTGATTCAGGTACAAAAGGAGTGCGAGCAAAATATCTGTTAAGAGCAAGCTCATATTCTGGTTCTGTATCAAAATATACGACACTTAATGGTTCTAATGCTTCTTCGAATGTATTACGAGTTCTATCGTGAGTGATTCTCTTAAGATCCATGTCAGCATAGATAATTCCAGCTTTACCAAAACACTTGGACTTGTTAAGAATTGAACCATTCTCTGCAATTATTCTATGGCCAGCAAAAACCATATCCTGAGTAGATTCACCCATTCCACAATCAGAATATATATAACCACATACAAGTTTTCCAGAATGAATAGAAACTAACCCTTCACGATATTCGCGCTTGCCTATTACTTCGTCAGAAGCTGACAAATTACAAATGATATTAGCACCAGATGCTGCAGCTAATACAGAAGGAGAACTAGCAACCCACAAATCTTCACAAATCTCGACACCAAAAGTAAATTCTTCGTATGTCTCATTACGGAAAATCAAATTACCAAAAGGTACTCCTTCTTCCGTCTCTGCCTCACCTTCAAAAGGCTCAAAATAACGAGCTTCGTAAAATTCAGAATAATTGGGAATAAATCTCTTAGGAACAAATCCTAAAACTTCACCCTTAGAAATGACAGCTGCAACATTATACAACTTACCCTGCATTTTAACTGGAAGTCCAACAACAGAAACAATATTTAAATTGCATGTTGCTTCGACAATATCGTAAAGACCAGTAAAGGCGGATTCAATCAATTGATCCTGGAAAAATAAATCTCCACAGGTATAGCCTGTAATTGATAATTCCGGGAATACAAGTAGTGAACACTTATTAGCTTCTGCTTCAATACAGCACTTAATAATCTCAGATACATTGTATTCAACATCAGCAACTCGTAAATTTGGAGTTGCACTACCAGTTCTGACAAATCCGTCCTTCATAGTTCCTCCTTGAGGATATTATGTTCTATAACTACCGTTAATCTTTACATAATCGTATGAGAAATCACATGTATACATACGATCATACGAGTCCCCTTCACAAAGCTTAATAACAACATGAATATCATGTTCAGCCAAAAGCTTTGCCGCCTCATCTTCATCAAAATCAACGCAAATTCCATCGTGGAAGAAAAGCATATCATTAATTAATATATCAATCTTATCAGGATTAAACTGAGCTCCAGAATAACCAACTGCAGTAAGAACTCTACCAATATTTGCATCTTCACCAAAAATTGCAGTCTTAACAAGAGGTGATCTGGCAACTGAAGTAACAATCAGCTTGGCATCATCGCTATTACGAGCACCAAAAACTTCAATCTCAACAAATTTTGTTGCCCCCTCACCATCTGCAGCGATCATTCTGGCAATATCATTAGAAATGCTTGTAAGAGCCTCTTCGAAAAGCACCTCATCTTCACTTCCTTCTTCGATCGAGGCTTCAGCCATACCGTTTGCAAGAATTACAACCATATCACAAACAGATGTATCACCATCGACACTAACGCGATTAAACGTATGTGAAACAGCTTTCTTTAAAAGCTTATCAAGAAGTTCTTTCTCAATTGAAGCATCAGTAGTAAAAATGGAAATCATTGTAGCAAGGTTAGGATGAATCATACCTGAACCCTTCGCAATTGCAGAAATAGTAACTTCTTTTCCATCCTTCAGAGTGATAGTTGCAGAAGCTTCCTTAGGTTTTGTATCTGTTGTCATAATTGCCAAAGCAGCATTATGAGCTGATTCTTCAGAATCAGATAATTCATTTACCAAAGCAGGAACAGCATTAACAATCTTTTCGATAGGAAGTCTTACTCCAATTGTACCTGTTGAGCCTGTCAATACTTCTTCAGATGTTATTCCAAGATTATCAGCAACAGCTTTTGCCATCACTTCAGCATCTTCAAGACCAGGCTTGCCAACACCAGAATTAGCAATTCTTGTATTAACAATAACAGCTCTAGGTTTTACTCCAGAATTAATGCGCTCAATAGTTCTAACCAAAGAATGACCCTTAACCAAATTAGATGTATAAACACCACTTACAACACAAGGACATTCAGAAACAACTAATCCCAAATCACGATTACCATTGGCCTTAAGGCCAGCATGAATACCTGCCGCTTTAAAGCCCTTTGGCTTAGTAATATATGCTACTTCATTTTCCATAACTATTTACTTCCCTAATAATTATTAATGGTGGAATAGTCTGATACCTGTAAATGCCATAGCAAGACCTAAATCATCACATGCCTTGATAACAAGATCATCTCTTACAGATCCACCTGGCTGAGCAATGTATCTCGCACCACTTCTGTAACCTCTCTCAATGTTATCGGAGAATGGGAAGAATGCATCAGAACCTAAAGCAACATCTGTAAGCTGATCGAGCCAAGCTCTCTTCTTTTCTGCTGTAAATACTTCAGGCTTTGTTGTAAAGATATTCTCCCACTTGCCATCTGCCAGTACATCCATATAATCCTCTCCGATATAGAGGTCGATAGAATTATCTCTGTCAGCTCTCTTAATATCATCACGGAAAGGAAGATTAAGAACTTCTGGAGACTGACGAAGCCACCAGTTATCAGCCTTGGAACCAGCTAGTCTTGTACAGTGAATTCTGGACTGCTGACCAGCACCAATACCAATAGCCTGTCCATCCTTAACATAACAAACAGAATTTGACTGTGTGTACTTCAATGTAATAAAAGAAATAATTAAGTCTCTCTTAGCCTGTTCAGGGAAATTCTTATTAGCAGTAGGAACGTTTTCAAAGAGCTTATCATCAATTACGAGTTCATTTCTTCCCTGCTCAAAAGTAACACCAAATACTTCCTTGTGCTCGAGTGGAGCTGGTACATAATTAGGATCAATCTTAATGATTGCGTAATTACCCTTCTTCTTTGTCTTCAAAATCTCAAGTGCTTCTGGCTCATAGTCAGGAGCGATAACGCCATCAGAAACTTCGCGCTGAATCATCTTTGCTGTACATACATCTACCTTGTCAGAAAGAGAAATGAAATCACCAAAAGAAGACATTCTGTCAGCACCTCTTGCTCTGGCATAAGCACATGCCAAAGGAGAAAGCTCTCCTAAATCATCAACCCAGTATATCTTCTTCAACACATCAGACAAAGGCTGACCAACAGCTGCACCAGCTGGAGAAACATGCTTAAATGAAGTTGCTGCAGGAAGACCTGTTGCTGCTTTAAGTTCTTTTACAAGCTGCCATCCATTAAAAGCGTCCAGAAGATTAATATAGCCAGGCTTACCATTTAAAACCTCAATTGGTAGCTCAGAACCATCATTCATATAGACTCTTGAAGGCTTCTGATTAGGGTTACATCCGTACTTAAGTTGCATTTCGTTTGCCATTTTATAATCTCCTTATACATTCTTATTTACAATTCTTGTATCTGCTTCGCCAGTTGCGATATCAATATATCTAACAAAGAGTGAAACCTTGTTATCTTCATTTAAATTTGTCCAAAGAATATTTGTGAACTCGTCGATATCATCCACTACACCTACCTTCTCAGGATCACCTTCGAAACTTGGAAGTGGATTTCCATCACCCATATAAGTATGGATAAATCTACCAACGCCAGCCTTAGGATTGTCATATGTATATGTATTTCTAATGCAACAAGTCGGATCGTAGCCATGTCGTTCTGTGAGCCAAGGAG
>JAZRYF010000012.1:0-177301 GCA_045600625.1 Saccharofermentans sp.
AAAAACAAAAAACAAAGGAGAAAAAATTATGAACAAGAACATTTTAACAAAGGTAATCCCAACATCATTGGTAGTAGCTGCAGCATTTTCACTTATGGGTTGTACTGTTACAAAGACAGAGACTTACACAGAGACTCATACAGATGCAAATGGCAACACAACAACTTACTCATCTACTACAGTAAGTGATGAAAACGGAACAACTACAACAGAGTCTTACTCTTCATCAGATGATGAGCTCATCGTAGCAACACTTTCTATCGAGAATGAATCAGGTAAGGATTTTACAGAGATGTATTTCACAACATTCGATGCTACAGAGTGGGGTCCAGAGATTCTTGGAGAGAATGCTCCATTAGCAAATGGCGAGGTTATTACATATCCTGATGCTCTCACATACACAAATAGTGATGATGGTGCATACTGGAGTCTTCTCGCAGTAGGTGAAGATGGAGAGCAGGTTCCATTTGATGCAATCGACGTAAGAGAAGCAGCTGATTCACAGAACGTAAAAATCGTTATCAACTTTGATGAAGCTTCTAACGCTTGCACAGTTACTGTTGAGTAAGATTACTTACAAAACATAATAAAAAAGGTTTAAGGGGGATTGCTAGCGATCCCCTTTTTATGTGCTTCATGTTCGGCGATATTTAAACCATAAATTTTACTGGTTTGAAACTCGCTACATCATTAACATACCCGAATTGATAAAAGTCATTCATATATTCGATGAGCTGTTCTTTATCACAAATTTTTTCAACTAGTCTAGTTGTATTGTTTTCTTCTAGACCCAGTTGGACAGTTATTCCGCCTGATATTTTGCTGGTTTGCATATATCTTATTCCATATATAGCTTCTATCAACGTAATGGTTACAAATTCTTCATCGTTATCAAGCATGATATTTATATACCCATTAACATCATCCCATTTGGGATTATTGATTACTCCATCAAAGTTATTCTCTAGAGTTACTTGGCCAGTATATTTAACTGCTTTAAAAGCTACATTTGTCGTCTCGGTCTTTACTACAAAGGAAAACACCGCATAAAACATTGCAGATATAATAAAAACAGTAAAAGATATAGCGCTTATTGTACTGATAGCGATAAATAGGACATCACTCATAACAGAAAAGACAGTAAATATAATCATTACAATAATGCATATGGCTAAAACTATGCCGGATATTATCATTGGTTTTTTGAATTTTTGAGCCATTTTAGTAATTATCTTTCTACAAAATCGTTATATACAGCCGCATCTATTTCTCGTACTTTTTACACAAATCACATATTTACCTTAATTCCAATACCATCCCTGATGAATTAGCTTCAAATTCTAGTCGCTCATATAACGGTCTTCCCATTTCCGTAGCATCTAGGCTAATCTCCGTAACCCCTTTTTCTTTTGCTTCATCGATTAGCATCTCAACCATTCTTTTCGAGATACCTCTTCTTCTATACTCAGATTTTGTGTACACATTCATAAGATGCGCTCTTAATCCAGTTGGATGATCAAATGTAGGCATGATCCAGATATAAGATAAGCTTGCACATCCGACTACCAAATCGTCAGCTAGAGCTAACACAGTCGTCTGATTTCCATCTTCAAAGTATCTTCTGCTCTCAGCTACCAGTGTCTCATCATACACATATTCGTCTGTAAGATTATTGACTTCACGAAGCATCTCAAGTCTAACCTGCATTAGAAGCTCAATATCAGCTTTGGTCGTTTTAATGTATCTTATCTCACTCATATTCTTACTCACTTAATTCTCGTTAATTGTCTCTACAGTAAGATTATAAAACACAGAAGGAGCCCAAAAACCAGTCTTAATCTCACGATTGCTAAAAGTATACTTCTTGCCATTATACTCGAAAGTCTTATTTGATAAATCTTCTGAAGCAGTCAAATTAAACATTACATTACCATCAATCTCAAGCTTGGAAACAGGCTCCTGGTTCTCAATACTTTTAATAGCAAAAGGTGCTCCATCATAAGTCAAAACTCGGCCATCATTCATCTTTAAGTAAGTGGTATACTTGCCCTCTACAACACCTTTAATTGCATTTGAAATCAAGGGAAATACAATCATAGCAACGATTAATACAAGTATGCCTGTAATAAGCAACACTGTCATTCCTTCCATCGCACCTACAACCACCATTGCTACTGAAGCAACAAAGGAAGGAATAATTACAAAGACTAACAACAATATGAGGCTTACTCTTGTCTTGATACCATTATCTGCCTTAACACTAAATCTGTAGTTTTCCATTTTTATATCTCCTTTATACGAATCAGCTTTTGCTGTTTATACCTATTAGATGCAGCAAAATAGCACGAGGTTCATTTTCAACTAGAAAAGTTATAAAGAGTTAAATCGTAAAACAATGTTATATAATTATACTTGGGTAGCATTAAATCCTACCCAAGTATTTCATCACTTACAAAGAGACTTATATATGGAAATAACATTTGAACAGATTTACAACTATCAGTATGAAGTTATGAAGGGGCAGAAGAACCTCTTGGTTTTCTTTATAATGGCCCCATTCTTAATCATCTTTGGAGCTGCTATAGGAGGACCAGGCTTCGCCATTATCTTATTGCTTGTACTAGGTGGTATATGCTTTTTTCGTAGCAGAAAGGAAAAGACGAAGCTTAAGAATCTCAAAAAGGGAAACTATACTATAGAAAAAGATATTCTTATCAAGAAGAGTACAAAGCGTCGCAGAAGAGGCCAGTCAAATTATGCTATAGTTGCCTGGTATATTCAGACACAAAAGGTATATCCAACTAGAGGTGAAGTATTCTCCAACGTCTACGATTCCTTAGAAGAGGGAGATGAGATTGCAATAGTAAAGGCTGGAGGCAAGCTAATCACTGTCTACAGCCTTAGAACTAATACTTTAAGCCCTGAACTTTATTCAAAGATATCATCTGTATAAGATTTATTCTTTAAGTAACATTAGCATAAGCGCTATTAAGAGTTGTTACATCCATTGCATTTGACATGAAGAAAATGTGGTAAATACCCCTCTGAAGATGTTCCTCGGTCTCATAATAAACCTCGTAGTACCATCCGCCGCCATCCCACTCTACAGGCGCCAGGTTACCATAATCTACAGATACCCAGTTACCATCTGAAAAACTGCCAGCTGTTGGTGACTCGTAGTAGATCTCGTAGAAGATAGGCAAGTGTGCGTATCTTGTATTCATGATATAGAGGTCGTATGTAAATCTGTAGTCATCTGTGGAGTAAACAGCGTTATCACTCATAAAATCAAATGTCATATGGTTCTGCCAGAAGTCTCCACCTATTGCACTATCAAATGCACTTTCTGTGAGCATATTTGTTCCTGCGCCATCAGCAGAAGATACGATGTGACAGTTGTCGTAAGCTAAGAGATGACCAGAGAGAGTATATACAAGACATGAATATGTTCCTGGAGCAAGGTAGTTGCCAGTAGAGTCCATAACAGCACCATTTTCTGCATTAAGTGGGCAGAACTGCGTAGTGAAGCAACCATAAGGCTGTGTATCTTCCATGATAAGCTCACCATTAAGGTAGTACTCATATCTGTACTTCCACATACCTCTTAAACCAGCCTGAGTTGGATTCATTATGAAGGTAAGCTCAGTTACATCTGTGAAAGTAGCGTGATCATCCCACACTCCTGTACTAATAGAAGAGTCAGTCTCATACATCCACTCTACAGACTCTACGTCCTCAGGATCTAAGTTACGTACTGTTGGATTAATGTCACATGTATCATCAACGATAACTGCATTATCCATACCAGAATAAACCACAATTCTATATTCGCCGTCTTCAAGGAAAGAATCTTCACTATAGATAATAGACATAGAAGCACCAGGAATCTGTGTAATCAATTCTGATGAGTAGATTACGCTATCCGCGTGGCTAATCTCGTATCTGTAGTACCAAGTAACATCCTGATAATCAGATACAGGACAAAGCGCATATTCTATTTCTGCTGTATTGCCGTACATGTTTTCATTAACAGCGTTCTGCCATCCTGTAGAAGTCTTAAGCATATCCGTCGAAAGTGGAATGTAGAAATCAAAATCGGTATTAATAAAGCCATAAATCTCAGATATAGTGCTCGCATCAACTTCACTAATAATCCATGTATCTTCATCAAGGATTAATTCATAAGTAACCTCAACCTCAACCAATTCATCAGTAGAAGCAATCTCACTTGCCAACTCATCTAGAGTTCCTGTAGGACCAACATTGTCATATGCTGCCAAAGCATCAGCATAGCTATAAGTAACATCTACAGAAGCTTCTCCAGCCTTGGCATCCACTTCAATAGAATCTTCATCAATCTCCCATGTAAGAGTATCAAGAACAGCTACAAAAGCTGCGTTATCAGAAATAATAGAACTTATTTCTTCAAGCTGAGATTCCAGGTAACCAGCATCATCAACTGAATCGACAATATCGTCTGTATTAATTGCTGCGATGTTTTCAGAAAAATCATTAACTGTATCAATAATCTCTGGTGTGTAGTCCTTAGCACAAGACGTCATAGATAACAACAAACCTGCACTAATAGTCAAAGCTATTATTTTTCTTGTCTTCATAGATTTATCTCCGTAAAGCTTAATTGCTAATATTTTAACTTATAGCCTATAAATATCAATTAATTTTTACCATTTTTATTCACACCAAATCATCTTAAATTTCTCACAATCCGTGATTAAGGAGAAGTATCTCATCCCAAAGTATTTCTTCAGGCGCACCAGTCTTAATAACTTTACCTTGATCTAGAAGTATTACGCGTTCGCATAATTCCCCTATCATCGATAAATCATGGGAAGCGATAAACTTAGTTCCTGGTATATCTTTAAGAACCTGAATTAGTATTCTTCTGCTCTTTGAATCAAGAGCAACTGATGGTTCATCCAAAAGCAAAATCTCAGGCTTAAGCGACAATATTGATGCGATAGCAGCTCTCTTCTTCTGACCGCCTGACAGATGATGAATAGGTTCATTCGCCAAATCAAGCAAATCAACCTGCTTCAAAGCCCAATCTACTCTCTCATTAACTTCGTCTTCAGAATATCCATAATTCTCTGGACCAAAAGCTACATCGTCTCTAACACGTGACAAAAACAACTGATTATCAGAGTTTTGAAATAAGTATCCTACCTTCTTTCTAATCTCAACATAATTCTTTTTCTCTACTTTAAGATTATCCACGACCAAGGATCCTTCATAGGAATCACATATACCGACCAAAAGCTTAAGCATTGTAGATTTACCTGCGCCATTGGCACCTATCAGACCAACACTTTCGCCAGGATTAATAGCAAGAGTTACCTCATCTAACACCTTCTTCCCATTCTTGGAATACTGGTATGTTAAGCCGTCTATCTTAATCATCTATGAATTAATCCTCCAATGTATTCGAGAATAGGAAACATACGTAAGGCAACTAGTACTACTATCCAGCAAACAGCATAAAACAAGCTTTTGCCTATAGAAGTTCTGGCTCTATACCTCTTTCTGTCAAAATCAAAATTACCGTTATAGCCACGAAGCATCATGCTGTCATATACATCCTGACCTCGGTCCATACTACGCAAAAGCATCTGCCCTACAAATGGCCCCCAGGCTTTAATATTAATTCCATTTTGCCCTGGCGCTCTAATACTATATGCGATTGATGTATTCTTAACTTCCTGTAGCAACAAAATGAGGTAGCGATAGATTAGCATCACGACAGTAACCAGCAGCTCTGGGACTTTAATTACACGAAGTGACGCGCAGATGCCATTAATACCTGTCTCTACCACTAGGATATAAGTAGCACAGACTGTAAATACACCTTTTATAAAAAGCGTCAGCATCGAGATCATGCCAGACGTAATAGTAAAGCTTCCTATTGTGGTTACTACAGTGCGATCAAAAATTGGATTTGCTATACCTATCAAAAGAAGCATCAGGATAATTACCTTCACGCGCTTAAGCATCGAGACGACAGGTATATCCTCTACTATAGTTTTTAAAATGATATATACCAGCATTCCAAAAAGAGCGGTCATCTGATATTTACCAAACGAGATAGTCGTTACGATAAATACCAGCGTAACCAATAACCGTGCAAGCGGATGTATTTGACTATCCTGCCTTCTTCTCGCCTGAATCTCCACATCATGGAAAAGCTCCAGTGCACGATCAATCCCTTTGTTCATAACTTATGCTGGTATCCTGATAATTACTGTATGCCAGTTTTTTGCTCGATAAGTTTTTTATTACGTGAATCCTTAACAAGCTTGATAGCGTAACCAACAATAATGCAGAACACTACGACTGCAACATCACCAAATACACCAGAAACAGATGTACCTACAGCAGATTCACTGTCAGGGAAAGCGTAATCAGGAAGGATTGCTGTGCTCTCTTGAAGACCTTCCAAAGTCTCATGGATTCCACTAGGTGTTGCAAGCTCAGTATCACCTGTAACCTTCTCGATAGACCACTCCAAGCCATCTGGGTGAGAAGAAGCAAAGAGAGAAACTACGCCAGCGACAACCAAAGCCAAGACCGCCATGATGATGATAAATGTCTTGTAAGATACCTTTGCTTCCTTTTTTGTTTCTCCGCTATAACCTTTCAAAAGCTCAGGTCTTGTCTCATATACAAAGCAAAGCACTGCAGTTGTGATTAGGCCTTCACCAAGACCGATAGCGAGGTGGATAGGCTGCATTAAGCCAACAAACACAGCGAAAGGCAACTCTGTAATACCAGAAGCCAAAGTCTCTAATACTACTGAGAAAGCACCTAACTGAAGCGTAAGGATACAACCAAGAATAGAAGCAAGAGCTATTTTCTTCTTATTAATTCCATTCTTCATAATTAGCTTCCAAATCAAAGCTCCTCCTAAGAAGCATCCATAGAAAGCCATATTCCATATGTTAGCGCCAAGAGCGAGAATTCCTCCATCGGCAAAAAGCAGACACTGTAACAGCAGAACTCCTATCATAGTTAAGAAAGACGCTTCTGGTCCTAACAATGCAGCCATCAAAAAGCCTCCACATAAGTGTCCAGAAGAACCTGTTCCTGGGATAGTAAAGTTAATCATCTGAGTAGCAAATACAAGCGCACCCATAACGCCCATTACTGGGACCTTAAGATTCTCTTCACTTTTTCTAAGCTTATGTACGGAATAGCAAGTTGCCAATCCTGAACAAGCGTACATCACTCCACCTACAGCTGCTGAGAGCAGCGGATCTGCCATATGCATAACCTATACCTCCTATATATGCATCAAATAATTGTCTCGTTCATACTTCCGGTTCGATATCCCTTAAGATCTAATGTCACATAATCAAACCCGATTTCTTTTAATCTGTCGTATACCTTGCTTCTGAAGCTTTCATCTAAGAACAAGCTTATATCCTGAGGGAGCACTTCAATTCTTGCCATATTGCCATGAATTCTTACGCGGAACTGCATAAGGCCACTCTCGCGTAAATAATCTTCCGCCTGCTCGACCATAGAGAGCTTTTCAGGAGTAATCATCTCTCCATATACAAATCGAGATGCAAGACATGCAAAGGATGGCTTGACCCATGTAGGAAGACCCATCTGCTTAGATAAAAAGCGAATCTCATCTTTGTATAGATTTGCTGTTCTAAGTGGGCTTGTAACTCCTAATTCTTCTACGGCTTTAAGGCCAGGACGATAATCGCCTAAGTCATCCATATTGGAGCCTTCTGCAATATAATCAATACCGTTATCATGGGCAATTTTCTTAAGTCTTGTAAAAATCTCTTTTTTGCAGTGATAGCAGCGATCCTTAGGATTTTCCTTAAAGCCTGGAATCGTCAATTCATCCACATGGCAGACGATTTGCCTGACGCCTTCTTCTTTACAAAATTCATCGGCTTCCTTTTGCTCGCGAGACGAGAACATTCTGGAACAGCAGGTAACAGCTATCGCCTTATCACCTAAGACATAATGAGCTACCTTAAGTAAAAATGTTGAATCTACACCGCCAGAAAAACCTACGGCAAGACTTCCTAATTCCTTAAGATAACTTTGTAAGGCTTCTAGTTTTTCAAAAGCCAAAGCTTCATTTACTTCCATCAAAGATTTAATTCCTCTATAACTTCTCTATAAGACTTACCTGTCTGTAAAGCAATTCTTGCCACATCTTCATATTCAGGTTTTGATTTCTTAATATCCCAAAGCCAGGCTGTCTTTACACGAACGATGCCGTAAGGAGACTCTACTTCATCAATTCTTCTCTCCATAACAGTACGCTCACATACCTTTTTACGAACTCCCAGAGTTGTTGTGTGCTTAAGAAGAAGTGTGGTAATACGGTCAGCATCTTTTTCTTCCGCCATTACTACTAGCATGTAACCCGGGCGGGATTTTTTCATCTGAATTGGAACGATAAAAGCATCAAGTGCGCCTTCATCCATAAGAAGATTTAATGTATATCCTAATTCTTCTCCTGTTGCATCATCGAGGTTACAGTTAAGCTCTACGATAGCTGGTTTTTTATCTTCTTCTTCGCCTAAGAATACACGTACGATATTTGCCGCCTCGAACTCTTTGTTACCTGCACCAATACCGATTTTCTCAGTTACCATAGCAGGCATGTCACCAAACTCGTCAGCGAAATATTTCAAAATAGCAGCGCCAGTTGGTGTACATAATTCACCCTTAATTCTTCCACCATACATTGGAACTCCCTGCAAAATATGAGCTGTAGCAGGTGTTGGTACAGGTAAAATTCCATGAGCACAGCGTACATTTCCAGAACCAACATGAACTGGGCTACAAACAATCTTTTGAGCGCCTATCATCTCCATCAGCAGGCACACTGCAGTTACATCTGCGATAGCATCCATGTTGCCTACTTCATGGAAATGAATCTCATTAACAGGCTTACCGTGAGCCCTGCTTTCAGCCTCTGCAATTAAGTTATAGATACCTATAACATCCTTTTTAGCCTTAGCTGATACAGGTAGACCTTCTACTATATGATTAACATCAGCCATGGATGTATGGTGATGATGTCCATGATGATGGTGGTGCTCATGGTCGTGATGATGCTCATCCTCGAGGTCATGGTGATGATCGTGCGCCTCGTGGTGATGGTCGTCTTCGTGATGGTGGTGTTCATGAACGTCTTCACTTACCTCTTCTTCACCATTAACATACACATGCATATGCGCGCCACGAATTCCAGAAGAAAACTTATAATCTCGCTCGTAGACTACACCTGGAATCCCTAGACCTTCGAGCTGGTTCATAAAAGCTTCTGTATCTGGAATTAACTCAGACAAAGCTGCTGTAAGCATATCGCCAGCAGCACCCATATTACATTCGATATATAAAGTTCTCATGCCTTCTTTCCTCTCATATGGTTAATTCTGCTAGCCATTACAGCTGCTCCAAATCCGTTATCAATATTTACGACTGCTGTTCCACTCGCGCAGCTATTAAGCATGCTAAGAAGTGCTGATACTCCCTTAAAGCTTGCACCATAACCAACACTCGTTGGTACAGCGATAACTGGTACATCAACAAGGCCTCCGACTACACTAGCAAGAGCGCCTTCCATACCAGCAACAGCTATAACTACATTTGCTGACATGATTGGATCCAGGTTGGCTAAGAGCCTATGAAGTCCAGCAACTCCTACGTCGTAAATGCGATCTACATTATTTCCAAGCGCCTCTAAGGTTAGTGCCGCTTCCTCACAAACTGGCATATCGCTTGTTCCGCCAGAGACAACTACGATTCGTCCATTACCGGTATCTACCTTCTCGCGATTAACAATACCGATTTTAGAGAGCGGATCATAAAACAGATTAAGCTTTGTCTTAACAAGCTCTGCTGCCTCCATCTTCATTCGTGTAATAAGAATGTTTTTACATCCACTCTCGTCCATCTTAGAAGCAATTGCTAAAATCTGCTCAGGAGTTTTGGAAGCTCCATAAATTACTTCCTGCATCCCCTGCCTTATAGCACGATGCTCATCAAGCTTGGCAAACCCTAAGTCTTCGAAAGGCTTCACCTTAAGCTTCAGTTCCGCTTCTTCTAAGGTCATAGTCCCTTCTTTTACTGCCTGTAAGATATCTTGTACTTCCATATTTCCCTCACATAAAAAGGTGTACTAATTCCTTCTGGAATTGGTACACCTTCATGATGTTCTTAATTACTATGTTATTAATTGTTAGCAGTCAGCCTGTAAGCACTTAACCGCGTCATTTATTAAAACCTTCAGATTCTTATCATCCACACCAGCAACAATGTTATTGCAGGTATTAAGCGGAATCAAAATTCTCCTAGCATCGCTTTGTCCAATTGCAGTTGCCATCAAAGGAGTAATCTCACCATTCATGGAATCAGCAATAACTATTCCTATTGGACCCATAATTACATCTGCCCTACGGCAGGCAACAACTACTGGATTTTCACCTGTTGCAGCTTCATCTGCACCAGCCTTAAGCATCTGAGTAGTCGCGACAGAATTAGCTCCGACTGCTGTTATTTGTGCCTCTGGTATAGCGACTTTAACTGCAGCAACAAGCTGCTTACCGACGCCACCTCCTTGAGCATCTACGATTAGTATATTCATATACTTTAATTATCCCTTCATGAGACGATAATTAATAATATAACGAAATACCAATAAATTCTACCATTTTATATTGTATACAACTAATCTCGCATAATTGTTGACATCAAAAATATGAAGTAGTAATATTCTTTTACCTGCTGTTTTGGTAGGTAAAAGAATTAACACACCACTCTCAAGAAAATATATAGGAGAAAAGTATGATATACGCAGACAACGCTGCTACGACTAAGATGAGTAAAACAGCTATCAATGCCATGCTTCCATATATGGATCAGGTATACGGAAATCCTTCTTCCCTTTACGCCTTTGGTCAGGAATCAAAAGAAGCTATCGAGGACGCTAGAAGTCGTATCGCTGGACTTTTGAACTGCGAGCCACGTGAGATTATCTTCACATCTGGAGGATCTGAGGCTGACAACCAAGCTATTATTTCTGCCGCTCGTTTAGGCGAGAAGAAAAACAAGAAGCATATTATCTCATCAACTATTGAGCATCATGCTGTGCTTCACACATTAAATAAGCTTAAAAAGGAAGGCTTCGAAGTTACTTTAATTGAAGTTGAAAAAGAAACCGGCCTTATTAATCCAGAAGATGTTAAGGCAGCAATAAAACCTGAGACTTGTCTCGTTACTATTATGTATGCCAACAACGAGATTGGAACAATAGAGCCTATCGCAGAGATTGGTGCCATCTGCAAAGAAGCGGGTGTCCTCTTCCATACTGACGCTGTTCAGGCTGCAGGTCATATGAAGATTGATGTTAAGGCAGAAAACATCGATATGCTTTCTGTATCGGCTCATAAGTTTCATGGTCCTAAAGGAATCGGCTTCTTGTATTCAAAAAAGAATATTAATCTTACAAATATCATTGATGGTGGAGCACAGGAGCGTGGCAAGAGAGCTGGAACTGAAAATATTCCAGCTATTATGGGTATGGCAGCTGCCTTTGAAGAAGCTGTTAACAATGCTGACAAAAACAATTCAAAGCTTCTACCTTTACGTGACAAGTTAATCGCTGGATTAAGCGAGATTCCTCATTCTGTAATTAACGGTTCTGTCGATAAGAGACTTCCAGGTAATGTAAACTTCTGTTTTGAAGGAATCGAGGGCGAGAGTTTACTTTTACTTTTAGACGATAAAGGTATATGTGCATCTTCTGGTTCTGCCTGTACTTCTGGTTCATTAGATCCAAGCCATGTTCTACTTGCTATAGGAAGAATTCACGACGTAGCACACGGTTCATTAAGACTTTCAATTACAGAAGAAAACACTGAAGAAGAAATCAATTACATCGTAAAAGCTACAAAAGAAGTAGTTGAGTATCTAAGAAGCATATCCCCTGTATGGAGAGACTTAACAACAGGCAAGAGAGAATTCATTTTATAAGAGAGGTAAGACAAGCATGGCACTATATAGCGAAAAGGTGATGGATCACTTCAGAAATCCAAGAAATGTAGGAGCAATCGAAGATGCTGACGCAGTAGGTGAAGTTGGTAACGCTAAGTGTGGCGATATCATGAAAATCTACATGAAGATAGAGAACGATACTATCGTAGATGTTAAGTTCGAGACATTTGGATGTGGCTCAGCTATCGCATCATCTTCTATGGCTACAGAACTTATCAAAGGAAAGAAATTAAGCGAAGCTTTGACTCTTACAAACAAGGCTGTTACTGAAGCTTTAGATGGACTCCCTGCTCATAAAATTCACTGCTCAGTACTAGCAGAGCAGGCTATCAAATCCGCACTTAAAAATTACTACATCAAAAATAACATCGAATACGATAAGACAATTCTTCCAGACGATATAGAGTGTGCTCACTGTCACGACGAGGAATAATAACAAGAAGTAGGAACGTGCCTTAATAAATAATTATGTACGTTTCAATATTCAAGCATTTTTTATGCTATTCAGATTATAAGGTCTTGGTTGCATCATTATGCTTGTAGCTATCATTCTCTGAGCTTGCAGAGTTTATAAACCCAAAGAAAAATCGCCAGGATTTAGTCCCTAGCGATTCTTAAGATTACGTTTTACAGCTTCTCGTAATACTATTTCGACTCGCTTTCTTCTACTAAGGTTTCCGAAAGCACTTTCTTCAAGAAATACATCAAACCAATCGTCATTGCTGCTCCTACAAAGAGGCAAACAAATGCGTTTTGCACAAAGCCTGCAATAATGTAAACAAGGAAGGATACGCCCGCAGCAGTAAGAGCATATGGAAGCTGAGTTGATACATGCGAGATGTGATTACACTGTGCTCCTGCAGATGACATAATAGTTGTATCTGAGATTGGAGAGCAGTGGTCACCACAAACAGCACCCGCCATACAAGCAGCAACACAAACTATAGCAAGAGTGTTACCAGACTCGAGTGGAAATGCTTTCAATGTAATTGGAATCAAAATTCCAAATGTACCCCAAGAAGTTCCTGTAGCAAAAGCTAAGAAACATGCGATAAGGAATACGATAGCTGGAAGGAAATTCATCATAGAACCCTGGCTTCTGTCAACTATAGATGCTACGTAATCAGCTGCGCCAAGGGAGTCTGTCATAGACTTTAAAGACCAAGCCAAAGACAAGATAGTGATTGGAGGAACCATCGCCTTAAAGCCTTCCTCTACACATGACATACAATTCTTGAAAGATAGTACGTGACGTCCCATGTATAAAATCAAAGTAAATATAATTGCAGCAAATGAACCGTAAGATAGACCTACCGAAGCATCAGAATTTGCAAAAGAATCAACGAAAGATTCACCATCAAAGCCCCCACCTGTGTAGATCATACCGATAACACAGAAAACAATGAGTGATATTACAGGAAGGATCAAATCAATAACAGTACCCTTGGTCTCAACTTCCTCTTCTTTAGTCTCAGATACATTGGTCTTTACAGTGAAGAGATCACCCTTCAAAGCATTCTTTTCATAGCGAACCATAGGACCAAAATCAATCTTGAGAATTGTCAAAGCAACCATCATCAAGATTGTAAAAATAGCATAAAAATTATAAGGAATAGCCCTTATAAAGAGCATCAATCCATTAGTACCTTCAGGAGCAAAACCAGATACAGCAGCGGCCCAGGAAGATACTGGAGCGATGATACAGATTGGAGCTGCAGTAGCATCGATAAGATATGCAAGCTTTGCACGGGAAATATTCTGTCTGTCAGTAACAGGTCTCATAACAGAACCTACTGTGAGACAGTTAAAATAGTCATCAACAAAGATGAGACATCCAAGAACGATAGTTGCAAGCTGAGCACCAACGCGAGACTTAACATGCTTTGAAGCCCATTTACCAAATGCACTAGATCCACCAGCTTTATTCATCAAAGCTACGATAATTCCTAAGAATACGAGAAATACTAAGATACCTACGTTATATGAATCAGACAGCGAAGCGATAAGGCCATCTTGGAATACATGGTTTATCATTCCTACAGGGTTACCGCCAGAATAAAGCAAGCCTCCGACAACTATACCTGCAAACAAAGAACTGTAAACCTCTTTTGTAATCAGTGCGAGAATGATAGCAACAAGGGGCGGCACCAACGCCCAAAATGTTGCATACAAAGCAATCTCCATAAAGCCCTCCGAGATTATAATTAATTCTAATTATATAATAAAAGTCATCCACTTTGATTATCCGCACATTTTTGAGTTTTTATTTGAGTATTTTAGGCATTTCACTCAAAAAATACTCAAATTCTATCGAATTAAAACCAAATTTGAGTGTTTATTTGAGTATTCTAAGTGTTTCACTCAAACAATTACTCAAATCAACGACAAATCACCAATAACAAAGCCGTCCTGACTAAAAACAGGACGGCTCAAGAAATAAAAACAAACAATAAAAACTGTTAAGTATTATTTAATAGCGTCAACCATGCTCTTTACGTACTCACCTACATACTTAGGTGCATCCTTACCATACTGAGCGATAATTTTAATAATTGCAGAGCCAACGATTACACCGTCAGCATGCTTGCTCATTTCCTTTGCCTGCTCAGGCTTTGAGATACCAAATCCAATAGCGCACGGAATCTTGGAGGATGCCTTAATCTTAGAGCAAAGAGTTGGAATATCTGTAGTGATACTATTTCTAACACCTGTAACACCCAAGGAAGATACAACATAGATAAAGCCATCTGCTTCAGACGCAATCTTAGCGATACGATCTTCTGATGTAGGAGCAATCAAGGATACGAGATCTAAGTCATAATTCTTCATTACTGAAGTAAACTCTTCTTTTTCCTCATAAGGAACGTCTGGAAGGATAATTCCATCCATACCAGCATCCTTAGCATTCTGGCAGAATCTGTCTGCACCATAGGAATAAACAACATTAGCATATGTCATAAATACCATTGGAACAGTAATTCCACGGTCATTTCTAAGTCTTCTTACTAATTCAAAAACTGTATCTGTTGTTGTACCAGCAGACAAAGCACGAATATTAGCTTCCTGAATTACTGGACCTTCAGCTGTAGGGTCAGAGAATGGAATTCCAAGCTCAACCAAGGAAGCACCTGCATTAACCATCTCTACGATGCATTCTTCTGTTGTAGCAATATCAGGATCACCACATGTGATAAAAGGGATAAACGCCTTACCGTTTGCAAAAGCTTTAGCAATATTACTCATTGATATTCTCTCCTCTATAACGTGCGATAGCAGCGCAGTCCTTATCACCTCTACCTGAAACTGTGATTACCATAATCTGGTCCTTTGGAAGTGTTGGAGCAAGCTTCATAGCATAAGCAACAGCGTGTGCAGACTCGATAGCAGGAATGATTCCCTCTGTTCGAGACAAATACTCAAACGCATTTACAGCCTCATCGTCTGTAATAGCTACATACTGTGCTCTTCCTGTGTCGTGCAAATTAGCATGCTCAGGTCCAATACCAGGGTAATCAAGACCCGCTGAAATGGAATATACTGGAGCAATCTGACCAAACTCATCCTGGCAGAAATAAGACTTCATACCGTGGAAAATCCCAAGACGCCCTGTATTGATTGTAGCTGCTGTCTCCCATGTATCGATACCACGTCCTGCAGCCTCTACTCCAATTAACTTAACATCCTTGTCCTCAATATAGTGATAGAAAGAACCGATAGCATTAGAACCACCGCCACAGCAGGCAAGAACATAATCTGGAAGACGTCCTTCCTTTTCTAGAATCTGAGCCTTGGACTCACGAGAGATTACTGCCTGGAAATCACGAACGATAGTTGGGAATGGATGAGGACCCATTACAGAACCTAAGCAGTAGTGTGTATCATCGATACGTGATGTCCACTCACGCATAGCCTCAGATACAGCATCCTTCAGGGTAGCTGTACCAGACTTAACAGGGATAACTTCAGATCCTAGAAGTCTCATACGATATACGTTAAGAGCCTGTCTCTTAGTATCCTCTTCACCCATGAACACGACGCATTCCATACCAAGCAAAGCTGCAGCTGTTGCAGTAGCAACACCATGCTGACCAGCACCAGTCTCAGCAATTAACCTGGTCTTACCCATCTTCTTAGCAAGTAATGCCTGACCTAATACATTGTTAATCTTATGAGAACCAGTATGGTTAAGATCTTCTCTCTTAAGATAGATCTTGGCACCACCCAAGTCCTTTGTCATCTTCTCTGCATAATAAAGACGTGATGGACGACCTGCGTACTCATCATAAAGCTCTGTGAGCTCACGGTTAAACTCAGGATCGTTCTTATAGTGGTTATAAGCTTCCTCAAGCTCGATAACTGCGTTCATCAAAGTCTCAGGAATATACTGTCCTCCGTGAACACCAAAGCGTCCGTTCTTATCTGCCATCTTATCCTCCTGTCAAAGCATGCTATCTGCGCGCTTAACTTCCTGCGCGAAATGCATCATCTTCGCATAATCTTTTACTTTTTCTGTTTCTACGCCAGAGCTTACATCAACTGCCATTGGCTTATAGTCAATAATCGCCTGACATACATTATCCGGGTTAAGTCCACCTGCTAAGAAATAATCTCTATTGATATCTCTTATAAGCGTCCAGTCAAAGCTTGTACCTGTGCCTCCGACTCCTGAATCTAATAATACATAGTCAGCAGAAGAAGCCTTAGCCTTATTAATATCTTCAGCTGACTTAACTAAGAACACCTTAGTTATAACTGCCCTATCAGATGTTAATGCTCTAAGTTCACTAATATATTCTTCACTCTCTTGACCATGAAGCTGAGCAATCTCTATTACTCTATCATTAATGCACTCCGCCACATAGGATACATCTTCATCTACAAAGACGCCAACCACCTTCGTCGTAGAATTAAGTCCCTGCCTAAGTTCCAAGACACGGGAAGGCTCTACATATCGCCAGAACTTAGGCGACATAATAAACCCAGCGTAAGCAGCATCAAGCTTATTTACATATGAGATATCTTCCTCTCGTCTTAATCCGCAGAACTTAATTCCTGTACTCATATAAGTGACTTAAGCTCCTTCAAAAACGCAATCTTATCAGAAGATCTCATAAAGGATTCACCAATTAAAACTGCATCAACCTTATTGTCATACAAAGTCTTAATATCCTGTGCTGTTTTAACACCGCTCTCGCCTACAAAAAGCACATTATCAGGAATAATGGCACGTAGTCTTAAGCAGTTAGTAGGATCTACAGTAAATGTCTTTAAATCTCTGTTATTTACACCAATAACACGAGCGCCAGATCTGACTGCCATATTAGCTTCATCCTCGTCATGTGCTTCAACCAAAGCAGACAAACCAAGATCATCACAAATACTGATATAAGACTTAAGCTCTTCTTCACTTAAGATAGAACAGATGAGTAATACCGCAGAAGCACCAGCAAGCTTTGCTTCATAAATCATATACTCATCAACAGTAAAATCCTTACGAAGACAAGGTGTCTTAACTATTGCAGCGATTTCTCTTAAATACTCAAGAGAGCCCTTAAACCACTGTGGCTCTGTTAATACAGAAATTGCAGAAGCACCAGCAGCTTCATATTCCTTTGCAATCTCTACATAAGGGAAGTCCTCTGCGATGATGCCTTTGGACGGGGAAGCCTTTTTGCATTCGCAGATAAAAGACATACCTTCAGAAGCAAGAGCCTTTTCGAAGGCAAAGTCACCCTTAGGAAGAGCGTAAGCCTGAGCCTTAATTTCTTCTAGTGGTAGTAAAACCTTAGCTTCGGATACCCTAACGCGTGTGGCCTCAGCAATTGTCTCTAGGATATTACTCATGCCTTAGACTCCGCTACAAACTCCTGCATCTTCTTAAGAGCTGCGCCGGAATCGATAAGGTCAGCAGCCTTCTTAATACCAGCAGCGATAGAATCTGCAACGCCAGCTGCATACAAAGCAGCACCAGCATTCATGAGAACTGTATTTCTCTTAGGGCCCTGCTCCTTACCTTCCAAAATGGCGATTGTAATAGCAGCATTCTCCTCTGGAGTTCCACCCTTCAAATCTTCCTTAGAGCATCTCTCAAAGCCGAAGTCTTCAGGCTTAATTACATATGTCTTATGCATATCACCTACGAACTCACAAACAGTTGTTGGAGCGCTCATTGAAATCTCATCAAGCTTATCCTGGCCATATACAACCAAACCACGCTTAGCACCAAGTGTAGGAAGAACCTGAGCTACTACATCAACGAGGTATTCATCGTAAACTCCTAAGAGATAGTAAGCTGGCTTAGATGGGTTAGTTAGAGGTCCAAGGATATTAAATACTGTACGGAAACCAAGTTCCTTACGAATAGCTCCAACATACTTCATGGAAGAATGGTACTTCTGAGCAAAGAAGAAGCAGAATCCAACCTTCTTCAAAAGCTCTACGCAGTCCTCTGGCTCGATAGCAATGTTAGCACCCAAAGCCTCAAGACAGTCAGCTGTACCAGACTTGGAGGAAGCTGCACGGTTACCATGCTTAGCTACCTTAACGCCTGCAGCAGCGATAACGAAAGCAGAAGTTGTAGAGATGTTAAAGCTATGAGCTCCGTCTCCACCTGTACCTACAATTTCCAAAACATCCATGTCGTGATCTACAGTCAAAGCGTGCTCTCTCATAGCCTTAGCACAGCCAGAAATCTCATCGATTGTCTCAGCCTTGGCAGACTTTGTAGAAAGAGCTGCGAGGAAAGCAGCGTTCTGTGTAGGTGTAGACTCACCATTCATAATCTCATTCATTACTGTGTAAGCCTCATCAAATGTGAGGTCCTGCTTAGTAACAATCTTCTGGATAGCTTCTTTAATCATGGTTTTATCCTCCTAATTATTTCAAAAAATTATTAAGCATAATCTTGCCATCTGGAGTCAGAATTGACTCTGGATGGAACTGCAAACCGTATACTGGATACTCCTTGTGCTCTACTGCCATAATCTGACCATCGTGTGTCTTGGCAGTAACCTTAAGGCACTCAGGAATACAGTTACGATCCGCAGCCAGTGAATGATATCTGGCAACTGGAACTTCTGAAGGAAGTCCTTTAAACATCTTACTTTCCGTATCTATTTCAACGATAGACTGCTTGCCGTGCATAAGTTTCTCGGCATAAGTTACAACGCCTCCGAATGCTGCACAAATAGCTTGATGGCCAAGACATACACCTAATGTTGGAATTGTCTTACCAAGCTCTACTGCAACCTGCATAATTACGCCTGCATCCTCAGGTCTTCCTGGACCTGGAGAGAGGATGATTCTGTCAGGATTTAAGTCCTTAATTTCTTCTACTGTCATCTCGTCATTACGGATAACCTTAATGTCTGGATTAATCTCACCAATATACTGGTAGAGGTTATAGGAAAAACTATCGTAGTTATCTATAAGTAAAATCATAAGTCTTCCTCCCCTGCGATTTCCAAAGCTCTGATAACAGCCTTAGCCTTGTTGATGCATTCCTGGAACTCACTTTCTGGAACAGAATCTGCGACGATACCAGCACCACTTCTTACAAAAACCTTGCCGTTTTTCTTATAAGCGATTCTAATAGCAATACATGTATCCATATTACCTGTGAAATCGATGTAGCCGATTGCTCCGCCATAGATACCACGCTTGTTGTTCTCGAGCTCTCCAATAAGCTGGCAAGCACGAATCTTAGGAGCGCCTGACAAGGTACCTGCAGGTAATACTGCCTCGATAGCGTCCAAAGCATCCTTGTCGTCACGTATCTCGCCTCTTACAGTAGAACCGATATGCATAACGTGAGAATATCTTTCGATTGCTCTGAGCTTTTCTACTTCAACTGTACCGAACTTCGAAATTCTACCTAAGTCGTTACGTCCGAGGTCAACTAGCATATTATGCTCAGCAAGCTCCTTCTCATCTGCAAGAAGGCCTCTCTCGAGCTCCTTATCCTCTTCTTCTGTCTTACCTCTAGGGCGAGTACCAGCTAGAGGGAAAGTATGTAAAATACCATCTTGAAGCTTAACCAAAGTCTCAGGGGATGCGCCTGCTACCTCGACATCAGTACCAGCGAAATAAAACATATAAGGTGAAGGATTAATTGTTCTTAATACTCTATATGCATTAAGAAGTGAGCCTTCATATGGAGCGCTTAATCTGTTAGACAAAACAATCTGGAAGATATCGCCTTCCTTGATGTGATGCTTTGCCTTTTCTACAATTCCACAGAACTGCTCCTTATTCATCATTGGTGTTACTTCGCCAAGAAGCTTACCGCCTCTTTCTACTACCTTCTCACCGTACTTAAGAAGGCTTGCAAGGGAAGCTATCTCAGCCTTGGCACGAGCATATTCAGCTTCGATATCCTCGGAATCAAGCTTGATATTTACCATCAAAATAATCTTCTGCTTTGTGTTATCAAAAGCAATAACAGTATCAAAGAGCATGAGGTCAACATCCTTAAAAATCTCAGGATCCTCAACATCTCTTTTAACAGTAGGCTCAGAATATGCGAGATAGTCGTAGGAAAAATAACCTACAAAACCACCAGTAAAGGATGGGAGATAATCAAATCTAGGGCTCTTATATTGAGAGAGTATTTCACGAATTTTATCAGATGGATTAGTAGTTACAACTGTCTCGGTTTTATCACCCTTAGTGATAGACATATTGCCGTTATGGCAGGTAACTTCCATCTTAGGCTCGTAGCCCATGAATGTATAGCGTCCCCACTTCTCATTCGCCTGAGCAGACTCAAGCATATATACGTGAGTTGAAGCCTTCTTAAGTACCTTAACAGCTTCGATTGGAGTTGTGAAATCAGATAAAATCTCGGTACTTACTGGAAGCACCTTGAAGTTGCCTGAAGCCTTAATCTCCTTAACAGTCTCAATTGACGGTAAGATGTTCATTTTTACCTCCTACCTGTCAGGAATTGATACAAATAAAAAATCCCCGACAGAATACAATCTTCTGTCAAGGACGAATCAGTTATTCTAATCCGCGGTGCCACCTTGGTTCACATCTATTGATGTGCGCTTGTCGGATACTAACATATCCCTAGCTACTGACGCGAGCTTTACGTTACGTATTTGGCGTACCCTCCGCGGTCCATTTGATGACTTGTTTTCCGCCCTACTCTCAGCAAACGAGGACTCTCTGTGGGATCATTATCACCTTTATCTCCGCTTCAACGGTTTATATCAAAATAACCCTTATAAATAAATATGTCAAGATTAATATATAGTTCTAGCTTCGCTTCCTTCCCAGGACATGTGATAACGCTTGATGGCATTACAAATATCTTCAGAAATGGAAACAACAGGTTCACGCTGTGGCTTACCAGTATAGTACCCCTGGATTAAGTCCACACCGAATTCCACTACAACCTTAAGTTCTTCCTGAAGCTCAACACCTTCAGCCAATACCAGGATGTTGTTATCATGCGCAAAGGACACAATATCCTTCACGAAATGCTGCTTCTGAGGATTCTTATGAATCTTGGAGATGAGCTGTCTGTCCACCTTAACGTAGCGAGGCATATATCTTAAGAGGTTAGTAATATTAGAGTAACCAACACCATAGTCATCGATAGCAATCTCGTTACCAATAAGGTTGTTCTTATGCTTAAAGTGCTTGAGTTCATCATCATCAAGTTCCGACTCTTCTGTAATCTCAATGACAAACTTATTATCATGCTCTGTTACACGCTCAATAAGTCGATCCCAGTCATCGCCATCAAGCTGATATCCTGGTAAAGAGTTAATGAATACCTTGGCATCACCAAATGAATTAGAACGATCTATTACATCTGCAGTTACATTAAGAAGAGTTGCTCGCTCAACATCCTGCAGTCTGTTAAGGTAACCTGCAGACTCAATAATCTGAAGTGGACTTATCTTCTCGACTTCACAGCGCATAAGTGCTTCATATGCATATACAGAACCATCTACAGCGCTAACAATTGGCTGGTAGTGGTAAGTAAATAAATTCTCATCCAAAATACGCTCAACAACCTGGCTTGTCTTAACCTGATTCATAAGCTCTTCCGTGTTATCGCTGTTGTTTTGAATCTGAATAATCTTCTTACGATTCTTAAATCCTATTACTCTGTTAACAAGAGATTCAAGGCCACGCTGATCGCTTATCTCTTCTGTTAAGCTCGCAGAATACATCTCAAGCTTAAATAAACGATCTTCAGGAAGTCTGTAGTTCTTAACATCATCCTTAACCATTGCTACCAAAGCACTAGCTCTTGTGCCTTCACTGTCATCTTCAAAGGCAATAATGAATTCATCATTAGATACGCGAGAGCAAATCTCTTCTTCTCGCGTCCTATCAAGAATAATTCTAGCTAATGCATTAATTACTCTGTCGCCCACTGAACGACCATAGTTTGTATTGATTCCCTTAAATCCCTTAAGATCAAAAGTAACCACACTTATACGCTTCTTTTTATTCTCAATTAAACCAACTACCTGATTGATAAATCCCTCATAGTTATAAAGACCTGTGAGCGAATCTCTGATTTGACTTGACTGAATCTTAGCAACTAACTGTTGCAGATACTGAAGGCGATAAAAAGCCTCTAATCCCTGCATAACAGATCTCATCCAAACTCTATAGTCCTTAGTATAAGATCGAACTTCCGATCCAAAATTCAAAATAACATAACCAAAGCAACGATCATCACAAAATAGTGGGTTAAAGAAATACGTTGTTGGATAATCACGTTCCTCGAATAAATCAGGAATCATATCTTCAGCCTTAAAACTTCTATTAAAGTTTACCTCTGTGCCCTCGAAATGATCAGAACATGACAATACGTTATACATATCCTCTGAATAACCTTTACGGATAGCTTTCTCTCCGATGCAATTCTCAGGATTTATGAAACCGTCATTAAGACACAAATCAAAGCGCACAAAAGGCCTGATCTGATACAGATATCTCTGTAAAGCCTCCAGGAAATTCTTCATGCTTGTCTGTGCCATCAAATCCTCAAGAAGGTGATTAAAGTCAGAGAACATTCCTCTTGCAGACTGCTCTGTCTTCCATGTTGTTCTTCTTGCTGATACAACACGAGGAGCATCTTCATGTGGCATCTTACATCCGCAGCTCTCTCCAATAATGATTTCTGTAGAAGGCTCGAACTCAGGAACTTCTGCTCCATTAATCTTGGCATTTATATAATGGAACGCATACTCGCCACAACGCTTTGACGGAATTGGCGCGGAAGTAAGCGGAGCTGGTGCATTTCGACCATCCTCAACGCTGTCATAGCCTACAAGTGCGATGTCTTCTGGAATTCTTATACCTGCTTCAGTAAGCTTGGCTGCTACACCAATAGCAGAGATATCGTTAGCACATGCTATCGCACGTGGCAGATGGTTACGGTCAAGCAAAAGCTTCTCGGCAAAAACTTCAGCCTGGTCATACCAGTAGTTGCCATGGAATATCCAGTCCTCGTTAATCTCCAAGTTGTGGTCAGCCATACAATTTCTGAAGGCATTAAGTCTTTGTACTGAATGTGGGTGTCCTTCTTTACCCCCAAGGAATGCAATATCCTTATAGCCGTGCTCAACAATTAAGTGCTCTACAAGCTTATAAACAGGGTTATAGTGATCCATCATAATGGAATCAAACAACTTGCTATCCCTGTCAATTACTAATACAGGGCCTGAAAACTTAGCCTTAACAGTCTCCTGCAAAGTATCAGCAAAATTACGAGCGAGAATAGTATCAAGCATAATAACGACTGCTTCAAACATGTCATAATTAACGAGCTCGAAGATATTAACATCGCCAAGTTCACGGAGCCAGTCTTCCTGATACTTCTGGTACAAAGAGAATACACAGATATCGTAATCCTTCTTATAAGCTTCCGTTACAAAGCCATTTAGGAACTGTGTTTGAGTGGCCTCGTCAACCTGGCCTGCCAAAACAGCGATTCTCTTTCTCATGCGTGCCTCCATACTTTCCCAACTATATGAATAATAACACTTGACGGCTATAGGAATATGAACGAACTTTAAATACTATTTAACATCTTCATAGACAGTTAAATCGTTGATCCACTTACCACGCTTAACCAGGAAGAAGCCTATTACACCCTTGAAAAATTCAATCACCTGAACACTTACATAAAGCCATAAGAGTGGCATTGCTGTATATCTTGAGAGCAAAAATGCAATTGGAACCTCGATTCCCCAGGAGTAGCAACTGTCAAACAAGAACGTGACAAAAGTTTTTCCACCCGACCTGATAATAAAATATACTGCATTTGTATAGGCCATGGATGGCATAAAAAATGCATAAGCCCAAATCAGGTACTGAGCCAGAGTTTTAATCTCATCCGTTGTATTATAGAAGCTTGGGAAAACCAATGCTGTAGCAGCCATCAGCAGAGCTGACAGAATACTGATTTCTACTGAGAAAGCCTCAAGCTGATATGCGTATTTTTTAATATCCTTAACGCTTCCGCTACCAAGAACCTGACCTATCAAAATCGCTATAGCATTACCCATAGCAACGAAAACAATATTAAATACATTCGACAGGGTAGTATTGATACTTATAGCTCCCATTGCAGCGAGACCACGAACAGAATAGCACTGCACAAGAGCAGTAACACCCATAGACCACAAAGCTTCGTTAAACATAAGTGGGAAGCCCTTAATAGCAAAGTCCTTCAAAAGCTTATCAGGAATCTGTAGACTCGAGAGGTAACCCTTAATATATTTGTGCTTATCTGTATGCATGTGGGCCCAGATAACCACGATAGAAACTTCTATAAATCTCGAAATATTAGTAGCAATCGCAGCTCCGACTACACCCATGGCAGGAAGTCCAAGCTTACCGTAGATAAAGATGTAGTTACCAATTAAGTTAACGAATACGGCAATGATTCCAGCTTTCATTGGAACCATAGTCTCACCTGTCTCACGAAGAGTTGATGAATAGACATTTGTTATAGCTAATGGAAACATTCCAATCATCAGCACCTTAAGATAACGTAGTGCCTCCGACATAGTAACATCAATATTTCCAGACTCTCCACCTTCATGAAGAAACAGATTAATCAGATATTCTCTTCCATACCAAAAAATTAGTGTCGCGAGTATTGTCGTAACAACTGCAGCCATAATCTTGGCACGCATTGTATACTGCATACCCTTATGATCCTGCTTGCCCCAAAACTGCGCCGAGAAAATACCAATTCCGGACAGACCTCCGAAGATACAGAGATAGAAAACGAACATCAGCTGATTAACAATTGATACGCCAGACATCGCATCGGTACCAATTCTTCCAACCATGATATTATCGAGCATGCCAACGATATTGGTAATGCCATTTTGAATCATGATTGGTACAGCAACTACGAGCACCTTGGAATAAAAACTTCTTGGTGCTATCAGAATGTCTTTGATACTTCTGTTCATTTTCCATTGCCTTTCTTCAGGGATGTTGTACAAGAATACCACATTGCTGTTATTTATTTAGCACTGTGAATAATGTAAAATATCACATAGATTTCAAAAAGAAATGAGGGATAAATATGGAAAACAACAACAATAAAGCAAAACTAATGGCAGGCTTAACGGTAGGATTCTTTGTAGCCTTATTCCCATGCGTTTTCATTGGACAGTTTATGTTGATTTATGGTTTGGCGGATGAGACTTATGCACTATCTGTTATAGGTGGAATTTTGGCTGCAGTCGGTTGGGCTCTCGACATCGCAGTATGCGCTATCCTTATAATTGCACAGTGGAAGCTTATGGTTAAGATGGGAGAGCCTGGATGGAAGGCGCTTATACCTTTTTATAACATCTACACCCTGCTTGAACTTGCTGGATACCCAGGACTTCTCGTACTCATGATATTAGTTCCAGGTGTTGGTTCATTAGCAACAGTAGTAGTTATGATTATGGCCTGGGTTTCTATCGGTCAGAAATTCGGAAAAGATACTACTTTCATTGTTGTATGCATGATCATCTTTAACATGGTTGGATTCCCATACCTCGCATGGTCAGATGATGTATTTAATCCTTCTCTTGGACATCAGCCATCTCCTTCCAGTAATTATTAATTAAAAAAACTACATATTTTGGATTGAAATACATCTGCTAACTATGTAAATGGAGTGTCCTTAAGTGGTATACTTTTCGAAGTGCTACTTAAGGGCACTATTATTTTGGGGGTAACTAGTTTTATGAGTTACAAGATTTTCGTAGTTAATCCAGGAAGCACATCTACGAAGGTAGAGTACTTCGAGGATGAAGTAAGCATTAAGAAGGCTAATGTTTTCCACGATTCCACAATCCTTATGAATTTCCCTACAATCAACGATCAGCTTGATTATCGTATGGAGACAGTAAGAAACTGGCTTAAGGAGAACGATGTTGACCTTACAGGAATAGACGCTATCGTTGGCCGTGGTGGTTCCTGCTATCCACTAATCGGTGGTACATACGAAGTTAGCGACCAGATGATTAATGACATCCGTAACTATGTTGGTGGTATCTACCACTCCAGTATGCTTGGCGTTCAGATGGCTAAGGCATTGCAGAATGAATTTGGCGGCAAGCTTTTTGCAGTAGACCCAATTATGGTTGATGAGTATCAGGATGTTGCAAGACTTACTGGTGTTAAGGGCATTTACAGAATCTCTGCTACACATGCTTTAAATTTGAAGGCAACAGCCCGCGCTCACTCCAAGGTTATGGGCCGTAAGTATGAAGATCTTAATATGATCGTATGCCACATCGACGGTGGTATCACAATCTCTGCACATCAGAAGGGCAGAATGATTGATGCTAATGACGGAAGCGGCGGTGACGGTCCATTCTCCCCTACTCGTATGGGTTCTATGGCTATTACTGACTTTGAGAAGTTCCTCTTTGACAAGCCTAAGGATGAGGTTATCAAGCTTACTACAAGCCGCGGTGGTCTCTCTTCATATTTTGGTACATCAAACTCCGATACTATCCATGAGATGATTGATAGCGGAGATAAGAATGCAAAGCTCGTATGGGATGCGATGATTTATCAGATTACTAAGTGCATTGGAGCCATGGCTGTTGTATTACATGGTAAGGTTGATGCTATCGTATTAACTGGTGGTCTTATGAGATTCCAGGATGTATATGATGGAATTAATGAAGCATGTTCCTGGATTGCTCCTGTAAGTTCTTATCCAGGAGAGCTTGAGCATGAAGCTATGAGAGATGGCGCTCTCCGCGTACTCCGTGGTGAAGAAGAAGCACTGGTTTATACAGGTAAGCCAGTATTTGAAGGATTCGATTTCTAATATAAGGAGATACATATGAGTTTTATCGAAGGAATCAGAGCTACTGCCAGCAAAGACATCAAGAGAATCGTTCTTCCAGAGTCTGAGGACGACAGAACAATCTATGCTGCAGCTAACGTTCTCACTAACAAGACAGTTAAGCCAGTAATCATTGGTAATCCTGATGAAATCTTGGCATCAGCAGCAAGACTTAACGTATCACTTGATGGAGCTGAGTTTATCGATAACACTACATCTCCTGATGTTGATAAGTATGCAGATCTTCTTGCTACTATCAGAGCCAAGAAGGGTATGACATTTGAGCAGGCTAAGGAGATGATTCTTGGAGACCGTCTCACATTCGGTGTAATGATGGTTAAGGCTGGAGATGCAGACGGACTTGTATCCGGTGCATGCCACACATCAGCTGATATGCTCAGGCCTGCTTTGCAGATTATTAAGACAGCTCCTAATCGTAAGTGCGCATCTATCGGATTCGTATTTGAGATTCCTGACTGCGACTACGGTGAGAATGGTGTAATCCTTTGTGCTGACTGCGCTCTTAATCAGGATCCAAATCCAGAGCAGCTCGCAGAGATTGGTGCTGAAGCAGCTGAGTCCTTTGAGGCCTTGGTTGGCGCTCCAGCTAAGGTTGCATTCCTTTGCCACTCCACCAAGGGTTCTGCTACTCACCCATTCGTTGATAAGGTTGTTGAAGCAGTTAAAATCGCCAAGGAGAAGTATCCAGACATTATGCTCGATGGTGAACTTCAGTTAGACGCAGCTATCATTCCTGAGATTGGTCAGTCTAAGGCTCCAGGATCTCCTGTAGCAGGTCATGCCAACGTTCTTATCTTCCCTAACTTAGAGGCTGGTAATATAGGCTATAAGCTCATCCAGAGAATTGGTAAGGCAGAAGCTTATTCATTCCTCCAGGGCCTGGATAAGCCAGTTAACGACGTATCTCGTGGCTGCACAATTGACGAGCTCACAGGCATCATCGAACTTACAGCTGTTCAGGCTATCCAGAAGGCTAATAAGCAGTAATAATCGTTTCACAAGTAAAACAAAAGCACCTGCTCACATTTGATCAGGTGCTTTTAATATTCATAAAATCTTAAGTGCGGTTCTTGCCATCTCTTCGTAAGCACTTTCGCTTGGATGCAAGTGGTCGCCGCTATCAAAACCTGACGCAAACTTACGTGGGTCTTCCTTATCGCATAGCGCCTTATCAAAATCCACTAAGCCATCTACGATTCCTGAATCAGCGCAGCTTCTCATCCAGTCGTTAAACTCTGCTCTTAGCTTATCGCGGAAGTCGGCATAAGTACGCCAGCCGTAGATAGGAAGCAAAGTTCCAAGATAAATCTTATAACCGAGTTCCCTGGCGTACTCGAAATATATCTTCTCCATACCTTCACAGAGGCTTTCAAGAGTTGGCATATCGCTCCAGGGTCTAAATACATTAACGTCCTCGCCAACCGGGTGGATGATATCGTTAATTCCATGCTGAATTAATACGCCGTCAGCACCAGCTACATTCATCTCGATTGGAAATCTAATCTCGCCTTTGATTCCATAAGCTGCATATGTAGTACAGTCATACTGTCTTAAGATACGCGTTCCACTTACGGCACGACGGATGATAGATACATCGTGAAGTCCATTTTGATAGCACATCTGTGTCAGATAATCTGGCCAGGACTGAGCTGTAATTGAATCGCCATAGCAAATAAGAGCGTGGTTCTTCTCTTCTGTAAATACATCAATGGTATTAAGGAAATAAAACCAGTTAGTGTTACGTGTCTTATCTATTGGAAGTACACCAGAAGATACATAATTTCCGTAAGCACAGAAGCCCTTCGAGAGTGGACCTGTAATAAGTACGCCTGAATTCATATTTGTGTATGTACCAAGGTAGATGCTGACAGAAATAGTAGAACCTGCCTTCACATTAAAATCAACTTCATCACTTGTAACTTCCATACCAGGATCAATATCAACATAATCGTTACCGTTAAAAGTAACCCTGGTGACAGTTGATTCATCGATATCTCTGTCGCTGACAGAATTAGCAACAGTGACGCATGTAAAATGAACTGGTTCTACTCCAGTTAAGTTTGAAAATCTAAGTCTTAGTTTTGAGCCGTCAAAGCACATAAAGACAGGATAGCGAAGTGTTATGTCTTTACTATAGACACACTCTTTTTGATCGATTATTGAAGTTGCATTTCCCCAACAGGAGACCCATTTTGTAAAAGCCATATCAAAAGTTCTCTTTCGTAGTTTACCGCCATATACTATACTTAATTAGACCTAGGAGGCAAGCAATGGACTTAAAAAGATATGCTGATCAGAACATCTGGATTTCTCTTCTAAGAGTATTTATGTGCTTTGTCGTCATCCAGATTCATTTCCAGACAATTAATGTAACTGATATGCAGATTTTCATTCATCGCTTTGATGATATGGCTGTTCCCTGCTTTATGTTTATCTCCTTTTACTATATGGGCAAGGCACTCCTTAGCCTGGATATGAATAAGTTTAAGTCCAGACTTGTCAGGTTATATGTTCCGGTTTTATTCTGGAATACTTTTTATTTTATTGTAAAAAACATAATAAGCATTACTGTTTATGGCGAAGTATATAGAAATTTCAGAATGCTACTCGTATCATTCTTCTGCTCCAATTTTGATGGACTTGCAAACCAGCTGTGGTTCTTAATTGTTCAGATTCTGGAGTTAATTGCTTTATTCATTGTTCTGCAGTTCGGTAAGACAGAGAATAAAAAGATACTCATATTATGCATACTTTTAGTCATTACATTCGTATATGAATACTGGGGTATCTTCTATGAGTTCTTCGCTTATGGCCAGTACGAGACACGCTATACCTTGGGAAGATCTATGGAGTGTATGCCTTTCGCTATATGCGGAATACTTTTCTACTGGCTTAAGAATACAAAGAAAAGCAAATTAATATATGCTGTTCCAGTAATAGCGTTCCCTGTTGCCTATGTTTTTAAGCATCACGGACCTGATGTAAGCAGCTGGACCTGGGGGTACGGCGGTTTCTATATTTTCTTTTTTACCATCACCATCTGCTCCCTTGTTTTCTGCCTTCCTAATCTTAAGGTAGAAAAACTAAAGCCAGTTAATATCGCTATCAACTGGCTTGGAAGCTTAACTATGGGTGTTTACTGCCTGCATCTTATCGTCGGATGGGCACTTGATGTTATCGCATCCTTCCATATGAATTTATTCCCTACAAAGTTTGGACGCGACACACTTGTTTTTGATGTGATAGTTTTTGCGATAAGCCTGGCAATTACAATAATCATCAAGCTTATATCAAACAAAACCAGACTTAAGTTAGCAGATTACATTATGTAATTACCAAGGTGTGGACGTACCGTAGTTCCACACATTCTCTCCTCCGGAGTTACTTCCATATCGATCCTGTAAACCTTCTTCCATCAACCGCTCGAGCAATTCAGCTGGATCTGCAGGAACTTCTGTAGGCATTGGATCTGGCTCTGGTGTAACCTCAGGATCAGGTGTCGGAGTTGGCATTTCTGATGGCTCTGGAGACGGAGTTGGCTCACCTGATGGCTCTGGAGACGGAGTTGGTGTCTCGTTAGGGTCAGGTGATGGAGTCGGCTCCGAAGAAGGCTCCGCTGATGGTGTTGGACTATCACTAGGATTTGGACTAGGAGATGGCTCACCTGATGGTGTTGGATCTACGGATGGAGTAGGAGTCTCAGATGGTTCCTGAGGTGGATTCTCAAGTAATTCAATCAACTCATCAATCTCATTTTTAAGTTTCTGAGCATCAGAATCATGTCCACCGTGATCTGAATTAGGCTTTGCACATCCATTCTCACAGAGAATATCTCTTGCCTCATAAAGAACAGCCAAAATCTCATCAACGTTATCTTCAGTTACATTTTCCAGATCAAGAGGAACAACCAAAGACAAAGCATAATTAATTCTTGTCATACAGTCATATGGCTTGCCACTAACTGTGCTTAATGCTTCCTGATACTCCTCTATAGCTCGTTCATAATCTCCTAATGAATAGTAAAGATTACCGCGATTATAGTGGTTTACATGTGGTTCCCAGAATCCTAGGAAACCTAATGGATTCTGCTCATAAATACCACTATTAAAATTGGATATAAAATTCCTGTTTGAAACATCTGCCAGTAAAAGAACTCCGAGCAGAAGTGCAAGAACAATCCAAAGTCCAGCTATTATTCTCTTTGCCATTCTTCTACCCCTTATGCCCTTCGCTTAATACTTATGAATTCGTATCCGATTAAAATGGCCAGAGGCAATACAAATACATAATAAATATCTGTATAACTATCCTTCATCTCATCTTCTGGCTCTTCGTTAATCTCATTACGAATGTTATTTAAAGTCGTATTAAGACTTGATGTTGATACCATGTGAACATATGGAATTCTTAAATCAGATGCAATCTGGTTTAAGTTATCCTCATCGATATAGGAACGGGCTGGACTATTTCCATCCATAATCATGGATACTGTACCATTAGTATCGTTTGTATACTGCATAACACCACCATTATCAGTACCGTAACCCAGTACAGCGCCACCTGAGATGTTGCTCGCATACTTGGCAAAAGACTCCAAGCGATTATTGTCAGTATTCTCACCATCAGTAATGAAGAATACATAAATCTCACCATCGCCAAGTGTTCTTGCTTCATTAATAACTCCACCTAATACATCTGCAGCAACACTGATATTTGTTCCTGTAGCATGTACCTGAGGAATTGGATAAATAGCATCTACAATCATCTTTGCATAATTGCTGTCAGCAGTAAAAGGAGTTAATACTCTGGCATCATTATTAAAGCCAACGATAGCAAACTGAGCACCATCTAATCTGTCGATAATGTGATACATATCAGCCTTGGCACCCTCTAATCTTGTGTGGTTACCATCGTAGTCTTCAGCAAGCATACTGATAGTGCTGTCCACGCAGAAAATAACATATGCATCGAGCTTTTGTCTTTGAACCAACGTATTCTTATCAAGATACATAGGTCTTATATTAATCGCGAAAAGCAACAGCACAATAATAATCTGTCTGATATAAGGCATTACACCTCTTCTCTTGAAGCACAAGAGTACCACACAAATGATTGCCATAATCCATATTGGAATAATCGGATTGATAATGAAGTTACCCATACGCTTACACCTTACTTAGACATGCTAGCATCAACATCATGGATACTGATGCAAGAAGCAACATAAATGGAATCTCTGGCTGGTCTACTTCTGTTATCTCGTGATGAACTTCATCGAGAGTTGCAACCGTCTCATTAATATTATTAACGATACGGTTTACGGTTCTTCTATCTTCGCCGATATAAAATGCGCCGCCGGTTGACTCTACAACTTCTCTCATCTCAGCTTCGTCTCTTGAAGTCATGGTCTCTGTACCGATACCATAAACAAGAATATCTCTTTCCTGACAAAGCTGACCTGCTTCTTGCATAGAGAAATAATCGTGACCGCGGCTGTTTGATTCATTATCTGTACTGAAAATCATGATTCTTGTACGATCTGGATTTATCTCATAATCGTTAAATGCTAGAGCACCACCTGCAAGACCATCGCCAATAATAGAAGAGCCTCTGTACTGATTATTCAGCAATGTACCATTACTGATATAGGCATCAAGCTCGTTATATCTGTCAGTAATCATTCCTGTACCGTTATAAACTGCAATACGAAGTTCAAGAGCTTCATGTACACGCTCTAATACATCGATGATGTACTCATAATCAGTAGTTGGAGGGCAAAGCATTACAGGGTTAGTGTTAAAAATAACTACTCCGAATCGCTCGCCATGAAGCTCATTAACAATTTCCTGAAGTTTCTGTGTAAGCTCACAATTAAGCTGATCTACAGTTGTAGAGATATCCATACAAAGAATAATATCTCTGTTAGTATCCTGGATCTCAGTTACATCAGTTCTATATGGTCTTGCCATAAGGAAACCTGACAACAGAAGGCTTACAATAATCATAATAGTAAGCAGGACCTTAATGAACTTAAAAAGTGCTACTCTTGCTTTGTAATATGGAATCTCCTTAAGGTAAGAAGGCTCGACAGCCTTTGTTCCACCATTATACTTTCTTCTCTTACGGAAGTTTACAAAGGACACTACGATAAATACCAGGGCAACCGCAGCGCAAATATAGAGAGCCAAGCTGTTTCTTATTTCCATTCTGCAATCATCCTCTTTGTCTTAGCAATAGATACCTTAACATCACCCTGAGAAATCTTATCAAACTCAGGCTTATAGAATTCCTCGATAAGCATCGCGAGACCCTTCATATGAGTAGCCTTAATCTCAAAGAGAGAATAATTCTGAACCTCAATACCTGTAGCTTTGTACGCGAACTTACGGATAAGATTACTCATTCGCTCATAAGTACCACGAATATCAGATGGGTTCTGATAATACTCTTTCTCGATTTTCTCAAGACGCGCGATATAGTCACGCTTCAAAGCATCCATATCAGGCTTAACCCACAGGATTTCCTTCATAGTAGCCTTACGATGAGCTTTCTGAAGTGAGATCATACGCTTAATTAAATACACAATGATAAAGATTGTAAGAGCAAGCAAAAGTCCGCCAATAAGATACATTGGCCACTGTGAGTAATTCATCATCTTTTGTAACTTAACTGATGTTTCCACTTAAATTACTTCCTTAGCTTATGCTTCTCCAAAAGCTCGATTAAGCTTGAGTCGATACGATTAACAGTATTTACCGTAGTCATGGCAATGCCAAAGCGCTTCAGCTTGTTATCGCACTCCTCTATAATCTGAGCCTTCTTCTGCTGCTGTAATTTACGAAGCTTCTTACTCTCCGTAATGAAAGCAGGCAGATAATTTTCCTTATTTACGCCATATACCTTCTTTCCGAAGATATCAGCATCACTCACATTTACCATCAATACATCATGTGTTAAGACAAGCTGGCGCATCAAAGAATCGTTAACCTTATGAATACCTTCCATATCAGTCACGATAACAATAATCATACGGCGGCGGATATTACGAATAATATACTCTAATGCCTTATCAAGAGATGAGTGATTATCGTATGTAACTGATCTCTGGTAGCTCGCGAGAATATTCTCAATATTCATAAGTCCCATCTTAAATGGGAAAAACTGAATACCCTTACTGTCACAGAATGTAGCTGCTACATAGTCACCATTACTGTTAACCATGTATGCGAGCGTACCACCACTAATTAACCCTACGTCGCGCTTCTCTTCGCCTTCTGCAGAATCTGCAAGCATACGACAATTACTGTCGAAAACAAGCATCAAATTATGCTTCTTCTCGGCAATATACTGCCTTACAAGAACCTTCTGACTACGAGATGTCGCCTTCCAGTCGATATCCTTAACATCGTCGCCAGGAACATACTCACGAAGCTCATCAAAGTTCATACTACGACCCTTATAAATTGAATTATAAGAACCGTCAAGTACTCTGCTGGTAGCTTTGTTAGTCGCGATGGTCTTGTATCTCTTAAGGCCAGTCTGAATACGCGAAACGTAATCTAGCTTCATGGTGTTGGAACTGCTCCAAAGATAGCGTCAATAATCTTCTCTTCCTTAACACCGTCAGCAACAGCTGCGAAGTTAAGCATGATTCTATGACGAAGTACCTCATAACGAAGTGCCTTAACATCATCTGGTGTGCAGTAAGCTCTGCCACTGATAAGAGCAACAGCCTTGGCAACTTCCATAAATGCGATTGCAGCACGTGTACTTGCACCCATTGCTACATAAGAAGCCAAGTCAGGTGGGATTACCTTCTCTACATCACGTGATGCCTGAACTACATCAACGATATACTTCTTAATTGTTGGAGCAACATAAATTTTCTTACAAAGATTCTGAAGGAATACAACATCTTCAAGAGTAGCAACAGCTGTAGCTGCATTAAAAATCTCAGCCTCTACTCTGTTCAAAATCTCTACTTCCTGATCTACTGTAGGATATGTGATTACTTCCTTAAGAAGGAATCTGTCAAGCTGAGCCTCAGAGAGCACATAAGTACCTTCCTGCTCGATTGGGTTCTGAGTAGCAACTACGATAAATACGTCAGGGAGCTTATATGTTCTGCCTCCGATACTGGTTGACTTCTCCTGCATGGCCTCGAGCATAGCAGACTGAGTCTTGGCAGAAGATCTGTTAACCTCGTCGAGGAGTACGAAGTTAGCATAAACAGGACCAAGCTTCGTCTCGAAAGTATTAGTTGTCATATTGAAAGTCTGTGTACCGATGATGTCACTAGGGAGAAGATCTGGAGTACACTGAATTCTTGAGAACTGACCATTAACAGCCTCAGTTACAACCTTGGCAGCTGTAGTCTTGGCAAGTCCAGGTACTGACTCAAGAAGAATATGGCCATTAGCAATCATTGATACGAGCAGTGATACACCGAGCTGCTCCTGACCAACCATCTTGGATACATAATAACTTCTGATTTTTGAGATAATCTCGCCAGCGCGATTCATCTCATCCATTGTAATATCAACTTTAATCTGTTCAGGTTCCATTATAGATATCCCCCTTTTTAGCTCCGTTAATTATAAATAAAATTATAGAAATAATCAAAAAGATTATACAAACATACTGGTTAGCCGATAACACTTTCCCGATATGCTCTTCGCGGAGAAAATCGAGACTGAATTTGCCTATAGCACATAACCCCAGAATAGCTGGAAGAAGCACCTTGCTTTTCTTATGGTAAATTACTACACCTATAGCAAAGATTAGGAGAAACAGAATACTTTCGCAGGCTTGTACAGGAAAAATCTCGCCAGTCGTTACCAAGTAATTATGGTACTTAATTGCCATAGGGCCGTGATACTCGATGCCATGGCAGCAGCCTATTAAAAAGCAGCCTATCTTAGATACACCATACATCAATGGAAGAACAAGTGTAAAAGCATTTAGTATGCCATCTTTGCCCTGCGGATAGATAAAGCTCATAATAAGAGTTCCAAGAAGCAAACCTATAGCGCCACCTAGACTTGAAAAACCTACTTCAAGAAAGCTTTTTGTAAAGCCACTTCTTATGACGCCGAACATAACAGCACCGAACATAGTCATAATAAGGACCAGCATCCAGTTCAGAAAAATCATCTGAGAAGGTATTTTTTCCTTACGAAGCAAAATGCAGACTACTATTACTGCTACAACAAATGAACCTATAAAAAAGTAAGGATACGGGGATACCGTAAACTCTGGCATTTGCATCAGAACAAATTAATAAGGCTGATGAACCCCATGCCTCGACACATCTCGATGCAAGCTGAGCATAAGACAGCTAACGCTATGATAGCAATAATCATAAGTACTACAGATATTATGAACAACGCTATATATACCCACATCAAAACCTTGGCAAAAAGACTCTGTGGATACTTAACACGTGCGATAATCATAAGAACAATTCCTGAAACCCACATGAGGCCTGTTGTACCATAGAGAATATTAGTTAAATAAGGAACTTCTTCAAATAAATCAGTACCCGCATAAAAAGCATATGAGAATACAAAACTCAAAATGTCAGATAATATAGGCAGTCCAACTAAAATAATTGATACTATACATAAAATATTACAAGTTCTCTTATCCTGTTCACTCATATTCTATTCCTCACCCCAAAATAATATTTCCGCCTGAGAGCCACATGAGAAGAAAAATTATCCAAAAGCTCATAACGACAAGTACAATAACAATCCAGACAACTCTTAATATCCTCCACGCGCCTTTACCAACTATTTTTGAGTCGTCTATTGCACGCTGAAGATTAGTTCTCTTCTGAACGTTCTGATTTATTGGACGATAAAGGTAGTAGCTACACTTAGAGCATACTGTTCTGTTTCCATTTTCTGTTTTACATCTTGGACAAATCATAGTGCCATTATACTCCATACTTCGTTTTGCGTAAAAAACAAATTAAGGTATAATCGAGTTTATGAAAGATACTGTACTTTACATCATAGTTCCAGTTTATAAAGACGCTGACGTAATCAAGATTACAGAGCCAATGTTTCTTAAGCAGCTTTGTGATATGCGTGACGATGGTCTTATTTCTGACGAGAGCAGAATTTTATGGGTCAACGACAATGCACCAGATGAATCTTGGGGCGTAATTAAGGAATTCACAAAGAAGGACATTCATCACAAGGGACTCTGCTTAAGCCGTAATCGTGGTCACCAGAATGCGGTTACTGCTGGCCTATTAGAATCTATGGATCAATGCGATATCACAATCACTATTGATGACGATGGCCAGGATGATATTAATGCCATGCGCGAGATGATTAAGGAATACGACAATGGCTGTGATGTTGTATATGGTGTTCGTAAGAATCGCGATACAGATACTTTCATGAAGAGATTTACAGCTCAGTCTTACTATAAGCTTTTAGGAGCTATGGGAGCTGAGGTTGTTTATAATCACGCTGATTATAGGCTAGTATCTTCAAAAGCATTGCACGAATTTGCAAAGTTTAAGGAAGTAAATATCTACTTAAGAGGTCTTTTCCCTCTCGTTGGATTTAAGTCTACAAGTGTTTACTATGACAGACATGAGAGACTTGAAGGCAAGAGTCACTATTCAATCTCCAAGATGTTAGGTCTTGCTTTTGATGGCATTACCAGCTTATCTGTTAAGCCTATTAAGATTATTACTGGATTTGGATTTGCAGTAGCTTTTATAAGCTTCATTATGCTTATCTATTCCATTATCGTTCACTTCGTTCAATCAACCCCTCAGGGTTGGGCTAGTACAGCTTGTATCATCTGTTTCTTAAGCGGTATTCAGATGATGAGTATTGGTGTAATTGGTGAATACATTGGTAAGATTTATTTGGAGACTAAGGGACGCCCACGCTACATTATTGATGAACGCTCCGAGTTCAATCAGGAAGAGAATTAACTGAAGAATTCAATCTTCTTATACGCCATCTCCTCTACCTTATTCATGTAAAGGCTAACATCCTTAATACAGGAGCATCTCTCATACCTTCCATCACCGAAGGCTCTTTTGCTCATACCACCTGCTCCAATAGATAGTACAGAGCACGCTTCACTCATCATGGCAACATTATAAATATTATATGTTCCTGGCTTACAAAAGCCGGTGTTCTCCAATCCCAGTTCTGTATCCTTCTGACGATACATATAATATGGCACAAAGCCGTTAGCATAGAGCATCTCGTACGCAGTATTTACTGCTCCATCTATATCTCCCCTGCTGTCAGCAATTATTACATCATCACGAGTCATTCGCGCGCGTCTCTTCTTATAAAGCGTATGTATGGTGATATTCTCCGGATCAAGCTCAATAACACGCTTAATAGTGCTTAAAAAATCATCTGCTGTCTCATACTTAAGTCCCGCGATTAAATCCATATTAATCACATCAAATCCTTTACGTCTCGCGAGCTCATACACTCTTATAACATCGTCGCTTGAATGTCTTCTGTTAAGCTTCAACAGCGTCTCGTCGCGCATCGTCTGAGGATTGATACAAATCCTGTTAACACCTGAAGCACGCATGCTGTCAAGCTTATACTCAGTAATGGTATCAGGCCTTCCGGCTTCGACTGTAAATTCTGTTTCTTGGCCTACTCGAAATGCAGCTGCCATCGCTTCTATTACTCTTCCAAAATCCCTATCTTCAAAGACGGTAGGAGTTCCTCCTCCCATATAAATAGTACCAGGAACTTCCTTTATTGAAGGAGCTAAGAGATTCATTTCCTTTATAATCGCATCTGCATAATCAGATAATCTGTTCAGGTGCTTCGTGGAATCTTCTGCAACAAAAGAACAGTACTCACATCTTCCAGGGCAGAACGGAACTCCAGTGTAGATGTTAAGTTTCGAAGAAGCCTTATGAGCAATATCATACTCGAGCTTTGAAGTATCACATACAAGCTTTGCCTTGTCTTCTCTGACAAAGTATTTTTCCATTAAAGCCTTATAGTCATAGCCTTCCTCCCTGGCTACTATTGTTGGACGAATACCAGTAAGGCAGCCCCACGGAAAAGACAAATTAGTAAGCTTTGATAGTGTCTCAAATAAATCTCTCTTTACCTGACGATTAGAAGGAAGTACTGAATCTTTTAAGGCAACACTTCTAATCACAAGGTCAGGGCCATACTCGCAGGTAATGAAACCCTCTTCCCTGTTTTCGACACAAGGGCCATAAAATAGCCTTACTACATCTGCTAATCCATAGTAATTATCATGTCCAATAAGCTTTATTTTAAGCATCAGCAATATACCTGAAGAAATATTCTACAAAAACGTCCTGCGGAACTCTGTAAGTCTCAATTCCATCCACCTGGCCATTAGACTGAAGGAAGGCATTATTCGCTTCCTCTGAGAATGAAGCTATAAAATCAGCAATAGGTCCAGTCTCAAAAATTGTATCGTATCTTGTACTTGCAGATATATCTCTTCTTACCATATCCATATCTGGCATAGCTAAATACTGAACCATCTGCTCTCCCTGGGCTGCGGCATATTCGCTTACAGTTCGATACAGTCTGCAGAAAATATAGTAGTAACCTGCATACTGGAAATCTGCTCTTGGAGAATTAATGCAACTTAATATCGCGATTGTATTAGCATCAGTCTCACTGGCATATCCTTTTACGTGACTAATCTCATGACAAACAGTAACTGGGAAACTAAGAATGTCCAAGTAATCAGTATTTATGTTTGCTTCTCCTAGGAAAGGATCATAGACACCTGCTATTTCAGTATAAGTCCAAAAATGACTCAAAGAGACTGCCTTGGCTCTGACATAATTATTACTCATACCGAGGCCATAGTGCTCTGATACTGCACTTACAATACTATTAGCATCGTAAACAAGCCTGTCGAAATTAGTGCTTATATGAGCGACACCATGATAATCCTCTCCAAGTTTACGTCTGGCATTTATCATTCCAGCATAAGCCCATTCGAGTGCCTCACTATATTCTTCATATGAGCGATCATCCCCATACAGATGCATTTGAGCCTTAACGCTTTTTCTATTGTAATTTATGCCGTGATTAGCTTGGAATATTAGCGCTGCAATAATACCGATTATGAGAACTGCTTTTAATACTTTATATAGTCTGTACAGTGCATGTTTAACATCCTGCTTAAAGGCTATAACAATTAGGTTAACTATAAAACCTATAGTCAGACAGATTATTGATAATGATCCAACAACTACAAAAAACTCAGTTAATGAGATATTAAAGAAACTGCTCATGGACAGAGGAATGAATGAGAGATGTGGGTAAATATTCCTACAGTAATATTCTGCAGCATCTCCTTTTATCAGCATTCTAGGTAAAAGGTATGTCGCGATTAATAGTGCAGTCAGTACAATGATTGTAACCACTCGTAAACTGCTTCTAAGCTTTCCAAAATTTATATTCTCAGTTTTTAAAATCTGCTTCATTTATACTTTTCCAAGTACCAGGAAAATTACATACAATATTCCATAAATAACAGGCTGATGAACAATATAAACTATAAGTGAATGACGCCCTAAAAATTCAAATGGTGCTGTTATTCTACGCATCCAGTCTGGTGTTCCTGGGAATAGAGTCTTCTTCTCACTATAAAGCATCCTTCCGGCACCAGCACCTGTCAAAAACACACCAAGCCAAGGAACTAATGGCATATAGTCAGCAACAATTGGCTCACCTTGAATAGCAATACCTATGGGGTACAAAAGCATATTGGATGTCTCATAGTCATAATAGTAGAGTCTGTTATTAAGAATGATTATATATATACCGAGCATTATTAAAATGAATGTCATCTGCTCAGGTTTCATTTTTGTCTTCTTCTCGATAAATGTTACCAATGCATAAATCAGTGTTGATACAGAAAGCATATGCAAAACATTAAAAAGAATCAGGCAGTCAATACCCATAAATTTTGTAACAAAATATGTGCCGCCAGTAAAGGCCAATGCTACAGTCAGAAGCTTCAGACCTCGCTTAAGATTATTTCTTGAGAAAGAACAGCAAAGTCCAGACAGACCAACAAATAGAACAATAATGATTGGATGAACAAACTCCCAAAACCAATTACTCTTCAGGTATTCAAATGTATCAAAACCGAATTCATAGCGAATGTCATACGAGAAATGCATGAACATCATCATGATAATAGCTATTCCTCGCAGAAAATCCAGCTCGAATGCTCGGTTTCTTTTTACACTTGAGTTACTCATTAATTATAGACCTCCAGCCAGACAACTTCCAATTGCTGTACCAAACTCTGCATCATCTGGAATTATGAAATTAACTCTATAAAGTTCAGGGAATAGTGCAAATGATTCTTTACATTCCTTAAATGTTGTAAGCTGTCCTGTAAAAACAACATCATTTATTCCTACTAATCTTGAGGCAAGTACCGACATAGTTCCAATGGATTGAAATACAAGATTAAAAACTCCAAGCATCTTATCATTGTTTGATATTTCTTCAGAAGACTTACCAAAATTAGATGCTGTTACATGTTCAGCAAGGCCTGCAACATCAGTCTTTGAGATATCACCTATTGTAAGATCAACTTTATCTATGTCACCTGTAGTAGCGAGATCAGACATCTTATCAGGTTTTTCAATTCCAGTAATGGCTCTTCCTAATCCAACAAGGGTTCCACCGCCAACGCCTGATCCTATTATATGTTTAACATTGTTAAAGTCAGCTTCCAAGTATGCAGTTCCTGTACCCATACTTACAACAACAGCTTTATCAAGACCAGATAAATATAATCCGCCAAGACCAGTTGCTTCAAACTCAGTGATAACTACAGTCTCAATACCAAGCATAGGGATTCCTGGAAAACCAGAACCTACACCCGTCATATTAATCTTTTCAATATCACTTATACTCACATGAAGATCATTAATAAGTTTTCCTAAGGCACCATAAGCAGATGCTACTGGATCACCCGCAGCTGTAATGGATTTATAGACCAGTTCTCTATCCTTCATTGCTACAATCTTAGTGAAACTGCCACCAACATCCAGACCAACAATATACCCCATATGTACCCTCCTTGTAAGTAGAATTATTCTACACAAAAACAGGCTCGATTTCCATCGAGCCTGCATAAATCATTTATCACTATAGTCTATCAAACTGGCTTTACAATGATAGTAGAAGAATTTGTAGGAACATTAACTTCTGTACTCTCAGCATTAATGTCTCTATTACCATACTCATCATAAATAATCAAAGAGTAGAATGACTGTGTATTAACTGGCAGGATGCTACCTGGAACTGAAGGATCAGGCACACCAGCAGGAGAAATAGTAATTGAGAAATAATCCTCCTTAGTTGTAGCACCACCATTAACAGTGTAATCAGCATTGTTGATGAATCCAGGATACTCAGGAATCCAGAAGGAACCTTCATATACATAATGGCAATATCCAGGATTAACATACAAATCAATGAAATAGAGCTTGTAGATAAACTCACCAGTCATCTCATCGAAGTAAGCAATCATTCTGATATCCCACTTCTGATCAGCAGCTGAATTATTGAAATTTGAAATTCTGTCAGCAAACCCAAAATCATTTGCTGTACTAGTTAACACACCATCGGAACCGATAGTAATTGTATCATTAACACCATTCTGTACATCATAGAGAATCTGATTCTCAAGTGCTCTCGCATACATTGCAGCGATATCAGTACAATCATCATCATTGTATGCTCTGTAGAAAGATGTTCTTATCGCAACAATAAGAGAAATGAACAATCCCGAGATTACCAATGCAATAGCAATGGCAAGCATCAATTCTAAAAGTGTAAAACCCTTCTTGCTTACTCTCTTCATAATTAAGCTCCTTTTTATGCTGGAACAGGATTTGCACGAGCAATCATTGTACCATTAGCATAGCATGTGCAATCATCAGTCTCATCGTCAGGTGTTAAAGAACCATAGAAACAATAGAAACCAAAATTTGTAGGTGAACCGCCAATCATCTGATATCCATATCTTACTGGATGAGATGCATCTGTTGGGCAGTGGTAAGCAGTACCAAAATCATAGAAGAATGCATAACGGTTAGAAGCTACTGTTGTAGAAGCAATCTCAGTACCATCTACATTCATTGGATAAGGATTACCTGCACCATCTGTAAGACCACCCTGATCAGTGAATGACTCTGTAGCGATATTTAGTGTATTGGTCATACCAGCTGGAGTAGCACCAGAAATAGTCATAGTAATTGTTGAGTGATTAGCTGCACTTGCAGCAGTATCAATAACATCCTGCTGATTACCAGTAGCATAATCTACCATAAACTTATGGATAGCCATTCTATTATTAATAGCAGCCTGTCTCGCAAATCCCTTATTGTTATTTGCAAAAATCATTACGGCAATGAAGCCCTTCATGATCATAGTTGAAGCAATAGTAAGAATTACTGTAGCAAGTAATACCTCAAGCAATGTAAAACCAGATTTGGATTTCTTATTCTTAATTCTCTTCATAATAAATCCTCCCTAATTAAAATCCCAAAGCGGATAAGTGCATCTCGCTCTCAGAAATCATACCTACAGCGGATGTACGCTCAGAAGATTCCAAACTGGAAGCATTCTTTGCTCTTCTAACATATGTAGAAATATTAAGAACCATAACACCTGACAAAATGACAATTAGTGCTACTACCATAACCAACTCAATAAGAGTGTATCCTGTTTTGTTTTTCATTAATTTCTTCATATACACCTCGGGTAGATTACATACCTTTAAATACTATTATTATTATACCTGCTTATTACTAAATTTCAACATTTTTTTCACAATTCGTCAAATTTTTTTAATAAATCAAAAGCGGGTGATTTCTCACCCGCTTCAATCTATTAGGTTTACTAATCAGATTACATCTCAGCGTCGATAGCAGATGTAACACCAGAGATAGAATTGTTGTGATCCTTAACGGAAGAAGCAGCATTCTTAGCTCTGTTGAGGTATCCACCGATGTTCATTACGAGAACAGCAGCAAGGATAACGATGATAGCGATAACGAGTACCATCTCAATAAGTGTAAAACCCTTCTTGGACTTCTGAATCTTCTTCATTTTGATTTCCTCCTGTAAGTTTTGAGTTTGTATCTTTAGTATAGCACCTTTTTCACAGATTGCAACACTAAAATTCAAATTTTTTCACATTTTATCCACAATTTAATGTAGACCATAATTACCTGTTAAGCAGCTGCATCTTCATCAACTGGAGCAGGCTCACCTGCAGCAATTACAGAACTCAAACCTGCTGTTTCTACAGCATCAGTGAAGATTACATTAGAGAAGTAGACGGAGAATGGTCTGTCACCAGAGGTTGCATCTGTATCAGTCATATAAACACCATACCAAACGCTGTTAGGATCATCTACATAGAATGGCATACCAATGAAGCCACCATCTGTATCGACATTTGTTGCACCAGCATATGTGATGTATGGAGCATTTGTGCTTGCCTGAGATACTCTCTGAGTAAATGTTGCAGAGTAGAAATCAATGGAAGCAGTCATGAGAAGGTAACCAGCTTCTTCCTTTACGCTTACAGAGTAAATCTTTACACAATCAGCGTTCTCTGCCTCAATCTGCTCGAGGGATGCTACGAATCCATCATAACCTTCGATGCCAGCCATACCCTGCCAGTACATTCTCTCAGCAATTAACTCAGCAATGAGCTCAGTATTTACAAGACCATCTTCACTTGTTGTAAAGTCAGTCAAATTGTACTGAGGAATGTTAAAACCATCAGTTGTAGAATATGTAACTGTAAGTCTCTTGATAAGGATAGAGTCATTAGCAAGAGTTCCATCTGGGAGATATACCTGCTCAGCTACTACATCTTCTGTTGCAGCAGATACGAGGTATGGACAATCATTTGACTCGAATACATCTAATACATACTGCTCAATAGCCTCAGAGTTGAGAATTGGCAAGAACTTTGTCTCGATTGCAGCAATATTCTCATTGATGAGCTGAATCTCAGTCTCTGCGTCAGCATTCTGAGTCTTAAGCTGCTCATAGTACTGCAAAGTTGACTGAAGCTGATTTCTCTCATTAACGAGATAATCATAATTTGCCTGTGCTGATCTGATACCGAAGAAATAGATTAAGAATACTAATACTACGATACCCAAAAGCATAAATCCGTATTTTTCACGTGCGCCTAAGTTATTCATTAAGCTTCACCTCCGTCTTCTGTAACAGCCTCACCAACTGCATAATACAAAGCAATCTCAGTATTCTCTGTTGCAAGACCAGAAATTCTATCATTGTTAATAATTACACTTAACTCATCTGGAGTAACGGCTACACCATTGATGCTAACAGAGGACAAAATATAGTTTGTTCCGTTTACAACACGGTTTGCAATTTCTGTGTATTCATAAGAAGAACCATTAGACATTGGAGTTGTCTCAACACCACCAAGTGCGATTACACCAGTATCTGTGTTTGCATAGTAGCCAATTGAGATAAGGATGTCTCTGTCAAGGTTACCCTGGATAGAATAATCATAGTAAATATCGATATAAGAGATATCATCTATTGTTGCACTAGCCATAGTATTATCACGCTCTACTCTCAACACTGGAACAGAAGCGAATACATCAGAATCATTAAGCATGTTACAGATTGTAGCTGCATCATAGTAACTGAATGTGCAACCAGCAACAGATAAGATATCACCTGTTACTTCATATTCAGATACATAAGCTGTGCTTGGAATGCAGTCAGAGATAAGGTTAACAAGAGAAGTCTCAGCAACTGGAATCTCATCAACGATTCTTCTCATCTGTGTTAATGTGTAGAAATACAAATTTTTACTGTTTACTTCAGCCTGAAGGTTCTGAGCCTTCAACTCAAGACCAACATATTCCTCACTCTCAAGTGTTGTCTGGAGATTTCTAATCTCACCACTAACACCAGCGTTACGAACTAAGTTAAAAGCCAAAACTGCAAGGCACAAACCAATTGCAATTACACCGACAAATACAACTGCAGCAAGAACCTGAGCCTGCTTACGAGCTGAAGCGGTAAATTCCTCAAAGAAGTTAATATCCTTCTTTGAGTATTCCTTACGGGATCCTAATAATGCCATAATAAAGTTTCCTCCTCCTTATCAGTCTTTACGGATCAAAGCACCGCAGCAGTTGATAAACTGAGGGAGCATGAAATCTTTTGGACCAGAAACTGTACTCAAAGTATTGAGTACCTCTACCTGTGTTGATAACTGACTGGAAAGTTCCTTGTCAATCTTCTTGTATCCAGCACCAGAACCATAGAGGAAACATGTGCTGATGCTATCGATATGGAACTTAGAGATAGCAAACTGAGCTGTACGGGAAACAGCATCTGTAAGGCTCTTGAAGTATGCATTTGCTGCACTCTGCAAAGCAGGAGCATCAACAAGAGACTCATGCCACAAATCTACATCAGATGGATCGATAGTTGCTGAAGAATCACTCTTTGTGATGTTAAGTCTTCTAGCGAGTGAAGACTGCTTGTCTCCGCCCTGAAGCTTCTTCATAGACTCAGCAACCTGACGGATGCTGTTATGACCAAACTGAAGTCTTCTTGTGAGGATTGGGAAACCCTTATCAAGAATTGTTACTGTTGTAGTTGCAGAAGCCAACTCAATCAAGAGAATTGTTGTCTGCGCTACGCTAACATTACCATTAATGATACCGCCATCAAAGAGCTTACGAACTGCATTAGCATTAGAATCAAGAGCGATTGGAGTCCACTCCATATCCTTCAAGAAGTCTCTGAACTGAGTGATTGTCTCAGTTGGAGCTGCGGTTGCTCTAATCTTTACTCTCTTTGTGTTTGTCTCTTCATCAATGCCAGAACCATATACGATATAGTCAACCTGCATGTCACGGCTGTTAGCCTGACCCATCATTTCGAACTTAACCATATCCTTAAGCTGGTTCTGAGCAACCTCTGGGATCTCGATGTCACGTGTGTGCATAAAAGAACCCTCTGTTGTGATGATGCAGTTTCTGCACTTGAGACCGAGCTTAGCATAAGCATGTCTCAAAGCCATATTTACGCCGAAAGAGTCGGTTATCTGACCGTCAGAGATGGAATCAGACTCAAGAGGTACGATACCTACCTGATCGAGCATAACTACGCCTGTCTTACTATTATAAGAACCTACAGCAAGCTTGAGATTGGAACTGGCCATGTCCAGAACCAAATACTGAGATCCTTTTCCTGATGATGTTAAAGCCATTATTTTTCTCCTTTCATCCGATAAACTGAGCCATTGTAAAGATTGGCATCGCGATAGCACCTACTGTAGTACCTACGAGGATAGCCATCAAAATGAGCATGATAGGCTCGATAGCTGCAGTCATCTTTGCTGTAGCTGCGTCTGCCTCGTCCTCGAAGAAGTCAGCAGCCTTTTCCAAAATTGTATCAAGTGTACCGGACTCCTCACCGATTGCTGTCATAGCATAAATCATTGGAGGGAACTCTGTAATACCCTTAATAGACTTGGAGAGTGATGTACCCTTACGAATCTCAGTTCTAGCGTCTGCGAGTTTCTTCTCAAGGATTACATTATCAAGAGAAGCACCTGTAATCTCAACTGCTGTAAGAATTGAGATACCAGATCTAAGAAGTGTGGAAACTGTTCTTGTGAATCTAGCAGCAGCGTTCATCTTTGTAGCCTTACCTACTACAGGTATCTTAAGCATCATAGTATCCCACTGAGCATGACCTCTCTCACTCTTCTTCCATGTGTTAAATGTGAATACCAAACCGCCAACTACTATTATGTAAATATACCAATAGTTAACCAATGAGTCAGATACCGCCATAACCATCTTTGTCAATGCTGGCAAGTCACCACCCAAGTCCTTAATTGTCTGTGCAATACCAGGAACAAGGAATGTCAAGAGACCTACTGTAATAGCGATTGTCAAGAAGAACAAAATCTTAGGATAAACCAATGCAGAAGAAATCTTATTCTTGAGCTTGGACTCCTTAGCGAAGTGAACAGCCAAACGTTCCATAATCTCGTCAAGACGACCAGATTCCTCACCGGCGGCAATCATCGCAACCATAATAGAAGGCAATACATCCTTCTGATCTTTGAAAGCCTCCGACAAAGAGCGACCGGACTGAATTTCCTCGTAAATCGCTCCTACACATCTCTTGGAACGCTTTGTTTCACACTGCTGATACAACATATCCAAGGATCTAACTACTGTGATACCCGCAGAAAGAAGTGATGCGAGCTGTCTTGTAATCATAACAAGCTCTCTCGTATTGAGCTTCTTGCTGCCGATTTCCATGTTAGCCAGTCCCTGGCCCTTATCAAGCTCTACGGATACAATAAACTTACCGTCGCCCTTAAGCTTTCTCGATGCATCTTGAATACTAGCTGCATCGATAACGCCTGTAGACGATTTTCCGTTCTCATCCAGAACCTGATATCTGAAATTAGGCATTTCCTATTCCTCCTGTTATTTATTTTCTTATTAATTACTGGAAATCAATATCGCCGAACAATGGGCTGTTAACTGGTCCACCAACGTTATTGATATATCTCTTGAGATCGTCAGGGAAACGACATCTCATCATAGCTGTGTCTCTGGAAATAATCTTACGCTTAACAAGCTCTGCAAGATAGAAATCGAGAGGACACATTCCAGCCTGAAGGTTTGTTGCAATTGCACTATCAATCTGATATGTCTTACCTTCACGGATGTTATTACGAATAGCATCGTTAGCAAGCATAATCTCAAAAGCAGCACAACGTCCACCAGTAATTCTAGGAACAAGAGTCTGACAGATAACAGCTACAAGGATAGAACCAAGCTGTACTCTGATCTGGTCCTGCTGGTGTGGAGGGAATACGTCAATAATACGGTTAACTGTATCAGATGCAGAAGATGTGTGGAGTGTGGAAAGAACTAAGTGACCAGTCTCGGCAGCAGTAATAGCTGTAGAGATTGTATCAAGGTCTCGCATCTCACCTACGAGAATAACATCTGGGTCTTCACGAAGGGCAGCTCTAAGAGCGTTAGCAAATGAGAGTGTATCCTCGTGAATTTCTCTCTGGTTAATCATTGCTTCACCATGCTGGTGCAAATACTCGATTGGCTCCTCGAGAGTAAGAACGTGACATCTCTTTACGCTGTTAATATGACCTACCATAGCAGCAAGAGTTGTTGACTTACCAGAACCCGTAGGACCTGTAACAAGGATAAGTCCACGTGGCTTAAGAGCCAACTCCTTGAAGAGAAGTGGCAAACCAAGTCTCTCACAGGTAGGAATCTCGTTTGTGATAGTTCTTGCAGCAAGCGCAAAACTACCTCTCTGCTTATAAATATTACATCTGAAACGGCTGTAATCAGCTACTACATAAGAGAAGTCAATCTCACCTCTCTCAGCAAGATACTGCTGTCTGGACTTATCAACCATTGACTTACAGAGATACTCTGTGTCTGCTGGTGTCAAAATCTGATTTGTCAAAGGCATCAACTCACCAGATACTCGAATCATTGGAGGAAGACCAGCTGTGATATGTGTATCAGATGCTCCTCTTCTGACTGCCTCGGCAAGAATTGCCTCCATTGTAAGGCTAAAACCTTCCATTTGTTACCTCCTATTATTAACCGTCTACTGAATAAGCTACTCTGTTCATCTCATCGATTGTGGAAATACCCTCTAATGCGAGAGCCATAGCTGAATCGATAAGCATCTGTGTTCCTTCGGAAATAGCAAGCTGACGCATGTTTTCCTCTGGAGCTCTCTGTTCAAGAAGAACCTTCATTGCCTTAGTCATAACTACTACTTCGTGGATAGCGATTCGTCCCTTATAACCAGACTCATTACAATCCTGACATCCTTCACCTCTATAGAGCTTCTGGCCTGGCTCGAGATTATACTTCTCAATTGTCTCTGCGTCTGGCTCATAAGCTTTTCTACAGTTAGTACAGATACGACGTACAAGACGCTGAGCAACTACACCAACGAGCGCTGAAGATACCATATATGGCTCAAGACCCATATCAATAAGACGGTTAATAGAAGAAACCGCATCGTTTGTATGGATTGTACTGAATACCAAGTGACCAGTGATAGCAGCTCTCATAGCAATCTCAGCTGTCTCACCGTCTCGAATCTCTCCGACGAGAATAATATCCGGGTCCTGACGGAGGATAGAACGAAGACCACTCGCGAAGGTCATACCTGCCTTAGCATTTACCTGAACCTGATTAAGTCCAGGAATACGAATCTCGACTGGGTCCTCTACTGTAATAATATTTGTCTCAGGGTCATTCTTCTCAGCAAGGAGAGTATAAAGTGTTGTTGTCTTACCGGAACCAGTAGGACCGGAGATAAGACAGATGCCCTGAGGAACCTTAATAATCTTATCAATAAGTGCATTATTGTGGTCAGAAATACCAAGATAACGACGATTGAGGTTACCATCGTTCTTGGCGAGGATACGGATAACCGTCTTCTCACCCCAAATTGTAGGAAGAATGGATACACGCATGTCGATAGGCTGTCCGTTAATCTCAGTCTGGATACGACCGTCCTGAGGGATACGCTTCTCAGCGATATTCATGCCACCTAAAATCTTAATTCTTGTTGTAATAGCTTCCTTAGCGGATGCAGGGTTACTCATGATTTCCTGCATAACGCCGTCGATACGGATTCTAACTCGAACTCTATCTTCCATAGGTTCGATATGAATATCGGAAGAACCAGCTCTGATAGCAAACTCAATCATAGAGTTAACGAGCTTAACTACAGGTGCACTGTTAACGGCCTCAGCAACCTCGTCGCTCAATGCGTTAAGATCATCATCTGCAAGATCTTCACCGAGTTCCTTAGCAGCTTCATTAGCACTTGTTCTACCGTATGCGGATCTTATTGTATCGAGAATTCCAGTTCTTGTAGCAAGCATGAGAACAATCTCATAACCAGTTCTAAACTGCAACTCATCCTGTACAAGGATATTAAGTGGGTCGTCGATAGCAACAACCAACTTCTCATCATCAAAACCGATTGGTACTACAGTGTTCTCAGTACAGAACTTCTCGTCCAAAAGAGCCAATGCCTTATTATCAACATCGATACTTGTAAGATCGATAATTGGATAATTGTACTGGCTGGAAACGGCACGGAGGATATCAAATTCTGACATCAATCCCATCTCAGCGATTACTTCACCAAGACGCTTTCCGCTCTCCTTCTGTACGCTCAATGCTTCCGCAAGTTCTGCTGCTGTAAGGAATCCACTCTCAATGAGAATATCTCCTAATCTCTTCATGTCAGCCTCCGATTAAAGCTATTACGCAGATTAGATATTTGTATAAAGTACGCAAAAATGCATACTTCACCCCCAATATATCTATAAAACTATACAACACGCCTTTACAAAAAACAAGTTTTTTTAGCAATTTTGATAGTCGGTGGAAAACTGTGCACGTTTTATTTATAATACTTTAATATTATTTATAACTAATACATATTTTGGAGGTATATATGTCCGGACATTCCAAGTGGAATAACATTAAGAGAAAGAAGGAGGCATCCGATTCAGCAAAGGGGGCAGTCTTCACCAAGATGGCAAAGCTCATTATGATTGCTGTTAAGGAAGGTGGTCCTGATCCTGAAGGTAATTCTAAGCTTAAAGATGTTATTTCCAAGGCAAAAGCGGCTAATATGCCTAATGACAATATTAAAAGAGCAATTCAGAAAGCTGCAGGTGCTGGTTCTGGTGATGATTATGAAGAAATCCAGTATGAGGGTTATGGACCTGGCGGAATAGCTTTTATGGTAAGAACATTAACTAACAACCGTAACAGAACAGCAGCTGATGTTAGACACATTTTTACTAAGTTCGGTGGTCAACTTGGTGTTGATGGTAGCGTCAACTATCTCTTTGAGGATAAGGGAGTAATTCTTATTTCCAGAGAAGACTTCGAGAACGAGGATCAGGTTATGGAGGATTCCCTCGAGGCCGGTGCTTCTGATTTCATTCCTGAGGAAGAATATTATGAGATTGATACTGAGGCTTCTGATTATTATTCAGTTAAGGAAGCTTTGGAAGCAAAGGGTTATGAGTTCATCGATTCAAGCGTAGGTCCTGTTGCAATCACAAGCAATAAGGTTGAAGATTCTGCTATCTGTGAGAGTCTCGAGAAAATGCTCGACATGATGGAAGAAAACGAAGACATCCAGGATGTATTCCACAACTGGGATAACTAATGTCAGGTAAAGAGGACAAAGCAGAATTAAAAACTAAAAGAACCAAGCTCATCCCAGAGCTTAGGTCTACTCTGAAAAGAATGGATTCTTCTGAGTTGTCTCGAATTAAGACTGTTGCAGAGCAAAGTTCAGAAGTCATTCTGTCGAGCGAGGCACTTACCCGTGAAGCTTTGTCTCAAATTGCAATTGTTGCTTTTGTTGGCCAGTCAGGCACTGGTAAGAGCACTAGAGCTATTGCAGTTGCCAGGACTAACAATATTGAATATTTAATAGACGATGGTCTTCTAATTAATGGAGGACGAATTGTCGCAGGAACGTCTGCCAAGAAAGCTCCCAGTAAAATGGAGTCAGTAAGGCAGGCGCTTTTTGTTGACCCTACAAGATCTGAAGTTATGAGACGTGCTCTTGTTGAGAACAGGCCTACTACTCTTATGATTCTTGGAACAAGCGACTCTATGCTTGAAAAAATCACAACTAACTTGTGGCTTAATGCTCCTGCGATGTTAATTAGAATTGAAGATGTCTCTACTGAGGAAGAGCGTCGCCATGCTCGTAATACCCGTATGAGTGAAGGTATGCATACTATCCCTGTTCCTAGTATGGAGATTAAGCATGAATTTTCTGGTTATTTTTCTGATCCACTTAACAGAATCAGACAGAGATTAGACCTTGAAAAGGGCGGTGTGTCTCTAGATGGTGAGAATGAACGAACTATGGTTCGCCCTACCTTCTCTTCGCTTGGATCATATTCTATTGCAGATGATGCATTACTCGATATGATTAAAATAGCACTTAAGGATGTACCTGGATTTGCTAGAATTATCGACTTTAAGAGCGAGAGCCGTAATATAGGCGTAGTTTTTGCTTTAGATCTGGCACTTTACTATGGGTTTGATGCCCAGAAGACTTTGCTTGAAGCACAACAGACTATTGGTTCTACTATTGAGAAGTTAACTGCAATTACAATAGTAGCTGTTAATGTTCGTGCTGGCCGTTTATTACATGATAAGGAGTCTATATGAAAGAAACTATCTATACTATTCCAGTTAATGACGCTTACGATTCCGAGTGCGATTGTCCACTCTGTTCATTAAAGCAGAGATCAGAAGAAAAAGAACTCGATTATTATCTTGGTCCATCATTGATGGAACCTGATACACGAGTTATAACAAATAAAACTGGTTTTTGCCAGAATCATATGACCAAGTTAAATAAAAGAGTTACGAATCGCCTGGGCTTGGCACTAGTGCTTCATACTCACCTTCTTGACTTCGATTCTGACATTAGTGAAGATTTAAATAATAGCGCTCCTAATAAGGCAAGCCTCTTTAAAGGCAGATCTTCTGACTATAAGCATACGCTTAACAGCCTTGCTGACAGAATTGAGAAGCGTGTATCTTCGTGCCCTATATGTGAGAAAATGAACGACTCCATGTCCCACTATAACGAGACAATAATGTATATGTTTTCTCACGACAGCAGCTTTAGAGAAAAGTTTTGCAACTGTAAATCTCACTGTCTGCCTCATACAGCAGCTCTATTAAGATCTGCTGCTTCCAAGCTGTCTCAGAATGATGCAAGTGATTTTGTAACAGCACTTGCAAAGTCTAATAAAGCTTCTTTTGAAGAATTAGAAAAGGACGTTGAGTGGTTTACACTTAAGTTTGATTACAGAAACAAGGAAAAGCCTTGGGGTAATAGTAAGACTGCTATTCAGCGTTCCATGAAATTCCTGTCATCTGATGGAGGTGATTTCCTTGAATCATGATTTTAATCATGAAGTCGAATTAATGGCTGATTTTGCTTATGACGAGAGTGATGGCGATTTAAGAATTCTTCTTAAGCACGACTATTATTCATCCGACAATATTCTTGGAGTTAAACTTCTTGATAATTTTATTGATAATCTAATTATCGAAGCTGACAGAATATGTCTTTTGATTGTTGTAGATAGTGCTGTTAAACTCTTAGAGAGTAATCCTAAGTTTATGAAGCTAATTGAAATTTCTCCTTCAACTTTGATTTGTAGCGACAGCCTTGAATTTTATGGAGTTGATTATGACACCTTGCTGGCTACTGTTACTAAACTTGAATCAGAAGATATAATCGATACAATACTTAATTCTGCACCTAATGTTGTAATTGAATAAATCTATTTCATAAAATAACTATAAAAAAGGAAGCCAGTTAAGGCTTCCTTTTATAATGTATTTTTGTTAATCCGATTAAGCGGAATATGTGAAGAATCCACTCTCGCTACCAAGTACGTTATAGTCAGTACCATCACGATAAGGTCTTACACTATCTTCTGGTCTGTCCTGATGGAGTGGACAGTATGGCATATAGATGAAGTTACCACTGTCCTTATGAATAGCATCTACAGCCATTCTTCCATAGAACAACTTACTTGGGCAACAGTTGTGATAGAAAACACCAGAACCATCATTTGCATTTACAGATGTTGGATAGAAACCAACATAACCTGTGAAGCACTGGTTGTTGTTAGACTCCCATCTCATCTGGTAGTCAACTCCACCACTACCTAAGCTGAACATAAATACATATGGAGCATTTCTCTGATTGAGGTTGCCGCCATTGAAGTAATCTGTTGTACCAGCATTGAAACAGCTAACATCGATTACACCACAATTGTCACCAGCGAGTGTGAATACCTTACCTACACCGAGTACGATGTACAATGCAGATGGCTGACCATAAGCATCAACAGAAACACCACCATTGCTTACCATAATGTAAGAGTTGCCGAACAATGAGAGACCATTAGGGAAATACATATATACGCTACCACCTGAGAGGTCTACATTAACAGTCTTACCGCTTAAAGAAGAATCTGTGATGTTATAAGAACCTGCACCGAAGGCATAACTCATATTTTCAAATGTTGTAGTAACAGCAGCTGTCTGATTCTCAGAGAGGTGATATGTATCAATTGCTTCCTGAAGTGTATCTACCTTATCTGGGTCTGTCTGAAGCAATGCAGAATAGTCACCAGGGATAGAATCACCAGTAAAGCTTGTAGATGTGTGACCACCCAAAGAACCATTTACTGTTACGCCCTCTTCATAATAGATATTACCTGTAATACCTCTGAAGTTCTGATCGACAAAGTTTGTTGGGAAATCCTCAAAACCAGAATTGCCAGACTCACCATTAATTCTATCGAAGTAGAAGTTGTTACCATAGAAAGTAAATGTAGTACTTCTAGCAGTTTCCTGATGGTGAATATCCTCATATGGCCACCATGAAATAACCTGATCTATTACAGTAGTTGTAAATGGTGTGCGTGTACCATAGAAGTAGAAGTTAGCTGTTGTCTGACTAAGCATCTGGTTACCAGCGAGGTCAACACCTGCGTTAGGACCAAGGAAAACTACATCACGAGTAAATACAGAGTCACGGAACTGGATAACACCATCTGTAACAAGAGTTGTATACCAACCGAAGTTGTCCTGATTACTTACCTTAGGATTGTGAAGGAAAGTGATGTTATCAGATGCGTTATAAGCAGTGTGACCTGTAGCACCATCTCTGTTATCACCAACATAACCAATAACAAGGGAATTGAGGTCTGAAGCTGTACCGTTAAGCTCTACAGAGAACTGGAAAGCTGCACCCTTCCTCTTAGGAGATTCGTTCTTCTGAAGTACCATTGTGTAGTACTCATACTGACCATCAATCTGAACCTCGAACTCGATATAAATCTTAGAACAGTTTTCAGAATCTGTTGTCCAGAAATAAGCCTTAGCTGTAGAACCACCTACACCCATACCAGGAACTGCGTCAGTATTAAATGTGATTACTGCGCTATTCTTAGCGAGATCCATGAGCTGAACATCATTAATCTCCTGTGAGTAGATTGCCTGCCAAACTGACTGAGAAAGTGAATACAAAGTAAGTCTTGCCTGATCATCAATGGCATTGGAGTAAATTCTTGAACGTGATGCTACGGAAATCATCAATGCTGTACTGATGAAAATAATAGCAATCGCTACGATAAAGAGAATCGTTACAAGCATTACACCCTGCTTTGCTTCCTTCTTACCCAAATACTTCTTGGATATTCTACGCATAACCGAACCCTTCCTATCTATGTTTAACCAAGTGCCAAATTATACAATTCGACACAATTTCCCTATTAATACGCTCTAATTCTAATCTCTATTTGACTTTTTTTCAATACACAATTTTAATATTTCGAACTATTTTTTCACATTTTCTTCACTTTCTTGTTCGTTTTTCTCCGTATTCATGACAGGGGCTCCATTGACACCATACAAATCGAACTCTCTTTTCTTCTCTTCAACAAGAAAAAACTCCGTCTGCGTCGCAAATCGTAAAACTGAAGATGCATAATAGTGACCTGATTTATTCTTACGAACACGTGTTCTTCCAAAAAATTCACCATGCTTGTCGCATTTATATAAACCGTATGAAGATTTACGGATTTTAAACCTCTTGATTAATACTTCAAACTTCAAACCACAAATCGGACACTTATCACTGAATCCATTAAGAAGTGAAAATGCCTGGTTTACGGTATCACATGCAGCTCCAACTTCTGTATATTCTCTCTTCACGTCTGGATTTAAAGAAGAATTCTCTATTACCCTGAACACTTCATCAACATTATTACGTTCAATAATATTCTTAAAAATCTCTCCGGTATACTTAGCATCTGAGGTCGCGCTGTGGAATGATTCAATCTTAGGCACATTATAATAATCAACAGCAAACTCTACGCTTCTTTGCTTTCCTCTCTCTGTAGAAAACAAAGAAAACAAAGGCTGAATATCAAGAAAATACATCCCCAGGACATCGTCCATATCAAAGAACTTAAGGTTCATCTTAAGCATATCTGTATCAGAATTGCCCCAGCCACAAAGGATAGCATTCTCACCACAAAACTCCTTAAAAGCCTTATAAACATCTGCGAAAGGCTTACCGTTCTTCAGATCTTCATTCGTTTTATGCGTAACCTTCTTAACATGATAATGAATTGTTCTATAGCAGGCTGGCTTTATGTCCCAAGAGAAGATGCCCTGTTCAACCAATGTTCCATTAGTATAAACATACTTAACAGCGCCAATCTCGATAATTTCTCCAGTCAAAGACGATACCTCAAATGGATATTCTTTTCCTGGAAGTGGCTGATTCCACTCCATATCGAAGACAATAAAAATATCGCCGTCAGTTATCTTCCTGTTTAACATCAACTTCCTCTATAGGCGTAAAAATTCTTTTTCTACATATATTATATATAACAATTGCTATTGATATGAACCAGATAACAATAGAGAATGCCAATGGACCATATGCAGTTTTTATTCTGACACTGTAATCAGATACACCATCCCCCTGATATACAAAGGATAGTTTGCCACATATATTTACTACTTCACAATTAATTATTCCAGATGAATCTTTAACTTCAACATTATATCTCTCACTATAAGGAACAGAAGTAACGACTGTGACAAGATTTGGGTTTGAGGACATCTTATTATCTTCAACCACAAAAGAATAATCATCCATACCCTTAATATGTGATCTTAATTCATTTATAGAATTATGGTTTTCCTCCCAGACAGAAAAATGACCAAACTGATTAGATGGCTCACCGGCAAGTCTTAAAGTCGCAGATCTTCCTCTGCTAATACTACTCATAAAAGGTCCGTGGTGATCAATAACTATATCATCGCTGGCAATCGACTGTGAATATGAAGTATTACCTTTGAATGAAGAATAGATAAAATATGCTGCGTTAGGATTCATGTTCTCACATCTGATTAAAATTTCTATAGGAGACAAAGGTGTCACAACGGAATAGGTACCAAGGCCATTAACAATAACACCAGAAGAGAAAACACAGAACGAATCTGTATAGATATATGCATCCTGTAAAAACAATGAATTGGAGATAGTATTTAAGACCTCGGGATAAATCAGCTCCTCTTCACTTCTTAAATCCTGTTCTACTGCGATAAACTCATTATTTGTTCCACACAAAGGAATTGCATCGTAAGTAACTGTCGCGAGCTGGTTACCTGATACCGTTCCACTATATGGAGCCATAGTCGACAAATCACCACTAAAACTTGAGATTTTAAGTTCCTGGTAGAGATTAACAGTAAGTCCCAGGGCACCAACGCAGGCGATAGCAATTGCCTTTCGATTATCCCTTATGAAGTCTTCATGAAGGAAAGTACACCAGAATATTACAGCTGCAGCACTGAAATACAGGTAAAAAGGGCTTCTTGTTACTTCGCTAGCGCTGTTTACATTAGAGATAACTATTAAAGCAAGCAAAGAAAAAGCTATGGTGTAATACTGCTCTCTCTTAAGCAGTGAGAGATTTTTAAATGATACGCATGCCATAACAAACAGAATTACACTAAGAGCTTCCATTCTCATAAAAGCTCCAGCCTGATCAAAACCGTAAACAGATAGAATCTCTCTGACAGTAGAAGATGCACATGACACCAGGTACAAAACAATTACTATAAAAGCAGAGATTCTTGCCTTGAATGGGATTTTACCGTTAATAAAAAACAGAAGAGCTAACACCAGAACCAAAACAGATAATCCTATAGGAGCAAACTGGCTGTCAGGCGGAAGCGTAATACCAACACCATCAAAAAAAGATATAAGCAGATCGAAAGTAGTATACAAGACGTGACCATCTTTAAAAGCTGATACTATATTTACTGGTCTAAGTCCTGAAAAAACAGCAGGAATAATAACAAGCAGCATAGGTATCACAGACAGCCCTACAGCTTCAAGTCCTTTTAGAAACTTAGAACCTGGAACAAGGCAGGACAAAATCCACATGATAGTTACAAGGTATAAAAGTCCTGTTATTATGCCCTGCATGCCAGTTCCAATGAGAAGAGAAAAAATAAGCAGGCCTCTCCAAAATACCTTAGGAGAAATATCACGAATTATAAAATCTGCTTCAGCTGTAATAAGTGGAAGAATAATCATCAGATTCATTAGAAGAGGATTAGTACCTGACGCTAATCCCAGAGATGAGAATGCATAAGCAAAAGCAAAAAGTGACGCCCACAAAGGCTCTAGTTTAAAACTTCTGCTGCAAAGAATATGCATAGAAAAAGCAAGCATTCCAAATCTGATATAAAAGAAGATTTTGAAAATCATCGAAGCGGCCTTACCGCCAAATATCAGCGCCAGGATAAAAGATGGATATAAATGACCTGTAATTATATCTGCGAGGCAGTCATGAATATAGACGCGACCAAGATTAAAGGAATGACGAAGTCGTATAACATCTTCAACCTGTGAATCTATAGATTTAAAAAAATAAACGGAAATACCTTCAGACATGCTCATTCTGTTGACAAAAACAAGCATCACAAGGCCAGCTATAAAAAATGAAGCCAACGCCCAGAATAAAGTATTAAGACTGGCCTTCTTCTTCATTTAAGGAAGGCTCCTTCTTTACAAGAGTACTTAAGTTTGTCTTTACTATAACTGCTGCAAATAAAGCAAGTCCTGCAAAAGAGATAATTAAAGACTGATAAAAACCTCTTGGAACATAATTAAGTTTTATCTCATGGACACCACTATCTAGATAGATTCCGCTTAACGCATCGCCGACAGAGACAAGTTCAGTTTCCTGACCATCAACAGTTAATACAAAACCTTCAGAATAAGGAATTGTTAAAAAGAGGAATCCACCCTCACCGGCATCAATTACACCCTCTATGGATGAATCTGTATAAGAAGTTACCTCTAACTGACGAGCACTTAACTGCTCAACCATCTGTTCATAGCCATCCATATTAAGCTCGTACATATAAGCATGTAAAACACCTGCGGGTGAGTCGTTATAAGTAATAGTTACAGATAATGGAGTTCCATCAAACTGACCAAGGTAAATGATCTGATAGCTTCTTAATTCATATGCAGCAACTATTTCATCGCCCGCCTTAATTACTACACGACCACCCTTGGACGCATCTGCATAAGCATATACATCGGAACCAATAGTCGCACTATAGCATGTAAGTGTATAAGACGCAGTCTGCCCTGCTGTCATGTTATAAGTAATCGCATTACCAGCACGGCCATTGCAGATAATATTGGATTCATCAGACGAGATAGGATTTAAAGGAGTATAAACATCTGCCTGAACTCCCATAGAGCGAACCCAGTTATTTGTCTTAACAAAAATATCAGTAATAGCTTCATTAGGCTCATAAGAAATGATGTCTCTTGATGTCATAAAACCAACTGACAAAGCATCTGCATTATCATAAATTCGTACATCGCCTTTATCAGCAACCATAGGGAACAAAAGCGGAATGTTCTGAGTATTCTCAATAGTAGCCTGATTATGAACACCTAGAAGAGTCGCTGTAACTCTGGTCATACCGGGATTTCTAAAGCCATTGATACCATTATTGTGAAAACCAAAATTTCTCAAGTATCTGACAAAGCCTTCTCTGGCAGTGGAAGAGAAAATAGACATACCCTTAACATCGTATACCGACTGAATATTACAGATATTATTCGGGTAAAGCTCTGTTCGCTCAAATCTCTGATGGCCATATGAGCCTTCGACTGCCATAGCGTATTCATGTATTGTTTTACGATTCTTGCCATAAAAATCATAAGCAGTAAAACTCTCGTGAGCTGCTACTAATCCGATTGTAGATCCGCTTGAGACAAGCATTTCGAAGATCATGGTTACAGTAAAAACCAGCTCGAGAACCTTGCTTTTTGCAGCATCACTCATGATAATAGCGCGAAGCACCATAGACTGAACGATAATGAAGAAAAGTGTAAGTCCAATCTGTATATAGCCCTCATCACCAGAGCCAAATTTTTCAAAAAGCACAAGGAATACTCCCGCCCCAATACAGACGGAAGAGAGCTGCTCCCTGGTAAATGCCTTAAGCACTCTTATAGTCATATATGCAATAATGACGAGAATAAAGCTCATCATATAAGACTGTCTGTAAGGAATCTGATTAGGATAATGGAATCCATGCCAGACAAAGTTCAAAGTCTTCATTGAAAATCCCAGATAGAGGAATAAAAGCATGAATCCAAGACCAATTTTCTTACGTAGTGTAATGCCAGTCTTCTTTGCTGCAATAAAAAACAACGGAAGCATCAAAACCGTAATAACACCACAGGATACATTGGCAAGTCCGCTTCGGATATTAGGATTAGCAGCTACCATTAATCTCCCCAGGAAATCAAAAAGACTTCCCGTCGGATTAAAGTCTACTGGGAATTCATCGCCAGTTGCAGAAGAATTCTGAAGAATAATATATGTTGGAATTACAACTACCGCAGAGATAGCACCGGCGATAGCTGAGCCTAATGCAAATCTTCCAGCAGATAGGAAGAAAGACTTTACTCCAAGTCGTTCCTCAGGCATAAAAGCAAAATAAGATACAACAGAGAAGAAGATTAAGAACAGGCACACCATATATCCTGCATAGTAGTTAGAAGCTATGCAAACAGCCAAAGCACTTATATAAAGCCCATACTTCCCATCTTTTAAAAGTACGATTAATCCCATACAGATAAGTGGCAGCAGCATATATGCATCGCACCACATGATGTTCCAGAAATCAGTTAAAAACCATCCTGATAAAGCATAAGCACAGCCAAAGCATACAGTAACGAGATCATATCGCTTGTTCTCAAGCTTAGTCAAAAACAGGCCCATAAACAAAGATGCAAGGCCCGCTCTTAGAGCTGTAAGAAAGGCAACAAATACAGGCAAAGTTTTATATGGGAAGAATACGCATAGGAGATTAAGAGGGGAAGCAACATAGTTTGCAAAAGCTGCATAATACTCGTTACCAAGACCTCCATTCCATGAATAAAAAAGTGATCTTCCCTCCAATAGTTTGGCGCGGAATTCATAGATAAAAGGCATGTACTGATGGTACAAATCAACTGTAAGAATTGTTCTGCTACCAAGAGGATATATACCTAAGATGGTAAAGATAAGGCAGATGATCAAAAACGGGATAGCAAAAGACAGGCACTTATTTCTAGCCCCGAGTTTTTCTTCACTAAAAAAGAAGTTCTTAATTTTGCCAAGAATTACCATAGGTAGAATAGTAACATATTTTGTAGTATGGCGGTAACATTCCCGTATTTCTTTAGTGGTAAAGTAAAGAAGTATAAATATAAATAATAATAGGTTACTATCGCTTTAAGGGGGAATACCTTTGAAAAAGAGAGAAAATAGATCAAATGTAAGACAGCCTGAGATTAACTCCCCAGAGGTTAATTTTGGTGATGTTACTATAGAATCAAGCATTAACGAAGTTAGCGGTGATGCATTTACTGGTACAACTTCTTTATCTATCGAGGAGGAGATTACATCCAACTCCCCAACACCTGTTAAGAAGGAACCTAAGAAAAATGATATTGCTCCTGTAAAGATTGAGCTCGATGCCAAGCCATCTTCTACTGTAACCAAGGGTAATGTTAGGAGCGTTACCTTCCTTGTTATTGCATCTATTCTTGTATTAGCGGTAGTTGCTACTTCTCTGTTTTATAAGGGTGGTTTAAGTAATAAGTTTGAGAGTCCTCTTTTGGTTGGAGGCAAGCCTGTAGACAGTGCTGAATTCAGCTTTATGTATCACTACATTCTTATCGATAATGGTGTAGATATTTTTGCTTCTGATACACCAGAGATGTTAGCATCTCCTTCAGCTGATGCCAGATTTGCAACTAATCGAGATTATTTCCTCGATTTAACAGCACAGCAGTTCCAGCTTATGACTTTACTTTATGACGATGCAACTGCACATGGCTATGATATCGAGCAGACACACTATAACCTTGCCAGAACATATATCGACTGGCTTCAGGGCAAAGCAGACGAATTAGGTGTAGCACTTGATGTTTATATTCGAGGCGTATTTGGCAATCAGGTTAACGAACAGGTTATTCTCACATGCCTTGCGCGTAAATATTTTACAGAAGACTATGCTTCCGGTGCCAAGCTTGAAGAGTTGCAGGCAACAGCTGAGCAGGCTGAAGAAGCATATCAGACAAACCGCAATCCTTATGACGAAGTATCTTATAAACTCTTAAGAATTCGTTATGAACAGAGAGATGAAGCTTTTATAAATACAGCTAATCTTCATGCAAATCAGATTATTGAACAGATGGCTCATGACCCATCAAATTTTGAATCCATCGCATCACAGTATTTCACAGGTGAAGCTGCAGCGATTCTTGCTATCAACGACTCCACTTTAACAAGAGGTGCCAGATATGACGACTTTTCTCATACAGATTTCAGAGACTGGCTCTTTGATCCGGTAAGAACATCTGGTGACTCTATAATTTACAACGATGCAGATGGATTCCCTATTATTCTTGTTTTTGTAAACAGAGAAAGACAGACTGTACCTCTAAGAGATGTACGTATGGTAGAGGTTGTAATTAATAATACTGGCTCTGATGAAGCACCTGGATTTGATATCGCTCAGGCGCAGGCTATTACTCAGGAAATCTATGACACTATCGGTGTTAACGGCGAAGAGGAAGATGTACAGACAATCGAGAACCTCTATAACGATGATATTTTAAGTGGCAACATTATCATCACTCACAGCACAGATACTTACCCAGGCAAGTATGATGAGATTCTTAATAACTGGATTTTCTCTGAAGACAGGGTTGCCGGTGATAAGGCTTTTATCGAGACAGAAAACGGATTTTATATCGTTTACCTGGTTGAGATTTCCCAGAACGAAGAGTGGTATGACAGAGTTAACAGCTTCGTTCGTATGAGAAACTATCAGGCATTCTTAAATGAGACTATGGGTGATTACTCTTACGAGTTCATCCAGAGTGGTCTGGACAGAATCGCGGATGTTCCTTAATTAAAGGAGAATAGATTAAATACCAGCAGCAATAAGTGCAATAATTGAAGCTACAAAGGTAAGGCCCATTGCCAATACCAGGAAGATAGCTATGCCCTTAATTAATCTCTGGTTCTTCTTACTCGCTATCATGTGAATCTCCAATTACTAATACTAATTCTATTTGTGCACCGTCACGTTCAACGACAATTATGACCTCATCGCCAACAGCATGACTGTCACGCACACTAATAATATCACCAGTGGATTCGATTTCAACTCCATCCATTGAGATAAATCTATCGCCTTCCATTAATCCGGCTTTGTCAGCAGGTCCATTGCTATCAACTTCTGCGATATAAACACCTTCTACAGCGCCATTATAAGAACCTGCTGCTGTATATCCTACAGTAATTCCGAGATAAGGTCTGTTAGCTACATATCCATACTGAATAATTGATTCAATAATTGTATCAACATTAGAAATAGGAATAGCAAATCCAAGACCTTCTGCAGAAGAAATCTTCGCATTAATTACACCTATTACCTCTCCGAAGGAATTAACAAGTGGTCCTCCACTATTACCGGTATTTACAGAAGCATCAGTCTGGATTAGTGAAGTTGTATAACCATTGTTATTAAATTCACGATTAAGCGCAGACACAACACCAACTGTAACTGTACCTTCCAGTCTTCCGAGTGGATTTCCAATGGCAACCACCAGTTCGCCAACCTGAAGATTATCTGAATTACCAAGGACGACGCATGGATATGCTTGCTCATCCATTAATTTAAGAACAGCAATATCAGTCTGAATATCAGATCCGATTACTGATGCAGCAATTAAGTTATCAAACCCGGGAACCTGAACCTTAACAATATAGTTCTCATTTGTCTCAAGATTATCAATTACATGCTGATTAGTTACGATATATCCCTCTTCGGAAATAATAAAACCTGTTCCTGATGATATAGCCCCCTGATATTCATATCTGGCATCAATGATATATATAGAAACAGTTGAAGGACTTACAAGTTCTGCTATTTCCATTGTTGTGAGAGTGGGTTTATTAGGATCTGTAACACTTGCTGCATGCTCTAGAGAAAATTCAGGATTTGCAAGAGGAGATAAATACTCACCGCGGTCTGCAGGCTCAGCATTTGAGACAGGATTAGCTCCATTTGTATATGTAAGATTACCTATCTGTCCTGTAGAGAGTTTAAAAATATAAACTGTCTGCATAGCAGAAAACAGAACACTTACCAACGCGATAATCGCAAATATATATACAAGATTATTGTTCTTCTTCATCTCTTTGCCTCTACCTTAAACAATTGGCACTCTTATTTCTGTATCGCCTGTCTTAACAGGAGTAACACGACCATTGCTTTTATCTATAACAAAATCAATAAGCTTATTCTCGTCAACTTCTGGGCAAACAATATCAGCCTCAACAATATCACTATATCTGATGTCTGATACATTCCATCCATCAATACGAAGCTGGGACAAAAGCTTCTCTGACATATCATAGGCCATCTTCACCTCGCATATTATTCCCTTCTGAACACTGGCAAGGCCGGCATTAAGAACTGCTGATGAAGCTGATTCGGAATATGCTCTGACAAGTCCTCCTTTACCAAGCAGAATGCCTCCGAAATATCTCGTTACAGTAATTACTGCATTATTGATATTCTTCTTCTCCAACACTGATAAAATAGGCATTCCACCTGTTCCAGACGGCTCTCCATCATCACTATATTTCTGCATAAACCCATTACCTGAAGTTCTCCAGGCATAACATGTATGTCTGGCATCAGGATACTTCGCACGTACCAAAGCAACAAAGCTCTCAGCTTCCTCGCTGGTATTAACTTCCGCACACATACCAATAAAAATGGATTTGGAAATCTCTATTCTGGATTCGCCTTCATGAGCGAGCGTAATTAGTGGAGTATCAGCCAAAAGTAAGCTCCTTATACTTTTGATAAGCCATCAAAAGCAAAGACTTATCCTGGCTGTATGTGATAGTTTTCATGGCATCTTCTATCTCGTAAAACTTGGCATCAACAAAATCCTGCTTTGAATCTGGAACGAGATCAGAACTTAAAGCCTTCATAATGAACCATGAGACATTATTATGCACAGGCTTCATTCTCGATACAGAATAGTACTCGTAGTGAGTTTTGCCACATGGGGCGATTATCTTGGCATCAATTCCTGCTTCAGTCTTAATTCTCTCGACAACGACGTCAGTCATCTTCTGGTTTTTACGAATTACACCCTTAGGAAAAACCCACTCATGCTTGTTATTCTCAAGCATAAGCACTTTGTCTTCATAAAAAACAATTCCGCCTGTGCATTCACGTACCAGCATATTTCACCCCAAGTATTTTTAATAAGAATAATTTTAACACTAATTAATGTATAATGCTCATATGCTTAACGATAATCGACGTTATGATCTTAAGGATTTCAAAAAGAATGAGCATCCTGGCTCCTACAAGGCAAGCCTTAACCTTTTGAAGGGATTATTTCTCACGCTTTCATCTACTGCTATTGTTCTTGGAATAGTTTTGACTGGCGCTTTTATCGGTAAAAAAAGAGCTGTTGATACCACTACTCCCGACGAATCATCAGGAGCTGCTATAGTAGTGGGACAGGTAGCTACTCCTACACCTGAGAGCTTATATACTGTAACCGAGTACTATCAGGATTCAGAAATAGTTAACAGCTATTATGGTGATTTTATCCCAGCGGAAAATCCTGTACCTTATGAGCATGTTCCTGTAAGAGGTATTTATATCGGAGGCGCAGCTTACCTTGAAGATAACATCAGTCTCATTCATAACTCTGAGCTAAATGCAGTTGTTATAGACCTTAAGGAAAGTAACGGCGTCTACTTTAACTCTCAAAATGAAGTCGCCCTATCTTCAGGAAGCGTTATGGGTAACTATAATCTCCAGGAAGTTGTACAGAGATGTCACGATGAAGGTATTTGGGTAATCGGCCGTATCGTATGCTTTAATGATCCAATTCTGGCACAGGCAGACCCATCAAGAGCAATCTGTGACAGCGCTGGTAATATTCTTTACTTCCAGACTGAAGGAAGCCATGCCTTTTTAAATCCATATGATACAAACAACTGGGATTATCTTATTGATCTGGCATACGAAGCGATTGCTACTGGCGTTGATGAGATTCAGTTCGACTATATCCGATTCCCTACAGGCTCCACTACGTCCGGAAATGCACCTTATTTTGGAGTAGAAGGTCAGATTCCAGAGAAATATGAAGTAGTAAACCGCTTTATAAGATATGCGCGTACAAGAATTCAGGATACTATGGGTATTCCAATTTCCTGTGACCTTTTTGGTATTATCGTTCTTTCTGATTACGACGGTTATAACATCGGTCAGAACTGGCAGACAGTTGGTCTTTGTGGAGAAGATTCTATCTGCCCTATGATTTATCCTTCGCACTATGCATTAGGAACAATGTTCGGACAGGTTTCTTATGACAAACCTGACCTTTATCCATATGATGTTATGCTAGCATCAATCTATCACGGCGAAGATGCTTTCTATCAGACTGGCTACTGTACTGTAAGACCATATGTGCAGGCATTTACTGCAGCATATATTGGAGCCGGCAATTATCAAGAATACGGATATGAGCAGATTAATGATCAGATTCGCGCTATTCAGGATGCCGGATTGGAGGAATACATTCTTTGGAATGCAGGCGCTACATACCCAGATGGAAATTATGGGGGCAATAACGGCTGATAAGTGATAGAATAAGAGAGTTTTTAATTTAGTATTAATAATATAAATATATATCGGAGGCATTTATGATCGATATTAAGTTACTTAGAACTAATCCTGATATCGTTCGAGAGAACATCAAGAAGAAGTTCCAGGACGATAAGCTCCCTATGGTAGATGAGGTTATCGCTCTTGATAAGGAATACAGAGAAGCAAAGCAGAGAGCTGAGTATTTAAGATCTCAGCGTAATACAATCTCCAAGCAGATTGGTATGCTTATGGGCCAGGGTAAAAAGGAAGAGGCTGAAGCTACTAAGGCTCAGGTTACAGCTATGGCTCAGGAGCTCGAGGAACTCTCTAATAAGGAAACTGAGCTTTCAGATAAGATTGATACAATCATGCGTGTCATCCCTAACATCATTGATCCATCTGTACCTATTGGTAAGGATGATTCAGAGAATGTTGAGATTGAGAAGTTCGGTGAGCCAGTTACTCCACCATATGAGATTCCATATCACGTAGATATTATGGAGAAACTTAATGGTATTGAGCTTGATCCTGCCAGAGATACATCTGGTAATGGCTTCTATTATTTGTCCGGCGATATTGCAAGACTTCACTCTGCAATCCTCTCATATGCTCGTGACTTCATGATTGATCGTGGTTTTACTTACTATATCCCACCATTCATGATTCGTTCTTCTGTAGTTACTGGTGTTATGTCCTTTGCTGAGATGGAGAACATGATGTATAAGATTGAAGGCGAAGATTTGTACCTCATCGGTACATCTGAGCATTCCATGATTGGTAAGTTCATCAATACTATCACTCCAGAGGACAAGCTCCCTCAGACACTTACATCCTATTCACCATGCTTCCGTAAGGAAGTTGGTGCTCACGGCATCGAGGAGCGTGGTGTTTATAGAATCCACCAGTTCGAGAAGCAGGAAATGATTGTTGTATGTAAGCCAGAAGACAGCATGTACTGGTACGATCAGCTCTGGAAGAACTCTGTAGACTTCTTCAGAAGCATGGATATCCCTGTAAGAACACTTGAGTGCTGCTCTGGTGACCTTGCTGATTTGAAGGTTAAGTCCTGTGACGTAGAGGCATGGTCCCCTCGTCAGCAGAAATATTTCGAGGTTGGTTCCTGCTCTAACTTAGGTGACGCTCAGGCTCGTCGTCTCGGCATAAGAATTAAGAGCGACGACAAGTCTAAGGGTAATTACCTTGCTCATACATTGAACAATACAGTAGTTGCTCCACCTAGAATGCTTATCGCTTTCTTAGAGAACAACATGAACGAGGATGGATCCATCAGAATCCCTGAGCCTCTTAGAATGTACATGGGTGGCAAGAGCGTTATCGAAGTACCTAAGAAGTAATTTTGAATTAATATAATCAATTAGAAATCGCGGCCAAAGAGACCGCGATTTTTTATTGCTTGGATTTACATAAATTATAAACAATCAAAAATCCCGACTCTGTGAATCGGGATTTGATTTGATTCGGATTAATTCTTCGCTGATTAAGCTCTCTTTACAAGACCAGAACGAAGACAACGTGTGCAAACGTTCATTGTCTTAGGGGTGCCGTCTACAACTACCTTTACGCTGTGAACGTTAGGCTTCTGCTGTGTGAGAGCACGACGTGAAATCTGAGAACGAGTGATTCTAATTTTTCTTCCGAAATATGTATCCTTCTGACAAACTTCACACTTAGCCATTGGAAACACCTCCTTCTTAATACTCTTAAAACGCAAGCAAGATAATACCACACGACTTGTTGTAATGCAACCTTTTTATAATAATTAATCAGAGAAAACTCTTCTTACACAAACTATTCGGGATGCAATATCACTATCGGCAGTAAATTCTCTTAATCTTATTGTTGTTCTGGCATCAGAAACCATCATAATCGTTCCTATATCAGTACAAAGTGCAGCTTCGTAACCACCAGAAGCAGATTCTATAAAGACCAGATCGCCTGGAATAATAGACTCAATCATTAACTCCCCTGTAACCGCATCATATTCGAGAGGAACTTCATTACCCATCTCCATCTGTTCTAACATCGTCCGTGGCATATTAATACCATTTACGCACGAACAGACATATATTAAGCCATTCATGGACATACCCTGCTTAACAATTCCATTCTCAATATAGGTAGCGTTAACAAAGGATAACGCAGAACTCACAAAGTATCGGCTCGATACAACTTCTATAGAGCTTCTGGGGACAATCTCGATGACACCAGAAGATCCAATCCATCCACTCTCACCACCAGGCAGAGAAACCTGGTATACACCATCTCTTTTAACATCAGCATATAGCACGGTATTCATCATAACCTGAGTAATAAGTGTACCCTGACTGGCGTGTGTCATTACATTTTTGCTTGTATCAGATACAACCAGCATATACTCATGAAGGTCAGGCTCAATCGAAGATGTGTCATCAGTAAAGTCACTCGTTAACATATAGCCTTCAATTCCATCGGTGGTCTTAACAAGAGAATATCTGTCATCTGCCTTCTCAATAAAGATTACAGGCTCGTTATAAAGAACCTGCGTAATACGTGCCGAAGATGGGTTGGGTCTTTTTAAAATATTACTATAAGCAACGGTTACAACTCTGTAAGTATCATCATACTCAAGATTAACCTCACGCTCTACGAAAAGCTCGATATTAGAACCCTTAAAAAGTTCAGGCAAAGTCTGAGGCAGAATTACAAATATGGAAGTAATAATTAAGGCAGTAACAACAACAGCAGCAATGAATCTTAAAAGTGTATTACGACCCTTGGTTGCTACAGTAGCATCTTTACTGTCAAGGCCCCACATATCAAACATATCCTGAGCCTGACCATACTCACCATTAATGTCAGAAGTTTCATTCAAAAAAGAAGCGGCACCCTCTAAGTGGCGAATACCTCTTCCTTCTTCCTTACGCTTGGCGCTATTGTCATTATCACGCTTCTTCATTACTTAACATTACCGCGTAAGCTGACGCATATCCTTCTTCATGAGTAATACTTATAGACATAGAGAAAACTTCACGACTTCTGGCAACCTCTAATGCTTTACCATGCAGGTGTAAAATCGGAGCGCCTTTCTCATCAGGTAAAACCTCAAAATCATGAAGCCCTATACCTTCAGTCATTATCCCAGTCCCAATAGCCTTGGAAGCCGCTTCCTTGGCTGCATAACGTCCGGCATAAAACTCTGCCTTACGTTTCTCAGACTTGAAGCTAGACGCCAGTTCAATCTCACCTTGGGTAAAGCATTTCGAAGTGAAGCTGGAAGACCCATAAAGAGCCTTCTCTATTCTTGGAATATAAACTGTGTCGATACCGCTCAATACTCTCATTAAAGCACATATGCGCGGCTTAAAATGCCAGCGATTCTCTCTTCAGAGTTTGCAACCAAAGTCTCTTTATTGGTGCCTGTAACGAGAACAACAGGCTTCTTCCTGGCTATTCTTGATTCAAGCAGGTTATAAATAGCAGCTGCGGTTTTATAGCCTAGAGTAATCTCAGCAGAATAATCATCAATTACGATATAATCATAATCCTTAAGTTCTTCGAGATCTTCCTTTGCATAGTACTGCAGATCGTCAGCCTTAATATACTGCGCTGACTTTCCCTGCAAAATCGCGTACTTCACACTAATTACAGCAAGATAAGTCTTACCTGTCTGGCTGGAGCCAAATAAAAGCGAAGCCTTGGTGGCATCCTCTTTGCCTTCGATAAGGTTACGTATGCCCTCAAACTGCTTCTTACGCTTGCTGTCACCAAAGTAATCAAGCTTAAATCCCTTTAGCGTATATGTATCATAATCCTTCATTCCAGACGCCTCGAAAGTCTCCTTTACCGCATCCTTCATACAGGACATACATACAGCGTTACGGCCATCACTACTCCTGATAAAGCCTGTGTCCATACATGTCTCACAGGAAACCCATGCTTTATCAAAATCCTCACGGATATTATTCTTCTTCAAAAAATCCAGGCGCTCAGCTCTTAAATCATCTTCGCGCTTGCTTATAAGCTTAAGAGGAGCCTCATCGCCTTCCATAATTGCAATTAGCTTGGAACTTCTGATATTAAGAATATCTATGTCGATTTCGCGCAACTTAGGGAACTTTTTATAAGTAAGCTCAATTCTGTTGTCAGTCTGCACTGCCTTATCGAGTTCGATTGCTGCTATTTTATTATTAATAACTTCGTTAATAGTCTTCATATATCATCACCAGAGAACATATCGAGAATTGAATCGCTTATGGAAGGAGATTCATTATCCTGCTTTGTAGCTGCAGTATTATCCTCTACCTTGATACCTGCTTCGCTTCCGCTTCTTCTGGTATTAGTCTTGCCACGCTTCCTGGTAGATTTGGACTTATTCTCCTGATGTCTTTGATTCTCGTATACAGCTGCTTTATCAATAGTAGTAACCCCAGCAGCGTACCATTCCTTGATCTTATCTTCTACCATCTTCATCTGGATGTCACCACGCCATTCCAAAGACTTATATGCATACTCAATTAATTCACTGTTAGCACCATATTCCCTGGTCATTCTGTCGATTCTTTCCAAATCAAGTTCGTTAAGACGGCGGTGTGTAAGTCTACCCAAAAGTTTAACATTGGCATTACGTCTGTTTTTATATTCAAAATAATCTGTAAGGGACTCCTTGGTTGTATATCCCTTCTCATACCAGTTCTGGGCCAAGTCATACATCTTCTGTGTATTGAAGTGGATTCTAAGATCTCTTCCCTCTTCAAAAAGGCTGTAAACTACTTCATTCTCAAACTTATAGTCATAAAGACACTTATCTATAAGTCTGTAGAACAAATACTGCATATTTCCAAGATAGTAAGTCTTCTGAATAGAACTTGAGAGAAGGTTACGTGCTTTTTCTTCACTCTTAAAAACAGGTTCACCTTCGCTATCGACACCATGCTTAATGTATGTGTCAACTTCAACTCTCTTAAGATCTATAAATGAGAATTTATTGTCGCCTTCTCTGACAAGAAGACCTGATGCAACCAAATCTGCCAGGGCATCCTTAACATCATTTTCTGAGATAACGCTGTAGGAACAAGCTTCAGTTAATGAGAATGCACCCTTCTTAAAAGTCATCAAGGACCACAAATAAAGGCCTATGGAATCCTTTTTTAATGTAGGCATATATCGAACCATGAAAATATCAGGTACTAAAGTATCAGATAATAATAAGTCGTTATATGCTCCTGCCATAGAAAATACTACCCCTTAAGCCTTAATTAAGCAGGCTGTGCTTCAGGAGCTGGTTCAGCTGGCACCTCTGCTGGCTGCTCTGGGGCTGGCTGTTCAGGCGCTGGCGCAGGTGCATCAACTACACCGGAAAGTTCACCTGTCTCTGTATTAAGAACAGCATTACTTCCATCCGGGTTGAGTACACCAACCTCAATCTGAGCGTTAATTGTTGAATAATAAGATACTGGAAGCTCTACACGTCTGATCTCATTACCATTAGCATCCATCCAGATCTGATAACCATAAGCAGTTACACCATTATGAGCAGGTCTTACCTGATTTGTCTGACCAACAGGCATAGATGCATTAGGAATATAGTTTGTACCAGCTGTACGAGTAGCAGTTGTCTCACCATCAAACTCGATATACTGACCATCAGGAAGAAGTCTTCCGTAGATATTTACAGTGATAACTCTTGTATCAATATTCCAGTAAGCAGTAACGGCTACAGGATAGTCAGTATTATTTCTGAAGGAGAAATCCTGATCTGGCCAGTCTACAGCAGCATCTGTACCAGCTTCAGCATAAGTTGATGGCCACATATGAACATGACGCTCAACGACTTCCAAATCAGACTTAATAACAGACTGATAAATCATTGAACTAACCTGACAGATACCGCCACCATAAGCCTGAGCGGACTGACCATTCTCGATAACACCAGCAACTTCATAACCAGAAGCAGCAGTTCTCTCACCGATAAATCTGTTAAATGAGAAAGACTCACCTGGAAGGAGGTAAAGGCCATTAATCTTCTCACATGTAATGCGGATATTGTGGTTACGGTTATTATTTGTTGTAGTTGTAGAAGATGAAGAAGCGATTAAGCCAAAATCATTCTGAATCATCTCAGTTGTAAACGAAGGAACTACAGTACTTGCAGCAACTTCAACAACACCCTGATATGTACCAGAAGATAAGAGACTGTCTACATCGGCAGCAGCCTGATTAAAATCAACCTGATATCCTGTTACAGATGGTGTGTACTCAAACTGACATGTCTCAGGATTAAATCCAGTAAATGCTGCATCCTGAGCTTCAGTAGAAATAGAACTCAATACGTTTGTTACAATAGTGCTGATTCCATCAGTAGAGAGTGTATAAGCTGTATTATAGTTAACTGGATTAACCTTAATTGCTTCACGCTGGTTATAAATGGATACCAGAGTCTGACCATCCTCATTACCTGTAAGCTTCAGATAAGCACAAGCCTGATCAACTATCTCTTCAAGGTTATATGTCAAAGTTAAGGAACTTAAATCAAGAGGATATATATTGCCACCAACAGACAAAGAAATGTCTAATGCTGGCATCGGAGGCTGATTTGCTCTTAATACTTCGATAGCCTGCTCTCTGCTCATACCAGAAACATTAATCCCATCGATGATCACACCATCTACTATGTTTGTTGTTGTAAGTCTCTCGCGGAGATCATTCTCGGAAACCTTAAGAACCTCACCATTAACCGAAATCTCGTACTTAGGAGCAAAGAAACCAGTCTTATATGCATAGAATCCAGCTCCGCCAACTGCTAATAAGAGAACGAGAATAACTGCAGCAACTCCGCCGCTATTTCCCTTCTTCTTTGATTTGCTGGATTTTCTCTTAGTTGTCTTTTTGCTATTGGACGAATTAACTCTAACAGGTCTGTTACCCGCTGTAGAATATCCACTCTTGCTGCTATGATTATCAGCGTTCTTCTTCATACTAATCCCATCCTAATAAAAACTACTCTAAAAGGATACAAACCCACATCCAAAATTTCAAGTTTATTTTATTAAAATATGCATGCTTTTATTGCATTCTTTTTGTATGATTTTCCGTATACCTTTTGCATATGATACAATAAGGTGATTTTGTATGCGCATCTAATGAGGAGTTTATGGGAAAAATTAAGTTCAATTTTACTCATGCGATGAAGATATTATTCTTGATTGGTATCGTTATGGTCACAAACTTAGCCTATGTGACGAGCTTCTTCGCGATGTTCGGCGAGAAGATGGAAAACGTCGAATCTGGCGTAAATAACTATGATGCTTATTTAAGACTTATACCTATTATTTCCATATCAAGTATAGTCCTTGCAGACTACCTTCAGATGGCCAGATTCTTCCGTAAGAAAAATCTCGAGGTTGTTGCCGATACATTAAAATTCGCATTCATTCAGACCCTTATTACACTCGCTACCAAGGACTTAACCGGAGAGAGAGCCTTCCCACGAAGCGTTATTCTCTTAAGCTTTGCAGTTATTATAATTTACATTTTCACATGGCAGATGTGCTGTATGATTTTAAGCCGTAAGGTATTTGAGACCGGTAACCTTGTAATTATCGGTTCTAACACAGCTACCATGAATCAGGTTAAGGATAAGATTTTCCCTTCATTGAAGAGCGTAGATCTTGATTTCTCCAGACTTGTAAAATATTCAGACAAGCGTGCTGTAAGAGCTGTAATTAAAAGTAATGTAGAGATTTTCCTTTGCCCTGACGTGCCTGAAGATGTTAAGTCAGACATTATCTTACAGTGTGCAAAATACAATACTGTAGTTTATGTTGTACCTCAGTTCTATGAGATCAGCCTTTATAAAGCCAAGGTTATTAACTTCAATGACCTGATGGTTATGATGATGGACCGTATGGGACTAACCTTCGAGCAGAGATTATTTAAGAGAATCTTTGATATCGTAATTTCCATAATTGCACTTATTCTTACCTCACCAATTATCGCTTTAAGTGCTGTAATCATTAAGCTTACAGACGGCGGACCGGTATTTTTCCGTCAGGAAAGACTCACTATTAACAACAAGCCATATAAGATTTTCAAGCTTCGTACAATGAAAATCGACGCTGAGAAAGAAACTGGTGCAGTTATTTCCGGCAAGGATGACCCACGTGTAACTTATTTTGGAAAGTTCCTAAGAAGAAGTAAGATTGACGAGGTACCTCAGTTCCTTAACGTACTCATGGGAGACATGAGTGTCGTAGGTCCTAGATCAGAAAGACCTGAATTCGTGTCTTCATTTGAAAAAGAAATTCCTGGCTATTCCCAGAGATTTGCTGTTAAGGCTGGTATTACAGGTCTTGCACAGGTTGCAGGTAACTACGATACAACAGCTCAGGACAAGCTCAGATACGACTTACTTTATATTAAGAATTATTCTATTTTGCAGGATATTAAGATTATTTTCATGACTATTCGAGCAGTATTTACGCCTCATCTTTATAATCAGAGTTTTGAGGCAAATAAGAAGACTATAGTATCTACTGAAGCTGCGAGAATCATGGATAATCAGTTAAAAGCAGGCGAAGAGAATGAATAAGCACTATTCTGTCTTGATGTCAGTTTACGATGCTGAAAGTCCTGTTAACCTGAGACAAAGTATAGACAGTATAAAAGCCCAGGACTATCCTCCTTCAGAGATTGTTCTCGTCATAGATGGTCCTATTAATACTGGTCTTGCAGAGGTTATTAATTCATACCCTGAGATTAAAAGAGTTCAACTCTCTGAAAACATCGGGCTCGGTGGCGCCTTAAACGAAGGCTTAAAGCACGTATCCTATGATATTGTAGCCCGCATGGACAGCGACGATATCGCATTTCCATCAAGAATGGGAAAGCAGTTCGCCAAGATGACCGAAGGATATGATTTAATCTCAGCACCAGTTCAGGAGTTTACAGGATCAACTTCGTATATAACCGGAAAGCGTGACCTCCCTTATACCCAGGAGGACATCATTAAATATTCTCATAAGCGTAATCCATTCAATCATCCATGCGTTATGTTCAGGAAAAGTGCAGTCCTGGAAGCTGGTGGATATAATTCCGATTATCTCTACTTTGAAGATTATGATTTATGGGTCAGAATGCTAAAAAACGGGGCTAAGGTAATGAATCTTAGCGAACCACTTCTATTTATGCGTACCGATGAAGGCATGTATTTAAGACGTGGCGGTAAAGCATACGCATCCCAGATGCTTAAGTTTCATAAGGATTTGTTAAATTCCGGATGGACAACAAAATGGGAGTACCTTACAGGAGCACTCCCACATGCAGTTATCTGTATTATGCCAGAATTTATCAGGCGTGCCGTCTATCGTAGGCTTCACAAAAAGCAGTAACTGTACCTTCGGCACAACTCTCCCAGTTAAACTGTCTCGCATGTTCGCGGGACTTTTCTATTTTACTTGAGGCTTTCTCATCACCGCTTATTACGCTCTCGTATAGTTCAACTGCATTTCGAAGGTCTTCTGCGATGCTTTCAGGATTATCAGGATTACATAAAAATCCGTAACCCTTAGCGATTTCCTTAAGAGAAGAGCGGTCTGTAGTAACAACCGGAATGCCAGCTGCCATACCTTCTGCTACTGGAATACCAAAACCTTCGTAAAAAGAAATATATGCCAAAGCAGACGCACGCTTCATAAGAGGAATCATGTCCTCGTCGTCAACAAAGCCTGTAAAAATGACATTATCCTTAAGATTCTCATCAGCTTCTACCGTCTTAAAGAGCTCCTCGTAGAACCAGCCCTTCTTACCTGTAATTACGAGCTTATACTTCTTCTTAATTTCAGGTGCTAAAAACTTGTAGCCACTTATTAAACCACCTACATTCTTACGAGGCTCTAAGGTACCTACGTAGTAGATATAATCTCCCGTAATGCCATATTTCTTAAGAACTTCATCAGATGCAGGAGTTCCAGTATAAAACTCCTCCTTAACTCCCATATAAGTTACAGTAATATCTTTGTTTTTAGGCTTACAAAAGCGTGGAATATCTTCTCTGGAGTTATTTGAGATAGTGATAATCTTGTCGCACTCCTTAGCCGTCTGCTTTATATAGCCCTTAAACATCTCCCTCTTCCAACCGATATAATACTGAGGGAAAGAAAAATAAGCCATATCGTGAAAGGCAGCAACCACGCCCGTCTTAGGACTTACTAAGCGTAGCGGGTAAGGCATAGTGTAGTTAGGGCAATGAAGAACATCAGCCTTAATTGAGCGAAGGCGCCAAGGGAAAACTATCTGCTCCCATAAGATACGAATATACTGCTTACGCAAAATCTTAGAATTAACTGGCACCATATGGAAATTAGGTGCATACACGCCAAAGCCATCGAGGTCATCGTCTTGAGCAAAAAGGTAATACTCATTAACCTTATCTACCTTCTGAAGACCTTCAATTAAGCCAAGCATATACCTTCCGATGCCAGTTTTTGACTTCGGAGTAGCAGTTAAATCAAGGGCGATTCTCAAAGAAGATCCTCTCTTCCGCTCTCCTTAAGAGCATCTACAATCTTCTTAACATCCTGTGCCTTGTCCTTGTTAAGAACGAGGATTGCATCCTTAGTCTGAACAATAACGCAATTATCAAGACCAACGCCTGCGATATACTTATCGCCATTAGCGTCGAATACTACTGTATTTGTGCATCCTTCGAGGATAGAGTTTGACTTATCGCCAACAACAATATTATTAGCCTCATCTCCTGTGAATACATTATCAAGGCTATCCCAAGAACCTACGTCATTCCAGCCAAAGTCTGCAGGGATTACATAAACGCCCTCAGCCTTTTCCATGATGCCGTAGTCTACAGAAATCTTCTCTAATGTAGGATATGTATCTTCGATTGCCTTAGCTTCATCAGAAGTTCTAAGCTGATCAAAGATAGCTTCCATGGATGCGTACATTTCAGGCAAAAGCTTCTTAAAATAATCGAGAATTACAGAAACCTTCCAGATGAACATACCTGAATTCCACAGGTATCTGCCGCTATCTACATACTCCTTAGCTACATCGTAGTTAGGCTTTTCTACGAACTTCAAAAGGTCATAAACCTCCTCGCCTACAGACGCTTCAGAAGAGAAATTAATATAGCCATAACCAGTTGATGGGAATGTTGGCTTAATACCGATAGTAACTATTCTATCTGTCTTCTCAGCAGTATCTAATGCTAAGTTAATAACTCTCTCGTACTCCTTGATATTGCCAATATGATGATCTGCAGGAAGCACTGCCATCAAAGCGTCGCCATACATCTTCTTTAATGTCATAGCTGCGTAGATGATACATGGAGCAGTATTTCTCTGTACTGGCTCAATGAGGATATGACTTCTATCTACTTCGTCGAAAAGCACCTTATCCATAAGTTGTGCCTGCTTCTCATTAGTTACGATAAAAGTATTCTCTCTTCCGATAACATGATCATAATGCTTAATAGTCTCATTGATCATTACGTCATCACCAGTAAGCTTAACAAGCTGCTTAGGCGCTGCCATTCTAGAGATAGGCCAAAATCTAGTTCCGCCGCCGCCTGCCATAATAACTGCTGCTCTTTGCATATAATTCGCCTCCAAAACAGGAAAAGTTGTTTCTAATTAACACTTAAATTATAATACCACATAACTTATGAGTAATTATCGCTTTCTTGTTGCTACCGATATGGACTATACGCTACTGATATCAAATCAACCGGTATCAGATTTAAATCGTGCAGCAATCAAAGCAATAAGAGAAGCTGGTGGTGCATTTACTATCGCTACAGGTAGAACCTCGTACCTCACAGGCACTTATATCCGCGACTTAGATATCGATATTCCTTTGATTACCAGTAATGGTGCCGCTTTATTAGATCCACATTCTTTTAAGGATATTTATTCATTAGATTTTGAAGACAAGACTCTAGATAAGCTTATGGCTACTTTTAAAAAGTACCAGGCTGATGCTACAGGATACTCTTCTGAGGGTGTATTTTTCTGCCCTAATAGCACGAGAAGAGATTTTATTAACAGCTATAACGAAGGTATTTCTGAAGATATCAAGGCTTTAACAGGCGAGATTTCTTATGATCAAGATTCTACTAACCTTCCTAAGTTCAATAAATTCCTACTTATTAAGCCTTCAGAAGAATTAGTTGAAGAGATTAATCAAATCGATGACCTCGAAGTAGTAAGTTCCGCTAAGGATTTTCTTGATATCATGCGTAAGGGGTCATCCAAAGGAATTGCTCTAACTACACTGGCGAAGAGCCTTAATATACCTAAGGATAGAGTTTTTAGTATAGGCGATTCACCTAATGATATTCCGCTTCTCGAGCATGCAGGACACCCCATGGCTATGGGTGGAAGTGAGAAGGCAGTATTAGAAAAAGCTGAATATATAACAACCACCTTCGAAGAAGATGGTTTTGGTAGAGCTATTTATGATTTTGTATTGCCTACTATAGAGCGAATGAGCTTATCGTAACCATTACATATAGCTGGCCAGCTATAGTCATTATCAACATACTTAATTCCGTTTGCACCCATCTGAGCTACTATATCATCATGGCTTGTAAGGTAATTAACGCAGCCTTCAAACTCATAGTAACCTGAATAATATAGACCTGCATTACTTCTTACGCAGTGACCTTTTAAGACTGGACACTCGCCAGATACTAAGACAGGCTTATTAGACTTCATCGCTTCTAAAACTACGATAGACAAGCTCTCAAACTTAGATGGGAGCACTAAGAATTTGGAAGCACTAAGACCTGAGAACTTATCCTCTTCGCTTACAAAACCTAAGGATACGATATCATCGCGCTTAGGAACTTCTACTATCTCTTTTCCCATCAAAACTAACTTCAAATCAGAGTTAGGATTCCTCTTTTTATACTCTTCCCAATACTTAAAAAGCTCTGGACAGCACTTGTTCTCATCAATTCGGCCAACATAGAGCATGAAGTTATCAAGGTTATACTTCTTTTTAAATTCTTGGGCATCAACATGAGATGGAAGCTCTACACCTACGCCACCTTTGCCGCCATTATCAGGCTTATTAATAGAAGATGGGAAAAGCTTATTTGTAAGCTCTTTTTCTTCTACTGTGTTGTAGTAAAAGGCACTTGGCAAATCAAACATATTCTTAAACATACCAAGATGAATTGGCGTCTCTTCGTGTGCTGTAGGAATAAATATTGCCTTCTCGGCTACTTCTGGAAGTCCAAAATATGTTGTGTAGTATAGGTAGCAAACAAAGATAAATACGTCGTACTCATCCTTGATTTCACGAAGTCTCTTAGGAAGTCCAGGGCAAAATGGGCCCTGCTTATTCATCCAGTCTTCTTCTCTATCAAGAGGCAAAGGATTACCAGAAGCTGCAGCGCCTAAGACCTCGCCACAAAGCTTATTAAAGCTCTTCTCATCGCGAGTAGCTTCGTTAGCGATACGCTCAACCTTAACGCCCTTAATTGTTGTTACGCCAGGCTCATATTCGTTTTTCCATGATACATAATCGATAGCACATGTAGTAAGACAAGCTACTTCGTAACCTGGAAGCTGCGCTAAATGCTCAGCAACCTCTCTAGTGTATGCTTCTGCACCACCGTTAACCTCTTCACCATATCTCTGTACTACAAAACAAACCTTCACGATTATTTACCTATAAATTCCTTAAGCTCAGACATAAAGATATTAGATACATTCTCATATGAAAAATACTTAAGTCTCTCGTCTTGCTCCTCAATAATCTTCTTACGAAGCTCTTCATCAAACAAAATCTCATGGAGTGCAGCACCCATAGTAGCAGGATCCTTATCCTTAAGAAGGATACCTGTACCGCCTAATGTCTCAGGCACAGCGCATGAATCAAATGTCAAAATTGGAGTCTTAAACCACATTGCTTCAAGAAGTGGCACGCAGAATCCTTCATGCTCAGAGAAGGTAACAAAAGCATCTGCACTTCTATAGTAAGCAAGAATCTGAGGGAATGTGATATGACCTGTAAATACTACGTCTTCAAGGCCTAATCTTCTCGCATAAAGTCTTAATCTAGCTGTATACTTCTCCATTCCAGAAGTTGAACCTGCAAGGATTAATCTAATAGGTTCCTTATACATCTTACGGTAAGCATAAAGCATTGTAAGGAGATCCTCAGGCTTTTTGTTAGGAGCAATTCTTCCTACAAAAAGGACATTTTTAACCTCATGATTATTAGAAATAGCAGGTCCGCCCATCTCCTCTAGAAGCGTAGCATCAGGTATTTTTTCATAATCTTCGAAAGGCACCAAAATAGGACATACCTTCAAATCACAACTATAGCCGTAGCCCTTAAGCTGCTCTAGATTAAATGAAGAGTCACACATACCAGCTTCAAATGTATCCTTCAAAGCGATAGCTTCTTCGATACCCTGAGCACAGAGCTTAGCAGACTTACCACTATATGGAACAAAGAATTCTGGTGGAGTCATGTTATGGTAGATAACAATCTTACGGCAGTTTAAGTCCATAATCTTCTTGTTAAGAACTGTACCTGTAGAAAGATGATAAAGCATAACATCATTCTTCTTAGGCTTAGGCATAACATGATATGGTCTAATTGTCTTACTTAAAAATTTAGGATCTAAGTGCTCAGCATAAATAGCGGATTTTCTATATCCGTTCTTCTTCAAAAGTTGCTGAATGGCAAGAGTATCATTACTTACAGCATCACCCTTGGATAAAGTTGTTAATACCTGAAATACTCTCATTTGCTTAACTCATCAATTCTGCTTTGAAGATCGTTAATACGATTAAAAAGCTGGTGCTTAATCTTCTCTTGAGCGGCAAACTCCTCATATACCATCAAGAGCTTATCGTTAAAATCATTTTGCGCATATACACATGGGTTATAAAAGAAGCCGTAAAGCATTCCACCAATCTTTTCCTTAATGGAATGATACTGAGGTACAACCTTTTTATTCTCTCTGGCATAGGCAAGGGCACCAGATACAGAGTCCTCCATGGAGACACCCATGATGACACTAATCTCCTCAAACTTAACTGGGAGTTCTACCGTACCGCGAGCCTTTTCTAAGGTTCCCTTACTTTCTAAATACTCTCTGGAATTCACTTCTTTTCTCCTTCAAGCTTAGAAACCTTAGCTTCTAATGTCTTAATAGCTTCTTCTAGGTCAGTAATCTCATGCTTTTGATTCTTAACAGCCTCAGCTACCATGTAGTAGTTGTAGTTAAGCTTATTTTGCTGAGCTACGATAGGAAGTACGAAGAAACTTCCAAGCTTTCTTATGCACTTCTTAGTGAAGCGCTTAATAGCGTTACCTTCAAGCATATGGTATGCCTGAACTTCGTAGTTATATGAGAGATACTGTACAGCCTCGTCCAGGTTAGAAGGCTGAGCTCCATTAACATTCTCATTAAAAGAAAGAGGAATCTTATCAGCTCCGCTCTCCTTAATATTGGCTCTAATCTCAGCCATGATATTTTCTACGTTAATATTATTTTCCGCCATTGCCTTCAAGCTCCTTACTACCCTTAAATTCCCAATCGTGGTTAAGTCTGAATCCACCTACATCCATGATTGAAGTAAAGGTATCAATCTTAAGTGCATCCTTCCAGTAATCAACCGGGATACCCTGTCCATACTCGATGGAAAAGCTTACCGTGTACTGGTCTGGCATAAGATTTATGTTTCTTATAATGATAGTAAACTCGCCATCTTCTGTGATATCGAACTTACCATAGTTATCGATTCTAGTATTGGTACCATATAAGTTCTCTCCACTATTACGGAAGAAACCAATACCAAATACAGCGTCGTAGATAGGCTTATTTACCTTGTACTTAACCTTAAAGTACACATCAGTACCTACCTCGAACAAGCGGCATTCCTTGTCATCTCCTGCTGTTACAGAGATAGATGTAATCTGAACCTCGCCGCTACCCCAACGGAAAGCTTTGTTCTTCTCAATCTCAGCCTGCTGCTCAGAAGTCATGGAGAGTCTTAGATTCTCCTTATAGCGCTTCTCCTGCATATAAGCTAAGTACTCAGCTGGAATCTCTAAAGAAGAGTCTCCAGACTTCTCGCGAAGTTCATTCATATACTCTAAGTACTGACTATGTACATCAATCGGAATACCGTCAGCCTTGATTAAGCCCTCGTGAATCCAAATAGATCTGGTACAGAACTGCTCAATCTGGGAAAGGGAATGAGATACGATAACAATTGTAGTACCCTTGGCCTTAATCTCCTGAAGCTTAGAAAAACACTTTGCCTGGAAGTTAGCATCACCTACAGCCAAAATCTCATCGATAAGTAAAACTTCAGCATCTACGTTAATAGCAACGGAGAACGCGAGTCTCATATACATACCAGAAGAATAAGTTCTTACAGGGTTATCTATAAATTCAGCTAGCTCAGAGAAGTCGATAATATCCTGAAGTCTAGCGTCAATCTCCTTCTTGGAGAGACCAAAAATAGAAGCGTTAATGTAGATATTCTCGCGTCCACTCATATCAGGGTGAAATCCAGCACCGAGCTCTAATAAGCTTGATACTCTGCCCTTAATCTCTACATTACCCTGGTCTGGGTACAAAATACCTGAAATTAACTTAAGAAGCGTACTCTTACCGCAGCCATTATGACCGATAAGACCTACTGCTTCTCCCTTATTAATATCAAAAGTTACGCCCTTAAGCACCTGACGTACATCATGGCGATTTCTGTTTCTAAATAAAATTACATCCTTAAGGCTTCTACCCTTGTCGTAGTACACCTTAAAGTTCTTCGCGAGGTTTGTAACCTTAATTGCAACCTGATTCTCTGGCATATTAAAGCTCCTCCGCGAAATGCTTCTGAAGTTTTCCAAATACGAGAACACCAATAACAAGTGTCACTACACCGATTATAGTAGCAAGACCTAAGTTCTTAAGGTCTGGTGTCTGGCCGTAGTAAAGGACATCTCTATAGGCATTAACCATTGGAGTTACAGGGTTAAGTCTGTATAAGGACAAATATTTTTCTGGAACATAGGACTCAGGATAGCAAATTGGTGTCGCATACATCCATGCCATAGCGATGATTCCCAGAATATGCTCTAAGTCTCTAAAATAGACTGTCAAAGCTGAACTTATTAAAGCAATCCCTAAGGCCATTATGTACTCGACAATCATAATTACAGGAAGGCAAAGAATACCGCCTATTGTAGGTCTTACGCCAGATGCAAATGATACAGCGAGAACAACAATAAATGAGAGCATCATATTAACAAATGCTGCTGTTACATATGAGATTGGAATTACTTCACGTGGAAAATAAATCTTCTTAATAAGATCCTTCTGAGAAATGATAGATACTGAACCACCAGTAATAGATGCAGAGAAAAATAACCAAGGAATAAGTGCTACGAACAAATAAAGGTAAAACTTCTCAATACCAGCTCTTAAAATAATGGAGAAAACCATGTTATAAACGAGGAGCTGAAGCAAAGGATTAATAAAAGTCCACATAAAGCCGAGGACTGAACCCTTATATCTACCACGCAGGTCTCTTCTGACCATGCTAGTTATCATCTGTCTATATTCGAATATCTCTTTAAGTCTGCTCATTTTTCAAGTAGTACTCGTACATATCCTTCAATGTATCGAAGATAGAATACTGAGGTTCCCAGCCAAGATCTTCTTTAATAGCGCTGTTATCACCTAATACGATAGGTGTATCAACTGGCCTGAATCTCTCTTGATCAACCTCAACCTTAACATCTACAGAACAAAGGCTAACGATATAATTAAGCATCTCGTCAAGGCCGTAAGCCTTGCCGCTTGCTACGTTATAAATCTTACTATCGTCATCACTTTGAAGAATCATTCTATAAGCTCTGACTATATCGCGTACATCAGAGAAATCTCTCTTGGCAGATAGGTTACCAACCATAATTCTACCTGGCTCACCTGCAGCTTCAATAGATGCTGCCTGCTTACAAAAGCTTGGGAGAACGAATGAATCTCTCTGACCAATACCTGTATGGTTAAATGGACGAACATAATATATCTTCATGCCATATCTTTCTCTATAGCTGTTACAGAACTGCTCCTGAGCAACCTTAGAAATACCATAAGGATTGTTAGCGCATAGTGTAGCGTCTTCCTTAATAGCTCCATCGATTGGAATATATTCCTCAGAGGAACCAATAAACATAACCTTCGGACCATTAGGACCCTTATCTACTGCTTCTAAAATATTAAGAGCGCCTACTAAGTTAACCTGTACTGTAGTCTGAGGTATCTTCCAAGAAGCACCTACACTGCTAATTGCAGCAAGATTAATGATTGCATCTGGATTTACCTTCTTAACAAGTCCAGATACAAATTCATAATCTAAGAGATCACCCTGGAAATATTCCACATCCTTAAGATCTAAGGATGGCATCATATCTGTGCCAGCGACAGTATAGCCATTAGCCTGAAGTTCTTGTGTCAGATATCTTCCGACAAAGCCTCCGATACCGAAGATTAAAGCCTTCATTAGATAAGTCCAGCTTCCTTCTTAGCAAGGTTTAGATCATGCTCAGCCATGATAGCACAAAGCTGCTCATAGCTTGTCTTCTGTGGGTTCCAGCCAAGCTTTGTCTTAGCCTTTGTAGGATCACCCCAAAGGTTAACTACGTCAGTTGGACGATACCACTTCTCGTTAACACATACGAGCATCTTACCTGTAGCCTTATCGTAGCCCTTCTCGTCGATGCCCTCGCCCTTCCACTCAAGCTCGATACCATCGTTCTTAAATGCAAGCTCTGTGAACTCTCTTACTGTGTGCTGTACACCTGTAGCGATTACATAATCGTCTGGCTCATCCTGCTGGAGAATAAGCCACATACACTCTACATAATCCTTAGCATAACCCCAGTCACGGAGTGAATCGAGATTACCAAGCTCCAAGTGATCCTGGAGACCGCATGCAATTCTACCTGCTGCAAGTGTAATCTTACGTGTTACGAAGTTATCTCCACGTCTCTCTGACTCGTGGTTAAAGAGGATACCGTTACATGCGAAGATGCCGTATGCCTCTCTGTACTGCTTAATCATCCAGAAACCATACTGCTTAGCTACAGCATATGGGCTATATGGGTGGAATGGTGTTGTCTCTGACTGAGGAACTTCCTCTACCTTACCGTAGAGCTCAGATGTAGATGCCTGATATACGCGACATGTCTTATCAAGGCCTGCTGTGTGAACAGCCTCGAGAATACGAAGTACGCCGATAGCGTCTACGTCACCTGTGTACTCAGCAGCATCAAAGGATACCTGCACGTGGGACTGAGCTGCGAGGTTATAAATCTCATCAGGCTTAACCTGAAGAACAATTCTAATAATGCTTGAAGAATCGGAGAGGTCTCCCTCGTGAATGATAAGCTTATCTAAGATGTGATCAATTCTTGATGTTGTAGATACAGATGCTCTTCGGATGATACCGTGAACCTCATATCCCTTCTCGAGCAAGAACTCTGCAAGATAAGATCCATCCTGACCAGTAATACCTGTGATAAGTGCCTTTTTCATCGTTTATCGTCCTCCGAATAATAATCAACTGAATATAATGAAAAATTATAGCATACAAAATATGCATTTACCTAATATTATAATATATAGAATTCATGAAAATTAGATTACAAAGAGGCTTTATTTATTGCTTCTCTAGCAGCCTTCGAAGCTCTATCCCAGTTAAATGAAGATGCCTGCTTAATAAGACTTTGCTTTCTTATGCTGTCTGCAGGGTTAGAAAGCTTATAATCTATAGCCTCTCCAAAGGCATTAACATCATCATACTTAATCATAGTCAAAAGTCCGCCAGATACCTCAGGAAGACTTGAACTGTCAGAAATAATACAGTCTGTTCCACAAGCCATCGCTTCTGTAATAGGCATACCAAAGCCCTCATAAATACTAGGGAAAATGAAAAGATCTGCATTTCGAAGAAGGTCACGCTTCTCCTTATCACTAATGTAACCAGTGTGCACAATACGAGACGATACCGGACTGTTTTTGATCGCATCAAGAGTCGCATCTGGCTGCCAGCCAAGGCCGCCTGCCAAAACCAGCTTAACATCAGGGTACTTCTCGCTCACTTTACTGAAGGCTTCAACTACAGTTTTAATATTCTTACGCGGCTCCAATGTGCCTACATAAAGAATATAGCGATCTAGGTCATAAATCCGGTTAATATCCGTAACAAAACCTGTCCCTGGGGTATAAAAATCAGTATCGACGCCACAAGGGCCAACGTAAATCCGGCTCTCGTCAACGCCAAACACGTCTATAATTTCCTGTTTTGAGAACTCTGAGATAGTTAAAATCGTGGAAGCTCTCTTAATAGAATCCCCCAGATGTCCCTGAAGAAGTCGCCTGTTTTTTGCCTGCATAGTTTCAGGAAAGCGCTCGCAAACTAAGTCATAGACTGTAATCATGTTAGGTCCTGTAAGACCACCAGGTGTCAAATAATTGAAGAACACCGTCGTATCTGCCTTAGACTTAGTAAGCTTATGGTAAGGGATAATCCTGCCCATTGCCCCCATTCTTATATAAACAGAAAGCGGAAGCGATCTCACAATATGGAGATCGTTCCCGCTTAAATCCATCTTTAAGTTTTCCGCCAAGATTTCCTTCGCGCCATTTCTTCCACGAAAATCAAATGCATGAAGTTCGCTATCGTTATCGATAAGTCTTTTTGCGACCTCGGCAGTGTAGTTTCCTATACCGGTAAGGCCTCTTACCGCGATTGGCTGAAGGTTATAAGAAATCATTAGCCAAGCTTATTCTCGACAAATGCACTCATCTGAGCCTTAATTGTCTCAAGTCTGTCCTTAGCTGTCTGCTCTTCTGTGTCATAAACACCGAAGTAAATCTTAAGCTTAGGCTCTGTACCAGAAGGTCTAGCGCAAGCCCAGTCTAATCCCTTATCGCCACCCAATTCATAGAGAAGAACATTAGATACAGGGAGTGTAAGAGGAGTTGTTGTAACTGTGTCACCAGAGAAGTCATATCTTACCTGAGCCTTGTAGTCTCTTACAGCTACAGGCACTGGACCACCGATAAGATTAGCTGCATCAGCTGCTGTCTTACAATTCTCAAGCTCAGCTCTCATCTGATCCATACCATTCTTAATCTGGCCTAAGCCTTCCTTACCCTCGCGAGTAAAGCTTACAGCCTGCTCGAAGCCGTAGCCATATGTCTTGTAGATTCTCTCGAGTCTGTCGAGGAGTGTCTCACCCTTATCAAAGGACTGTGCTGCCATACCACAAACGAGCATAGCTGCTACTACAGCGTCCTTATCTCTTACGCTTGTACCAGAGAGGTAACCATAAGACTCCTCAAAACCGAACTGGAACTTCTTAGAACCGAATTCGTCATCAATCTTAATTCTCTCACCGATATATTTAAATCCTGTAAGAGTCTCCTGGAGTTCAACACCGTAAGCCTCACAAACAGCCTTACAAAGCTTTGTAGAAACGATTGTTGTACAAGCAAAAGCTTCTGAAGGAAGTGTGCCAGCCTCTTTCTTGGAGTTAAGGATATAGTCGAGGAGCATAAGTCCTACCTGGTTACCAGTAAAGCACTTATACTCGCCGTTCTTATCTCTACATGCCAAACCAATTCTGTCAGAGTCTGGGTCTGTACCGAATACCAAGGAAGCATTAACCTTCTTAGCAAGCTCGATACCCATTGTCAAAGCAGCTGGATCTTCTGGGTTAGGTGTCTTAACTGTTGGGAATGCACCGTCTGGCATCTCCTGCTGAGCTACGATATGAACGTTATTAAAGCCTACAGCCTTAAGAATTCTTCTTACTGGCTTGTTACCAGAACCGTGAAGAGGTGTGTAAACGATAGACATATCAGCCTGTCTCTTAATAGCATCCTCGTCAATAACGAGCTCCTTAAGCATATTTGTGTAAGCGATATCAACCTCTGGTCCGAATCTCTCGATAAGGCCCTCAGCCAAAGCTGCATCAAAATCATAAGTCTTGATGTTTCTTACATCAGCATACTTAGCCATGTTGCCAAGAATTGCTGCAGCAGCCTCCTCTGTAACCTGGCCGCCGTCCTCACCATACACCTTGTAACCATTGTACTTAGGAGGGTTATGGGAAGCTGTTACCATTACGCCAGCAAAAGCGCCGAAGTATCTAACAGCATAAGAACACATAGGAACAGGGCGAAGCTCATCTGTAAGGAATACCTTGATTCCGTAAGCTGCAAATGTTGTAGCAGCGATTTGAGCAAACTCAGGAGAGAAGTGTCTTGAATCGTGAGAGATAACTACACCTCTCTTCATAGCATCCTCACCAGACTCTACGATATAGTTAGCAAGACCAGCGGAAGCCTTAGCTACTGTGTATACATTCATTCTGTTTGTACCAGCACCGATAACACCACGAAGTCCACCAGTACCGAACTCGAGATCCTTATAAAATCTCTCTTCAATCTCGTTTGCATCATCCTTAATAGCGAGAAGCTCAGCTCTTGTAGTCTCGTCGAAATAAGGATCTGTGCTCCAAATCTTATATGTGTCCATTGCGCCCATTTGTAAATACCTCCTGCGCGTATTTTTATTTTTTCTTAACCGCAATATTATCACAGTTTTTCTTCTTTGTATCAATAACCGAAACAGCTATTAATCCTACTATACCTACAACAGAAATTAGTAATCCTGCCTTAAATCCAGGAGGAGTAAACTTCAATGTAATATCGTGAGTTCCAGCACCTGCATCGATAGCAATCAGAGATTCAGCATAAGGCGTAATTGGTGTTTCCACACCATCTACATAGCAAACCCAGCCGTCCTCGTATGGAATTGTTGTTAAAATAAGCTCATCACTGCTGATATTAGCGCTTAAGTTAACAAGTCCATCTGATGCATCTACCACATTTACGCTGTTAGTATCAATTCCTTCAAACTGACTCTCAAAACTGTCCAGATCAAAATATGCAAAATTTACATCCATAAAGCTTATGCTTTCTGCATCTGAACTTAATGAGACATTGATAACATCACCAATTTCAAATGAACCAAGTCTTATGATCTCTGAATAATACGTATAAGGAGAATTGTAAGATACAAGTAGTCCATTAACGTAAACATAGCACTCACTCATAATTCTTGGTGCAGAAATATTCAAGTACAACTCGTCTTCGCTTTGAATCTCAACATTGTAGTTAATTACCATAGCTGACTTAGAATTCATCTGATAGTAAGTAGTAACTGCACCCTGACAGTCACCAACTACTTCTAATCCCAGATCATCTGGATCAAATGGAGGCTTATCCTCATCGTCCTCTTCTTCAACAAGGATACTGTTAGATTCTGTGTCAGTCGTAATATAGTCGGACAGATTAAATGTCTCACAGTTAACCGGGTTAATCTCTATACCATCTTCCTGAACGATAAAGTAATCGTCGTTGAAGCTTCCAAACAAAGAACTGTACCAGTCATTTCTAAATTCAAAATAATTTTTCGTTGTGGTTGAAGTCTCCAGTGAATAGAAATCAAAATCCAAAGCACCACTGTCGATGGCAAATGCAAGAGGAAGAACACTCTCATTTCTATAGAAACGAACATTATCATCTTCAGCAATAAAAGTAGCTGCACTATATTCATCCGAACAGTACAAAGTTCCAATAGAGAAGAAAGCATCGCTGTCAGGACTTGAATAACTATGAGATGAAGCAAAGTAGTTATAGTTAACTCTGTATCCTAACTGCTTCAAAAATCTTCCAAAATGCTTATTCGAGTTGGAATTAAAAAGTGATAATCCTCTGAACTCTGCATACTGAGAAGCACCGCCAAGACCGATATCATTCTCGTAGCTTAAAGCTTCATATTCACTTCTAAAACCGTTATTAATATCGCGTGAAGCCTGTGCGCAGTCAAGGAAAGTATAGATACTGTCCTTATACTCATCTGCCTCACTATAAAACACAGACATAGTTGCGGTTCCAGAAGACAATAGCGGTGCCAGGAAGGATGTCTCAAACACAATAATTATTGCCAAAAACTTAGGAAGAAGCTTATTCATATCCTTAAGTTGCCCCGTCCAGTCCTTCTTCTTCATACCAATCAAAATCAGGACAATAGCAGCAAGAAAAGCTACGTTATATACAAAAATCTTACCGTGCCCCTTCATATCGCCCAGACTTTGGGCAACGAGCAGGAGAACTGCCAGAATACCACCGGCCTTAAGTATCTCATCTGACGTGATTTCATGAAGCTTCTCGAAAGTCTTATACGATACCACCATAAAGAATGTGATAAAAACAAAAGACTCTCTGTGCCAGAACCAGTTAGGACTGTCAAATACCTGCCATGCAACATCAAGTGCATTAATGCAAAGTGTGAGATAAATAAAAATAAAAGCAACTACGTAAAGTTTCTTCTCCTTACCAGTAAACGCCTTACTAACAAGGTAGATTGTGCAAAGAACAGTAACAAGAAGGCTTACAAAGATTAATGGCATATTGCTGATTAAAACCTCAGCAAAATCGCCTGGATATCCAAGAAAGATTCTGTCTATAAGCTTAACTGCTGTAAAAGACACATAAGAATTTTCTGCTTCAACATTAGTCGGGTCAGCGTTAGTAATAGTATCAAGTCCAACAGGGAGCAGCATTACGCCTAGTGACAAACCACAAAGAACAGCTCTTAAGACAAAATTGCCGATAAGATTTAAAGGCCTGCTCTCCTTGCTAAATAAACCCTCAACATACATTCTGGCAAGAAGGTAAATAAAAGAATAAATCCCTGCCATATAAGCGATGTAATAGTTTGACAGGAATAAAAGCAACAGTACAACTGTAATTCCACCAAGCTTTCTGTTTTTGATATATCTCTCGATAAAAAGAAGAAGAAGCGGCAGTAAAAGATATCCATCAAGCCACATAATCTGGAACAAAAAGAGCATCATATAGGATGAAAAAGCATACATAACACCCCAGAGAATCGGCCACCTGGAAGTCTTATCAGTAGCTCTTTCTCTTATAAATGCACACATAAAAGCTGCTGCAAGAGAAGTTCTGATACCCATAAGAAGCAGAACTAATTCATTAATCTGCGTAGGATGGAAAAACAAAACCAGAAGGTTTAACGGGCTTGCCAGATAGTATCCATAAGTACCAGCAAAGTTTTTGCCTGCACCAAGTAAAAACGAATAACCAAAATTAGAAATAAGATTACCAAAATCCAGATTTGTAAGCTTGGATTTAAGAAGGAACAAATATGGAGCATACTGAGCTTCCAGGTCAGAAACTACAATCGTATATTTACCCAGAGGATATTTCTCACTGACTAAGCACATAACAACGAAGCACAGTATGGAAACAAGTGCTGCTATTGCGGGAAAAAGTAAGACTTCCTTAATCGACTTCTTATTAAGTTTTAAGGAAGGAGTCTGAAGAGATGATACTTCTTGCATAAAAACCCCGTGTTTGTTCTATTCTAGGCTTTATATTATAATACAAAATTAATCGGAGGACATTATGCTCATAAGTTTGGTTGTTCCATGTTATAACGAAGAGGAGGCATTGCCATTCCTTTATAGTGCTCTTTGTGACGTTCGCAAAGAGATGACTGGTTACGACTTTGAGTTTGTCTTTGTTAATGATGGCAGTCGTGATAAAACAGCTGATGTTATTAAAAAATTTGCGAATGAAGATAAGGACTGCAAATATATCATTTTCTCCAGAAATTTTGGCAAGGAAGCAGCTATGTATGCCGGACTTTCCAAGGCAAAGGGAGATTTGGTTGCAATTATGGATGCTGATATGCAGGATCCTCCATCACTTATTCCAAGCATGGTTAAATCAATTGAGAACGATGAAGCCGATATTGTAGCTACAAGAAGAGTTACCCGTGAAGGTGAACCTAAGATTAGAAGCTTCTTTGCGAGAATGTTCTATAAAATTATCAACAGAATGATTGAAGTAGAGATTGCAGATGGCGCGAGAGATTTTAGACTTATGAAGCGTCAGGTAGTAGATGCGATTTTGGACCTTAACGAGAGACAGAGATTTTCCAAGGGTATTTTTGCCTGGGTTGGATTCCGTACCAAGTGGCTCGAATATGTAAATGCAGAGCGAGTTGCCGGTGAGACCAAGTGGAGCTTCTGGAAGCTGTTTAAGTATGCAATCGATGGTATTGTTTCCTTTACGACAGCACCCTTAAGACTGGCTACTTATCTTGGATTTGCTACTGCTTTCGCAGGTTTTGCTTATCTGGTTTACTACTTTATAAGAGCTATTATTTTAAGAATTTACGACGTAGTTCCAGGTTATCCTTCACTTCTTTGCTTTATTCTCTTTATCGGTGGTTCTATTTTGATGTCACTTGGCCTTCTTGGTGAATACATCGGAAGAACATTCGTAGAGGTTAAGCGTCGTCCTATCTACATCAAGGCAGAAGAATCAGAGTAATAATTATTTACCAAATATCCTGTAGAATGGCTTACTCTCGTAATCGTATACGAAGAATTGTCTGCGGCATAAATCAGCCTGATTCTCATCGGCAATATCAGCAAAAGATACAATCTCATCACGAGGCCTTACAGAAATATCTTTACCTGTATATATCTCCATAGTAGAACTGATTGAGACGATCAATAGTATGAGGCAAGTGCAGGCAGATACAAAAGTCATACCAAGAACACCTACAGCCTTAATGTCGTTTCCATTTTTCTTCAAAGCATTAATGGCTTCATCAAGTTTGTACTGGACACAAGTCATAATTATAAACACTGGGCCAAGTGATCCTCTCATCAAAAAGTCATTAGCCTTGGTTATCTTATAAATAGGCATTATCAGCAAAACAGCAATAGCTGTCCAGAACATCGGATTATGCTTTTGATCTTTAAAAACAAGCAAACTCCACAGACCGAATTCAACTAAAACATAAAGCACATAGCAGCCAAGCATAAGACCAGGCTGATTCGGGAAAAATTCCCAGATAAAACCCTTTACATCTGTTGCACCGCTGTTAGCTGTGTAGAAAAGACCAAAAACCGCCAGAGATACTACTGGCATAACGATATTACCGATAGTAAGAATAGACTTTAAGTTACGACCTTCTTTGCTTTCGAGAAGCTTACATATAGCAAGAGCCACCATACCTACTGTCGCCCATGGCGAGTAGCAAAAGCAAAGTGCTCCCCAAAAACCTACACTCCTATTGTTCTTAGAGTTTAAAAAAAGTGACATTATCAGCCAGCATGGAATAGTCTGATTAAAAGTATTCATAGTCTGATAGAAGTTGCCATGAATATAAAACTCTCGGTTCCAGCCTTCAAACGAAGATGAGCCATCAAGGTATGCGGTAATGGCATACATAATAATGTCAAAGCCACCAAAGACAAAAAGCAGAATAAGCGCTGATACCATTGGCTTCTTCTGAATAAAGTTAAGAACAAGAACTGTTAACACGAGTCCTAGAGCAGACCATATAATCATCGCGATTCTTGCTGCCATAAGGCCAAAAACTTTACCGATTAATCCAGGCACAAGCCAGAAAATCAGATAATAAGCAAAAGCTACTACCCCCTGACCTAATTCCTGAGCTACCAGAGGGTTACTCTGATTACCAAGGTCAAAAATCAAAGGCCATTTGAAGTTAACGACATCATTTAAAATCGCATATCGTACATTATGGTCAGCAGTAGTCCATGTAAACTCGCCTATACCTGCTATATAACACCAGGCAAGGCAGAATAAAGCTACTCCAACAAGATATTTTTTACTTATCGTTATGGCCTTCTTATCGTCAGCAGTTCTAATAACAAAAAACGCGCTAACCAAAGTCAGCGCGGATAAAATTACAGCCCAATATATTTTTGTAAATCCAAAGAAAAAGATTATTACCGGAAGTAACAGATATACACAGGCAACTATAAGTAAGCTTCTGTACTTCAAAGTCATAAAAAATCCCCTTGTAATAAACATTTACAAGGGGAATTATATCTTATTTTCTAAGGTTAGAGTATCCCATAAGATACTCGTCTACATCGTAAGCACAATCGCGACCTTCGCGCAGACCCCATACTACAAGAGACTGACCGCGAACCATATCACCTGCAGCAAATACACCCTTAACAGAAGTATCGTGGTGATTAGGTGTAACTAATACATTAGTTCTAGGTGTTGTCTCTAGGCCAAATGCATCAGAGATATACTTAGATGGTCCTAAGAAACCTGCAGCGATCAATACTAAGTCAGCTGGGATAATCTCCTCTGAGCCTTCAACAGGAACCATATTCATACGGCCTGTATTAGGATCCTTAACAAACTGAAGCTTAGTTGTCTCGATAGCCTTAACATTATTGTTGTCGTCCTTAATGAACTTCTTAACAGTTGTGCAGTACACACGAGGATCGTTACCAAATACAGCAATTGCTTCCTCCTGACCGTAATCAGTCTTAAGGACCTTTGGCCACTCTGGCCATGGGTTATTCTCAGCTCTTGTTACTGGAGGAGCTGGCATCATCTCGAGCTGAACTACAGACTTACAACCATGACGGATAGATGTACCTACACAGTCGTTACCTGTATCACCGCCTCCGATAACTACTACATGCTTATACTTAGCACTAATATAATCAGCCTCAGTCATGTTGGAGTTAAGAAGAGCCTTTGTTGTGGACTTTAAGAAATCTACAGCAAAGTAGATACCGTTAGCATCTCTGCCTTCAGCATTAATATCACGAGCATTACCTGTACCACAGCAAAGAACAACTGCGTCGTAGTTCTCCTGCAGGTATCTTGGAGAAATATCGCACTCAGCGCCTACATCAACACCACAGATAAACTCGATGCCCTCAGCCTTCATAAGCTCAATTCTTCTAAGAACTGTCTTCTTCTCAAGCTTCATATTAGGGATACCGTACATCAAAAGTCCACCTGGACGGTCTTCCTTCTCATATACTGTTACGTTATGACCACGCTTATTAAGCCAGTAAGCTGTAGACAAGCCAGATGGGCCTGAACCTACTACAGCTACTCTCTTACCTGTTCTCTTCTTAGGTGGCTTTGGATCAAGAAGACCATTCTCAAATGCCTTCTCGATAATAGCGTACTCGTTCTCCTTACATGTAACAGCGTCACCATCAAGACCATTAGTACAAGCCTTCTCACAAAGAGCAGGACATACTCTTGAAGTAAACTCTGGAAAAGGGTTCGTTAAGGACAAAAGCTTATAAGCTTCATCCCAGTATCCCTTATATACCATGTCGTTCCAGTCTGGACAAAGATTGTTCAATGGACATCCTGCTACCATACCAAGAATTGGCTTACCATACTGGCAGAAAGGCACACCACAGTTCATGCATCGTCCACCCTGCTTTTGTCTCTCTTCATCACTAAGAGGTGTATGGAACTCTCTATATGTCTTGATTCTCTCGAGTGGATCCTCACCCGGATTATCCTGTCTACTGTAATCTAAAAATCCTGTTGCTTTACCCATTTTTCTTACCTCCCTTAGTTCTTAGCTGCGAACTTGTCGTTAAAAGCAGAAATCTTAGCTTCGTCCTCAGACATGCCTTCTGCTTTGTACTTGGCAATTGCTGTCATGATCTTAGAGTAATCATGAGGAATTACCTTCTTAAAGTGTGGGAGATAATCATCAAAGTTATCAAGGATCTTAGAAGCAAGAGGAGAGTTAGTCCACTTAATGTGCTCTTCAATCAAAGTCTTAAGCTCAGTAACATCAGCCTCATCTTCGACGTGACCAAATCCTACCAAAGCCTTATTAAGCTTAGTATAGAGGTCGTTCTCCATATCAAGAACATAAGCGATACCGCCGCTCATACCAGCAGCAAAGTTCTTACCTACCTGACCTAAAACTACTGCAACACCACCAGTCATGTACTCACAACCGTGATCACCAGTTCCTTCAACAACAACCTTACAACCAGAGTTTCTTACGCAGAATCTCTCACCTGCAACACCGTTGATGAAAGCCTTACCTGATGTAGCACCAAAGAGTGCGACGTTACCGATGAGGATATTCTCTTCTGGAACAAGCTTACTTTCCTTAGGTGGGAATACTGCGATAGTACCACCGGACAAGCCCTTACCAAAGTAGTCGTTAGAATCACCCTCTAGTGTAAGTGTTAAGCCCTTAGGGATGAAAGCACCAAAGCTCTGTCCGCCTGCACCCTTACAGTTAACGATGTAAGTATCCTCAGGAAGTGTGTTGTAGTATTTACGAGAAATCTCAGCACCGAACAATGTACCGAGTGTTCTATTGAGGTTATTAACTTCAACAGAAATCTCACAAGGCTCACCCTTCTCAAAGGCATCCTTCATAGCAGGGATAATTGTAGTCTCATCGATTGTCTCTTCAAGCTTAAAGTCATAGATATCCGCCTTGTTGAAGTGACGCTTGCTCTCTGGAACTGTTACGAATGGGTTAGAGAGGATTGTACTCATATCAACCTTAGCTTCGTTATAAGCGTTGTACTTCTTCTCGAAAAGCAAATCGCTTCTACCTACAAGCTCGTCTACAGTTCTGATACCAAGCTGAGCCATATACTCACGCATCTCTTCAGCGATGAAGTGCATGAAGTTAATTACATATTCTGGCTTACCCTTAAATCTCTTACGAAGTTCAGGGTTCTGAGTTGCTACACCAACTGGACAGGTATCGAGGTTACATACTCTCATCATTACACAGCCCATTGTTACGAGTGGAGCTGTAGCAAAACCGAATTCCTCAGCACCGAGCATAGCAGCGATAACTACATCACGACCTGTCAAAAGCTTACCGTCAGCCTCGATTGCAACCTTAGATCTTAAGCCGTTCTGGATCAAAGTCTGATGTGTCTCAGCAATACCAAGCTCCCATGGGAGACCTGCGTGGTGAATTGAACTTGCAGGAGCAGCACCTGTACCACCGTCATAACCTGATACGAGAACTACTGCAGCACCAGCCTTTGCTACACCTGCAGCGATTGTACCTACACCAGCTTCAGATACGAGCTTAACAGAGATACGTGCATCCTTGTTTGCGTTCTTTAAGTCATAGATGAGCTGAGCTAAGTCCTCGATAGAGTAAATATCGTGATGAGGAGGTGGGGAAATCAAAGCTACACCTGGTGTGGAGTGACGTGTCTTAGCGATCCAAGGATAAACCTTTTGTGCTGGGAGATGTCCACCCTCACCTGGCTTAGCACCCTGAGCCATCTTAATCTGAAGCTCATCAGCAGAAATCAAGTACTTAGATGTAACACCAAATCGGCCAGATGCTACCTGCTTAATAGCAGAGCATCTATTCTCTTCTGTGCCCTTAGTCTCGATACGGTCTAAATCTTCTCCACCCTCACCAGAGTTGGACTTACCACCAATTCTATTCATGGCAATAGCCATACACTCGTGAGCTTCCTTGGAGATAGAACCATAACTCATGGCACCAGTCTTAAATCTCTTTACGATAGAATCTGCGCTCTCTACCTCAGAGAGAGGGATACCACCTGCCTTTGGATACTTAAAGTCGAGTGTAGATCTTAATGTGATATGACGCTCATCAGAGTTAATAATAGATGAGAACTGCTTAAAGAGCTTATAGTCATTACGCCATGTAGCAATCTGCAAGAGGTGGATTGTCTCTGGTGTATAGAGGTGCTCTTCCTTGTTAGATCTGGACTTATGCCAGCCTTCTACGCCAAGACCCTCATCAATATCGTAGCCATTAGGATCAAAAGCACCATCGTGGAGTGCTCTTACTCTGTCTTCGATATCAGAAAGTGTGATACCACCTACTCTGCTGTCTGTATCTGGGAAGAACTCATCCATAAGTTCCTTACCGATACCCAAAGCCTCGAAGATTTTACTACCCTGATAAGACTGCAAGGTGGAGATACCCATCTTGGAAGCAATCTTAACGATACCTGAAACAAGAGCATCGATATAAGCGTTACATGCCTGTGTGTAGTCCTTATCAACGATATCCTTCTCGATAAGATCCTGGATTGTATCAAGAGCTAGGTATGGGTTAACAGCACTTGCACCAAAACCAAGAAGTGTAGCGAAATGATGTACCTCACAAGGCTCAGCTGTCTCGATGATGATAGAGATAGCAGTATTCATACGAGTTCTAATGAGGTAGGACTCGAGCGCTGCTACAGCGAGCAATGAAGGAATAGCAAGGTGGTTTTCATCTACACCTCTGTCTGTAAGAACGAGAATTGTAGCACCCTCGTTATGAGCCTTATCAGCCTGAGCGTAGAGGTTATCAATAGCCTCACGAAGTGTCTGCTCCTTAGTAAAGAGCATAGAAATATCTGCTGTCTTTAATCCCTCATACTTAGAGCTTCTGATCTTCATAAGATCGAGGTTAGTAAGAATAGGATTATTAATCTTAAGTACGCGGCAGTTCTCTTCTACATCCTCTAAGATATTACCTGCGATACCAAGATATACAGAAGTATCTGTAATGATGGACTCACGGATAGAGTCGATAGGTGGGTTTGTAACCTGAGCGAACTTCTGCTTGAAGAAGTCAAAGAGTGGTGGCTTTCTTGTCGAAAGTGGTGGTACTGGAATATCAATACCCATAGCAGCTGTTGGCTCACTACCGTTAAGGCACATAGGGATAATCTCGTTATTCAAATTACCGTATGTGTAGCCAAATACCTTCTGCTGATCAAGAAGATTCTTACCAGAATAAAATGGAGGCTTATGGTTAGGAATCTTAATCTCAGACAGAGAAATAAGATTATGGTCAAGCCACTCACCATATGGATTACGTCTTGCATATTCTGTCTTGATTGTCTCATCGTCAATGAGCTCACCCTTAACAGTATCAACAAGAAGCATCTTACCTGGTCTTAATCTATCCTTCTTTACGATAGTCTCTACAGGAATATCATCAGGTGTACCTACCTCAGAAGAGAGGATTAAGTAACCGTCGTCTGTAATCATATATCTTGATGGTCTTAGGCCGTTACGGTCGAGGATAGCACCAATCTGATCACCATCTGTGAAGATGATAGAAGCAGGACCATCCCATGGCTCCATCATTGTAGCGTAGTACTGGTAGAAAGCCTTCTTCTCACGGCTCATTGTAGGAATGTGCTGCCATGGCTCTGGGATAGTTGCCATGATTGCAAGAGGAAGTGGCATACCAGACATAACCATGAACTCGAGAGTATTGTCCAAGCGAGCAGAGTCAGAACCTGTTACATCAAGCATAGGGTAGATATCGTCCAATCTTCCCTCTAATGCCTTAGCATGCATGATGGACTCACGAGAGAGCATCTTGTTCATGTTACCTGTTATCGTGTTAATCTCACCATTATGTACGATAAGTCTATAAGGGTGAGATCTCTGCCAGCTCGGATTAGTGTTAGTTGAAAATCTGGAGTGAACGATACCTATAGCCGACACATAATCCGGGCCAGCGAGATCTTTGTAAAATGTGCGAAGCTGACTTACAAGGAACATACCCTTATATACGATTGTTCTACTAGACATAGAGCATACGTATGTATCCTTATTACGCTTCTCGAAAATCATTCGTGCGATATAAAGCTTACGGTCAAAATCAAGGCCCTTAGATGTGCCCTCTGGCATACCCATAAAAGCCTGCATGATATTTGGCATAGAGTTCTTAGCCCTGCTACCCAAAACCTCTGGGTCTACTGGAACTTCACGCCAGCCTAGGAAAGGAATACCCTCATCCTTCAAAACGCCTTCGAAATCCTTCTTAGCGTTTTCAAATTCTGTCTCACCCTGTGGGAAATAAAGCATCGCGATACCGTAGGATCTCTCCTCACCAATATTGATGCCGATACCAGAACAAGCCTTGGAAAAGAACTCATGGGAAATCTGCAAGAGGATACCAACACCGTCACCGGTCTTACCCTCAGCATCTTTACCCGCTCTATGCTCCAATGTCTCTACGATTGAGAGAGCATTTTCTACAACTCGTCTGGTTTTAACGCCGTCCATCTTGATGACAGCGCCGATACCACAGTTCTCATGCTCGTTCTTCGGACTATATAATCCCTGCTCTGGGAATGCGTCCATGTTTCTGTAATTATTGATCATAGGTCACTCCTCCATATGATTTGAAGCAATAAAAAAGGCACTTATTCACAAGGGTATTACCCTTCGAATAAGCGCCATTGCTTACTTAAGTTATCGTACTTGTTATATTATTGTATCCTTATTTTGTCAATACTTTATTCCAGCCAGCCTCATAAAAATCCCATAAAAGCGACATATTTGTTCCCGCTTTGCATCTGGGAGCATCGTGAATTACAAGTTCTTTATACGATGCAAAGATACCGCTTATAAGTGCGTGCATATAGTCTTCAGATAAATCCTTAACATGTGGCATAAGCCCTGATACTACCTGGTTTGTAAGATCATGGAATAAATTCTCATACTCTGATGCTACCGATCCACCCACAAGCAGCTTCATTACCTTGAAGTTTCTATAAGTATAAAGCGTAAGCTCGATAATTCTGGATTTACCATAATCTTTATAATCTTCGCTATCCTTAGGTTCAAAAAGCTCCATCAGATGTCTAGCATGCTCACCTACAATACTCTCAAAGAGCTCGCCTTTACTTTTATAGTAGGAATAAAAGGCACCCGTTGTAACGCCTGCTTCCTTGGCGATGCTTCTTAAAGACGCATCCTTGAAGCCTTTCTCGGTAAATTCCTTAAGAGCAGCTTCATTAATATTTTTAATTGTATTTGGATCAGCGTAATTCATAACACTGTTATATATTGATTTATGAGCAATGTCAATTAACATTGGATTTTACTAAAATAAGATATTATAATAACCCCTATGGTTACAGAAGATACACGTAGACAATTAGAAGAACTTGATAAACAGATTGAAGAGCTTACCAAGCTTAGACTTAGTCTGGCAACAGAAAGCGACGATTCAAAAACTGCTTCCGAGCAGTTAGTTGCTGAACGTAGATATGAGAGGAAGCTTTTGAATTCCCTCGACTACGGCGATGATGTCACATTAAGAAGCTGCCAGCGAACAGTCTTTAGAACTTTATTTGATTTGTCTAGAACATATAGCTCTACTAAGACAAAGACAGTATCTTATCTTGCTACAAGAATTAATGATGCTCTTGAGAATACGCCTAAGATTTTTCCAGACAGCGCTTTGGTAGCATGTCAGGGTGTTGAGGGCGCATATTCCCAGATTGCCTGCGACAGACTTTTTGCTAATGCAGACATCATGTATTTTAGAACCTTTGAAGGTGTTTTCCAGGCAGTAGAGAACGGACTTTGTAAGTACGGTGTACTCCCTATTGAGAACTCATCTCATGGTTCTGTTAATCAGGTTTATGATCTTATGAAGTCTCATAAGTTCCATATTGTACGCGCTAAGAAGTTGCAGATTTCTCATCGCCTTATGGTTAAGCCTGGAACTAAGTTTGAAGATATTAAAGAGGTTATTTCTCACGAGCAGGCTATCGGTCAGTGCTCTAACTTCTTAAAAAACAATCAAAATATTAAGGTTACTATCGTAGCTAATACAGCCTTAGCTGCTCAGACTGTTGCCAATAGTGGCAGAAAAGATCTCGCTGCTATCTCTTCAGCAGACTGCGCTAACCTTTATAACCTCGATATCGTTAGAGACGATATCCAGAATTCTGACCACAACTACACAAGATTTATTGTTATCTGTAAGGACTTGGAAATTTATCCTGGCGCAGATAAGGCTTCTATAATGGTAGCTTTGGGACATACTCCTGGTGCGCTCTCTAATTTACTGTCGAAGTTTTCTGCTACAGGATTGAACTTAACAAAAATCGAGTCCCGTCCTATTGTCGGACGAGACTTTGAGTTCATGTTCTATCTTGATATTGATGCTTCTGTTTACTCTGAAAGCTTTATCGATTTGATGTGCCAGCTCGACAGCGATTCACCAGCATTCACTTTCCTTGGTAGCTACAAAGAGAATTAACAGATATAAGTAGTTATATTCTCGATTCCACCATTAATAAATAATTCCACGCAGCCTACGTCTTCTAGAGTTAAGACGTCAGGTTCTTGCGCGTATGCTTTATCTAGAATCGTGTGACCGTCAATTTGCACGCGAAGTCTACCGCTCTCGTATACTACAAAGCTTGACTCCTTTTTAAGAAGGTGCAGGCCTTCATCTATAGGAAGCATAGTAAGTCTTCCCGCCTTATCGAAAGATACCTGCCTTGGGAAAGTAAAAGCTCCGACCTGAGTCTGGCCCTTATCCTCGCGGCGGTTCCAGTTATACATCCAGGCGATAACAATCTTACGACCATCAGGGTGCTCTAATACCTGAGGCGCGTAGAAGTCAGGCCCTGTCTCTACTACAAAGTAAGGCCAGTTAGGATCTTCGGTATCAGGTGTAAACTTCTCACCATCAAAGTCACCTACAGCCCAGATAACGCGGTTAGGCATAGCCTTAATAGATGAGAACATCAAGACCCACTTACCGTCTACTTCGAACAAATTAGGGCACTCAATTACACCACCAAATCTATCGTCGTCGATAAGCTTACCCTGGTATTCCCAGTTAATTAAGTCCTTGGATTTATAAAGTAAAATCGCGCCTTCTGTTCTAAAGCCTGCGCCAACTACCATGCGGTATTCGTTCTTATACATAAATACCTTAGGGTCCCTGAAGTCATCATTAGAACCCATAGGGTTAGTATCAATTATTGGGTTACCTTCATATTTATGGAAAGTAATGCCATCGTCTGTATATGCCAGGGACTGAGTCTGACCTTGTTCTTCTGATACTGAAGTATAGAAGATATACATGCGATTATCTTTAACTATAGCGCTTCCAGAGAAGCATCCTCCATTAGGGGCATTATCGTATGGCATATCAGGATAAAGCGCGATTGGAAGCTCTTCCCAGTTAATAAGATCATCGCTTACTGCGTGACCCCAGTGCATCTGTCCCCACCTTGGAGCGTGAGGATAATGCTGAAAGAACGCATGAAAACGACCCTTATAGAACACAAGTCCATTAGGGTCGTTCATCCATCCAATTTTATTTTTGAAGTGGTATCTCACTTACTTTTAATTACTCAAAATCAAGAAGGGAAACCTTCAATACGCCATCTGCGCTCTCGAGTTCCTTAATAATCTTGTCAGATACAGGCTGCTCTGTAGCTACGAAAGCCTGAGCGTGCTTGTTATCGGAACCATCCTGGTTCTTTCTACCCCAGTGCATGGATACGATATTGATGTTGTGCTTACCAAGGATAGTAGCGATTCTACCGATAACACCTGGAACATCATTGTTCTTGATAGCAAGAACTGTAGAAGACAATGGGCAGTTCATCTCATAACCGAAGAAGGAAACGATAACCTCTGTGTTAGGAGTAAATACTGTACCGTTAATCTTAAGCTCACGGCCATCCTCTGTGTAGAACTTAACATTAATGAGGTTGTTGTAGCGCATGATTGTCTCGTCCTTAGTCTCAACAATCTCGATACCGCACTCATCAATATTCTCCTGGGCATTAACATAAGATACGTGCTCATTACCCATACCCTTTAAGATACCCATGATGAGGGAAAGTGTAATGATACCTGTACCAGAGTTGTTAGCGAGCTCACCTCTATAACGAACCTCAACCTTAGTGATAGGCTTACCCTCAGCCTGGAAATACATAAGACCAATCTTCTCAGCAAGTGAGCAGTATGGTCTGATCTCGTCTACGGAACCAGAGAACTGTGGCATGTTCAAAGCAGCAACAATCTCACCCTTCAAAGCACCATCGATAAGCTCAACGATACCCTGACCAACCTTAGCTGTAGCCTCTACTGTAGAAGCACCGAGGTGTGGTGTGATATAGCAGTTAGGAGCGTGGAGAAGAACGTTATCGAACTCCTGATCGCCTGGCTTCTTGTTATAAGAAGGCTCCTTATCAAATACGTCGATAGCAGCAGCTGCTACCTGACCCTCAGCAAGAGCATCTGCCAAATCCTGCTCATTTACAAGACCACCTCTAGCTGCATTTACGATGCGAACACCGCGCTTGCACTTATAGAGCTGCTCCTTAGCAATGATATTGTATGTTTCCTTTGTCTTAGGTGTGTGAAGTGTGATGAGGTCAACCTGCTCTAAGAGCTCATCTAATGTCTGGCAACGACCAACACCTAACTTCTCGAACTTATCTGCTGCGATATATGGATCGTAAGCGATAACGTTCATACCGATACCCTTGAGCTTTCTAGCTACGATGGAACCGATACGTCCAAGACCGATAACACCAGCGGTCTTACCCTCGAGCTCGTAACCTACCCAGTTACCTCTTCTGTAGTCACCATTGTGTACACCCTCGTTAGCTGTTGGGATGTATCTAAATACATTAAATGCGTGACCTACTGCAAGCTCACCAGCAGCCATGTTATTAGCTGTTGGAGTGTTAAGAGCGATTACACCGTGATCTGTACAAGCCTTAACATCGATGTTATCGATACCAGTACCAGCACGACCTACAGCCTTAAGGCAGTCTGCATTAGCAAGAAGACTAGGTCCAACCTTAGTAGCAGATCTTACGATAAGAGCATCAAAACCCTTGATATACTGCTCGATTTCTTCCTGGGAATGACCCAAGTATTCTTCTACCTCGTATCCCTGGTCCTTCAAGTACTGTACGGACTCTTCAGCGATACTCTCTGTAATTAATACCTTCATTTCTTTATCCTCCAACAATAATTAACAAAATTAAAGAGATGCGAGAACCTCATCGAGATCCTTAAGGAGTGCATCCATCTCCTCCTCTGTTGTATCAGCCATGTGAGCTACACGGAATGTCTTATCCTTGAGGTCGCCGTAACCATTAGAGATGAGCCATCCTCTCTCACCCATAGCCTTATTGATATCAGAGAATGGATGACCTGTTGTGTTATTTACACATGTAACTGTAACGGACAAGTTCTCTGGATCAGAGTAAAGACCACCGTGAGTCTGTGCCCAATCCTGAACCTTCTTAGCAAGCATCTCATGACGCTTATATCTATTCTCGATACCCTCTTCAAGGATTTTATCAAGCTGATAATCAAGAGCAAACATATGTGAAAGAGAAGGTGTAGAAGGATACTGATATGGCTTTTCCTTAACAAACTTAACGAGCTCAACATAGTCAAAGTACAAACCTCTGTTCTCGATTGTCTTTGCCTTCTCGATAGCTCTGTCAGATACGGAAGCGATTGCCATTCCAGGAGGAACGCCAAGACACTTCTGTGTAGATGTGATACATACATCGATACCAAGCTCATCTACAGGAATATAATCACCAGCCATAGAAGAAACTGTATCTACACAGATGATTACATCTGGATACTTCTTATATACTTCGGCAAGCCTTGCCATTGGGTTATGAACACCAGTTGATGTCTCGTTCTGTGTGATTGTGATGAGGTCGTACTTACCTGTAGACAAAGCCTCGTCAATCATCTCAGGTGTTGTAATCTGACCAAGCTCACTCTCGAAGAGATCTGCAGGAATGCCGTTAGCTGTGCACATCTTGTACCATCTCTTACCGAAAGCTCCGATTGAAAATACAGCAGCACGCTTCTTTGTGAAGCATCTTACAGCACCTTCCATAAGTCCACTGCCTGATGAAGTGGAAAGAACGATAGTGTTGTTTGTACCCATAATCTTCTGCATCTTCTCGGAAATTCCCTGCTGCAATGCTGTAGCATCATTTGTTCTGTGTCCGATAAGTGGAGTAGCCATCTTAGCTAGAACTTCAGAATTAACCTCAACAGGTCCCGGTATAAAGAGTTTCTTGTGCATATTAATCCTCCTACGCCCATTTGGGCAATCTAAAGGATTATATCACGGACTGTATATATTGTTTAGTGCGATAAACAGCCTGATGCAATAAAAAAGTCGGCAAATTATATTTTTTGCCGACTTTTATGAGATGTAATTTTCAATTAGCTGTAATTAAGCTTCAGGTAGAGTGTCCGGCTCTGGATCAGTAACTGTAGCACCATCATCTACAGGACCATCGATTGTCTGAACCTCACCACTTACAGCATTCTCAGTAGCTCCTGTTGAACCACCAACTCTGAATGTAACAGGGATTGTTCCATCGAGTACGCCAACTGGAGGCAACAACAATGCGTCGCCAGAGTTAGGTGAGTAAGAAGCATCAAGACCGTTATAAGAAACGATAATGCTGATTCTTGGGTCAGATGTATTAGCAAGATCATTGATGCCATATACATTATTGAACAAATCCCACCAAGTTCTGAATCCGATATTGTCAGAGAACTGGAACATACCAATTGGAGCAGATGGATCCTGAGATGTTGTTGGAGCTGGCTCTGTCTCGATTGGCATAAATGTCTCTTCAACTCTTGAAGCCTCAGTCTCTTCGAGAGTTGAATTCTCCTTACCACAGGATCTAACGATTGCACTAATTAAGATGATAAGGCAAACGAGGCAGACAATAACGAATGCGAGGAACATATAACCATTACGGTTAAGTCTGCGCTTTGTCTTCTTACCACCATTGCCACTGCCAGAAGAACTTGTTCTTGGCTTAGGTGTAGAATTCTGAGTTCTTGTCATGCTTGGAGCACCATTATTTACAGGCTGTGCATTGTTATATCCGTAACCATTATCTGCCATAGGTGCATTACCTCCATTCATGTAAGGATCCTCAGCTGGAGCTGGATCTCCATAATCACTGATACCAAGAATCGAATTAATCCAGTCGTTATCTTCGCCTGCAGGCTGCTCTGCTGGAGCCTGATTATAGTTTTCCTGATACTGACCAGGAGTATATGCATAAGCTGCGTCGCTATATGGCTCTTCGCCATAAGCCTGATATGCTGCCTGCTGTGAATATGGATCATAAGAAGGCTGTACTGGAACCCCAGCTGGAGCAGCCGGAGCCACAGGAGCAACTGGAGTTGCTGGCTGTACAGGAGCAACTGGAGCTGCAAAATCCAGGTTATCTGGCTGATATGCTGCCTCCATAGGATCTGCCATATTCTCATTAGTTACAAACTGACCAGCTGTATATACATTCTCTTCAACTGCATTTACAGGTACATCAGAGTTTGTAGTCGCTGTTGGTGTTACAAATGTATTTGCATCAAACAGAGGCATCTCAGGAATATCATCCTGAACCTTAGCAGGAGCCACTGGCTCCTCAATAGTCTCAACTTCGTTCTCAAATGGAAGACTGAAGCTGTTCTCATCAGTTGGAACTTCTTCCTTAACTTCCTCTACAGGAGCAGGTGTTTCCTGAACTACAGGGAAATCAACACCGAGCTTATCAGATTCCTTAAGTTCAGGCTTTTCAGTAGCGAACTCAAACTCTGGAACTGGAATACCCTCAGACTGCTCCTTAATCTCTTCTACAGATGCAACAACTGGAGCGCCTGTATCACCAAATACGATTGGTTCAGCATTCTGCATCTCTTCAGAGCTTCCAACACTATATGGGTCAAAAGCTTCTGATGCATCAACAGGAGCTGCTACAGGAACTACAGGAGTCTGAGTAGCACTAGAGAATACAAATGCACCAGCATCATTTACTGGAACTTCAGGAACAGAAGGAGTCTCAGGTACAACCGGAGCATTAACGAATACGGAAGTATCCATATCCTTAACAGCTTCAGCTATTAAGGAAGCTGGATCTTCAGCCTTCTTATCATTTGCCTGACCTTCCTTGGTAAGCTGCTCAATAACAGAAGCATCAAGTCTCTCGATTGGCTTTGTCTTATCAGCATCGCTCTCAGGAGCAAAATTAAATTCAGTTGTAGCAACAAATGAAGAAGCAGGTGCTACTGGAGCTTCATCAATCTTAACGGACTCAAATGGGTTAACAGCCTGAGATACAAAAATGTTATTCGCTGCTGCGGCTACTTCTGCACTAGCAGCTGTTGTAGTTGCTGTGGCTGTTGCCTCTGTCGCAACCGCTGCAGTTGCAGCTGTTGTTGCAGCTACGGAATCAGCAAACAAAGACTTCATCAAATCTTCTGCGCTAACCTCAGATACATCATTACCAACAGATGGGTCTAAGAACTGTACGAAGGAATCATCACTCTTAGGAGTCTGTGGTACTACAAATCCCATATCGCCTGTAGCCTGCTGATTTGTTGCAGGTGGAGTAACAGTATTTGTATCACCAAAGAATACGGAACTATTTGGCTGCTGGTAATCTTCAATTGTCATACTTCCAGCAAAACCAGCTGCGGATGCTGCGGTAGCTGCGGCACCAACAACGCCGCCGTCCATTGTAGATTCAACAGACATATCGGAGAGGTCTTCTTCCTTAACCTTCTTTCTGAAGCCGAACAGGCCCTTCTTCTCATCAGAAACAACATCCTCGACAAAGGAAATTGCAAACTGCATTGGAACATCAGGAATTCTTGCAGATGCCTGAGTAATAACAACACCAGCTGCATCACACTGATCTTCAGCCTCATCGAGAATTCTTAAGAGTTCTCTCTGTCCTAATGCATCATAAACTTCCTTATTACAAAGGATGATGCAGTCGTCCTGGTTAAGTGTGAAGAAGTTAGACCACAAAGCATTTGCAGTCTTGGATGAACAATAATAAAGGAAGTCAGCAACTCTGTTACCCTTGGCATCAATTGGCTCCATTGGGATACCAGCATCAGTCAGAGGATAAAGTGTGTCGTCTCTATAAAGGAACGCGAGACCTGTACCGATGGTTACAGCAAAAGCCTCAGAATCACGAACAATTACACCGGAGAAATATGGGCTTCTGTCACCAGCATCTGTGATGCGAGACTTACCAGTTACATCTACAGCTGTTGTAAGGAAGCCTTCAATCATGCCGTCGATTTCCTTATGGCTGAACTTAACTTCATTACATGTACCACGGAGTTCAGGCTCATATGGTGGCATCATACCCATTGAAGGCTCGTACTCAGCAAGCTTAGGGTGAGCAAACAATGAAAGGAAGTAACCTCTCTCGTTCTTCTCAATTGTTATATCAGCCTGTCGTGTCTCTCTTTTACCAAAAAGACGTCCATCAATATAAAAAGCATCAGTTAAAGTCTGTGAAGGAAAATATCTGGCTGTAAGTGTACTAGCCAAGCGCGTTAAAACCGCCATGTTGCGACCTCCGAACAATATTTCAAAATAATTATATCACAATGTTCGTTTTCACAAATCTTTTTTAGCGACCTATCAGGCCACTTCCGGAGGATGAAGCTGGAGTAGGTGTAGGGGTACTTGTGGTTGTGGAAGAATTGCCTCCTGCATTACCGCCAGAAGATGCACCCTGACCATTTGAAGGCCAGCTGCCTGCAGGAACTTCAACACCTTCCTCCAGGTATCGTCTTGCATTCTCCAGAATCTGCTCGAAAGTACCAGTCTGTGCATTTAGATATGCTGTATGCACCTCAACATCAGTTGCATCTGGGAAATCGTTATGAAGCTGAGCCATAACAAGTCCGGTATTAATAAAACCAAGACCATACTTAATACCGTAACCTGGATCAGAAAGCAATAGTTCGTAAGCATCCATAATCATATCTGCTGTTATGTTCATGCCTACAAGATCACCATACCAATCAGCGCAGTCCTGAGCAGACCAGCCTTCATAATTAACACCAAGGTCAAATCTTGCAAACAAAATAGAATTTAAAATATTCTCAATTCTTACAAGCTCACTTGCAGATGTAATGCTGAAATACTTAAATGCATAGTTCTCTACGTAAGTAGCCCATCCTTCGGTATATCCAATAGAGTCAGCAAGGAACATATATGGGTGAGTTGTACTGTTTCTAAGATACAAAGACTGATACATATGTCCTGGATAACCTTCGTGAGCACAAGTAACACCAAATGTATCAGTGATGGAAGCAGTATTAGTAAGAATCAGATTAGAATTATAGTCATCGAGATGATAACCAAGATAAGCTGCTGGTGAAAAGCTGTCAGAGAATACCTCTGGTACATCCATGAGCCTGTAGTCATGAGCAGGAATCATAGGGAAATCATCCTGAATCATGTCATAGAGATATACAAGGTTATCGTTAGTGTCCCCCATTGAATAGTCATGAGATATGTACTCGGTATACCAGCTTAAATCACCACTGTTAGCAATGGAGTTCATGGTAGTAATAATGGAATCTGTATAAGATTCAAGCTGAGCAATAGACTCATCAAGTGTTCTTCCTGTATTGGTCTGAGTGAAGAAAATATAAGCAAAATAAGCATCACCACCAGGATACTCTGATACACCAATATCAGGAGCACCACACTTCAAAGCACGCATTCTGTCTGCGCACTCCTGGAACTCTGGGAACACAATATTCTGCATAACATCATAATGTTCATCGATTAATTCCTGACGTCTGTCAGAAGAAAGATTTGGTATATTATCCAGTCTTTCTTCAAATGACTCATAGAGGAAGCAGTCATCCTGCTGAGCAACCAAAGCATCAAAAGAATCAGCTACTTCTTCATATACTTCATCTGTATTTATATAGCCATATGAAGCTCTCTCTTCCTCATAATCACACATCGCATCATAATATCTGTCTGTGTCTCTTAATACTTCAATATAATTTTCAGCATCATCTTCTGTATCAAATTCCAATACATCGAGGATAAAGAGAACTTCGGACTGTGGACCTGTCAAAGGCTTCAAAATACTCTCATAGTAATCAAAAGCGGTCCACTGCAAAGCATAAGCAGACAATTCAAGATCATATAAGAGCTTGTCATAGAATATTCTGTCACTGTCTTCAAGGCTGTCTCTGTCAATGGAATAGAGTAATTCCAAAGCCTCATTGTTATCAGCTACATCCTGTTCATGATCTGTAGTGACAGACCCCCAGGATACATCTGTAACATCGATTCCATAAGCTTCAGGATTCTCAAAGAAAATGTTGGCATAAACATATGAATCCAGATAGTCCCTTATAATCTGAAGTTCAAGATTGTTCAAAATATCAACTGCATCCTGACCACTTACAGTTCCGTTAGGGTGAGCCGGATGAATCTCATCATAAGTTGGAATGTGATCTGGATAAGTTAATTCGTCACTAATTGGAGCCGGGGTATTCGTGGGACCAGAGACTTCGGTTTCTTCAGAATCCTCATCATCCTCTTCATCATCCTCTTCATCGTCATCTTCATCGTCATCTTCGTCGTCATCATCATCGTCGCGATGACGTCTCTCACTTCTACTGTTATCGTGATTCAAATCCAGTAATTCTTCAATAGCTGAACATGAAGCAATATTAAATGTCATGGCTAAAATCAAAATCATCGCCAAAATCGTTCTGATTCTCTTGCTCATATTTATCCTCCTTAAACATTTCTTTTACCTTATTATAATCAACCTTACCATATGGATTCATTGGCAGATATGCCACAAACTCGTATTCGTCAGGTCTCATGTTCTCTGTTAACTCAAGCTCATTCATCGACTTGATTTCATCTTTAAGACTATTAAGTTTGTCATTATCAAACAGATAATCTCGTTCTGGCTGTATTATAGCTTTAATTTTAAGATTATGGCTCTCGCCTACTGATATAACGCAACACTCATCGACTCCGATAACGGAGCAAATCTCATTCTCAATAAGCTGCGGGTAAACATGAAGTCCGCCCCGATCAAAGAGTCTTCGCCTGCTTCCGTCAAAGTAGAAAATACCGTCTTCATCCTCGTGACCTAAATCTCCGGTTAAAATCCAGTACCGTCCATCCTTCATCTTTATAATTGGCTTACTACTGTCAGATTCCTCATCGAGATAACCAGTCATAACAGCTGGAGTATTTACTGCGATAGAACCAATAGTTCCAGGAAGTGCATCTATTCCCGTCTCCTGGTTAATTATTCTCATTCGAACTCCCGGAATAGGAATACCCAATATTCTGTCATTATCTAACGATGGTGGATTAAAAGCGCATACCGAACAAGTCTCAGTCGTACCATAAAGCCTTATTATCTCAGCCTGGGAACCACGGCTTCTGAAACTCTCAACCAGGTCTAAGTAGTCCATGGAAGGCATATAAGCTCCTACTGAATAGACCGTTTTAATTCCGGCATAAACCGACCTATATACCTTCTTACTGGTCTTAAAGCCTTCGAGTATCTGAGGGTAGCCAATAACAAGATCCGGGCGATATTTATTAATTGCTTTGTAAGGAAAAACTGTCGCACGATTTATATTAATGAGGCATGTGTTTCCAGTTAAAAGAACAGAGTGAACACCAAAAGAAAACCCAAAACTAAAGGCAACTCTTACAAGACATAGTACCCTGTGATGTTCTTTGCCAAACAAAGCAGTACTAAGTCTGGCCATATTGTTAAGTGCTTCTGAATCGAACTTAACTGTATTAAATCCACTTAAAGCAGCGCCACCATGATAATAAATAGCAATAGCCTTACAGTCTGAACAATCCTTAACTCTGGCACTCATTTTTGTAAATGAATTCCAGCTCAGCGTTCCAAATTTTCCTCCAATATCAAAACTTGTAACATTTAATGCATCAAGTTTATCAAGGTGCCATAGAACTGGATCCCAGTTACTCTGGGAATTAAAATAGTCTCTGTATTTACACAGGATTACTTTTTTAATACCAGTCTGTTTTAAAATCTCGTAGTTCAAATTAAAGTCATTAACGGTCATAACTACAATTTGTGACTTGGTATTATTAATAGGATTAATAAGCCCCGTATGCTTGGAGTCGAGCGACACTAATGATGCAATAGCACCTATTTTATTAAGTGCATATATGCAGATTACTGAATGAGGAGTACCTGCGCCGCAGATTGTTACCGTATCACCAGCGACTACACCAAGTTTTGTAAAAGCGCCTGCACATTTATCAATCTCTGATAAAAACTTTCTATAAGTAATACCAAGTTTTAAATATTCACACGCGATCTTGTCTGCATTTTTTAATGCAACGTCTTTAAAAGCCCAGTAGATGGTTTTCTTAACTTCCATCTCAGGAGCTTTTACAAAGTCTCCGTAGTATTTTGTCCACTTGGTTTCTTTCATTTTGCTTAATCTCTTACTCCACAGTAATTATACATTGTTATATGCATAGCAAAAGCCACTTTGCCAAAACTTATTAAAGTCTTAAACAAAGTGGCTTTTATATTAAGGTTTAAATGACGACTAGTTAATTAATACTAATATCAAACACCGAAGAGTAACTCACCGTATGTTGGTACTGGCCAGTAAGCTGCATCTGTCATAGCCTCAAGCTTATCAACAGATACTCTCAAAGCATCCATATCAGGGATGATGATATCCTTAATCTTGTCTGCTCTCTCCTCAGAATCTTCGATAACACAAACTGTAGCCTCGTCTGCGATGAGTTTCTTCAAAGCAGCGGAAGCGATTGCCATCTCAGAAGCGATATCAGCAACTGTCTCCTTCTCAAATACTGGAGTTACACCAGCAGCTTCCATAGAAACGATGGAAGAAGCGAGATCACCAGCATAAGAACTTGCAGCTGGGAGGAGATCCTGCTTAGCCATATCAATCATAGTAGCAGCCTCGATGTGGAGGAGCTTGCAGTACTTCTCAAGACCGATTTCCTTACGAGACTTAAGCTCGGACTCAGAATATACAGCATGCTTTGTAAAGAGCTTAACGTTCTTGTCATCAAGGAAGTGCTTGAATGCATCTGGAGTTGTCTTATTGTTGGAAAGACCTCTGCCCTCTGCCTCAGCTACCCAAGAATCATCATAACCGTTGCCGTTGAAGAGGATTCTCTTATGAGCCTTAATTTCTCTCTTAATAAGTTCATGGAGGCTGTTAGGGAAATCTGTGGAACCCTCAAGCTCATCAGCAAACTGCTCCAATACCTCTGCAACAGCTGTGTTAAGAACTGTGTTAGGGTAAGCAATATTTGTAGAAGAACCGAGCATTCTGAACTCAAACTTATTACCTGTGAAAGCAAATGGTGAAGTTCTATTTCTATCTGTTGTGTCCTTAGGAAGTGGTGGAAGTACATCTACACCAATCTTCAAGAGATCCTTACCCTTGTTAGAATATGGAGTATCTGTCTCGATAGCATCGATAACAGCCTGTAAATCAGAACCCAAGAAGATAGAAATGATTGCAGGTGGAGCCTCGTTAGCACCGAGTCTGTGATCGTTACCAGCAGAAGCTACGCAAATTCTGAGCATATCCTGATACTCATCAACTGCCTTGATAACAGCTGTAAGCATGAGGAGGAACTGAGCGTTGTCATAAGGTGTATCACCTGGCTCCAGGAGGTTCTCGCCAAGGTTTGTGGACAAGGACCAGTTGTTGTGCTTACCAGAACCATTTACGCCGTCGAAAGGCTTCTCGTGCAAGAGACACTCAAGACCATGCTTCTTTGCAACCTTCTTCATGATTTCCATTGTGAGCTGGTTATGGTCTGTAGCTACATTAGTTGTTGTAAAGATTGGAGCAAGCTCGTGCTGTGATGGAGCAACTTCGTTATGCTCTGTAGTAGCGAGGATACCAAGCTTCCAAAGCTCATCGTTCAAATCCTTCATGAAAGCCTGTACTCTTGGCTTAATAGCACCAAAGTAGTGATCTTCCATCTCCTGACCCTTAGGTGGGAGCTTACCGAAGAGTGTTCTGCCTGTGTAGATTAAATCCTTTCTCTTCTTAAACATCTCAGAATCAACAAGGAAATACTCCTGCTCAGGACCAACTGTTGTTCTTACAGATGTAACGTCCTCATTACCGAAGAGCTTAAGTACACGAACTGCCTGCTTGTTAAGAGCCTCCATAGATCTAAGAAGTGGAGTCTTCTTATCGAGAGCCTCACCACCGTAAGAACAGAAAGCTGTTGGAATGCAAAGAACGCCTTCTTTGATAAAAGCAAAGGATGTTGGGTCCCATGCTGTATAACCTCTTGCCTCGAATGTTGCACGAAGACCACCAGATGGGAAAGAAGACGCATCAGGCTCACCCTGTGTCAAAGCCTTACCTGTAAGTCTTAAGATAACCTGATCATCATCAATTGGATTAATGAAGCTGTCGTGCTTCTCAGCTGTAACACCTGTCAAAGGCTGGAACCAGTGTGTGAAGTGTGTGCATCCCTTCTCAACTGCCCAATCCTTCATAGCGTTAGCTACTACGGAAGCAGCCTCAGAGCTCAATGGCTTCTCATCATCAATAGCTGCCTTAACTTCCTTGAATACTTCCTTAGGAAGTCTGGACTTCATTGTTGTTAGGTTGAAAACATTCTCGCCGAAGATTTCTGCTGTGTTCTTCATCTGATCTAGTCTCCTTCAATCTTTAAATTTTCAATAAAAAACGACAACGGCGCCAAGGACTTTTCAATCCTCGGCGCCATTGCCGTTCGTTTTTATCTGCCGTTAGAATAGTCCTGCAAATTCTGTTTGTCAACAGCGATTTTTTGATTTTTTATTCCGACCGATACGCCATTTTTTAATATATATACAACATCAAAAAATCTTTCTTTGAATTGACATCAGGCCTCCCAAGTGTTAAATTTTTGACAGTGAACAAAGGCGTTCACCTGCAGACAGAGCCGATTGGCGTGTCGGCAGGTGAGCGCCTCTTTTGATTTATATATTCTGACTACGACTTAAAACGAAAATCTGGAGGTCTGTATGGAACTTACATATAGCGAGTTTGCGCAGTATATCGAAGAAGAAGATATTAAGTTTATCCGACTCACATTTTCTGACGTTTACGGTAACACAAAAAACATTGCAGTTATGCCTAATATGATTGAGCAAATCTTCAACAAAGGCATGGCAATTAATGCATCCTTAATCCCAGGATTCGAAGAAGATCCAGAGCATAGTCTCATCATTCACCCAGACTTCTCTACTGCAAAGTTCCTTCCATGGAGACCTGAACACGGTAAGGTTGTAAGAGTACTTTGCAGTATTTCGAATGAGGACGGTTCTGCTTTCGAGCTTGATACAAGAGATGTTCTTAAGAGAGCAATCGACGAAGCAAAGAAAGAAGGCATCGAATTTAAGTTTGGCAACAGAATGGAGTTTTACCTCTTTAAGTTAGACGAAGACGGCAACCCTACTTCAACTCCTTACGATAACGCGAGCTATATGGACGTCGCTCCGCTTGATAAGGGTGAGAACGTACGCCGTGAGATATGCCTTACATTAGAGCGCATGGGCGTTATTCCATTTAACTCCCACCACGAAGACGGCCCAGGACAAAACGAGATTGACTTTATAAGCTCAGACCCTCTTACAGCAGCTGACAACGTAAATACATTTCGAAATGTTGTAAGAACCGTAGCTGCACGTAATGGACTTCACGCAGATTTTTCTCCTAAGCCACTTACAGGAAAGCCTGGTAATGGTTTCCACATTAATGTCGCTGTAACCAAAGATGGTAAGTGTCAGCTTAATCCTGCAATCGGCGGTATTTTGAAGCACACTTACGAATCTACTATTTTTTATAATCCTCAGGATGAGTCTTATAAGAGACTTAATACTTTTAAAAATCAGCTTAAGGCTTCATGGAACATCGATTCTAAGAACAAGGCTGTTATTGTCCCAACTTCCACAAGAGACGACAACTACCTCCAGCTTAGAACTCCTGATTCACTTGCAAATCCGTACCTGGCTTATGCACTTATGATTTACTCCATCTTAGATGGTATTAAGAACAACTTAAGCCCAGATGATTTTAGCAGTGAGGTTGCACTGCCAGCATCACTAAGTGAAGCATCTGAAGCAGCAAAGCAAAGCGAGTTTATAAACAGCATTTTCACAAAGAGATTAATTGAGGCTTACACCAAGTAATGAGCGACAGACGATTTAGCGCCCTTATAGTCAGTAGTGGTGAGAAATTCACCAGTGCACTTATGGGAGTTCTCGAAGAAGAGAACTGCTATCCTATCGTCACCTTAAAAAATGTCGCTGCAGGACGAAGAGAACTCTTAGAAAGAGAATATGACATCATCCTGGTGAACGCTCCTTTACCAGATGAGATGGGAGCGAACTTCGCCATAGATATCACGAGAACCCTGAATTCTGGTGTAGTTTTATTTGTACCTGCAGAGCTTTATGATGAAATCTCAGATAAAGCCTCCGATTATGGTGTTCTCACAGTTGCCAAGCCAACTAATAAAACAGTTGTAAAGCAAACATTAAAGCTTGTGTTAGCTACTCATCGTAAAGTAGCTTCCATGGAAAAGAAGGTCCATACCTTCGAAGAGAAAATCGAAGAAATCAAGGTTATCAATCGCGCCAAGTTATTACTTATGGATAATGAGTATTATGACGAACCAATGGCGCACAGATATATAGAAAAACTGGCTATGGATACAAGAAAATCCAAGCTTAAGGTAGCAAAAGAAATTATCGAACAATATCAGGGCAAGGAGTAACTTATGTCAAAGTATATTTTCGTAACGGGTGGTGTAGTATCAGGTCTTGGAAAAGGTATTACAGCCGCATCCCTTGGAAGACTTCTTAAGATGCGTGGACTTAAGGTAGCATCTCAGAAGTTAGATCCATATGTAAACGTAGACCCAGGTACAATGAGTCCTTATCAGCATGGCGAAGTTTATGTTACTGAAGACGGAGCTGAGACTGACCTCGACCTCGGACACTATGAGAGATTTATCGACGAGGACTTAAACCAGTTTTCCAACTTAACTACTGGTAAGGTTTATTCCAATGTAATTGCCAAGGAGCGTAAGGGCGAATACTTAGGCTCTACTGTTCAGATTATTCCTCACATTACTGATGAGATTAAAAGGTTTATTTATAACGTTGGTAAGAAGACCGACGCAGACGTTGTTATCACTGAGATTGGTGGTACGATTGGTGACATCGAAGGCCAGCCTTTTATCGAAGCAATAAGACAGGTAGGCCTAGAGGTAGGCCCTGGAAATGCACTTTATATCCATGTCTGCCTCCTCCCTTACCTTAAGGCTTCAGGTGAGCACAAGTCCAAGCCAACACAGCACTCCGTTAAGGAACTTCAGGGAATGGGAGTTTCCCCTAATATCATAGTATTAAGAACTGATGAGCCTATAGAGGACAGATCCATCCTTCGTAAGATTGCTAATTTTTGTAATGTTAATGAAGACTGCGTTATCGAGAATACAACTTTGCCTGTTTTATATGAGGCACCTCTTATGCTCGAGCAGTCTAATCTCTCTTCTATCGTTTGCCGCGAGCTTCACTTAAGAACCAAGGAAATCGACCTTAGAGAGTGGCGCGATATGGTAAGCAAGATTAAGGGTCGTAATATCAAGACAAAAATTGGTCTTGTAGGTAAATATGTTCAGCTTCACGATGCATATTTATCTGTTGCTGAAGCCCTTTACCACGCAGGCTACTACCACTCTGCTATGGTTGATATCAAGTGGATTGACTCAGAAGGAATTAACAAGGATAACTATGAGGAAGTTCTTGCCGATCTTAACGGAATAATCGTGCCTGGTGGCTTTGGTTCACGCGGTATCGAGGGTATGATTTTAGCAGCAAAGTACGCTCGCGAGAACGACATCCCATATCTTGGAATATGTCTTGGAATGCAGATTACGGTTATCGAAGCAGCACGTTCACTTCTTGGATACGAAGATGCTAACTCAAAAGAGTTCGCACCTGATTCAGCACATAAGGTTATCGACTTTATGCCAGGCCAGAGTGACGATGTAGAAAAGGGTGGAACTCTTCGTCTTGGATCTTATCCTTGTAAAATTACACCTGATACAACTATGGCTAAGTGTTATGGTTCTACATTAATCAATGAGCGTCACAGACACAGATATGAATTTAATAACGACTTCAGAGATGAACTTACAAAAGCAGGTCTAACATTAAGTGGTTTCTCACCTGATGGAAGATTAGTGGAGACAGTTGAATACTCTGATAAGGATTTCTTCGTAGGGGTACAGTACCATCCAGAGTTTAAGAGCAGACCTAATAAGCCACATCCGCTTTTCATGGGACTTGTAGGAGCAGCGGTAAAAAACGGCCATGAGCCATATTATGGGAGATAAAAAATGAACATCAAAATCAACGAGAACTTTAATAACATCAAGGAGACTTACCTCTTCTCTGAAATCGGTGCGCGCGTACGTAAGTATGTAGCAGAAAACCCAGATAAGGAAGTAATTCGTATGGGTATCGGTGATGTAACTTTGCCTCTCCCTGTTCCAGTAGTTGACGCTATGGTTAAGGCGTCTCAGGAGATGGGTGTAAAAGAGACTTTCCGCGGTTATCCACCTGAATATGGACATGACTTTTTACGAGAGAAGATTGCTTCTCACTATGCTTCTTTGGGCGTAGATTTAAAGTCCGATGCTATTTTTGTATCTGACGGAGCTAAGAGTGATCTTGGTAACTTCATTGATATTCTTGGTAACAACACAGTTATCATCCCTGATCCTGTATACCCAGTATATGTTGACGCTAACACAATGAATGGCAATGACATCATCTATGTTAATGGTACAAGTGAGAATGGCTTCCTCCCTCTCCCTGATGCAATTCCTACTAAGGAAATTAGCGGCGCAGTTATTTATATCTGCTCCCCTAATAACCCTACAGGTGCTTGCTATACATACGACGGATTAAAGGCATGGGTTGATTTTGCGGCAGAGACAGGAAGCTTAATTCTTTACGATTCAGCATATGAAGCATTCATTGACTCTTCTGATATTCCACACACAATCTATGAGATTCCAGGAAGCTTCGAGGCTGCTGTAGAAATATGTTCTTTCTCTAAGTTTGCAGGCTTTACAGGGGTTAGATGTGGATGGACTGTAGTACCTGATACACTGATGGCAAGAGATACCAAGCTTAATAAGCTTTGGGCAAGACGTCAGGCTACTAAGTTTAATGGTGTATCCTACCCTGTTCAAAGAGCAGCTGAAGCAGCACTTTCTAAGGAAGGTATTGACGCTTGCATGGAGAACATCAAGTACTATAAGCGTAATGCTGCAATGCTTTCTGAACTCCTCGACTCCAAGGGAATTTTCTACACAGGTGGTAAGGATTCTCCTTATGTATGGATGAAGTGTCCTAATGGTATGGGCAGCTGGGAGTTCTTCGACAAACTTCTAAATGAAGTTCAGATTGTCGGTACTCCAGGTGAAGGCTTTGGTGTTAATGGCGAAGGATTCTTCAGACTTACAGCATTTGGTTCTTATGAGAATACTGTTAAGGCAATAGAGAGACTTAAGAATTTCCTTTAATTCTTGTAAGATAATTTAAGTTTTATGCGCTGGGAATTTTTGTTTACAAAAATTCCCAGTTTTTAGGTGTATTAATAGGACATAAGTTATTCCCCTTCCGTGATATACTTTTTACATGGCTAAGAAAAAAACAACATTTTTCTGTAAAGAATGCGGATATGAGACTTCAGGCTGGATGGGTAAATGCCCTGGCTGCGGTGCGTGGAATTCTCTGGTTGAATCCACTACAGTAACTGGTTCTTCATCCTCATCTTCTAATACTAAGATTGATTCCCCAGCCTTTAAGGCAGCAGGTTATTCCTGGACTAATCGTCAGGAGACTGTACGTCTTAATGACGCAGGCAAAGAAGATTACGTCCGTTTTAAGACGGGAATCACTCAGTTAGACGAACTGTTCGGAGGCGGTATTACTAATGGTTCTGTAACCCTGGTTGGTGGTGAACCTGGAATTGGTAAATCTACAATTCTTCTTCAGTTAGCTAACTCTTTTGGTTCTGATGAAGATGTCTTATATGTATCTGGTGAGGAATCTCCAGCACAGATTAAGATGCGTGCAGACAGACTTGGTATTAAGAGCGATAAGATTATCATCTGCGCTCAGACTTCTTTTGAATTAATCGCTGAAGAGCTGAAGAATTCCAAGCCATCACTATGCATTATCGATTCTATTCAGACTTTGTATTCTGAGAATGTTAATGGAACTCCTGGAAGTGTAACTCAGGCACGCGAAGTTACTGCAGGATTAATCAGAATTGCCAAGTCTAATAATCTGCCTATTATTCTTGTAGGCCATGTAACTAAGGAAGGTTCTATTGCAGGACCTAAGACCTTAGAGCATATGGTTGATACAGTATTGTACTTTGAAGGCGATAATACTGGTTCATATAGAATATTAAGGTCCGTTAAGAACAGATTTGGTCGTTCTGGCGAACTCGCATTTTTTGAGATGACACAAAGTGGCCTTCAGGCTGTAGACAGTAACTTTGCATTGATGGTAATGGGACGTCCTCTAGAAGCGCCTGGCTCTGCAATTACTTCTGCTATGGAGGGAGCAAGAGCTCTGACCGTCGAGATTCAGGCATTAGCCGCTGATACCTGCTATGGTACTCCACAAAGAATGACATCTGGCCCTGACAGGTCAAGAACTGCCATGCTTCTGGCCGTAACCGAGCAGCAGTTCAAGCTTAATCTTAATTCCAAGGATGTATTTATTAACGTAATTGGTGGATTGAGAATTACTGACCCAGCATGTGATCTGGCTATTATTTCAGCTGTAGTATCTTCTGCAAGAGGAATTCCCCTTAAGTCTAACACTATGGTTTTAGGTGAAGTTGGATTATCTGGAGAGCTTCGTCCTGTATCTTCTCTGGCAGCCAGAATAAGCGAAGCACAAAGACTTGGAATCAAAAATATTGTACTTCCTTCAAGCTGCCGTAATGCTGTTAAGAACAATAGCGGTATGGAATTCTTACTTGTTGACAATGTATCGGAGGCTGCTGATGTCCTGTTCTCTTAACCGTAAAGATTTATATGTTATTTTCCCCGCTGCAGGAAGCGGATCTCGAATGAAGTCCACTACTAATAAGTTGTTTATGGAGGTTGATGGAATTACTGTATTAGAGAGAACTTTAATTGCTTTCTCCCGTTTTTCTGAACTTCTTGGCATCAGACTGCACGGCATTATCGCGACAAGCGAAGATTTGATTGATGATATTAAGACAATAGTATCTAATGATGATTCTTATTCTTATATCGAGAAGATTGTTTTAGGTTCTGATACCAGAGCCAAGTCAGTTAATAATGGAGTAATGGCTTTATCTACGCTTAATAATCCACCGGCTGATAATTCTCCTGTATTTATTCACGATATGGCGAGATGTCTTATTAATTCGAAGACTCTTAAGAACTGTCTCGATTCATTAGAAAACTCGGATGTAAGCGTCGCTGCTGTTAAGGCAAAAAATACTATCAAGCTTTTAAGAGCTGATGGCATAACCATAGATAAGACATTAGATAGAGATTATCTTTACGAAGCACAGACTCCTCAGAATTTCAGATACAGTGCATTAATCGACTGCTTTTCAAAAACAATTGGCACTAACCCAGACACTAAGTGTACAGACGATGTATCTTTAGCTGAGATGTGTGGCTATGACGTAAAAATAGCAGAAGGATCGTATTCCAACATTAAGATTACGACCCCTGAAGATATCAGTCTGGCTTTGTCTTTACTCGATAATTAAAAATCATTATCTAAGTAAATATAATCTCATCATATAGTAGACTGTGACTGCCATCAAAGATGCGTAAATCTTAAACACCTTCATCTCAGTATTTGCTTTCTTATTTGCAAGACTACCAAAATAGCCTGCAATTAAGATAAATACTAATGGAAGAATTGAACTATAGTATCTTCCCTGAATTCCAAGAACCATATAGCTTCCAATCTTTGTATAGCTTAGAAGCATAGCTGGTGTGGACAATAATGAGATAACTATTGGCAATGCAAGAATTACTTTATCTTTTTTATTAAGAGCCAGCTCATCGCCCATAGACCATGCACCAATTAATGTGATGCCAGCTATAGCAAAAACTATCACACCTGGAACAACAGGCTCAACCCAGGACAAATCTGCTCCTAAGATTTGTTCTACATAACTATGACCGCTAACTATATAAGATCTGACAGCCATTCTAAGATAGTCAACAGGATTTGAAAGTGCGAACGATGCAGTTAAGTTACCATCCCCTTCAACTCCGAACTGGAACAGCTCATCTGGAGCCAAAATCTTGCCGAACAACAAAACTGCAAAGCCACTAACCAATAAAATAGCAGCACTATTTATAATTGACTTCTTATCCTTCTTAACAAGCAAGGATACTAGAGGGAGCAGTACCATTGCACCACCGCCCTTGATGCTTCCAAGCAAAAATCCCCAAATCAAAGCTTCAATAAATCCAGAGCGAGAAGGGTTAGCACGAAGCTTAAAAATAATCGCGATAAAGTTTAAGGATACGATTAGGAACATGCAGTCGTAAGAAAATGATGTAGCGAGCATCATATTTACAGGCAAAAGTGCGATAGAACAGAAAATGAACTTACCGACAGGAGTATTTTTAATTGCTCTGTAGCAGGTATAAATATAAACAGCCAAAATAGATACGCGACCAAAATAGACTGTCATTACTGAATTGAGACCTATCACACGACCAATCGTAAGTCCGATTGCCTGTGGAAGCCAGTTAAACAGAGAATATGCCTTCATCTTTGTATAGTCTGGGAATGCCTGGATTAATTCTTTACTACCTGCACTACCGAACAAATGATGTATAGCGTAACTTATAGTTCTTAAATCAGGATAAGGAACTGGCAGCCACCATGAGCTTGATGTGTAATAAACGCTATCACAGGATCTCGCCATCCATTCTCTGTCACCACTGATTCCTAAAATAGCATTAGACAAGTGATAGCTTGATACAAAGTGCGCTTCTGCGTCAGGAATATTTGCAGTCTGGAATAATACCAAACTAATTATGGACAACGGAATTACAGTAGCTAGGAAGAAACTTCCTGTATTAAGCTTGTTCTTATCAATCAGATAATAGATAACTACACCGTAAGCAACCATCACAAATATGCATGCTACAGCTATATAGCTTCCCAGGAAAGTATTACGAACAAGGCTAACTGCGGCTACCGGATTAGTAATATCAGATCCTTCTTCCATAATGCCAATATCAAGATTTTTATCAGGACTTGTATTCTGAATAGAAAGCAAATACTCGCCTTCTTCAAACAAACCATCAGGACATAAAGAATTGTCGATATTTAAAATCATACCAGGGCCTTCAACTACCTGGCGTCTCTGAAGCATGGATACTTCAGAATTTACAAAATATACCGTGCCTGTTGTTGTATTAGTAAGTGATACTAGATATTCGCTTTTGTTATCCCCATATACATGGAAAGCCATCAAATCAAAGCTGTCATAAGCATCAGAGAATACAAAATCCTGCTTCTGTCCAGGCTCTATAGTAGTTCTTAGTGAAGTATCACTATCACTCTTTACTGCTATGCTGTCTTTTGCTCCCTGAATAATATCGAACTGTACAATGCAGACAATAATAATCGATACTAACATTCCAAATACGATTTTTTGTGTAGGAAGCTCTAAGAACTTAGTTGTAAAACATAAAGCCGCGATTATTAAAATTGTAATAGCAGCAAATACAACATAAGCCTTTGTTACAAGAGAACTGTTGTAAGAAGAATACATAGCACAGATTATCTGCCCATCACAGAAGTTAATATCTGAAGTTATAGGGCCATTGCCATAAGCCATACCGATGGCAACATTATTCTCGCCATTATAAAAATTAGTTACGCGAACAAAGTATCGGCTTCCTTCCTCAAATATAATTTTGGAATTACTCTGTAAAGGATAGTAGTGGTAATCAGGAATATCTTCAGTTCTAAATCTCCATGACTCAACAACTGTATCATCCTTCATTAATTCAACCAGAAGTTCGCCTTCATTTACTCTGTTATTAGTTCCAATTAAAACATTAAGAGAATCAAGAGTATTTCCATACGCTGGACGAATAAGTTCAGATGTTACACTCTTTGTATCTTCCATCTGAACAAAAACATCAATTGGAGCAGTCTCGGATACATTTGAGAACAAAGCCCTGGCAGGCAGATACATTGCCACGATAAGAGCAATACCAATCAGTACCGTTACCACGATATTGATATTCTTATGGGATATGCTCTTCAAAGACTTATTACTCATGGCCTAATCCTCTTTTGAAAGACATTATCACAAATACCTGCACGCCTTCACCTTTTCCAAACTCAGTTAAACCTTCGCCTGTAGTCGCTGTTATTCCAACACGAGAAGAGCTGATACCAAGAAGCTCGGCAACACGCTCCTTCATAGCAGGAATATGTGCCTTGAGCTTAGGTCTTAAGCACTCGATTGTCATGGATACATGAATAATCTCGTTATCCCCAAGGTCCTTCATCGCTTCCTTAATGTAAACAGAAGAATCCCTGATACCCTGCTCGAGGCAGATCTTATCAGCAGCGCCGCCTAAGACATTAATACCTGTAGCCCCAGAAATCGCGTTAGTAACAGCATGTAAAACTACATCGCCATCTGAGTTTGCCAGAAACTGACGCTCACAAGGAATAGCAACTCCGCCGAGCATTATACTGTTAGAAGCGCTATCGAAAATACCTTCTTCAAACCTATGGCTGTCCTGACCAATAGTTGAGAAAAACTCGTATTCCATTTATCCCTCCAACAAACTCATATTAGGTGTAAAACCATAGTCCTCGAGCCACCAGGTTACATCATTTATATCCCAGTACTCGTAGTTATACCCTTCGAAAGTAGTAATTCTCGTGCCATCCATAATTAATATAAATTCAGGATACCCCGCCAGCTGATAAGCAGTACTTACTTCATCAGCCTCTACACCATCTATTGAAATAAACAGTACCTGACCTGATAAGGCTTGTGCCAGATCTTCAACGCCTGCCGTAAGACTTTGTGATCCAGCGGCAGATGATGAATAAAAATAAAGTACAACCGGAATCTCGTCCTGAGCCACGATTCCATTGATATCAGTCACCTTATGGTACTGTATGCCGTAAAAGCCTTCTTCCTCACCTGCTATCTGCTCATACATCAAAGCTGCCATCGAAGTCGAATAATCTATTCCTCCGATACAGTCTTCGACCAAAATTTCCTTGGAGCAGCCAGTAATAAGACTTACTAACAGGCCAATTATCAAACTTACGGCAACAAATCGTCTCATAACAAAGCTTTAATGGCCTCAGATGTAGTATTTAAAATCTCATCAAGCTGTAAGCTCTCAGCTTCACCTTCATCGACAAGTCCTGTCATCTCTGGATCTAATGGCATCTTATCCAAAATCTCGAGATTTGCTGCTGAAGCCGCCCTCTTCAAAGCCATATCGTTACCAAACAAAGAAATCTTCTCATTACAATGTGGGCATACTGTGTAGCTCATATTCTCGACAAGACCTAGAATATTAACCTTCATCATAGAAGCCATGTTCTGAGCCTTAGACACAATCATAGATACTAAGTCTTGTGGAGTTGATACCAATACCAGACCATCAAGAGGAATGGACTGGAATACTGTAAGAGGTACATCACCTGTTCCAGGAGGCATATCAATAAGTAAAACATCGAGCATACCCCAGTCTACATCTAACCAGAACTGACGAACCAGACCTGAAATAACAGGACCTCTCCAGATAACTGGTGCAGTCTCGTCCTCAAGCAATAAGTTAAGACTTACTACCTTAATTCCACCCTTAGTTGTCGCTGGAATAATATGATTCTCATCTGTTGAAGTAAGCATCTCCTTAAGACCGAATGCTCTAGGAATAGATGGGCCAGTAATATCTGCATCCATAATTCCTACCTTAAGTCCCTGAGATGCAAGCTTTACCGCCAAAGTAGTAGTAACAAAAGACTTACCTACACCGCCCTTACCACTTGCAATACCAATTACCTTCTTTATGGAAGAATTGCTGTTCATCGGCTCAAATGCAGGTGCATTTTTCTTCCCACAGGTATCCTGGGAAGTGCAGCCATTTTTTGATGGACATGAATCACATGCTGACATATTCTTTCTCCTTATAAATTAATCATCTTCAAAAATATATTCGTCTGAATCCGCACCAATCATATCGGCATAATGTGCCTGAAGCATCCAGATTGACTCTGCATCTACATCGTTACGGGAAACTCGAATTCTTGACGCGAGCTTAATCTCAGGCAGGAGTTTCTTTATCCTGTCAATTGCTTCCTTAGACTTACCTATGGCCTCCTTGGAAGTATTGGTGATACCCTGCTTCCCTTCGTTTACATATCTGGCAATGAGTTCACGCTCCTGAGCACGGTGCTTCCTGGAAAGCTCTCTTTCTTCCTTACGATGACTTGAATATAGCTCCTTATACTCTGCATAAGTATTAGTCGTAGTCTCAACAGCAGGAGTAGTCTTTGTAACTATAGTGTCTACTGTGCCATAAATTCGCTGGCCTAAGTTATCAGATACCTTCAAAAAGCCACCTGACATCTTAGATAGAAATTTAACCTTCTTGTTAAAGCCAATGATTGCTGTAACGGTCAAAATAATATCCACCAAAAGCAAAGCAGACATAATAATCAGGAGTGATAAGCGTACATAAAAAGGCAGAAAATTAATAAACTTACTTACTGCAGGATGTAATACATGCATACCAAGGGAACATGCAATGCCCCAGTAGATTGTAAATCTTAAGCAGATAAATCCCTTAAAATTGTACTTATACTCTGAATAATCCCACCATCTTAAGTGGAAGATAGCATATAAAATCACACCAGCCAAAAGCTCTACAACAGTACAAATAATCGCAGATCCAAAAAACAGTGCTGGGAAATTATCCATAAGTGGCAAAAAGAACCAGATAACACCATAAAAGCCTAAGCCATAAACAGGACACATAGGACCATAGAGAAAACCACGATTAATAAACTTGCCTTCAGTTACACCGTAATAGCACACCTCAACAACCCATCCAACTACGCTATAGATGAAAAACATAAAAAGCGATACGTCAAATGGGAACGGGAGCATATTATACCTCTGTCTTAACTGACTTCATTACGCGATATCCACCATCAATTGATAGGACTTCGCAGTTACCAAAGAGCTCCTGAAGTTTTTTCTTAGTAGAATCTGCGCCCTGCTTACGCTGTAAAACAACATAAATAGCGCCGCCATCCTTCATGTGAGCCTTAGCCTGCTCATAAAACTCAAAAACTGTAGCTTTACCAGCGCGAACTGGAGGATTTGTCATAACCGTATCGTAAAGATCATCCTCAGGAAGCGCGGATAAAATATCACTAACCATTATTCTGTCTGGCTTCTTAGGATTAAGACCGGAATTTTCCTTAGCAAGGCTTACTGCTCTTGAATTAACATCAACACATGTAACATCAAACAAAGTGAAGATGGACTTCATTACGATACCAACTACACCCCATCCACATCCGAGGTCCAGCAGTCTCTCATTACGGCCGGCACCGCGCTTCTTAATATCATCGATTGTAGTCTGAATCATAAGATCTGTGCCCTTATCAACACAGGTCTTACAAAAAACTGCAGAATCAGTCACAAATTTGAAGTTCTGACCATTAACACGATACTCGACGTGCTTCTTATTAGATGGTGCTACTGGATCTGGATCAAAATAGTACTGTGCCATATTAGCCCTGGAACTTCTTCTCCCAGGATTCAATCAAAGCCTGGTCGTCGAAGTAATTAATCTTCATAGCAGCACGAACTTCATTAAGAGTCTTTGTTGCCTCTTCGTGAGCAGCTTCAGTACCCTTCTTCAAAACTTCAAGCACATATGGAATATTCTGCTCAAGCTCAGCTCTTCTGGCTCTGATTGGTGCAAGCTCTTCCTCAAGAACATTAATTAAGAGCTTCTTAACCTTAACATCACCGAGACCACCGCGCTGATAGTGCTCCTTCATCTCATCAAGATTCTTATAATCTGGGCAATACTTCTCGAAATGCTCATCCTTACAGAAAGCGTCGAGGTAAGTAAATACAGTGTTGCCCTCGATTGAACCAGGATCAGTTACCTTAAGATGGTTAGGGTCTGTATACATACTCATAACCTTCTTCTTAACATCCTCTGGGGTATCACTAAGGTAAATACAGTTGCCAAGGGACTTACTCATCTTAGCCTTACCATCAGTACCTGGAAGACGACAGCATACTGCATTCTCTGGAATAAGAGCCTGTGGCTCTACAAGAACTTCACCATATGTGGAATTAAACTTATTAACAATCTCACGAGTCTGCTCAATCATTGGAAGCTGATCAACACCTACAGGAACTACTGTAGCCTTAAAAGCTGTGATGTCAGCAGCCTGACTAATTGGATAGCAGAAGAAACCTACTGGAATAGAAGTCTCAAAATTTCTAAGCTGAATCTCAGACTTAACAGTAGGATTACGCTGAAGTCTACTTACTGTAACGAGATTCATGTAATAGAAACTAAGCTCTGTAAGCTCATTAATCTCAGACTGAATAAAAATATTAGTCTTCTCAGGATCAAGTCCTGCAGATAAATAATCGAGTGCAACCTCGATAATATTCTCTCTAATCTTACCTGGATTATCAAAATTATCAGTGAGTGCCTGTGCATCGGCAATCATAATAAAAATCTTCTCGTATTCGCCAGAATTCTGAAGCTCGACTCTTCTTCTCAGGGAACCTACATAGTGTCCCAAATGAAGTTTACCTGTTGGTCTGTCACCGGTAAGTATAATCTTGCTCATAAACCCTCCAAAAAATAAAAAACAAAAGTCCCTATATTATAATAAATAAAGGGACTTTCTTCAACTTACACGTATATAGAGTAGTTATTCCAAAAACTCGTACATAGAGTCGGCGTCTTCTTTGTGAACTGTACTCTCGAGACTTAATACCCTGAAACTTACTTCACCATTACCAAAAGCAATGGTAACTTCGTCGCCAACCTTAAGCTTTACTGAGGGCTTTGCTACCCTGCCATTAACTGTAACACGACCTGCTGAGCACACGTCATTAGCTACTGTACGTCTCTTAATAACGCGTGACACCTTAAGGAATTTATCAAGTCTCATCTCATCTAATTTTGCCATTATGAACCTACAGTCTTTCTGCCCTTCAAAGCACTCGCGAGTGTTAAATCATCAGCAAATTCAATATCAGAGCCCATAGGAAGTCCTGATGCAAGTCTTGTTACCTTAATTCCTGATGGAGACAATAGTCTCGAGATATAAAGAGCTGTCGCATTACCTTCAGCAGTCTGGTTGGTAGCAACAATAACTTCCTTAATCTCATCGTGCTCAGTAAGTCTTCCAAAAAGCTCAGTAAGAGTAATGTCATTCATACTTGTGTTGCCAACAGGGTTATAAACACCATGAAGCACGTGATACTGACCGTTGTATTCATGCATACGCTCAAAAGCTGAGACATCTCTTGGAGACTCTACAACACAAACCATACTCTTATCGCGCTTAGGATCAGAGCAAATCGGACATGGATCAGAATCAGTAAAATTCTGACAGATACCACATCGCTTTGTTAATCTTCTCGCCTCATTAATAGCAGAAGTTAAGCTTAAAGCGTCTTCATCAGACATAGATAAAATATGAAAAGCCAGCCTTTGAGCCGACTTTCCACCTATGCCAGGAAGTGCTCCCAGCTTTGATATTAAATTTTGTACAGAAGGGGAATATCTTGCCATATTAGAAAGGCATCTTTACTCCGCCAGTAACTCTGTTCATCATCTCAGCAGACTTGTTCTCAAGCTCCTCAGAAGCCTGATTGTATGCTGCCACGATGAGATCTGCGAGCATCTCGCTGTCATCTGGATCGATTACTTCTGGAGCAATCTCCATATTGTAAATCTTGTGGTCACCACCAAGAACGATCTTAACCTTATCGCCACCTGCTGTGCCAGGAATTCTAAGCTGCTTGATTTCCTGCTGAACGAGCTCTAACTCGCGCTGCATCTTCTGTGCCTGAGCCATGAGGTTACCCATATTACCCATGCCGCCCATTCCACCAGGCATTCCCTTAAAACCTTTTGCCATTTTTATATCCTCCAAAAATGTATTTCTTAATCAAACGTAGGTATTATACCAAAATATTAATCATCGCCGAAATGAATCTCAGTATTGATTCCTGACTCACCAAGGCCTCTGATAAAATCGTCAGCAGCACTATTCATACTATTCTGCTGCTCCTGCATTTTCTTTCTCTCGACGTTAGCGTACTGTGCAGGAGTACAGATAAATACTCTTGCCACCCCTTCGATTCTATATTTGATTTCACCTGTAACTCTCTTGAAGTTAGGGTTAGTACCTATAGTTCTTGCCTTCGAAGAGTCATTAGTGCTGATAATTACATATGCACCATCATCCAGGAATTTAAGATCTGCATCCTCTAAGCTTAAGCCCAAAGCATTATCAACTTCTCTTGTCTTGGACTTAATCTCAAGCCAGATTTTTTGTGGGTCATTCTCTACTACAGGAGTTTTAGCTACAACTATAGGAGAAGCATCCACAGCCTCCGACAAAGCAGATCTTCTTGTCTCTCCAATAACACCAGTTGGAGCCTGAAGATAACTCTCTTCTTCCTCTTCTGTCTCGTCTTCATACTCATCCAAAGGCTCATCCAGAGGCTCGTCCATCGGAGGCGGTGCACTCTGAGTAAGACTATTTAAGTCGAGATCATCAAGAATAGAATCAGACAGATTAGCAAAAATTCCAATCTGGTTATCCATTGGCTGATCTTCTGGAGCAACCTCCTCTTCCTGAGGTTTAACTGGCTCTGGAATTGGTGTAGCAGGCTCTTCCTCAGGAGCTTCCTCCTTTTTAGCGAAAGGTGTATTTATAACTGGCAAATCGCCAAGAATAGAAGGTCTGGGCAAATCAAAAATTGATGTCTTCTTAGGCACTTCTGGCAATGGGAGTTCTGCCTTAGGTTCTTCTTTCTTCTCCTCGATAGCAGGTTCTTCAGCCTTAGGTTCCTCTACCATAGGAATTTCCACCTTAGGCTCTTCCTTTTTCTCTTCTGCGGCAGGCTCTTCAACCTTAGGTTCTTCAGCTTTTACAGGTTCAGTCTTAACTTCAGGAATCTTAAATGCAGAAGTCTTAACTACTTCTACCTTAGGTTCTTCTGCCTTCTCTTTAACAATTGGAGCAACTGGCGCTGGTACCACATCAACCTTAGCTGCAGCAATCTCCCTGGCAGCCTTTGCCTGCATCTCAGGAAAATCAGGAATTACAAGTGGTGCCTCTTCTGCCTTAAGCTTACGACCACAAAGTCGAAGCATGGAAATCTCGAAGCTTGTCCTGACTGATGGTGACCACTTAAGGTCAGAAACAATCTTGGACAACGAACTTACAAAGGTAACAAGAGTAGGCGAATTTGTTGTATTCGCAATCTCATACATACGCTTCAAAGTCTTGGTAGAAGCTGTAATAAGCTGAGTTGGATTAGGTACAACTCTGATAATCATCAGGTTTCTGAAGTAGTCTGCGAGGTCGAGTGTAAACTGAATAAAATCACGACCACTGTCAGATAATTCCTTACACTTAAATGGCAGCTTATCAAACCTACCGCTAATCAAAATCTCAGCAAAATCGGCTATAAAGTCAATATTTACGGTGCCTGTCATCTCTTCAATCGATTCAGGTGTAATCTCGCTTCCAGATGCCATCGCTGCTGCCTGATCCAGGAATGAAATAGCATCACGCATAGCACCGTCACTCATGGATGCAATCAAAGAAAGAGCATCATCAGTAGCGTTAATTTTCTCGTGATCACAGATATAGCGAAGTCGCTTGATAATGGAGTCTGTAGAGATTCTTCTGAAATCAAATCTCTGGCATCTCGACAGAATTGTTGCAGGAATCTGGTGAGGCTCTGTTGTCGCAAACAAGAATACTGCGTGCTCAGGTGGTTCCTCTAATGTCTTAAGCAAGGCATTAAATGCCTCGGTTGTAATCATATGAACCTCGTCAATGATGTAAACCTTATGAGGAGCTCTTGAAGGAGCATAGCCAACCTCTTCGCAGATGCTTCTAATATTGTCGATGCTTCTGTTAGAAGCTGCATCTATCTCGATAACATCCATTAAGGAACCATCTAAAATACCTTTACATGTAGGGCACTGATTACAAGGGTTACCATTAGTAGGATTTTCACAGTTCATGGCTCTCGCGAAAACTCTGGCAATAGAAGTTTTACCTGTACCACGCTGACCACAGAACAGATAGGCATGACCAATTTTACCGCTTAAAACAGTCTTACGAAGAGTTGCAACAGGAGCTTTCTGTTCAACTATCTCGTCGAAGTTCTGTGGTCTAAATTGTCTGTAAAGAGCCTGATATTCCATGGACAACCCCCATAAATAAAAAAGGTCCGTACCATCTGAACTGCAGCCGGGCAGGCACCCTCGCGGCACAAACGAAAGACCGCTTACTGCTGCTTCCTTCCGGACCTGACAGGGTTCACGGGATCGAATTGCACGAGACCCGACCCCGGCCACAGCTCACATGGTACGAACTTGAATGATTATACCATTACTTTTGCTTTAGGTCACCTTTATTACAGTATGGTTAAAAAAGTTTCCTTTCTATATGGCTTTGACACCATAAGTTTTACAATAGCACCATGAGTAAAAGCAAAAAGACAACCAAGATTTCAAGGTTTAAGTGGGGATTATCGCTTCCTACTACTATTATGTGTATCTTTTTTATTGTTTTTACTATTCTCTGCGTTACAAAATACTACGATATTGAGATGACAAGAAGAAGACTTGAAGCCGAGAAGGCATCTCTTGAGGCTCAGAAGGCGGCTCTTGTTGATCGTAATAACAATATTCTTGCCCAGGGCGTTGCAGGCCAGGATCAGGTTTATGTAGAGAACGTTGCCAGATCACAGCTCGATATGGTTTACCCAGGCGAGATTATCTTCCGTACAACAGGAAACTAATTATTCCAGCATCTTTATCTGAAATTTATCGAATTTAACCTTATCAGGATACTGTTCGTCGAAAAATATAGTCTGGTGAAAGGCAGCAAATTCATGCGTATTCTTTTTCATCCACAAAGGAACAGGAATATCCATTTCGCGGCACAAAATAATAATAGCTTCACTAAGCTCCACTGAGAAAGATACCTCAGGGTTCTCGTAATGTACTTCCTTGAGCTGAATTAAACGATTGCTTATAAAAGTGCGTCCTTCAAGTACCATATGAAGCTCCTTTTTGATTTGCCTATATTTTGCCTTGTTTATCCCATAAAGTAAACCAACAAGGTGATAAGATAGAGTCACACAAAGTAATGTTCCTTACTTCATAACACCCTCCTTATGGCACGAACACCCTCTCGTTCGTGCCTATTAATTTGCTATAATATTTCCATGAAAAATAAAAGACCTCTTCCAGTAACAGTTGATGGAGATAAAATCACTGCTTATATTGAATTTCACCCACTCCTGCTTAAAAAGCCTAAGGATAACGATTTAACTTATGCTGATATGTGTGAGAACGGGATTACGCACTACTGGACTGAAGGCGGCTTTGAGGTAGAACTCATAAGAGTAGCCAAAGGAGATAAAAGGCCTCATATTAAGATTTTACCTGCAAATGTTTCTAAGACATCTTATGTTATGAGCCCCTGGTGGAGATGGATCTGGGGTCTGTTTACTACATTTCACCCTGAAGTATTTATGCTTAACTGGTCTCCAAAAAGTCCTGGAAATATTCATTTAAATCTTAAAACATATAGTGGACCTAAGTGGTTTATGAGAGTTAGCGCACATGAATTTGGCCATGTCTTAGGTCTTGGTGATGCCTATAATGCGCCTTACAGGTTCTTTTATGAAGCTCCTGGAACAGAAGACTATATGATGAACCATAACAGACACGTAAGCCCTGTTGAAGCACAGATGGTCAAGCGTGCGCATGAGACAGGTCGAATGCAGTACTTCCCTATGAAATTCGACCTAAAGTTAGTAGTTTCAGGCATCAAGAAGAAGTTCCGTCGTATTTGAATAATTTGTAAATACTCACCAAAACGGGTTTATCAAATTGAAAACCCTTTGTTGAAGTTGTAAAATACCCCTATCAAACCAAATTAAGAAATTGAAATGGAGGCCCTTTTATATGAAGAAATGTCCAGATTGCGGTATGGTTATCGCGAACCAGGCTATTAGATGTCCTAAGTGTAAGTTCAACTTTGCTGAATCCTCTGATGAGGGTGGCGTAGCAGTTCCAGCAGAGGCTGCAGCTGTATCAGCAGCAGCTACAGGTGTAGCAGCAGCTCCTAAGGGTGGCGCTGGTATTATGCCTATGGTTGATGTAACAGTAAGCAATGTTGATGAACTTTACAATCAGCTTAAGGCAGCAGTTGTTAAGAGAAAGACTGAGTTCGATCACTTTATCGACTTCCTTGAGAATAGAACATCCTGGCTCACAGCTCCAGCTGAACTCGAGGGCACACTCGCATGCGAGAAGGGTCTTCTTATTAGAAGTGTTGCAGTTACAAAGCAGCTTTTGAGAGTAAAGGATACAATTATGCCACAGCTCGACGAAGAGTCTGCTATCATCATCGGTTTGTTCCATGATGTTGGTAAGGTTGGTGTTGAGGGTAAGCCTTACTTCCTCGTTAAGGAAGCAATGGCAGCATCTTCTTCCGCTCTTGGTCTTTCTTTCTCAAGCCGTGTTTCTACACCAGGTTTGGATGCAAAGAAGTCCTATTCCATCAACCCAAGACTCGTTAACATGAGCACAGGTGTTAGAAGCCTCTACCTCGTATCTCAGTATATGCTCTTGTCTGATGATGAAGCTCAGGCAATCAGCTATGCAGCAGACTGCGCAGCTTTGAACGGTGACCTCTCACCATACACACTCATCTTGAAGACAGCTATCGATTTGCAGACAACTGTTTACGAGAATCCAACTACTGTAGCTGATTATAGCTTTACAGTAATCGAGCCTAAGTAAGATTATTTTTCTTTCTTTATACTCCATTTCTTTTCCCCGCCGCTTATACATATAACGGCGGGGTTTCTGTTATTATGTACTTATGAAATACCTTGAAGACGAACTTAACTCATATGTAGCATCTGATGTCGTGGCAATGCATATGCCAGGACATAAGCGTAATCCCTCTTTAGTCCCGGAGTTTTTTTCTGGCGACATAACAGAGATTTATGGATTTGATAATCTTCATAACCCTACGGGAATAATTAAAGACATAGAAACAACGGCAGCTCAAATCTGGGATGCCAATTCTTCCATTATTTCTGTAAATGGCGCGACAGCCCCTGTTTTATCTAGCGTTATGGCAGCTTCTAACTTAGGTAAAGTCTTAGTTGCAGCTAATTGCCACATATCCGTATGGCATGCCTTAGAACTTTCAAACTCTAAGTTTGATGTTATAAACCCTGTTATTTCAAATCTTCCTTTTTGTCTGGAAATTGACCCGGAGGCTTTAGATAATAAATTATCTGAAGACCTTTCAATAAGAAGTGTTGTTATAACATCTCCTACATATGAAGGCGTTGTAAGTAATGTCGACGCTATTTATGAAGTCTGCTCCAGACACAAAGTTATATTAATAGTAGATGAATCACATGGATCTCACTTGGGGCTAAATAAGTATTTCCCTCAAACTTCCAAAGCGGATGTAGTTATTAAGAGTATTCATAAGACTCTTCATGCCCCAACTCAGACTGCGATTTTACTTACCTACTCAGATAAGCTTTCAGTAAAAGCTATTCGTCACTACATGGATATAGTCGAGACTTCAAGCCCTTCCTATATACTGATATCTGGCATAAGCAGGGTAGTTAATGATATAAGCAACAATCCTTCGATTACCGATAACTGGGTTATGGCTCTTAGAAGCTGCCACGAAGCTTTATTTTCCAAGTTAGAGCATCTTAAACTATTAGATCTTAAAAATACGGATCCTTCCAAGTTGGTAATTCTTACCGAAGGTGTAATTGATGGAGATGAGTTAGCTTCCAGACTAAGAGAAGAGAAAATTGAGATTGAGGCTTCCTTCCCTACTCACATTATTGCTATGACAGGAATAGGTGATACAAAAGCATCACTTAAGAAATTTACCGACGCGCTCTTAAAAATCGACAGGTCCTTAGAAGGTAATGTTTCCTTATCTGGAACCAATATGGTGCCATGCGACCATATAAAAATGAACATGACTATCAAGGAAGCTATATGCTCTGAAAGCATATGCCTTTCGAGAGGCGAGGCTGTAGGCAAAGTAAGCAGCAAATATGCCTACAGATACCCGCCTGGAATACCGATTTTACTACCTGGACAGCTGATTACAAAGGAACGGATTGACTGCCTTCCAGACGGGTTCATCGAGGTCGTCAAAGGTTGACATATTAGAACGAATGCAAGTATAATTCTTATTAATAAAAACAAGGGGGATTTTGATATGTCCAGAATCGTTACTATCAATACTCGTGACCTTGGTAAGTCCGCTAAGGAAGGCGGCTGCGGCGAGTGCCAGACATCCTGCCAGTCAGCTTGCAAGACATCCTGCGGCGTTGCTAACCAGGCTTGCGAGAAGACAGTTAAGTAATTTATTAATTAAATTGCAATCTAGAGAGCCTCGTAATGTAAGTTATGAGGCTCTTTTGTTGTGATAACGGAGATTAACGTGATACATTGCTACAAATTTGACGATAAGAACATAGTCCTCGATGTATTCTCAGGGTCCATCCATATGGTGGACGAGGTTGCATACGAGATTATTCAGATGTATGAGAATAATTCTATAGAAGAGATTAAGGCTATAGTATGCCCTAAGTTTAATGTTACAGAAGCTGATGTTGACGAGTGCATTAAGGATATCGAGGATCTTAAGGCTGATGGCAAACTCTTTGTTGAAGACAAATATGCTAATCTCGCTTTGGACATTACAAAGAAGAGATGGACTTTGAAGGCAATCTGCCTGCATGTCGCTCATACATGTAATCTTAACTGTTCTTATTGCTTTGCATCTCAGGGTAAGTTCCATGGCGACCGTGGACTTATGTCTTTTGAGACTGGTAAGAGAGCTATTGATTTCCTTATAGAGAACTCCGGTTATCACAAAAATTTGGACATCGACTTCTTCGGTGGAGAGCCACTTATGAACTGGGAAGTTGTTAAGCAGCTTGTTAAGTATGGTCGTTCTATCGAGAAGGAAGCTGGTAAGAATATCCGCTTCACTTTAACTACTAACGGAATCAATATTGACGATGATGTAATCAACTTCTGTAACGATGAGATGCATAACGTCGTATTAAGCTTAGACGGACGCAAGGAAGTTAACGACAGATTCAGAGTTGATATTAACGGTCGTGGTTCCTACGACAGAATTGTTCCAAAATTTAAGAAGTTTGTTGAAGCTCGTGGCGACAAGAGTTACTACATGAGAGGAACTTATACTCACTTCAATACAGACTTTGTAGAAGATATTCTTCATATGGCAGATATGGGCTTTACGGAACTTTCCATGGAGCCTGTAGTTACTTCTCCTGTCTCCCCTTCTGCACTAACTGAAGAGGATATGCCAATTCTTATGGAGCAGTATGAGAGACTGGCCCGTGAGATGATTAAGCGTAACAGCGAGGGTAATGGTTTTACTTTCTATCACTATATGTTAGATCTAACCTGTGGCCCTTGTATTTATAAGAGAATCTCTGGCTGTGGAGCTGGTACTGAGTACTTAGCTGTTACACCATGGGGAGATCTCTACCCTTGTCATCAGTTTGTTGGCGACGACAAATTCAAGCTTGGCGATATCTTTAACGGCTTAACAGAAAGCGGCAAAGAGACAAGCGGTAAGTTTGCAAAGGTAAATGCTTACACCAGAGAAGGATGTAAGGATTGCTGGGCTAAGCTTTATTGTTCTGGTGGATGTGCAGCAAATGCTTATCACGCAGGCGGAGATATCACAGAAATCTATGACTACGGCTGCCGTCTCTTCCGTAAGAGAATCGAATGTGCCTTAGCCGTTCGCCTCTCCAACCTCTCCGAAGACGATATTTATAAGAAGCAGAATTGAGTTAATTGTTAAGAATATTGCACGCCTGCAACGAGTTCCGCAGGCATATATAAAGTAAAGAGTAATATATGCCGAGGACCTGTTTGAAGTTGCAGTGCTGCAATATTCTTTTTATAGGATTCTTAAAACCCAGCAACCAGTCATTTGAGCCGCCAGAGTCTCGAATTGCCATTCCTGGTTAGTTCTAGATATACTTCCTGGGTCTCTTATCTCATACCCATTTTCAGTCTTATTGCAGATGATGATAAACTGCGCTGTTCCGTTAGTAAAATCGCCTGGACCCATAAGACAAACTATTAAGTTACCTACTGCGAGGTTACGGTCGATTCTGTCCTGATCAGCTGTAATAGCTACTACACCGATACCTAGTCCACCGGCGCCTGTAGCCATAAGGTTCCAGCTCGTGCCACCATCCATGGCAAATCCGTTATTCTCAGAATAAGCTGCCATCCAGGCCGGATTAAAGTCTGTATTTCCAGTAAGATATGTCGCTACCATCGCCAGGCAAGTAGGACCTCCACCAGTAAAACCCATCTCAGAACCAGAGTATATTTTATATCCCCATCTGGAATCAAACTGATAATAATAAGGAACTCTTAGCGGAGAATACTCAGACGATACATCAATAGTTCCAGGATATGAAGAATCATCCTGCGTTCCTGCAAGTTCAGGATAGTGTAAGACAAAATCCAAAGTATCGTGATTACTAAAAAGAACATTAATTAAGGTTGTCGGATATGACAAAGCATCAAAACCGTGATCTGCTGCATATGCATTTAGAACAGCCCAGCAATCGTCGGTAGTGTTAAGAGTATAAGAACTATAGTCTTCCCCTGATATTACTGCCTCTGTCACTTCTGTTGTAGTCGATGGCAACGTCTCAGCCAGGCTCTCAGCAACAGTCATAATAGTCTCAGATGATTCTGCCTGATCATTACAGCCTGCAGGAACTAATCCCATTGCTATTGCCAGAATTAATGTCACAACCTTCTTTTTCATACGGGTATTATACACAAAAATAAGGCTCCAGGTTACCCCGAAGCCTTAGGTTAAAGCTAAGCGAAATGTAGTAGCTTTTAAGAAACTGTCGCACCTACAGTGAAGAGGAATACAGGGTCAGGACCATCATCGAGACCGCAAACGAATATATAAACGCCTGCCTCCAAATCACCTTCATACTGGAACTCGTAGAAGTAGCCGTTATTGTACTCCGTTGGAGTGATTGTAGCTGCATAGACAAGTTCAAGATCATCAGTAGATGTGGCGCCCTCAGGATTCTCGCAATAGAAAACCTTGTAGTGTACAGGGAAATCAGAAAGCAAATCCTCGTCTAAAACCTGACATGTATACTCAATAATAGTCTCAGATGTGGAGTACTCACCTTCTTCCATCGCAAAGCCAGTACCATCAGAGTATGAGTACCAATAGCTTTCAGTGGAAGCCTCCCACTCTTCGCTTGTAATAGCACCAGCTGAAGGACCGCCATCAGCAGATGAGATTACAGTACAGGTCTCATCAGCAAGAACAGTTCCATCCATCGCGTACATTACACAGCGATAGTAACCAGGAGCGAGGAAATAGCCAGTAGAATCATACTCGATATCATCAACATAATTGGAGTTATAATAAGCTTCTATCCAGTGTCCTTGGTCAGTACATTCGTCAGAAGTAAATACGAGTTCGCCATTAATGTAGTACTCATAGTAGAACTCCCAGATTTGATCTTCACCTTCACTTGTCGGAATGATATCAAGCTCGATAGAAGAGTAATCTGTATAAACACCATCATCAGAGTAGTACCACTCAACGCGGCTAATCATATCGGTACCTACACTTGAAGTAGCACCTACACTACATATGCTGTCAACCAGAACAACATCACCATTAACAGCATAGATTACAACTCTGTACTCACCTGCAGGAAGGTTACCCTCAGGAGTCAAAGTAGCGCCCTGATTAGGACCATAGTAAGCTTCAATCCAGTAACCTGAATCAACACACTCATCAGAAGTATAGATAAGACTACCATCTAAATATATCTCATAGTAGAAATCCCACTCAATATCCTGATACTCATCAAGAGGAATGATGTCATATTCAATCTCATCAGTTAAACCGTAAGCATCTGTAGAATAAGTGTAATACCATCTGGAAGAATCACTCACCATATCTGGTGTAAGTGCAGGAGCAAACTCAAAATCAAGCTGGCAGAACTCATATACCTTATATGGATTTGCAAAATCCTCATCATCTACAAGCCACTCATCTCCATCGAGAACAAAATCAACTGTCAGTTCAACTTCAACAACATCATCGCAGTCGCCGAGTGCTTCGATAAAATCGTCTTCGTCTCCACCATCAGCAAAAACATCCTCATAAACAGACTCAGCATCAACATAAGTAAATACAATATCTACTGAACCTTTACCTGATTTTCTTGATGCCTCTACGGATTCTTCATCAATTTCATAAGCCAAAGTATTGATGATTGCAGAATAAACATCATCACTATAGCAGGAAATATAATCTTCCAAAGCACTAGCATCGTCATCATCATAATCTGCCATCAAAGACGCAATCTTAGATGCCTTCATCTTAACAATATTTGATGCATAGGAATCTGCTACAGCAAGCACCTCATCACCTGACTTATCGCATCCACAAAGTGACATCATAAAGGCCAATGTCAGAGCAGAAGCTACAAATCGTCTAAGCTTCATAAGCTTAATCCTCCAATTTTTTAATTACCACATATTTTATATGCTCTACTAATAAAAGCAACCTCTTATCAATTAAAAAGCCCCTTGGCGTAAATCCAAGGGGCCTGCGTGCACATTAAGTAATATATCTTATGAAACTACTGCTGTACCGATATCGAAAATAACATCAGGATTCTCAGCTGGTGATACTACGAAGAAGTATGTACCAGCTTCAAAACTTGATCCAGCATCAGAAGTTGTGTACTGGCACTCATAGAACAAACCAGCTGGATAAGATGCTGGTGTTACTGTGTTACTAAAAATCAACTCAGCGTCATCTTCAGAGCCTGTCTCAGAGAAGTATACCTCGTAGTAAAGAGCATAAGACTCGAACAGGTAATCATATTCAGAGAAAACCTTAATTGTGTGCTCCATGATAGAATCAGATGTTGAATAGTTAGCTGTATCATAGATTGTATCACCAGATGCATCAGTCATCGCATGAGAAGAACCGTCATTCTCATATACATACCAGTAAGCTCTTGTTCCATTGTCGAAGTCATACTGTGATACTGTTGGCTCTTCATATACAGCTACTTCAGCAACTTCACATGTAGCATCAGCAAGAACATCGCCATTCAATGTGTACATTACACATCTGTAGTTACCAGGTGCGAGATAACCATTGTCTTCTGTTGGAGCTCCATCATAATAAGACTCGTAGTAAGCCTCAATCCAGTAACCAGAATCAACGCACTCATCAGATGTATAAACAAGAGAGTTGTTGTAGTAAATCTCATAATAGAAATTCCACTCGATATCCTGAGCATCATCTACTGGGATGATATCGTACTCGATAGAAGATGTTGCTTCATAGTAGTTATCAGAATCTGTGTAGTACCATCTTGATGAATCACTTACCATAGCAGCAGAGAGAGGTGGAACGAACACATAAGAAGCTCTATTATTGATGAATGCAAAAATCTCTTCCACCTGGCTAAGCTTAGAATCATCAACGAGCCACTCCTCGTCCTCTAATACAAACTCAAGAGTAAGTTCTACTTCAACTACTTCATCAGAATCGCCCAAAGCGTCAATAAAATCTTCTTCATCTCCACCATCAGCGATTACATCCTCATAAACTGCATCTGCATCAACATAAGTGAATACTACATCTACAGAACCTTCACCCTGCTTTGTTGAAGCTTCAATAGAATCTTCATCGATCTCATAAGCAAGTGTGCTGGCAATAGCAGAAAGAATAGCATCACCATTGATCTCACCAAATGCTTCGTTAAGAAGATCTGCCTTATCAGACTTAACACTGCTTACAGCATCTGCAATCTTAGAAGCCTTCATCTTAACAATGTTTGTGCAGTAACTCTCTGCAGCTTCTAATACTTCTTCATTTGCCTTATCAGTACAAGCTGTAACTGGTACCATCATAGCAAGTGCTATTACTGAAGCTGCAATTTTCTTTGAATTAAACTTCATTTTCCATCCTCCATCTTTCTTGATAATTCATTATACACCTTAAAATAATAAATCACCCCCATCCTTAATAAGATAAGAATCGGAGGTGACTAATAGTTAATAATTATTACTAATTATCAGGAAACTGTAGCCTCAGCTACGAATACTACTTCAGCATTTGCATCCTCAGCGCCAGCGAAGAAGTAAGAACCTTCCTCGAGAGTACCATTGTACTGGAACTCATAGAAGTAACCATTGCTGTATGCTGTTGGGTAAATTGTGTTGGAGTAGATAAACTCAGCATCGTCAGTAGAACCAGTTGCAGAGTAATAAACCTCGTAGTACATTGGGAAATCAGCGAAAGTTGCTTCGTCTATTACCTGACATGTGTACTCGATTGTTGTCTCAGATACATCGTAGATACCTTCTGCCATGGAATCACTGCCATTAGCATATGTATACCAGTATGCATTGATACCATTCTCCCATGCAGTAGCGATATTAGAGATAGAACCACCTGTAGAACCACCACTTACTGTAGCTGCAGCAACCTCACAAGTAGCGTCTGCAAGAACATCACCATCTAATGTGTACATTACGCATCTGTAGTTACCAGGAGCGAGGTTGCCATTATCATCAGTCTCAGCACCATCATAGCTGATACCAAAGTAAGCTTCAATCCAGTATCCCTGATCTACACACTCATCAGATGTATAAACAAGAGAGTTGTTGTAGTAAATCTCATAGTAGAAATTCCACTCAATCTCCTGAGCCTCATCTACAGGGATGATATCGTACTCGATAGAAGATGTTGCTTCGTAGTAGTTATCAGAATCTGTGTAATACCATCTTGAAGAATCACTTACCAAATCAGCAGAAAGAGAAGGTGTGAAAGAATACTCAGCATCACAGAAAGCGAAAATGCTCTGAAGAGTCTTAAGCTTTGCATCATCTACAAGCCACTCATCATCATCGAGAGTAAACTCGAAAGTAACCTCAACCTCAACTACTTCGTCAGAATCACCGAGTGCATCGATAAAATCTTCCTCAGAACCATTGTCGTCGATTACATCTTCATAAACAGCATCTGCATCAACATAAGTGAAAACAACATCTACAGAAGCCTCACCCTTCTTAGCGTCAACCTCAACGGAATCCTCATCAATCTCATAAGCAAGTGTGCCTGCGATTGCAGAGAGAATCTCATCGTTGCTAATTGCCTCAAAACTGAACTCAATCTCCTCAACCTTATCGTCATCAAGGTCTGCCATAGCAGAAGCAACCTTAGATGCCTTCAGGGAGCAGATATTAGATGCGAAGCTGTCAGCTGCATCAATAACTTCCTGCTTAGCCTTACCGCCACCGAGCATTGAACAACCAGTCATAGACATGATCATTGTTGCTGCAATAGCTGAAGCTGCAATTTTCTTAGAATCAAACTTCATTAAAATATCCTCCTTATTTGATATCCATGTATGAAAATACAGTAAAAATTATACAAGAATTTTTTAGATAATGCGTCACAAAGAAACATCTACACTTAAATAGTCTTTTGTAAAAATAGTATAGGCCCTTTCGACGAGCGAAAGAGCCTACTAAAACTCAATAACTTATTTGTTGTCTCTTATCCTACGAGACTTGGAACGTATACAAGGAACTGAGAAGCAAGTACTACGAGAATCAAAGCGATTGGGTATGTTGCAGCATAAGCAGAAGCAACGTTAGATGTACCAGCTACATCGATGAGAGCACCGAGAGCAGGAGTACTTGTCATACCACCTGTGAGGGACCCCAGGTTGTTAAAGAGTGAAAGCTTCAATACGTATCTTGCGATGATGTAACCAATAATGAGTGGAACCAATGTCATCAATGCACCCCAGAGGAATACAAGAGCTCCATACTCCTTAAGAGTATCAACGAAAGCAGCACCACCATCAACACCAGCACCGATAAGGAAGAATACAAGACCTACTTCCTGGAAGATAAGGAGCAAGTTCTCATTAACCTTCAAAGAGAGCTTACCCATACGGCCGAAGTGACCAATAATCAAAGCCATGATGAGTGGTCCACCTGTCATACCGAGGTTGAAGGAAGAACCAGAACCCAAAGGAATATTGATAGAGCCTAAGATGATACCAGTCATGATTGTAAGAGCAAAAGCACCAAAACCGAACTTGTCCATCTCAAAGAGCTTAACAGCAGCCTTCTTATCATCATCACCAGCTACATCTACGAGAAGCTTTCTCTCAGCTGCGATATCAGCCTTTGTAATTCTAGGAATAATCTGAACGAAGAGAACTACACCGATAACACCGAATGGATATGCAACACCGTGACCTACAGCAATCTGAGAGAAGATCTCAGAGTTTTCCATAGCACCCTGTGCAGCAGCAAAAGCAGGTGTAGATGTAAGAGCACCAGAAAGAAGACCAATAGCCATCTCAGGTGTCATACCTGGAACAAACATCTGAACCAAAGCACAAGTTAATGTACCGGACAAAATGATAACTGCTCCGAGGAATACATAGGACTTAGCATTCTTCTTTAAGTTCTTGAAGAATGTAGGACCTGCAATAAGACCTACAGAAGTTACGAACATAACAAGTCCTAAGTTCTGAAGCATCTTGAAATATGTATCAACTGTCTTAACACTGTCAGCCCAGCCAGCGATACCTGTCTCAGGATTAAAGGCAACACCCTTAAAGTGACCAGCTACCAATGCTACGATAAAGATAGCAGCTGTACCAAGAGTTACACCCTTAATGTTAATCTTACCTACGAGATAACCGATGCAAATGATTGCAAAGATGAAGAAGAATACAAGTGAAACCATCTTCATGTTAAAGAGATTTACACCAGCAACTTCCCAGAAACTGATACTCATATAAAGCCCTCTCTTATTAATATATTTTTAAGCCGCAAATGTTATAAAACTTCCCGTGCTTAAAGTCAATCAACAAAAGGCTACAAAATACTTGGATTTTCAAAATTCTTTTGTGCGAATGTTAGCAGAATAACGATAAGTTGTTTTTTGAATCAGATTAGTTTCTTAATTCCTGGAATTTTACGGAGAATCCATACGATTCCAAGGGACAGGAAATACAGGATTAATGCACTTAAAATGAGACCCAAAATCTTACCGTGTGAAAATGGGTTGAACTCTAGGTATGTAAAGAACCACTTAATCAAAATCATATGCACAAGGTAGATTCCAAATGAGCACTCATCCATTAATTTCAAAAGCTTGTTGCTCTTACCGTTTCCCTGTGCGGCCAGTGAGAAAATAGATACAGCAAAAATTACAATAACAACGCTTGAATAATTGCCAAGGAAACTTCCAAGTGCAGTGGACTTCGTCTGCACACTCAGGATAGTCAGACCAACACTTACTAATGCACCAGCGATAAGACCCACGATAGAAAGGGCTTTGTTGAATATAACTTTCGAAGAGGCGATGGCATATCCCATAAGCAAATAAAATGGGAAGACTGTATAAGAGCCGATAAAGAACGCCGTCTGCTTTCCTGTGAATACAGTTACAGTCGCGAGGACTGACTGGAATACAAAGAGCACGGCAAGGACGTACTTAAAGTCGCTGTCAGAGAGTTTTGACGCTACAGCCTTATATACCGGAAGCAGGAGATAAAGCGCGAGCACCATATAGAGGTACCACATATGAATCCAACCGGAATCAAAAACGAGATTATCTACATATAGTCGAAGCAGAGATGTTCCTGGCTGTATTTCTTCCATAAGGTAATCTGCAAGGATATAAATCGCTGAAAAAGCAAAAAGTGTATACAGAATTCTGGCAATGTATTTGCCAAAGAGTTTTTTGTAACTAATAACCTTCTCTGGGTTAAGAAGCAAAGCACCTGTTACCATTACAAAACATGGAACTGCCCACATCATGAGATTACGAATTGAAGATGCAACCATATGATTCATCTCAGAAGGTAAATGTGTCTGAACAGCAATAAGGCAACTATGTAAAATTACGATAGCCAAAGCGCCTATTGCTCTTAAATTACCGAGGTAATCGATGCGCTTAGGCTCATCTGTTATTATGCATTCTTCTGCTGGAGTTGGATCCTCGTCAGTAACAGATTCTTCAGTAGCGGACTCATCTGTGGAAGATTCTTCAGCAATTTCCTCAGAAATCTCCTGATTAAGATCCTCCTGCTCGAGGTCTTCCTCTTCCCTGATATCGTTGTCTTTAATATCGCTCATCAATAAGTTAGACCTGTGCTTCCGATACAACCAGAATCTGGAGCAGATACAGGTGCATAAGACTGAGCTATAGACACCTCATAATCATAAGTTGATACTAATTCGTTAGTTACGTTAGATGTGTACTCTGTATAGCATGTACCATCTGTGATAAGAATGCTTCCGTTATCCCACTCTGTAAAGTCAATATCATGAAGTGTATATGTCTTACCGTCAGACATTGTGAGACGAAGATCATAAGGTAAAGACTCTTCAGTTGTTGGTGTGAAAGCAAGTACGCATGTCTGGCGGCAAAGGATATATTCGTCATCCATAAGGCCAGCCTCAAAATCCCACTGACCGTTAGCGCGAAGCTGTATGTTACTGATAACAGTATTTGTGAGGTTTGTGAACTCTACATTTAAGGAACCATCTTCGGAACCGATTACAACATAATCAGGCTCTGCTTCTACTTCTTCAGTAATAACTTCTGCTACTTCCTCTACCAAAGTAAGTTCTTCTTCGATAGCTTCAACAGGGATTTCTTCAATTAATACTACTTCTTCAACCTGAACAGGTTCAATTACCTCTTCTATAGCAGGTTCGTTACTACGGGAACCATACAATTCCTGTAAATGTTCATCTGATAATGCACCCTTACAACCTGTAAGAAGCATCACAGAAGAGAGTGTACAAACTGGAATCAAGAGCCTGTTATTAGTCTTCATAAATACTACCTCAGTTCATGCGAGCATAATCTGTATAAACCCATGTTCCAGGCTGACGATATCTAATCAGATAACCTGAGTTACCAGTGCTGTACTGATAATCTGGGTCTACAACATAAAGCTGACCATCAATAATAATCTCTACCCAGGAGTGTGGTGTTAATCCGCCTCTTACAGAAGGAACCATACCACCTACCTGATGAGCTTCATAACCAAGTTCAACTGCCATCTCATAGAATGTAGCTGCCATTACGTAGCAGTTACCAGTATGGTTAGCAAAACCAATCTGAGCATAATAATCGCTTCCACGAGAAGGATCGGTCCATGCGTTATTTCTTGTATAAGGCATAACACTCCAGTTATAAGCGGCTCTTAAGTCATGACCGATGATATCAAGTCTCGCTCTTGCCTGTGGGAAATTAACGATTCTGATTGGAGTAATTCCATATACTTTACAAAGATTAGCGAACTCGTCAGAACCACAGAAACCAGTTACAATAGAGCTTCTTGAAGTTCCATTATTAAGTCTTGTTGTCCACTCATTAAGGCCAACACTGTCTGCTTCTCTTCCCAAAATTGCAAGGAAGCAGATACTTACAAACTCGTCATTAGATACATTACGAGCGATAAATTCATTACTGTCGATAAAACCTCTGATTACCTGAGAGCCTGTAACAGATCCATTCATAAGCTTCTCGGTCCAGTCAGCAAGCTCAGTATCAGAGCATCCACGGTTAAGAATTATATTATAAAGTCTTGATACAAACTCATTCACCTGTTCTCTGTTACCTGCAACTGTAGCAGCTGGAGCAGAAGGTGCAGTAGTTGGAGCTGGTGTAGATGCAGAAGCAGTAGAAGCGGCTTGAGCAGCTGCAGGAGCATTAGGACCAAAATGACCTGGTGTAATACCTGCTCTCACGCAGTTTGCACCAAATTCAGCGGAATCAAGGAAACCGCCGAGGATGTCAACCTTACTCATTCCACCATTAATCTTGCCTGTCCAGAATTCGATTCCTACACTGTCTGCTTCACGAATCAAAATACCCTGGTAAAGGCTTCTAATATAGTCCTCGTTTGAAATGTTGCTAAGTCTTCTCTGATACTCGCTGCTGTTATAAAAACCAGCAACAGCCTGTACACCTGTGATACTTCCATCACGAAGCTTATTAATCCAGTACTGGCTCTCTTCGACCGAGCCTTCTCTGCCCAGAAAACTTCTATATAAATTTGCTGTAAAAGCTTCAATGGAATTAACATCTGTTGCAACTACATCGTAATTGATAATTCCTGCGGCAGGAATATTTGTTGCCAAAACTGTTGAAGACTGCCCAATTACGAGTGCAGATAAAGCAATTGCAAGAATGCGTTTCATTGTCTTAAAGACCCCTCCGATAACACCTATCTTCAATCAATTCTACACATCTTTTAATAATAATAAGGGGCTTTAAAAAAATGTTAAATTAAATGTAATATTATTGACATTCTACGACTACAAATCGTAAGTTTGGCATACCGTCAATCGACGACTCAACCACATTGTCGTACACAACCTGGTACCTGTCAGAGGCGTAGGTCTCAATCTCATAAAGTAAATATGAGTAGCCGTCAGGCATATCGATTAAAAACGCATCGTTATTATATCTTCCTCTGAAGGCATCCAAATCTGCCAGGGAGGACACGCTCATCTGGTCTCTGATGTGGTCTTCAGGAGAAAACTCAATCATATAAGGGTCAATTCTGTTGTCTATATGGACATCAACATCATAAAAAGCAAGCCATGCACCCGTATTAAACGAGTTAAAAATCTTCTCATAACCTTTTGCCTTAATAAAATCCACCACAGAAGAGTCATATGCAGCCATCCTCTCGATGTCAGCATATGTTCCTGTTGGAAGATAGTTTCCAACATTAATAATTCCAGTAATTACTGTCATCACTCCACACGCTACTGCCATAAGATAGTAGAAGCTATCGGAGAGTTTGATGCCTTTCGAGTATTTAAAAACATTCTTCATAAGCCATGGTAAGAGGGCTTCGTATGCTTCTGGCGCGAAAAGAATAAAAGTTAATGAGAAAAACGAGATAAATCTCTTATAGATACAAGTTGCTATGAAGAACATGCAAAGAAGGCACAGTCTGGTAATAGCATCTCTAGAGAAAAGACGAACCTTATCAGAGACCATGAAGCCAACAAAAACGAGTAAAATAAGAATAATCTGAATTAATGAAAAACTCATTGGATTCCATTCATCTACATGAGCCCACAAATCTGTAGCTGTCGACTGACGAAGACCGAATGTCCAGATTCTGATGCCAATCGGATTAAGAAGTGATAAAGCAAATCCTGCTACGGCACCAGGAATCATAATCTTCAATTCCTTAAAATCCCTATAAACAAGACTTAAGACGATAAATACGACATATACGGCAAAAAACAAGGGTAGTATTCCACCGTGAAGCCATGCTAATGCAAAGCAAAGAACAGAAAAAACACCGGCTTTGAACAAAGCCTTCTTATTACTCATCATCGTCACTATAAGCAACGTTAAAGCAAAACATGATGTAACCGAAGGACGAATATTATAATCTGGAAAGCCTCCCAGGAATGGCGCGATAACCAAAACCAGGGCAGTTATTAGTGGGTGAACCTTATCCTTAAGATACAAAACCGAGGTAAAAACAGCACCATAAATAAATATGCATCCAACAAGAATAACGCCCCAGATATTGAGAAGTTTATAAGCCGCCCCCAATAGAAGATACCAGCCACTCTCATGTGCAGTAAAAACCAAATCCGGGTGCCAGCTATAAATCTCATCTGTAATAGGATGTCCTGCCAATAAACCATCAAGACCAAGCTTAATCTGAATGGCAGTATCCCCTACCATTCCGTTCATGGAAGTAATACCAGCAAAAGGACTATAAATTAAAGCTGCAAGCACCAGCAGGAATACTACCGGTGCCGACAGCTTATTCTTTTTAATCTTAAGTTCTGTTACTTCCTTCATTATTAATTACTTAAGGTAATCAACATGTAAGAGCTCATGCTCTCTATCCTTCAAGAGGTTGTTATAAAGCTCCTTAACCAAAGGATTATCCTGTGATCTCTTAACAGCCATATTATTGTCTGTCTTATAAAGGCCTTCACCACGCTCTAATCTCTCGACACGTGAGAGGTAAGGCTGACCTGCACCAGAGATACAACCACCAGGACAAGCCATAACCTCAACGAGGTCATAAGACTTCTCACCAGACTTAATCTGCTTAAGAAGCTTGCCTGCATTAGCAAGACCACTTACAACAGCAATATTAACCTCGCGGCCATTCTTCATAACTGTTGCTTCCTTGATACCCTCGAAGCCACGAACACCTGTATACTCGATAGCCTTCATTGTTGCACGGGAATTATCATCAGAAATACGTCTAAGAACAGCCTCTGTAACACCGCCTGTAACACCGAAGATAACACCAGCACCTGATGCCTCGCCGAAAGGCATATCGATAGACTCTGGCTCAATCATGTCAAAGAGAATACCACTCTCACGAATCATCTTAATGAGTTCCTGAGTAGTGATAACGATATCTGTATCAGGCTTACCATCAGTCTTAAACTCATCACGCTGAGCCTCAAACTTCTTAGCTGTACAAGGCATGATTGCTACATGGTAGTATTCCTTCTCGCCATTAGGATCATGCTTTTTCTCATGAGCCTTAATTACAGCACCGAACATACTCATAGGAGACTTACATGTAGAAACATTAGGAAGGAACTCAGGATACTTCTTCTCTACATACTGAACCCATGCAGGACAGCAGGATGTAAAGAGTGGAAGCTTCTCACCCTTCTCGATTCTCTCTAAGAATTCATTAGCCTCTTCAATTACTGTAAGGTCAGCAGCTGTGCTGGTATCGTAAACTTCATCAAAGCCCATACGGTGTAAAGCAGCAACGATTTTACCCATAGAGTTCTTACCTTCAGCAACGCCCAAAGCGCGACCAATAGCAACACGAACAGCAGGAGCAATCTCACAAGTAACGAATGTCTTAGGATCATCAAGCTTCTTCCATACGATGGATCGGTTGTCACGAACAACGATAGCACCAGTAGGACAAGCTGCTGCACACTGTCCGCAGCCTACACATGTAGACTCAGAAAGTGGAATATCAAAAGCTGTACTAATAGAGCAATTAGATCCACGATGTGCAAAGTCGATAGCTCCAACATCCTGAATCTCGTTACACTCACGAACGCAGTCACCGCAGAGGATACACTTGCTTGGATCGCGAATGATACATGGTGAAGAATCATCTACCTTGTTCTGCTCTTCCGTTCTTGTATTCTCAAATCTTAAGTGACGGACATTAAACTTAATAGCCAATGACTGCAGATGGCATGTTCCGTTGTTAGAACATGTAGTACAGTCGTTACAGTGCTCGGATAATAAGAGCTCTAAGATATTACGACGATATCTTCTAAGTCTCTCAGTATTAGTCTTAACATTCATTCCTGGGTAAGGAAGAGTAGAGCAAGAAGCCATTAAGCGTCCTCTCTCATCCTCTACCATACACATACGGCAAGCACCATAAATTGATAGATCTGAGTGATAGCAGAATGTTGGCATTTCGATGCCACTCTTACGGATAACCTCGATGAGGTTTCTCTCAGTACCATCAAGAGCAACCGGCATGCCGTCAATTATCATGTAATTATCGGTTTTCATTATTAAGCCTCCTTGATTGCCTTGAATGGGCAGTTAGATACACAAGCGCCGCACTTAATGCACTTGTTCTGATCGATAGTAAATGGATGCTTGATCTCACCAGTAATCGCGTTAACTGGGCAGTTACGAGCGCACTTAGAGCATCCCTTACAAAGGTCAGGCTCAATAACATAACTTACGAGCTTCTTACACTGGCCTGCAGGGCACTTCTTATCGTAGATATGTGCCTCATATTCCTCACGGAAGTTCTTAATTGTAGAAAGGACAGGAGAAGGTGCAGACTTACCAAGACCACAAAGAGCTGTATGAGAGATAGTATCTGCAAGCTCTTCGAGGAGTTCAATGTCACCATCGCGACCATTACCTGCAACGATTCTCTCCAAAATCTCGAGCATTCTCTTTGTACCTTCACGACAAGGTACACACTTACCACAAGACTCATTCTGAGTAAAGTTCATGAAGAAGCGTGCAACCTCTACCATACATGTGTGGTCATCCATAACTACAAGACCACCAGAACCAATCATAGCTCCTACCTTCTGGAGAGAGTCAAAATCGAGCGGAATGTCGAGGTCCTTCTCAGTTAAGCAACCACCAGATGGACCACCAATCTGAACAGCCTTAAACTTACCGTCTCCACGCATACCACCACCTACGTCGAAGATTACTTCGCGAAGTGTTGTACCCATAGGAACTTCGATAAGACCTGTGTTATTAATATTACCTGTCAAAGCAAAAGCCTTAGTTCCTGGAGAATTCTCTGGTCCAATAGACTTGTACCAGGAAGCTCCGTTCATAATAATCATTGGAACATTAGCATAAGTCTCTACGTTATTAAGGTTTGTTGGCTTCTCATAAAGACCGTGCTCAACAGTTCTAGGAGGCTTAACACGAGGCATACCACGCTTACCCTCAATAGACTGTGTCAAAGCAGAACCCTCACCACAAACGAAAGCACCAGCACCACGGTTGATGTGAATGTGGAATGTCTTACCTGAGCCTAAAATATTATCGCCCAAAATACCAAGCTCTTCAGCCTGTGCGATAGCAAGCTTCAATCTCTCTACTGCGAGAGGATACTCTGCTCTTACGTAGATATATCCCTCAGATGAGCCAATAGCAACACCTGCGATGATCATACCTTCCAAAAGTCTGTTAGGGTCACCCTCCATGATAGAACGGTCCATAAATGCACCTGGGTCACCTTCATCACCATTACATACGATGTACTTAACTGGATCTTTTTGAACCTGGCAGCTCTTCCACTTACGGCCTGCCTTAAATCCTCCGCCTCCACGGCCACGAAGATTAGATTCTGTTACTTCATCGATAATCTCGTCAGGTGTCATCTCAAAGAGAGCCTTCTCGAGTGCTTCGTAACCACCAAGAGCGATATACTCCTGAATAGAAGTAGCATTAATAAGACCGCAGTGCTCTAAGACCTTACGAGTCTGAGCCTTGTAGAAAGGAATATCTTCCTGTTTCTGGTAAACAACGCCATTCTGCTTATATGCAAGGCGCTCAATACAGTCACCTGTCTCAAGAGATGCTACGATTTCTTCGCAGTCATCAAGCTTAACCTTAGTATAGAGGTAACCCTGTGGCTCAATTCTAACGAGAGGTCCCATCTCACAGAAGCCGTGACAGCCTGATGTCTTGATACCTACTACATCGCTATGAATCTCGTTATGTCCAAGTTCAACTGCAACCTCGGTACCCTTTGCTTCTAAGAGCTCACGAATTCTATCTCTAATCTGCAAAGATCCTCCAGCGACACAACCTGTACCACCGCAAACGAGAATCTTAGTCTTCTCAAGTCTTAAGGAATTGCTGCTACGCTCGCGTAAAGCAATAAGCTCTTCTCTTGAAGTTAACTTATCCATTTGCTGCCTCCTCCTTCAAAGTCTTAAGTAATTCGGAAACAGCTATAGGTGTCATAGCTGGATAAACTGTACCGTTAACTGTGATTACTGGAGCAAGGCCGCATGCACCAAGACAGCTTACAGTCTCTACAGTAAACATAAAATCATCAGTTGTAGCCTTGGACTCAGATAAGCCAAGCTCTTCTCTTAACTGATTTAAAATCGGCTGTGAACCTCTTACGTGACAAGCTGTACCATCGCAGCAGCGAATGATGTACTTACCCTTAGGCTCAAGCGAGAAGTTCTCGTAGAAAGTAGCTACGCCATAAATACGAGCCTCGCCGAAGTTCATCTTCTTAGATAAGTATGGAAAAACTTCTCTTGGTAGATAATTATACTTTTCCTGGATTTCCTGGAGAATCGCGATTATAGCACCGTGATCAGTTCCATGTCTCTCAAGAATCTCATCAATAAAGCTGTAATCAAAATCAGAGCTCATGAGGTCCTCTCCTTTAACAAATTCTTCTCATAGATACTTTATTATAATACGATTCGACTTCATTTTGGCATAAAAATATGCCGGAGGGACATGTCCGCTCCGGCATTATTTCAAATAACTTGCCCGTTATTATTGACTTGAAAATTATCTCTCGTGTCTAGCGTACTTAGGGAGAAGCTTTGGAGATACTTCACCAGTCTCAAGACCAGCATCCTTAAGCTCCTTGTCGTAAGCTGCAACGTGATCGATATTCATGTTGCCAAGCTCAACTTCCTTGTACTTAGCAGCAGCCTTCTTACCAGCGTTACGACCAAATACGATAACGTCGAGGAGAGAGTTACCCATGAGACGGTTTGTACCATGGATACCACCAGCAGCCTCACCAGCTACGAGGAGGTTAGGGATAGCATTTGTGAATCCCTCACCATTAATCTCGAGACCACCATTCTGATAGTGGAGTGTTGGGTAGATGAGGATAGGTACCTTTCTCATATCGATACCGTAGTTCATGTACATACGGAACATAGCAGGAATTCTCTTCTCGATTGTTCCCTCACCACCGAGGATTTCAATCATTGGAGTATCGAGCCATACACCCTGGAGACCACCAGGAACGTCTACACCACGACCCTCACGGCACTCACGGATAACACCAGAAGCATTTACGTCACGTGTCTCGAGTGGGTGGATATAAGCTTCACCGTTAGCATTAACAAGCTGAGCACCTACAGAACGAACCTTCTCTGTAACGTGAGCACCGAGAATCTGAGATGGGAGGACAGCACCTGTTGGGTGATACTGAATGGAATCCTGGTAAAGAAGTGGAGCACCAGCTCTGTAACCGAGGATAAGACCGTCAGCTGTAGCACCGTAGTGGTTAGATGTTGGGAAGCCATTGTAGTGCATTCTACCAGCACCACCAGTAGCGATAACAACTGTCTTAGCTCTTGCTACGGAATAGTCACCTGTCTCCATGTTGAGGAGAACAGCACCAGCAACCTGACCCTTATCGTCCTTAATGAGCTCTACAGCAGATGTGAACTCAATTACTGGGATACCGAGGTTGATAACCTCATCTCTCAAAGTACGCATGATTTCAGCACCGGAATAGTCCTTAGCAGCGTGCATTCTCTTACGAGATGTACCACCACCGTGTGTTGTTACCATTGTACCGTCTTCTTCCTTATCAAACTCTACACCGAGTCTGTTGAGCCACTGAATTGCATCAGGAGCCTCAGAAGTAAGTCTCTTAACGAGCTCAGGTCTAGCCATGAAGTGACCACCACCGAAGCAGTCGAGGTAGTGCTGTACTGGGGAGTCATTCTCCTTATCAGCAGCCTGGATACCACCCTCAGCCATCATTGTGTTAGCATCACCAATACGAAGCTTTGTAACGATCATTACGTTAGCGCCTGCGTTGTGAGCCTCGATAGCACAGGAAGAACCTGCACCGCCGGCACCGATAACGAGTACGTCTACATCGTAATCAACCTTATTAAGATCTACAGAATCTGTCATAAGACGGCTTGTAGAATGAAGCATCTCAGCAAGCTCTACTGGAGCTCTCTGACCCTTGTTAGGACCAACCTTGATCTCTGCGAAAGAGTCATTGTTGTAGTCTGGGTGGAACTTCTGGAGGAGATCATCCTTCTCGTCAGCTGTAAGACGACGTGGCTCTGTAGCCATACGTGCAGCTCTTGTAGCTTCAACCTTAGCGATGGACTCCATCATATTTTCTGGATATGGTGCGTACATTATTCTATATCCTCCTTACTTCTCAATTTCTCTAGTGTTATAGAGCTCTTTGATCTGATCGAGAGGCTTAGTCATCATGTCAGCCATAGCTTCATCAAACTTACCATCGTTGATCTCGTCAACTCTTGTGTTGAGGTGGGATGCCTCTGGTGTCAAATACTTACCGTTAAGTCTTCTAGCAAGGAGACCAACCATTGGGTGAGAGATACCAGCTGGACATCTTACAGAGCAGCAACCGCAAGATACGCAGTCGAAAGACTCTTCTGCACACTTCTTGAAATCACCTCTCTGAGCGTATGCGATGTACTGCATTGTGTTAAGGCTCTGTGTACAAGCCTTTGTACAAGCATTACAACCGATACAAGCATAAATCTCAGGATACAAGGACATCATTACTTCCTGATTAGCCTTGATATCGTTGATGTCGTATGTTCTCTTATCTGTTGGGAAATAAGGGATTCTTGCAATATACATACCGTCCTGAACCTTTGTCTGGCATGCAAGGCATGTGTGAAGCTCGTTTTTGCCCTTGATTCTGTAGATTGTTGTACAAGCTCCACAGAAACCGTGACGGCAACCTACACCTCTAACGAGAGTGTAGCCAGCATACTCCATAGCCGTCATGATTGTGAGTTCAGCCGGCACCTGGTACTTCTTACCATTAAAGAATACGTTTACCATTTCTTCCATATTAGTGTTCCTTTCGCATCAATATTCGTTTGGAAGTTCATCGATCTCGTCGAAGCGGAATACAGGACCGTCCTTGCAAACATACTTAGAACCGATGTTGCAACGTCCGCACTTACCAATTCCGCACTTCATACGAAGCTCGAGTGTTGTATAAATCTGCTCATCTGTAAATCCGAGCTCCTTCAAGCCCTGAAGTACAAACTTGATCATGATCGGTGGACCACATGTGATACCGATGCAATCTGTTGTGAAGCCAATCTCCTTGAGGTAAGCAGGAACGAAACCAACGTGTCCATCCCAGCCTTCCTGCTCGCGGTCGATTGTAAGATATACGTTCATGTTAGGAACATTCTGCCAAACTTCCTGAATCTCCTTAAGCTTAACGAGATCATCTGCAGAACGAGAACCGTAAAGAACGTCAATTCTTCCATAATTCTCTCTGTTATCAATACAGTAATTGATTACAGAACGAAGAGGTGCGAGACCGATACCACCAGCGATGAAGAGGAGGTTCTTACCCTTAAACTCTGTCTCTACTGGGAAGTTATTACCATAAGGTCCTCTTACAGTAATCTGATCACCAACCTGAAGTGAGTGAAGCTGCTCTGTAAGAATACCGCACTTCTTGATACTGAATTCCATGTACTCCTTATTTGTAGGAGAAGATGTAATTGAGAACATACCCTCGCTTACACCAGGAACACAAACCATAGCGCACTGGCCAGGCATATGCTCAAAGAGCTTTCCGCCACCCGGTGCATTTACTCTAAATGTCTTAACGTCAGGAGTTTCCTGCGTAATGCCGGTAATAATACCGACCTGCGGGATCAACATGTCCTGGCTCTTACCACATTCGCACATTATAGACCCCTCCTTACTTATTATTCTCGAAGGCCTTGATGACCTTAACTACGTTCTTGGAATTAGGACACTTCTCTACGCAGCGACCGCAACCTACGCACATATACATACCATCGTTGTTTGTTGGATAGTAAACGAGCTTGTGCATAAATCTCTGTCTGAAGCGCTGGAGCTGTGTAGGTCTGTTCTGACCACCAGCCATGAGAGTAAAGTCAGAGTACATGCAGGAATCCCAGCATCTGTATCTCTGAATTCCATCCTTTGTTGTGTAGTCCTTAATGTCATAGCACTGGCATGTTGGACATACGAATGTACATGTTCCACAACCGAGGCAGCCCTGATAGAGCTTGGACCATGTCTCGTCGTTAAACTTCTCGTCTGTCTTACCAGCACCCCAACCCTCAAGAGAGAGGTTAGCGTAAGGAAGCTTCTTGGAAATCTCTGTGATAGAAGCGATTTCCTCGTCAACCTTAGAATCTACAGCTGAATCATCTGTAAGTAAGTCCTTAACAACAGCTGTCAAAGCCTCACCCTTCTCAGTTAATGGCTTCCAAGCAAGCTTGTCATCAACAATCCAAGTAGCAACGTCAGCTACAGACTTAGATGGGTCTGCTGGATCAATACCAAATACTGTACAGAAGCATGACTCCTCTGGTGCGTGACATGCGAGGGAAACTACGATACCGTGCTCTCTTCTGGACTTGTAGTAATTATCTACAAAATCCTTCAGGAATACGTTATCCATAACTTCGATGCCTCTAACGTCACAAGGCTTCATACCAAAGATTACGAAGTCCTGATCAACGAACTTGCCAGGAATAACTTCGAGTTTTGTCTTGATAGGTGTATCAGCAGCCTTCTGCGCATCATCAGATGCAGCAACATCTGCAGGGATGATAGTACGCTTTACGTTGTAAAGAGTCTCAACCTGTGGGAAGAAAGCGTCCTTACCAGACTTAACAGTCTTAAGTGTCTCAATATCAGCCTCAGCGTCTTCGTTCCAGAAACCATAGTTTGTCTGGCCAGCCTTCTTGATAGGCATGAACAAATCATAGCTGGAATCAATCTTAGCATATAAAGAATTGAGGTTATCCTTAGAAATTGTATACATCAGTTGTCACCCCTTCCTACAGCCTGCTTTGGCTCCAAGTCTTCAAATGTAAAGTCTGTGAGAGGGCTCTGAGCCTCTGGATCCTTACCAGCCTGGAACTCTCCATAGAAATCATCAATATCCTTGATGAACTTTCTATTGAACAAGTGGAGTGGAATACCCTGTGGGCAAACTCTGCTACACTCACCGCAGTCAGTACATCTGCCTGCTACATGGAAAGCTCTGATGATGTGGAACATCTTCTCTTCGAAGGAATCCACATTAGCTCTCTGCTGTGAATCAAACTTAGTATTGTCGAATACGCACTTTCTGCAGGAACATGCAGGACATACGTTACGGCATGCATTACAACGAATACACTTTGAAAGCTCATTCTGGAAGTAAGCAAACTTCTCAGCAGAACTCATAGCTTCGATTTTCTTAACATCGTCAAAACGATCGCTGTCAGCTGTGTCCTTAGACTCGCCGATAACCTCGTCATAAACCATGTGATCCTTACCCTTACATACGTGGCAACGGTCTAAGAGAAGATCACTGTAAGCCATAGTCTTATCGCCATAAAGTGTCTTGAAGGTTACATCGCCTTCACCCTCGATACCAACGCCTTCGATAGCCTCGATACCCTTTATACCAGCCTTACGAGCCTTCTCAATATCGAGCTTACCGCGGCATCCAACACCGATGATGTAAGCATTCTCGCGATTAACTCTGTGCTCTCTGATGAGCTGATTGAAAGAATATGTATCACAAGGCTTCAGGCATACTGCTGTCTTACCCTCGAGATTTGCAGTCTCAATCATCATCTTAGAGAGGTTAGCTCCGCAGAATCCGTCATATACGAAATCCTCGAGCTCTTCTACTGTAGAGAAGCAAGCTGGCTCTGGATTATAAGGCATATCGCCCTTCTTCCAGCCAATAACTCTTGCTACTGTACCGTCAGAAATAAGCTGGATTAAACGATTCTTTAATTCTTGCATCTCAAATCCCCCAATCTGACGTTCTCGCCAAGAGAAGCAATCTTCTCGCAGAACTCGTTCATAGTCTTAGAGAACTTAGCGCCCTCAGCTGCAGAACACCACTCAACTCTTGTTCTACCATTCTCGATACCCATGTACTCGAGCATGGAGAAGAGAAGTGCCATTCTTCTTCTTGCATAATAGTTACCTGTGCTGTAGTGGCAGTCTCCAGGGTGACATCCGCAGATGATAACTCCGTCTGCACCTCTCTCGAAAGCACGAAGGATGAACATAGGATTTACACGACCAGAGCAAGGAACACGAATAATCTTTACGTTCTCTGGGTATGTAAGTCTAGAAGATCCTGCGAGGTCAGCACCAGCGTAGGAACACCAGTTGCAGCAGAAAGCTACAATCAAAGGCTTAAATTCATTATTCTCATTCATCGGCATATAGCATCCACCTCCGAAATAATCTGCAAGTTAGAGAATCCCTGAAGATCCATAGCACCGGAAGGACAAGCGGATGTACAAGCACCACAACCCTGACAAAGCGCTGTGTTAACCTTAGCGATACGTCTTGTCTCGTTAACTCCTGGACCTCTTACGAGAGTATCCTCATAAGAAATAGCTCCGTATGGGCAAACATTTGCACAAGTAGAACATCCATTACACTGGAACATATCACACTTAGCTGTGCAAGGGTTTGTCTTGAGCTTATCCTTAGCAAGGAGACCTATAACCTTAACAGCAGCTGCACCAGCCTGGGATACTGTCTCAGGAATATCCTTAGGGCCCTGTGACATACCAGAGAGGAAGATACCAGCTGTTGGAGACTCTACTGGACGAAGCTTAGCGTGAGCCTCTGTAAGGAAGTCATTGTTATCGATACTTGCTGTGAGCATGGAAGCAATCTTACGAGCGTCCTTGTTAGGCTCAACTGCAGCAGCGAGAACTACCATATCAGCCTTCATCTTAATCTGCTTACCATCGAGGAGGTCAGAGCCCTGAACAATGAGGGAACCGTCAGCCTGAGGCATAACCTTACCAACCTGACCCTTGATGTAATTTACGTGATACTGCTCAACAGCTCTTCTGTAGAACTCATCGAAGTTCTTACCAGGTGTTCTTACATCAATATAGAATACAGTTACGTTCATCTCTGGCCAGTGATCCTTGATGAGCATAGCGTGCTTAGCTGTGTACATACAGCAAACCTTAGAACAGTATGGCTTACCTCTGTCATCAGCACATCTAGAACCAACGCACTGGATAAATACGATATCCTTAGGAGCCTTACCATCGCTCATACGAAGGAGATGACCGCCTGTAGGACCAGCAGCATTCATCAAACGCTCGAGCTCCAAAGATGTAATAACATCTGGGCAAGTGTTATATGCATACTCGTCATACTTATCAAGATTGATAATGTCAAAACCTGTAGCAACTACGATTGCACCGTACTTCTCTGTAACAATCTGATCCTGCTGCTCGTAATCGATACAACCAGAAGGACAAAGCTTAGCGCAGACACCACACTTACCTGTCTTAAAGTATGTGCAGTTCTCTCTGTCGATTACAGGTACGTTAGGTACAGCCTGTGCGAAAGGAGTATAGATAGCAGATCTTGTACCAAGACCTCTATTGAACTCAGAAGGAATCTTACCAGTCTTACCAAGAGGGCACTTTGTCTGGCAAACGCCACAGCCAGTACACTTATCTTCGTTAACAGATCTAGCCTTCTTACGGATGTCTACTTCGAAGTTACCTACGAAGCCGCCAACCTTCTCTACTTCACTATAAGAATAAATCTTAATATTAGGATGCTGAGCAACCTCAACCATCTTAGGTGTGAGGATACAGGAAGAACAGTCAAGAGTAGGGAATGTCTTATCAAGCTGAGACATACGACCACCGATAGATGGCTCCTTCTCTACGATATCTACTGGGTAACCTGCATTAGCGATATCCAAAGCTGTCTGGATACCAGCGATACCACCACCGATAACGAGAGCTCTCTTAACAACAGGAGACTCACCTTCCTGCAAAGGAGTATTGAGGTTAACCTTAGCGATAGCTGCTCTTGCAAGAATAACAGCCTTCTTTGTAGCTTCCTCCACATCCTTATGAATCCATGAGCAGTGCTCACGAATGTTAGCAATCTCAACCATGAATGGGTTAAGACCAGCCTTAGCTGCACAAGCTCTAAATGTAGCTTCGTGCATTCTAGGAGAACAGGAACAAATAACGAGACCTGTAAGGTTATGCTCCTTAATAGCCTCCATTACCTTCTGCTGTCCAGCCTCAGAACACATATACATGTAATCATCAGCATAAACAACGCCCTGCTCGTAGCGAACTAATTCAACTACCTTCTTTACGTCTACCGTAGCAGCAATGTTAGAACCGCAGTGACAGACAAATACACCAATTCTCTGCATATATTACCTCCTGTACCTGCGGAATGCGCTTACGAGGAGCTGCTGAGGAACATCCTCACCAAGAAGAGCTGGGATTTCTTCAGGCTGAATATAATCTCCACCCTTCTCACGCTCAACGATCTGACGAGCAGCATCAACAAGCTTTCCAGGCTGTACATTTCTTGGGCAACGCTCAATACATGCGAAGCAGCCGAGGCACTTAAATGCTGCCTTGGACTTTACGAGTGACTCAATATCATCATTAAGTACATATGAAACAAACTGGTGAGGCTTAATATCCATCTCATTATAAGAAGGACAGGAAGCGGAACACTTACCGCACTTCATGCACATGTAAGGGTTAGAACCAGAAATCTCGCAGATACGCTCTGCTCTGTTATCAGAATGACTCATTTACGCTTCCTCCTTTACTCCGAGAGCCTCAGCGAGGAGCTCAGTGAAATAGTAAACAGGAACCTTAGCGTCTGAATCAGACTTATTAAGGTTATACATACAAAGTGGGCATGCTGTGATGAGACAGTCAGCACCAAAGTCTGAGCTATTCTCAAAAATCTGCTTTGTTCTGTCCTGTGCGAATGCTGGATCCTTCAAAGAAGCATAACCACCGCAGCACTCATTACGCATAGAGTAGATAACAGGCTCAGCACCCAAAGCTCTGATGAAATCTTCCATAATCTTAGGATTCTCAGGATCGTCAAAGTCCAAAATCTTGCCTGGACGAAGTGTAAGACATCCATAGTAAGCACCAATCTTACGTCCTGTAAGTGGGTTCTTAACCATCTTAGCGAGTTCATCAAAACCGATAACATCTCTGATTACTTCAAGGAAATGAAGAACCTTAGTCTCGCCCGCATAAGGAGCGTCGAGCTGCATATAATTGTTAGCTCTTGTTCTGATGTCCTCTACGTTCTTCATATCATCATTAACTCTCTTGAGTACGTGGTGACATGCAGAACACAGTGTAACGAGATCCTGACCCTGCTCCTTGGCATAGTTAAGCGCTCTGACAGAAGAAAGCTTTGAAGCAATCTCGTCTGAACCTAATGGATATACACCACCGCAGCACTGCCACTCTGGAATCTCAACAAGCTCGAATCCCATAGCTACAGCAGAAGCTCTAGCATACTTATCCAGGTCCTGCGCCTTGTTCTTCAAGGTGCATCCGGGGTAATAACTGTATTTCATAGTACCTCCAGCCATCCTATTCTTTAAGAATTGGAACTTATGAGCGCGCAAAAATGGCGAACATAAGTCACAATGAGTTTACTATAATTTATTAAGGGTTTGTTGCTTAAAAAATGAACCATCGGTAAACCCGATGGTCCATATATGCCCGAAGAGAAAATATAACAGCGTTATATTTTCGTAATTCCATAAATGAAAATCATTTACCTATAAGAGCCATTTGTAAGCTTCTTATGCGCCTTCTCCTTATAAAGCTTCTCATCAGCCTGCTCAATAACCTCATGGATATCAATCTCAGGCCCACAGATAAATTCAGCAATACCTGTACTCATATCAATAGGATAGGGCTTGCCGGCAGCATCATTATGTCGCTTTGTTATTGCTGCAATTCTGTCCTTGATTGTAGACTCGAAGTTCTCCATCTCAGTAATGGCGAAGACGATAAACTCATCACCACCCATACGTCCGATAATATCTCCATTTCGGAAGGCTTCCTTAAGAATGGAAGCAATCTCACGAAGAGCGAAGTCACCCTCGTCATGGCCAAATACGTCGTTAACGTACTTAAGGTTATCCATGTCAGCGTAGCAGATAAGCGCATGCTTACCCTTGTTCTGCAGGCTTGAGATCTCACCCTTGGCAAACTCCAAGTAACCACGTCTGTTGTAAAGTCCTGTAAGCTCATCTGAGTTAGCCATCTGTGATAAAACGGAATTATCACGCATAAACTTATCAAGAGAACTCTGGAGATAAGCCTTGGCTCTGTTCTGCTCCTCAATCATAAGGAGAGACTTCAAAGTTACAGCGAGCTGATATGAGATAGGAGCAATATTAGTGAGATTAGAACTATCGATATCACACGCAATCATGCCGTACATATCCTCACCAACGAAGAGTGGGAAAACGACCATTGTCTGTCTTCTATCCTGAGGAATAAACTCGTTATTGAACATGTCCTCAGTTCTGATGAGCTGCTGCTCTTCAGGAAGCATTCTTACGCCATTCTCGTCGTTAATTGCCTTAAGCAAAGAAGCACCTGGACACTTCCATGGAACATCAGGAGAAGTCTTGGTAGAACCCTGGAACAGATACAGATAAGTTCTTCTGAAACCTACTGTAGTAAGGCCATCAATAAGCACATCATAAGGGATTTCCTCAGAACCTGACATCATAAAGATATCGCCTGCCTGCTTGTTAATAAGCTGGGAAATTCTCTCCGCTTTAGTGATATTTTCCTTTGTAATTGAAACGCTTGCAAAGGAAAGACTTCTATAGAAATCAGCAAACATCTCGTTAAGAAGAATCTGAGTGTCCTGATCAGTAATCATCACAGTACCTTCGTAAAGGAGTGTCTGCAGGAGGTTAAATACCTTCTCAGGGGTAGTGTAGGACAGCAGACTTGTCTCTAGAATCGACTCGAAAGGATATTTAACATCCTCTACCATCTCTCTGTCTGCTCCAGCCAACAAGAACTCAGCGTATTCGTTAAGGAATGTATAGAGAGCCTGCTTGATTCTAACGAGAGAATCATCATCGTCAAACATACCGAACAGATACTTAATAGACTCCTCGATAAAGCGCTTTCCACCCTTCTCGAGACCATCAAGTCTAAGTCTTGTTCTCATATTCTCGACATCAAGACCCTTACATCCGCAGGAGGATCTCTGAACGAGATAAGTTCTGATACTCATCTTCTCTGCAAACTGGCCCTTAACAAATCTCTCTGCATTAAGTACAGACTTATAAGTAAGGTCCGCCGAGCTTGCATCAACAGTAGTAAGAGGTGGGTTCAAAGAAACTGAGAAGGAATCATTATCAAAACCGGTAACCATGATGTCCTTACCAGGCATCTTGCCTAATTCCTTAAGTCTCTTATAACCACCCATCGCCATCAGGTCATTAGCAAAAACTATGGCGTCGAGTTCTGGAGCGTTAGCAAGAAGTTCATCGATATTAGCTGAACAGTCTTCTGTAAAATCACCATAGGATACGTGCTTCTCATCATAAGTGAGGCCTTCAAGTTCCAGGACCTCCTTATAGATGTCACGTCTCTCCTTAGCGTCTTCATTAGTCATAGGTCCGCTGACAAAACCAATTCTTCTGCAGTCATGCTTACGAATTAAGTGGCGAACTGCCTGACCTAGACCTGTGGAGTTGTCATACATAACTGATGTATAACCAGGATACTGTGTAAAAAGTAAAACTGTGGGAACCTTAGGAAGGCTCTTTAAAAACTCTTCCTGCTGCTTTTGATCAGCACGGGAACAGATAATACCAAAGAGAACATAGAGAATATCAATATGCTTATCATTTACCAGCTTAAATACTGAGTTATGCTGATATTCATACTGTTTATCCTCATAACGAGAGTCAGACTTACCAATGTAATGTCCTGGAAAAATATATAGATTGGCGTCAATTGCTTTACAAGCGAACGCTGCACCCTTACAAGCCTGTGCGGAGAAATAGTTATCAAGACTATCGATGATTAGTCCAATATTAAGTCTTTTATTCTCTGACATAGAACCTCACAAATTAACTCTTATTCTTTCTAAAGCCGTTTTTTCTTCCTAGAATGAACAAGCCTACATAAGCCCCCAAGACTATTGCGCATCCTACCATCAATAATACACCCGTGGAATCAGTAGTATTATTAACATTCTCTGAAGAGTTTATGTCCGTTTGTGTCGGATTTGTTGCATCAACCGAAGTTTCGGTAACCAAAGCCGTTGTTTCTGTAGTAGCCTCAATTGTAGTTTCTGCTATTGTAGTCTCAACAACTTCTTCCTCTTGAGCTACGCTGACTGCTTCTCCTGTAGCATTATTAACAAGAGCCTCTACAAGTGGAGTTCTCCAGGTTAAGCTGTTACGGTCAACAATAGCATAACCACCAAATTCGGAGCCTGTTCTATAGTCTCCGTTATCCCACCAGAAGCATTTTATTCCTCTGCTAGTAGCCTCCGAGATGTAGCACTCAATATAAGAAGCTCTCTGGTCATCATTATTTTTATACTCAGGGCCGAACTCACCAATAATTACTGGTACTCCAAGCTGAGTCGAAAAATCGCTTATTGTATTCATCAAATTGATAACATCACTTCTGTGCTGCTGCGTAAAAGTTGTATCAGAAGTATCTGTCGCAGTAGAAAACCACCATGGTGAATAGCAGTGAACTTCACAAATTAAGTGGTCTTCAACTGTATCTGTAGGCAATACAAAATTGTCACGAACCGCCTGATCAACAGAGCATACATAAGTATTAACAATTAAGTTACGGGTAGCATTATTACCACCTGTACTTCTTACTGTATCTACAAATAACTGCGCATAGGAATTTGTAGCATCGTATGCAGTATTTCCAGTAGTTGAATAATTCCAGGAATTATTCATATCCAAAAGCTCGTTATAGCCTTCAAACATCAAGTGATCTCCATAGTCCTTAAACTCATTAGCTATAGAGGTCCATAGTCCTTCAAATCTGTCACGAGTCTGCTCATATGTATTCATATCAGCAATCATCCAACAAACCTTGTCACTGCCGTGTTCACCAGTATCATGATGGACATTTAAAATTACATACATACCAGCATCATAGGCGTAGTCAACAACCTCATGAACTCTGTTCATCCAGGCTTCATCAACATTACCATCGTTATCTGTAAACTGAGCCCAGGTCACTGGAATTCTAATCGCATTAAATCCCTGCTGCTGAACAGATAAGATTAATTCTCTTGTAGTAAGAGGATTACCCCAGGCAGTCTCAACAGATACTGGATTAACATTCGTAATCCATGTTCCATAAGAATCCAGCGTATTACCCAGATTCCATCCAACATTAATAGCAGCAACTTCCTGACTTGCTGTCATCATGCCATCAGCTTTGGCTTCTTTATGAACTGGTATTCCTACCAATAAAAGAGCAGCGACACATACTGTCGCTGCAAATCTTTTTATATTCATCTTCATCGAGACGATTTCTCCTTACGCTTCTGCTTATCCTTATACATACGAATATCAGATAGTCTCATTATATCTTCGAGATCATCCTTGCCTGAAATAATACATTCAGCAATACCAATACTTGCAGAAATCTCATATGCTCTTCCCTGCATTCTTGGGTCGCCACTTGTATGAATAGCAAGCCTCTTACGCATATCTACAAGTCCATCACCAATATCGATATCTCCTACAGCCGCGATAGCGAACTCATCACCACCAAATCGGGCACAAATACCCTTCTCACCTATAAAGGAATTAAGCGCTCTGGCCATAACTATAAGTGAATTGTCACCCTCCTGGTGTCCATAAGTATCGTTAATATACTTAAGACCATCCATATCGATAGAGAATAGCGAGAAAATTTTGCCTACATTCTTAGGATCATGCATTAGTTCATTTACATGTCTTAGGAAGCCACGTCTATTGTAAAGACCTGTAAGATAATCCTTCTCACTTAATTCTCCAATAGCTTTATTAGCCTCCAGAAGCTTAATATTATTCATTACCGAGATAACTACCGCAGATACATAAAGAACAAACTCTTCAAATCTCTGCTGGTCACGCATAGTAAACTTCTCATATCCGCAGCTTACATATCCATATGCCTTCTCAGCATGCCTTATCTGTCTGAAAAGGAGGATGTTAATTCCGCTTCCAGGCTCCAAAATCTCATCTAATTCTGGTAACTGCTTTGTGAGATTGTAATACTTCTCATTAAAAGCATACTCACCGCCATTACCATGCAAAACTGTATCTACATAGCCTGGATATTCGTGATTTGTAATTCCAGCAAAATAGTACTGCTTCTTCCAAAGCCATAAGTAGTGCTGTAAATCCATCATCGCTTCATCCATATCGTTCAAACTAATTGTACGTGAGATGAACTTACCCATTTCGAGCATATGACGGAAGTAGTCCTGATTATCAGCAACCAGAGTCTTAACCTTCTGTCTCCAGTCGTATTCATCAGAAGCGCATCCGCATGAATCGTTAAGGCTAACCTTGTAATCAACGCTATAGCGCTGGGACTTACCAGGCTTCCATGAAATCTCACCCTTAATCACGCCGATGATGTATTGGCCAAGGCTCTCGTAATCAGGTACTGCGGTAGAGATAACTGGCTTATGGTACTTACCATGCCATGTACCATCGAAGCCTGTAACAATTACATCCTCAGGCACACGTATTCCGCGACTCTCGAGGCAGTCACATACGCCGACAGCCATAGAGTCGTTAGCGCAGACAAAAGCCTCTGGCACTTCCATGCCGGCATCAAAAAGAATATTAAGTCTTTGTACTGTTGCTGCGTCCCAGAAGTCACCATAAATTATGTCGTCTTCATTTACCATAATGCCATGCTTAAGCATCTGGTTTTTAAAGACTTCTTCTCGCTCAATGGAGTATGGATTGCCCTTAAAACCCGCGAGCATCTTAACCTTGGTACACTTATGGTAATCCAGGACATGCTCTACCATCTTCTCGAAGCCGCCAGCATAATTTAAGATGCAATTTATTACACCTTCTCTCTCCTGCTCGAGGAAAAACAAAGGTATCTGCTTAGACTTACAGTTAGCGATAATTCTGTCCTGAATTTCCTTCTTGTCAAGCATCTGGGCAAAGACGATTACAGCATCAAAATCATTCATGGAAATGAAGTCTGTAAACTTAAGACCAGTATCCGTCTCATCCTCATCGATAGAAGACTCAGGGAATGTATAACTCATAATTACGTAGTTATCTGTTATCTCAGGAATCATGAGCGAGCTTAAGAACAGGTTATAGTTCTCAGCATCTTCCCATCCACCGCAAACACCGATAGTTCCACGGCGCTTAACATCCTGGTTAACCTTCTGAAGTCTTACGTTACGAATCTCGACATTACCAGTAGAATCGTTATTTCCGAGGTTGAACTCAATTCTCGCGTTCTCGTCAGTCTCTCCTAGCATCTCGAAAGTAACTCTGTGTGTCTCCCACTTACCGTCAAGAATAATAAGCTGGTCCTTAAGGTAGCGGCGATAAGCCCGATCAGGAGATGATACTGCAAAACCAAAATGGCGGGGAACTTCTGAATATACGTCAAAATCAATTCGATATGAATTGCCCTGCTCGAGCTTAATTCCACCCTGAACGAGCTGAATAGCGTGATTAGCATCACCAGTATTAGTAATATCAATTATGAAAGAATTGTCTCCGTACTTAAGATAAGCTTCACCATCGCAAAAAGTATAGAAATCCCAGTGTTCTCTTCCTTCCTTAAGCAGGTTCACACCAGTAGAAATTGAACAATCTCCAATTTTTATTTCTGGAATCTTAACAAAATCATCTCGTAAGCCCATAGCAGTCCCCATAAAAAGCAGTTTTACGAATAGATTATATCTCGATGCCTTGCTGGTGCATTTAAACAATCAATGAACATTGCTATAATCCTGATATGGAAAATAGCAACATTACAAGATCAAAACAGGGAGAAAATGTTGGGCTTTTTGGCATCTGCTGTAATATCGTTTTGGTTGCTCTGAAGTTTGCTACTGGCCTGATCTCAGGAAGTTTTTCTATAATTACCGACAGCGTTAATAACCTGTTTGACGCCATATCATCGACCGTTACTTTTATTGGATTTAAAATAGCATCACGCCCAGCTGACAAAGAACATCCTTACGGACACGGAAGAGCAGAATACATAGCTGGTCTTACTTTGGCAGCAATTATTATGGCTGTAGCGGTATCTTTGTTCAGAGAATCTGTTGGAGCAATCGTCCATCACAAAGAGACAATAATCAGCTTTACTACAGTTATAATTCTCATCTGCACTTTGCCAGTAAAAATAATTATGGGTGTTGTTTACAAAAAAGTCGCCGTAAAAATTAAATCCGAGACCGTCAAGGCCGCATCAACTGACAGTTTTTGTGATGTAGCTGTTACATCTTCAGTTATTATTTCTGCCTGCCTTAAGCTTATCTTTAACCTTGAAATCGATGCTTATATTGGAGCTTTGGTAGCGATATTTGTCTTCTATCAGGGATTGTCGGCAGCCAAAGAAACCATATCTTCCATCATGGGCAGAAGCGTAGAACCAGAGGTAACATCCAGTCTTGAATCTATAGCTTACTCATCAGTTAATGTTTTAGGTATACACGATTTAAGAATCCACGAATATGGTCATGAGCAGGTTATTGCTTCGATGCATGTAGAACTGCCAAATAATCTGACACTTGATGAAGCACATAACATTATCAACAGCATCGAACATGAGGCAATTAAGTCAGGAGTGGTCCACGAGATTACAATTCATACAGACCCTGTTGATATCAGGAATCCACTTATGCTTGATATTAAAAACAATCTCATCAAAGTCTTGTCTGACAAAGCACCGGACGTAAGTATTCATGACCTTCGCATAGTAAACAAAGAAGGCACCGAGTCAGTAGAACTCGATGCCCTTATGCCATACGATTATAAACTGCTGGATAAAGAGATTATTAAAATCATCACTGATTCTGTAAAAGCAACTGCATCTTCAGTCAGCAGTGTTCAAATCAAAATAGACAGATACTAATTAAAGAAGCCCTAAAAACTTACTACACATTATGTACATCATGATGAAGAAGATTACTACAGTGAATATGTAAGTGAATAATCTGGCGCTATTTACAGCAGAGTCGTCTTCCATTTTACAAGAGTAAGGATTATCAGGATTAATCAGGACTCTCACATCCTGACCAAGATATGTCGAACAGTTCATATAATGCATTCTGTATGACACATCATCACTTCTGGCAATATAATGCTTGCCATTATAGTAATAATGAAAAACAGGATAAATATCGTGTATCGTTGGTCCTCTTCTGTTTCTGTGAATGTGATCTTCAAGCATAATAATTGTTGCCTGAACAGGATAATCACATTTCTTAAGCTTAACCAGAGTAACAATATAAGCAATAAGGCTTCCCAGCATATAAAGAGCCATGAGCCCCATCATTCCAACAATAGGAATCAAACCATTCATAACAGGGCGAGCGCCTTCTCCATGCATTAAGACTCCACGTCCCTGAGTTGACATAACAACAGCAAAAATAGTTATAATAAACAGAAGCATTATCGCAGTTGAGATGATTGACTTGATATCAGGTGAAGCCTTATAGCCTTCACCTACTCTGAACTTACACTCTTCATCCTGCTCGAGGTAAGAGTTAACATTATCAACATTCATATAGTTTCTATAGAGTTTTGCTTTCATACGTCCTCCTGTAAATTGAAGTATAAAACAATTCACTATATTTTTACTCAAATTTTCTACATATACAAATTCAATATGGTAACATCAACACTGTAAAAACACCCACATTTCGTGGCAAGAATAATAGGAGGATTTATGAGCAAATACGCAGGAACACAGACTGAAAAGAATTTGGAGGCTGCTTTCGCAGGCGAGTCTCAGGCTAGAAATAAGTATACTTACTTCGCTTCCAAGGCTAAGAAGGAAGGCTACGAGCAAATTGCAGCTCTCTTCTTAAAGACTGCCGACAACGAAAAAGAGCACGCTAAGATGTGGTTCAAGGAGTTAGAGGGTATCGGTGATACAGCATCTAACCTCGAGGCTGCTGCTAACGGCGAGAATTTTGAGTGGACAGATATGTACGAAGGCTTTGCCAAGACAGCGGAAGAAGAGGGCTTCCCAGAACTCGCTGCCAAGTTCAGATTAGTAGCTGCTATTGAGAAGCATCACGAAGAGAGATACCGTGCACTTCTTAAGAATGTAGAAGCTCAGGAAGTATTTAAGAAGAGTGAGGTTAAGGTATGGGAGTGCCGTAACTGTGGTCACATCGTTGTTGGCACAGAGGCTCCAGAGGTTTGCCCTACATGTAACCACCCTCAGAGCTATTTCGAAGTGCACGAAGAAAACTACTAATCTTAAAAATTCTTACAAGCAAAAGGAGTATCACGATTGTGGTACTCCTTTTAAGTTGCTTTATATTTTTAAGTCTTATCTTTTCTTACCACCGCCGCCGAATGACTTACTGCCAGATGATCTTGATGAGCTAGGTCTTGAAGAACTTGGTCTAGATACTGGCTTTGATGCTGGTCTCGATGCGCTTGGCCTTGAGACACTTGGTCTTGAACTGGACATAGATGGCTTGGAAACAGATGGCCTTGATACACTTGAGCTAGATCTGCTTACAGAGCTTGAAGTTGATGGTCTGGAGAACATTCCACCAGATGTAGGCTTGCTTACAGAAGGTTTACTTACTGGTGTTGAAGCAGGCTTTGATACGCTGCTTCTCGAGAACAATCCACCTGTAGAGCCAGAAGCTGGCTTGCTTACAACAGACTTATTAACAGGAACAGATTTATTAACCTGTACAGACTTACTTACTGGTGTTGATGGCTTTGCCGCTGCAGTAGTTGCTGTAGAAGTCTTTGGCTTACCCCATCCGAAGAGACCATGTTTTTCCTTAGGTGGCTCTACTCTGTTAAGTCCGCTCGTAGCTGTGCGGGTAACATCATTTTTAACAGGGCTATGTACAGCAACAGGAGTCTTGGATGGCATTACTGAAGAATAATCCTTGACCTGAGCAGGCTTAACGGCTTCCGGCTTTGACATAACCTTTGGCTTTTTACCTGCAACCGGCTTAATAGCATCAACAGACTGCTTATGTTCTGTCTTTACAGCAGCACGCTCAGCATCACTTACGCCATGATTAGTTGATACAGGAGCGGATGCCCGAGTCTGAACTGGAACCGGAATTGGCTCCTCTACATAATCTGGATAATAGTCATAAGCTGGCTCGCTTCTGCCCATTCTGGAATAAGGTGTACTCATAACGCGAGGTCTGAAATTCAAAGCTGCAGCAGCAACACCCATCGCGATATCCCTTGCAATACTAGGTCTTTCTTCGTAATAACCTTCGCCCTCATAAGAAGCAGCAGCGGCTGCATTAGCCTGAGCCTCCAGAGCATTAGCCTCGGCAATACGCGCTTCAGCCTCCTTGATACGAGCCTCTTCTTCCAAGATTTCTTTACGAAGTTCTATAAGCGAAAGGCAGCTTCCACAGTACTCGCAGTAAGCAAAATCCTGAGATAAATCAATCTTTACATTAGCTGCACAATTAGGACATTCAATTGCATCTATTGAATATGGATCAGCCTTGGAAACGCCTTCCTCATATCCTTCCTGATAATCATTTGAATAGGAATCAGGCATCTCGCCTGAACCAGCCATATCGCCAGTCATTGGTGATTCGAGTCTTGAACCACAATTTGAGCAGAAAGCCCAGTCTTCTCTATTATCATATCCACAAGAATTACAAATCATAATTTCACTCCCCCTAACCGGGAATATTTTAACACACATAGAGGTAGAAAAGAGAGAAAACCATCTGCGGCTAGTTACGCTGAGGTCGGAAAAAGAGTGATTTCCTGCCACGTCGCCATCGGCTAGCATCAGGAGACCTCACACAGCTCCACTGCTCGGAATTTGCTTTATTCCTTTTATCTGTAAAAGAGGATTTATGGCAAAAGAAAAGGACCGCTATGCAGTCCTATATAAAACTAAAAATTGATAATCGCTATTAGTTATTAAGCATTACTGGCACTGATACCATTGTTGTAATTAGGATACCGATGAAAACTGCTGCTCCTGTAAACATGTTGTTTGTTCTCCTTTCGTTTTGTAATTCTAAACTTCATTTTTGGATGAATTAATCTTCTTTAGTAAGATAGAGGCCTGTGCCGATTCCTACAGCTGTTAAGTCAACTAAACCGATGACTCCAAGTACTACAAAGTAAATCATGTTGTTTCTCCTTTCGTTTGTTTGATGATGTAAGTATAGAAAAGAGACCGTTGCAG